>NZ_JBWBQM010000001.1:2400000-3013183 GCF_056279005.1 Arthrobacter sp. TE26545
GCTTCCACTCGCCGCCCTTGAGCGCGGCACTGGCCTGCGGGATGTGGCGCGCCAGGCTGAGGATGTGACCCACGGTGAGCTCCGCGGCGGAGACGATATTCGACGTCGGGGCGTTGACCACCATGACGCCGGCCTGGGTGGCCGACTTGATGTCGACGTTGTCGAGGCCGACGCCTGCGCGGGCGATCACCTTGAGGTTCTTGGCGGCGGCAACCGCTTCCGCGTCCACCTGGGTTGCCGAGCGGACCAGGATGGCGTCGACGTCGGCGATGGCCGGCAGCAGCGCAGACCTGTCAGAACCGTCCACCTGGCGGATTTCGAAGTCGGGGCCGAGCGCCTCGATCGTTGCGGGCGAAAGTTCCTCGGCGATGAGGACGACGGGTTTCGTGTCTGACACGGGGTGGCACCTTACTTTGGACAGGACTGTGGACAAGGAGCGGATGCGTTGCCCGGAACTGAGAACCGGGTCCCGCCCAGAATATCGCCCCCCGACGGCGTTTCCGGCGCCCGGGGTCGATGTTACGTACGCCCTGGGCTTCTTGTGAACAAACTCACGTTCCGGATACGGCGCCGTCGAATACAAAAGCGTCCGCCCGGCCTGATGGCCGGACGGACGCTCAAATGAGGCGATGCCCTAGGGGCAGCGGCCTCAGCGGGCTGCGGAGCCTTCGACGTAGTCGGCGTCCTGCTGCTGCCAGGAGAACAGCGAGCGCAGTTCGCGGCCGACACCCTCGATCGGGTGCTGCTCAGCCTTGGCACGCAGCGCCTTGAACTCGACGGCGCCATTGTCCTGGTCGTCGATGAAGCGCTTGGCGAAGGCACCGGACTGGATGTCAGCCAGGACGGCCTTCATGTTTTCCTTCACCTCGGGGGTGATCACGCGCGGGCCGGAGACGTAGTCGCCGTACTCGGCGGTGTCGGAAACGCTCCAGCGCTGCTTGGCGATGCCACCTTCCCACATGAGGTCAACGATGAGCTTGAGCTCGTGCAGCACCTCGAAGTAGGCGATCTGCGGCTGGTAGCCGGCCTCGGTCAGGGTCTCGAAGCCGTACTGGATCAGCTGGGACACGCCACCGCAGAGGACGGACTGCTCGCCGAAGAGGTCGGTTTCGGTTTCCTCGGTGAAGGTGGTCTTGATGACACCGGCGCGGGTGCCGCCGATGGCCTTGGCGTAGGACTTGGCGAGCTCCCAAGCGGAACCGGAAGCGTCCTGCTCGACGGCGATGATGTCCGGGATGCCACGGCCGGCTTCGAATTCGCGGCGCACGGTGTGGCCCGGGGCCTTCGGGGCAACCAGGATGACGTCGACGCCTTCCGGAGCCTCGATGTAGCCGAAGCGGATGTTGAAGCCGTGGGCGAAGGCCAGGGCCTTGCCTGCAGTCAGCTTGTCCTTGATGGAGTCGTTGTAGATCGAGCGCTGGTGCTGGTCCGGTGCCAGGATCATGATGACGTCGGCCCATTCGGCGGCGTCGGCAACGTTCTTGACGGTGAAGCCTGCATCCTCGGCCTTGGCGACGGACTTGGAGCCCTCCTTGAGGGCGATGACGACCTCGACGCCGGAGTCGCGCAGGTTCAGTGCGTGGGCGTGGCCCTGGGAACCGTAGCCGACAATGGCAACCTTGCGGCCCTGGATGATCGACAGGTCTGCGTCGTCGTCGTAGAACATTTCAGTCACTTGCGTAACTCCTCTTGAGTGGTTTCTTGGAGATGTAATTCTGTGGTGCTGCGGGAAAGCAGCGTGCCCTGCCAGTCGGCGCCTGGGCTGCTTCTTACGCGGAGCGTAATGCCCTGTCACTCATGGAGCGGGATCCCCGTCCAACGGCCAACGTGCCGGACTGCACAATTTCACGGATGCCGAACGGCTCCAGCACTGAAAGCAGTGCCGTGAGCTTCTCGGGGTGACCGGTTGCCTCGATGACCAACGAGTCGGTGGACACGTCGACCACTGAGGCACGGAACAGGTCTGCAGCCTGGGTGACCTGCAGACGTGTTGCGGCATCCGCACGTACCTTGACCAGGATGTGGTCGCGCTGTACGGAAGATTCGGAAGTCAGCTCGACAATCTTGATCACGTTGACCAGTTTGTTCAGCTGCTTGGTGACCTGCTCGATGAGCTCGCCATCGGCGTCGACGACGACGGTCATCCGGGAGATGCCGGGGACTTCGGTGGGTCCTACGGCAAGGGAGTTGATGTTGAAAGCGCGCCGGGCGAAGAGGCTGGCCACGCGGGTCAGCACGCCGGGCTTGTCTTCGACCAGAACGGACAGTGTGTGGCGGCTCATGCTTAGTCCTCCTCTTCCCATTCCGGGGTCATGTTGCGGGCTACCTGGATCTGGTCGTTCGAAACGCCGGCGGGCACCATCGGCCACACCATGGAGTTCGGGCTGACCACGAAGTCGATCACCACGGGGCGGTCGTTGATCTCCAGGGCCTTCTGGATGGTGGCGTCGATGTCCTCGTCCCGCTCGCAGCGCAGTGCGGCGCAGCCGTAGGCATCGGCGAGCTTGACGAAGTCCGGGATACGGACGGTGTCGTGGCCTGTGTTGAGGTCGGTGTTCGAGTAGCGGCCGTCGTAGAAGAGGGTCTGCCACTGGCGCACCATGCCCAGCGAGGAGTTGTTGATGATCGCCACCTTGATCGGGATCTTGTTGATCGCGCAGGTGGCCAGCTCCTGGTTGGTCATCTGGAAGCAGCCGTCGCCGTCGATCGCCCAGACCACGCGGTCCGGCTCGCCGACCTTGGCGCCCATGGCTGCCGGCACGGCGTAGCCCATGGTTCCGGCGCCGCCGGAGTTCAGCCAGGCGTGCGGGCGCTCGTACTTGATGAACTGGGCGGCCCACATCTGGTGCTGGCCGACGCCCGCAACGTAGATGCCTTCGGGGCCGGTCAGCGCACCGATGCGCTCGATGACTCGCTGCGGCGCGCTGAGTCCGTCTTCCGGCTCCGTCCAGCCCAGCGGGTAGGTGTCGCGCAGGTTGCCCAGGAAGGACCACCAGGATGCGAGGTCCGGAGTGCCGGACTGCGCGAACTGGTTGCGGACGGCCTCGCTCAGTTCCGGAATGATCTCCTTGACCGAGCCGACGATCGGAACGTCTGCCAGGCGGTTCTTGGAGATTTCAGCGGGGTCGATGTCGGCGTGGATGACCTTCGCGTTCGGGGCGAAGGTGCTCAGCACACCCGTCACGCGGTCGTCGAAACGTGCGCCCAGGGTCACCAGGAGGTCAGCCTGCTGCAGCGCGGTGACGGCCGAAACCGAACCGTGCATGCCCGGCATGCCCACGTGCTGCGGGTGGGAGTCGGGGAAAGCGCCCTTGGCCATCAGGGTGGTGACCACCGGTGCGCCGGTCAGTTCGGCCAGCTCCAGCAGTTCGGCCGAGGCGTGGCCCTTGACCACACCGCCGCCCACGTAGAGCACCGGCTTCTTGGACTCGGCGATGAGGCGGGCCGCTTCACGGACCTGCTTGTTGTGGCCGCGGACCACCGGACGGTAGCCCGGCAGGTCCACCTTCGGCGGCCAGGAGAAGGTCATGTTGCCGACCTGGGCGTTCTTGGCGATGTCCACCAGGACCGGCCCGGGACGGCCGGTGGATGCGAGGTGGAAGGCTTCGGCCATCACGTGCGGGATGTCTTCGGGGTCGGTCACCAGGAAGGAGTGCTTGGTGATCGGCATGGTGATGCCCACGATGTCCGCCTCCTGGAAGGCGTCGGTGCCAATGACGGCAGCCGAGACCTGGCCGGTGATGGCGACGAGGGGCACGGAGTCCATGTGGGCATCCATGATGGCGGTAACGAGGTTGGTGGCACCGGGGCCCGAGGTGGCGATGCAGACGCCAACCCGTCCGGTGACCATGGCATAGCCTTGGGCTGCGTGGCCGGCTCCCTGTTCGTGACGGACCAGGATGTGATTCATCTTGGAGGCCATCAAGGGGTCGTAGGTGGGGAGGATCGCGCCACCGGGCAAACCAAAAATATCGTCGACGCCGAGTTCTTCGAGCGAGCGGACAATAGCTTCCGAGCCGGTCATCACCGTTGGGGGTACAACGTTGTTCGGCCCGAGGACAGGAGAGAGAGAGTTGCAGCATTGTCGACGACGGCGTCAGTGGCACGGTCGACTTTTTCCGGAGCCTTGGGGGCTCCAGCGGACTTTGCAGCCATCAGCGAGGGGCTGATCGGCGATCCTTTGCTCATCGGACTCTTCCTTTGGGGATCTTCAGTTAGTGAAAGGTACTGCTGGGATACTGCTGCGATCGCGGTCGTGCTCTGCCGTCGGCAATAAAAAAACCCCTCAGCCTTGCGGCTCTTCGAGGGGTTGCGCGTGACAGATCGTTGCCGGCCGGCTTAGTAAGCCACGCGCTTGCTAAGTACGACGACGGTGCCGGTAACGGTTGCGATCATGCGTTCAGTTTTCCCTCTTTGTGAGAGAGGTGTCAAACGGGGAAACCCTCATCTCACTATATGGACGTCAAAGTCCATCTTGCGGACCCCTCCCCCAACTAGCTCGCAGTTGTTGTCGTTATGAGGCGTCAAAACGACAACTACTGCGAGTCAGTTGGGCGGGAACCCAATCACCCGCAATAGGCGCCGGTTGATGCGCTGTGCACCAGCTTGGCGTACTTGGCCAGGACTCCCTTGGTGAACTTCGCAGGCAGCGGCTCCCAGCCGACCTTGCGGGCCTCGAGTTCGGCCTCGTCGACCAGAAGGTCGAAGGTGCGGGCGGCGATGTCGACGCGGATCCTGTCGCCGTCCTTGACAAAGGCGATGGGTCCGCCGTCGACGGCTTCGGGAGCGACGTGTCCGATGCAGAGGCCGGTGGTGCCGCCCGAGAAGCGGCCGTCGGTCAGGAGCAGGACGTCCTTGCCGAGGCCTGCGCCCTTAATGGCGCCGGTGATGGCGAGCATTTCGCGCATGCCCGGTCCGCCCTTGGGGCCTTCGTAGCGGATGACGACGACGTCGCCGGCCTTGATTTCGCCGTTGTCGAGGGCGTCGAGGGCGCCCTGCTCACGCTCGAAGACACGGGCGGTGCCTTCGAAGACGTCTGCGTCGAAACCGGCGCTCTTGACCACGGCGCCCTCCGGAGCCAGGGAGCCGTGCAGGATGGTGATGCCGCCGGTCTTGTGGATCGGGTTATCCATGGCGCGCAGGATCTTGCCGTCCAGGTCCGGCGGGTTAATGGAGGCCAGGTTCTCGGCAACGGTCTTGCCAGTGACGGTGAGGCAGTCACCGTGCAGCAGTCCGGCGTCGAGCAGTGCCTTCATGATGACCGGCACGCCGCCGATCCTGTCGACGTCGGTCATGACGTAGCGGCCAAACGGCTTCAGGTCTCCCAGGTGCGGGACTTTGTCGCCAACGCGGTTGAAGTCGTCCAGGGTGAGCTCGACGCCGGCCTCCCGGGCGATGGCCAGCAGGTGCAGGACCGCGTTGGTCGAGCCGCCGAAGGCCATGGTCACGGCGATGGCGTTCTCGAAGGCCTTCCTGGTCATGATGTCGCGCGCCGTGATGCCCAGGCGCAGCAGGTTCACCACCGCCTCGCCGGACTTGCGGGCGAAGTCATCACGACGGCGGTCTGCAGAGGGCGGGGCGGCGGAGCCGGGCAGGGACATGCCCAGGGCCTCGCCGATACAGGCCATCGTGTTCGCCGTGTACATGCCGCCGCAGGCGCCTTCGCCCGGGCAGATGGCCCTCTCGATACGGTCCAGGTCCCCGCGGCTCATCTTGCCGGCGGCGCAGGCACCGACGGCTTCGAAGGCATCGATGAGGGTGACTTCCTTTTCAGAGCCGTCCTCCAGCTTGACCCAGCCCGGCATGATCGAGCCGGCGTACAGGAAGACGCTCGCAAGGTCCAGGCGGGCAGCTGCCATGAGCATGCCGGGAAGGGACTTGTCGCACCCGGCCAGGAGCACCGAGCCGTCGATGCGTTCGGCTTGCATCACGGTTTCCACGGAGTCGGCGATGACTTCGCGGGAGACCAGGGAGAAGTGCATGCCTTCGTGCCCCATCGAGATGCCGTCGGAAACCGAGATTGTGCCGAACTGCATGGGGAAACCACCGCCGGCGTGGACGCCTTCCTTGGCGCCCTGGGCAAGGCGGTTGAGCGAGAGGTTGCAGGGAGTGATTTCGTTCCACGAGCTCGCGACGCCGATCTGCGGCTTGGCGAAGTCGTCATCGCCCATGCCGACGGCACGGAACATTCCGCGCGCGGGGGCGGCGTGGATGCCGTCCGTCACGACCCGGCTGCGTGGCTTGATGTCCGGTGTGTTGCCTGTCGCAATTTGGGTGTGCTCAGTCATGGCGCAAAGTCTATGACTCCGCAGCCCGGCCCACGACTACCTGGGCACGTTTGACCGGAATTCCAGCAATGTGTCAGGCAAGCGGCAGTCCACCTCCGCCTGCCTGCCTGAGGCTTGCCGGAGCGGCCACCTCAGCTGCCACTTCGCGGAGCAGCTCGAGTGTGTGCCGCACCGTCGTGCGGGCGGCGACGTCCCGGCGCGCCAGCGCAACGATGCTCCGGCTGGCCCTGACGCCCTCGATCGGCCGGAGCACCAGCCCGTGGCCGGCACCGCTCCGGGCGGTGTACCTGGGCAGCAGGCTGATGCCGTGCCCGGCTTTGACGAGTGCTTCCAGGACGCGCAGGTCGGGAAACCGCTGGCGGCGGACCGCCGTCGTTCCTGCCTGAAGCTCGATCCGGCGGAGTACGGTGTCGAAAGGAAAGCCTGCGGGAACCCCGATCCACGGATACCGGGCCACGTCGTGCGCGGTGAGCCGGACCTTGGCGGCGAGCTCGTGGCCCTCAGGCATGGCAACGTCCAGGGGTTCTTCCAGCAGGGGCAGCACTTCGAGTCCGCGCCGGGCGAAAAGCTCCGCGCCATCCACGCTGTGCGCCAGGACGATGTCATAGTCGGCGGCAAGGCCGGCGAATCCGGCGGTGCCGGGGTCCTCGAAATGCGCTTCGAGGCGGACCCCCTCGACCTGTCCGAGCCGATGCAGCAGCCCGGGCAGGAGCATCTCGGCTGCGCTGGGAAAGAAGGCCGCCCTGATCCGCGACTGCCAACCCTGGCGGTAGGCGTCCATCGTGGACTCGGCCCGGGCCATTGCGGTCGCAACGTCGGCGGCCGCACCGGCCATGGCCCTGCCCGCCTCAGTGAGCCTCACCCCCCTGCCGGCCTTTTCGACCAGCACCACGCCGAGCTCGTCCTGCAGCGCCTTCAACTGCTGGGATACAGCGGAGGACGTGACATTCATGGCCTCCGCCGTGGCCCCGACGGTTTGCCGGTCGGCCAGCTCGCGGAGGATCCGCAACCTCTTGAAATCCATGTGGCCACCCTAGGGGATGGTTGCTGGACACCCTCCGGGGGCCGCCGTAACGTCAAGGCTGACAAGTGCACCACTCAAACAGAAGGGCTCCTGCCGTGGATTGGTTGATCTGGGTCATCGTCATTGTGCTCGTCGTCGCGATTGCGTGGTGGCTGTTGAGCCGAAGGGGCTCCACCTCCGCGCCCGCCGATACCTCCTCCCTCGCCGATGCGGCACCGCCCTCGCCCTCCGCTGCGTCTCCGCAGATGGACGTCCCAGCCTCGGCGGCACTTGCCGGCACAGCGCCGCTTGCACCGGCGCCCGTGCCCCAGGAACCGGCAGCGGCGGAACCGGAACCGGTGGTTCCGGAGCCGGCTGTCGCCGAAACCGGCGGAGGCGATGTGGATGACTGGGAAGACGCAGCGGCCGAAGGAACGGCCTCCGCGGCAGAGCCCACTTCCGCCCTGCCGGAACCCGTGGCAGAAGCCGTCGTGGAGCCCGTCGAAGAACCCGCACTCGCAGAACCAGTAACAGCCGAAGCTGTACTGAACGAGGAAGTGCCCGGCGAATCGCCGTCGATCGAAGAGGCCCCCGTCGATGGCGTGACGGCCGACGACGTCACCCCCGCCGACGCCGGTCGACGCGCCGACGCTGCTGCCGACAAGGCAGAGTGGGAGGCCAGCTGGAGCGACGCCCCGCCGCGGCAGGCCCCGGTGCACAACCCTGAGTACACGGCTCCGCATGCACCTACCTTGCCCGGCGCCGAAACGGCTGCCGCCGAGGACGGCCTGGCTCCCGAGGTCCAGGCCGCGGCCGAGCCGGAGACCACCGGGGAGGCCCCGGCAGAAGACGCAGCCCCTGCCGGCGGACACCTGGCCGCAGGACAGCCCTATGGGGAGGGGTCAGCCGCGGCCGGCCCCGACGGCAGCGGCCCCGCCGATTTCACCGTCAAAGCCGACGCGAACACCATGACCTACTACGACGAGGACATGCCGGCCTATGAAGAAGCCCAGGCGTCCGTCTGGTTCCTCTCGGCGGCACACGCCGAGGCGGCAGGTTTCCGTCCGCCGCGCCGGGAGCGCTACTGAGGGACGGACGGGTGCCGGAGGAACCGTGAAGGCAGGCGCACCGGGGGTGCCGACCCGGCGGCAGCGATCGCGCGGCCATCAGGGTAGACCCCGACCGAAAGGGTTCCGGGTTCGTGCCGGCACCCTCCTGCTTGTCCTGTTCTCCGGCGGTGCATTGATCGCCGGCTGTACCGGCAGCCCGCGCCTTCCCTCTCCGACAACCGGCCCGGCTCCCACATCGGCAAGCGGTTCGTCCCCCGCAAGCACCCCCGGCACACCGCCGAACGGTGCGGGACCCACGCTCCAAGCCAAGCTCGAGCTGGGCCTGGACATCCCATGGTCGGTGGTCTTCCTGCCCGATCGAACCGCCCTCATTTCCGAACGGGACTCCAGGCTCCTGAAGGCGGTTCGGAACGGTGAGGCAAGCACGATCGGCGAGGTTCCCGGCGTCGTGCCCGAAGGCGAAGGCGGCCTGCTGGGGCTGGCACTGTCCCCGCACTTTGCCGATGACCGGCTGCTGTATTTCTACTACACGGCCGAATCAGACAACCGGATAGCCCGGGCGAAGCTGGAAGCAGACGGAAACGGCAAACTCGCCCTGGGCCCGCCCGACGTCGTTTTCTCCGGGATCCCCAAGGCTTCCACGCACAACGGCGGCCGGATCCGCTTCGGCCCGGACGGCTTCCTCTACGTAGGCACGGGAGATTCGCAGCGGCGTGGACAGCCGCAGGACCGGAACGCCTTGGGCGGGAAGATCCTGCGCCTGACGGCCGACGGGAAACCTGCGCCCGGCAATCCCTTCGGCGACAACCCTGTGTACAGCTACGGCCACCGGAACGTCCAGGGCCTCGCCTGGGACAAGGACGGCAGGTTCTGGGCCAGCGAGTTTGGGCCGGACGTCGACGACGAGCTGAACCTGATCCGCCCCGGCGGCAACTACGGCTGGCCCGAGGTAACCGGCGCCCCGGGCCGCGAGGGCTTCATCGACGCCAAGGCCGTCTGGCCGTCCACCGCCGATGCCTCGCCGAGCGGCTTGGAAATAGTGGACGGCGTGGCATACACGGCCGCGCTCCGGGGGCAACGGCTCTGGACCATCCCCCTCAAAGGCGAAGTGGCCGGAACGCCGGTGGCCTATTTCACGGGTGAATACGGCCGGCTCAGGGATGTATCGCTGGCACCGGACGGCACGCTCTGGGTCCTCAGCAACAACCGGAACCCTGATTTTGCCCTGCTGCTTAAGCTCCCCGGGTAGGCCAGGCAAAACACCCCGGGCCGATTTCGCACTTTGAGTGACTCTCGTGTAGAGTTACATGTCGTTGCGGAGATCAACGGAAAAGGAAAAACTCCATTCCGGCGGTCGAAAACGACAAGCACCTCTAGCTCAACTGGCAGAGCAATTGACTCTTAATCAATGGGTTCCGGGTTCGAGTCCCGGGGGGTGCACCAAGGGAAGGGCCCTTGAGCGGCAAAAGCGTTCAAGGGTTATTTCTTTGGGTTGGACACCACAACTGAATGCACCTCTAGCTCAACTGGCAGAGCAATTGACTCTTAATCAATGGGTTCCGGGTTCGAGTCCCGGGGGGTGCACCAAAGGAAGAATCCCGGACCGGCTGAGGCTGGTCCGGGATTCTTTCGTTTCAGGAATCCTGTTCCTGTTTCAGGAACAGATGGAGCTTCAGCTCCGATGCCCGCCTTCTGTACCGGGCCGCAGGACACTGGAACCGGCCGCGACGATGTCGTGCACCTCGGCCGAGGCGTGCCGCTCCGACAGGGCACGCACCAGGATTTTGAGCTCCGCGCGCAGGGAGTCGGCGTCCACGGGCGAATCCCGCAGCACTTCGCGTTCAAGGCGCTCCGCGGTTTCGAGTACCCGTGTGCCCGCTTCGGTCAGGCTGACAATCTGGCTGCGCCGGTCGCTCGAGCTGCGGGATCTTTCGATGTAGCCGTGCACTTCGAGGCGGGACAGGGTCTTTCCCATGGTCTGCGCTTGGACCCGAACGATCTGCGACAGCAGGACCTGCGTGATGGGGCCTTTCACCGTGAGGACTTCCAGGGCGATCACTCCGGCGTGCGTCAACCCGAGACGGCTCAGTTTCTCGTTCCAGGCGTGCTCGACGAGCCGTGCCGCTGTAGACAACAGCCTTCCGGTTGGCCAACGCTCAATGTCAGGCATAACAGCCAGTATATAAAACCATCTGCCGGCAATTCGGTTCCGGGCCTCCCCTGTTACTAAGCTGGGTGGTCGCGAACGCAAGCAAGGAGCACCATGGCTGAACGACTCATTCCCGGCGACAGCGCACCGGATTTCACCCTCAAGGACCAGGACGGCAACGACGTCAGCCTGGCGTCCTACCGCGGCAGCAACACCATCGTCTACTTCTACCCCGCCGCATCTACCCCGGCCTGTGCCAAGCAGGCATGCGATTTCCGTGATTCGCTCGCGTCCCTGCAGGCGGCCGGTTACCGGGTCCTGGGCGTCTCCCCCGATCCCGTTCCCGCCCTGGCGAAGTTCGTGGCCCAGGAGTCACTGACGTTCCCCCTGCTCTCCGACGAGGACCACAAGGTGGCGGACGCCTATGCCGCCTGGGGTGAAAAGAAGAACTACGGCCGCACGTACCAAGGCCTGATCCGCTCCACGATCGTGGTGGACCCGGAGGGCAAAGTGGCGGTGGCCCAATACAACGTGAGGGCAACCGGGCATGTTGCCAAGCTCCGCAGGGACCTCAAACTGGACGTCCGCTGAAGCCACCCGGCCCGCATGGGTAGAATGGAGGCCGGCACGGCAACGGAACCGTCAGGATCCCGGCGCCGGCACTCGCGCGAGTGGTGAAATTGGCAGACACGCAGGATTTAGGTTCCTGTGCCTTCGGGCGTGGGGGTTCAAGTCCCCCCTTGCGCACAAATATGGACGGCTGGACCCCTCTTACCCGGGGTCCAGCCGTGTTCCGTCCGACTGCCTTGAGGGGACAAGAGTGGCAAGCAGCAAACGACGCCGGATGAAACTGCAGATCGGCGCGGCCTTTCTTGCCCTGGCCCTGAGCTCCTGTACCGGAGTGCCATCTCCCTCGCCGTCCGCCGGAACGACGTCCACGGACAAGCCGGCCGTGCCGGACCAGACCTTCAACTTCGGCACTCCGGCCATGCCCCTCGGGCTCGATCCGGCCCTGAGCAACGATTCCGAGTCCTACCGCGTCACCCGCCAGGTCATGGAAGGCCTGCTAGGCGTTGACCCGTCCACCGGCCAGACAATTCCCCTGCTCGCCACGGAATGGTCCGAGGGTGAAGACGGACTCAGCTACGACTTCAAGCTCCGGGACAAAGTCACCTTCCACGACGGCACGCCGTTCAATGCTGCCGCCGTTTGCAGCAACTTCAACCGCTGGTACACCCTCACCCCCGCGGTCCGGAACCAGGCACCGGGAATCATGTTCAAGAGCGTCTTCAAGTCGTTTTCGGACAACGCCTCGCTCTCCATCTTCAAGAGCTGCAGCGCCCCGAGCGCCAAGGAAGTGAAGATCAGCCTCACCCGGCCCTTCACGGGTTTTCTGCAGGCCCTCACGCTGCCGGCGTTCGCCATCTCCTCCCCCACGGCGCTGGACAAGCAAAAGGCCAACCTCCTGGACCGCAAGCTGGATGGCCAGGCGGTGTCCGCATACGCCTCGCATCCAGTCGGCACCGGTCCGTTCGTCCTTTCCGCGTGGACCAAGGACAAGATCACGCTCAAGAGCTATGACGGATACTGGGGCGACCGGGGTCAGATCGCCACGCTCAACTTCATTCCCTTCGACCACCCGCAGGGCCGGCTCGACGCGCTGCTGAGCGGAAAGATCGATGGCTACGACCTGGTCACCGCCGGCACCTTCGATTCCCTGGTCAAGCACGGCATGCAGATCGTGCAGCGGGATCCCTTCTCGGTGATGTACCTGGGCATCAACCAGGCCGTGGTGCCGCTGCAGAAGCTCGAGGTCCGCCAGGCAATCGAGTACGCCATCGATAAGGAAAGCCTGATCCGGAAGTTCTTCATGGACAATACGGCCCAGGCATCCCAGTTCGTTCCGCCCAAGCTCAGCGGCTTCAACAACAACGCGCCGGCGCTGGGCTACGATCCGGCCAAGGCCAAGCAGCTGCTGGCCAAGGCCGGGTACAAGGGCGAACCGCTCAAGTTCTACTACCCGCTCAACGTCACCCGAAGCTACCTGCCCACCCCCGAAAAGATCTACGCGGAAATCAGCCGGCAGCTGACCGCCGTCGGCTTCAACATCAAGCCGGTGCCGGTGGACTGGGAGGACGGCTACCTGGCCAAGGTCCAGTCATCGGGCGATCACGCCCTGCACCTGCTGGGCTGGAACGGCGTCTATTCGGACCCGGACAACTTCGTCGGCACGCTTTTCGGTGAGCGCCGGGGCGAATTCGGCTACAACGACGTCCAGGTCTTCTCCAAGATCGACCGTGCGCGGGGCATGCCCGAAGGTCCCGAACGAAACGCCCAGTACGAAACCATCAACGCCCAGATCGCGGCGACCGTCCCGGCAGTGCCGATCGCCTTCCCGATCTCCGCCCTGGCGCTGTCCGACCGGGTGGAAAAGTACCCTGCTTCGCCGGTCTTGAACGAAGTTTTCACGAACGTCCGCCTAAAGTCTTGACGGCCCCCCGCAATTTCAGTTATGGGGCAGCGCAGGGATATTCTGTGACAGCCAATGCCGCTGCTATCGGAGATTGACTGTGACTTTCATTTCCAAGACCAAACACGCCGACGTCGTCCTTATTGGCGGCGGAATCATGAGCGCAACGCTCGGGGCGTTCATCAAGCAGCTCGAACCCGACTGGAGCATCGCCCTCTTCGAACGCCTGGACGAAGCCGGCCTTGAAAGCTCCGGACCTTGGAACAACGCAGGTACCGGCCACGCGGCTCTCTGCGAACTGAACTACTCCCCTGCAGCCAAAGACGGCTCCGTGGATCCTTCCAAGGCGCTGCACATCAACGAACAGTTCCAGCTATCCCGCCAGTTCTGGTCCCACCTGGTCGACAACAACCTGATCGGTTCCCCCAAGGGCTTCATCAACACCGTTCCGCACATGAGCTTCGTCATCGGCGACAAGCACGCGGACTTCCTCAAGGCCCGCTACGAGGCCCTCAAGCCCAACACCCTCTTCCGCAGCATGGAGTACACGGAGGACCAGGCCCAGATCGCAAAGTGGGCTCCCCTGATCGTCAAGGGCCGCAACCCCAAGCAGCGCGTCGCCGCCACCCGCGCAGCCGAAGGCACCGACGTCGACTTCGGCGCGCTGACCCGCGAGCTGACCGCCTACCTTGCCAAGAGCGGGGTGGAGGTCAACTTCGGCCACGAAGTCAGCAACATTTCCAAGGCCTCCGACGGCGGCTGGGACCTTTCGCTCAAGTACCCGGCGTCCGGGGAACGCAGCCGCATCCACGCCAAGTTCGTGTTTGTCGGCGCCGGCGGCGGTGCGCTGCACCTATTGCAGGCCTCGGGCATTCCGGAGAGCAAGGGCTACGGCGGTTTCCCCGTGTCGGGCCAGTTCTTCCGCTGCACCGACGAGGAGACCGCGCGCCAGCACAGCGCCAAGGTGTACGGCCAGGCCTCCGTGGGCGCGCCGCCGATGTCCGTGCCGCACCTGGACACCCGCTACGTTGACGGCAAGCGTTCGCTGCTTTTCGGCCCGTACGCGGGTTTCTCCACGAACTTCCTCAAGACCAGCAGCTACCTGGACCTGCCGTTGTCCATCCGCCCCGGCAACATCATTCCGATGCTCGCGGTGGCCAAGGACAACATGGACCTGACGGCGTACCTCATCAAGGAAGTGGCCAAGCGCCACGACGCGAAGGTCGAGTCCCTGCGCGAGTACTACCCCGAAGCCGACGGTTCCAAGTGGGAGCTGATCACGGCCGGCCAGCGCGTGCAGATCATCAAGAAGGACCCGCAGAAGGGCGGCATCCTGCAGTTCGGTACCGAGGTCATCGCCGCCCGCGACGGCTCCATCGGCGCGCTGCTCGGCGCTTCCCCGGGAGCCTCCACTGCGGTGCCGATCATGATCGAGCTGCTGCAGAAGACCTTCCCGAAGAACTTCAAGGGCTGGCAGTCCAAGCTCAAGGACATGATGCCCGGCTACGGGGTCAAGCTCAACGACAACCCGGAGCTCGCCGCCGAACTCGAGGCAAGCACCGCCCGGTCCCTGCAGCTCGAAAACGCCGACGCCACGCAGCGGTAGACGCAGGCATCCTGTCCGGGGCTGCGGCGGCCGCGCCCAAACGCTGTACAACCGTAGATCCCAGGAGAGGATGCAATGTTCGCTCTGGCAAGGCTTTCACTGGCGAACAGGGCATTGATTGCGCTGATCACCGTCTTCGCGGCGGTGTTCGGCGTGATCACCATGTCCTCCCTGAAACAGGAGCTCATACCTTCCATCGAGTTCCCGCAGATCACGGTCATCACGTCCATGCCAGGGGCGTCTCCGGAGGTCGTGGACAAGCAACTGGGCCGGCCCCTGGAAACGGCGCTCAACAGCGTCGAGGGGCTTGAGTCGAGCACCTCCACGTCCCGCAGCGGAGTTTCCCAGATCACCCTGGTGTTCAACTACGGCTCAAACCTGGATCGTGCCCGAAACCAGATCGACCGGGCCATCTCCAATGCCCGCCGCACGCTGCCGGCGGATGTGGAGCCACGCTCCTTCGCCGGCAGCGTGAGCGATTTCCCGATCATCTTCCTCGCGGTCTCCTCGGACAAGCCGCTCAGCGAACTGAATGCCGACCTCCTGCGGCTCAGCGTCCCGCGGCTGCAGAAGATCGACGGCGTGCGCAGCGCCGAAGTCAGCGGCGGCGCAACCCAGCACATCCTGATCAAACCGAACCCCGCGGCCATGGCTGCCGGCGGCGCCACCATCCGCTCCCTTGCCGACGCGCTGAAGAACAACGGCGCGCTGGTCCCGGCCGGCACGGTCGAGGAACAGGGCAAGTCCCTGTCCCTGCAGATCGGCAGCCCGGTTGACTCGCTGGACACAATCAAAGGGCTCCCCGTGGGCGGCGCCAAGGCGGGCACCACGATCGGCAGCGTGGCCGAGGTCATTATCAAGGACGACACCGTCACCTCGATCACCAGGACCAACGGCAAAGAAACGCTCGCGCTGACTGTCACCAAGAAGCCCGACGGCGACACCGTGGCGATTTCGCACGCCGTCAAGGATTCGCTGGGCCAGATGAGCGCGGAACTGGGTTCCAACGCCCGCTTCACCCCCGCGTTCGACCAGGCACCGTACATCGAAAAATCCATCAAGGACCTCACCACGGAGGGCCTGCTGGGGCTCGGCTTCGCGGTGCTGGTCATCCTGGTGTTCCTGTTGTCCGTACGCTCCACCCTGGTCACCGCGGTGTCGATCCCGCTGTCCCTGCTGATCACTTTCATCGGGATCTCGGCCACCCGGTATTCGCTGAACATCCTCACCCTGGGCGCACTCACCATTGCGATCGGCCGTGTGGTGGACGACTCGATCGTGGTGATCGAGAACATCAAGCGCCACCTGAGCTATGGCGAACACAAGCTCACCGCCATCCTGAACTCCATCCGGGAGGTGGCCGGCGCCATCACTGCGTCCACCCTGACGACGGTGGCAGTCTTCCTCCCCATCGCCTTCGTGGGGGACCTTGCCGGGGAACTGTTCCGCCCCTTCGCCCTCACCGTCACGATCGCCCTGCTCGCCTCCCTCCTGGTGGCCCTGACCATCGTCCCGGTGCTGGCGTACTGGTTCCTCAAGTCCCCGGCGGTCAGCAGTGACGCCGAGGCGGCGAAGGAAACAGCGGCGAAAGCACACGAAGCAGAGCAGCGTACCCGCCTGCAGCGCGGTTACCTGCCGATCCTGTCCGCCACCCAGAAGCATCCCGTGCTGACCATCGTGGCAGCAGTGTTGGTGCTGGGCGGTACTGCCGCCATGACCCCCCTGCTGGCAACCGACCTGCTGGGCCGCTCCGGCGAAAACAGCATGACCGTCCGGCAGGTCCTGCCGGCAGGCACCAGCCTCGCCGACACCGCGGAAGCCGCCGCCAAGGTGGAGAAACTGCTGGACGGCATCGACGGGATCAAGGACGTCCAGGTGACTTCCGGCAATGCCCAGAACGGGCTCGCCGCACTCACCTCCGGCGGCGCGTCGACCTCTACCTTCACCGTGGTCACGGCGGAGGACGCAGCCCAGGAGAAACTGCAGGACACCGTCCGCAGGAAGCTTGCCGACGGCGGCGCCGCGGGCAAAGTCACCGTCGGCGCCCGGCAGGGCGGCTTCGGCACGTCCTCCACCGTGGACGTGACGATCAATGCGGCCACTCCGCAGGACCTGCAGACAGCCAGCGATGCTGTCTTCAAGGCCCTCGACGGCGTCCCGGGCAGCTCCGAGACCGCCACCAACCTCGTCCCGGGCCAGCCGGTGGTCCAGGTGAAAGTGGACCGGGCCAAGGCCACGGCGGCCGGCCTCAACGAGGAGCAGGTAGCCGGGGTGCTTGCCGCCACGGTTTCACCGGTTCCGGCCGGCACGGTGCGCATCGACACCAACGACTTCCCGGTCCAGATCGGTGAAGGCACCCGCTTCACCAGCATCGCGGCGGTCCGGGGCATCGTGCTTCCGACGCCTACGGGCCCGGTCAAGCTGGACAGCGTCGCCAGTGTGGAGCAAGTGGATGTTCCGCTCTCCGTGACCAGCAGCAACGGCCAGCGGACCGCCAAGGTGACCGTGACGCCGTCGGGCTCCAACCTGGGCGCGCTGAGCAGCGCCGTGCAGGAACGGCTGGACGCCGTGCAGCTCCCGCCAGGCGTGACCGCGGTGATCGGCGGCGCCACCACCCAGCAGGCGGAGTCCTTCCGGCAGCTCGGCCTGGCGTTGCTCGCCGCCATCGCGATCGTCTACGTGATCATGGTCGCCGCCTTCAAGTCGCTCATCCAGCCGCTCATCCTGCTGGTGTCGGTGCCGTTCGCCGCAACAGGCGCGATCGGCCTGCTCCTGCTGACCGGCGTTCCCCTTGGCCTGCCGGCCCTGATCGGCCTGCTGATGCTGGTGGGCATCGTGGTGACCAACGCGATCGTGCTGATCGACCTCATCAACCAATACCGCAGCCCGCGCGACGGGCGGGCCGGGATGAGCGTCGACGACGCCATCACCCACGGCGCCCGGCAGCGACTCCGGCCGATCCTTATGACCGCCCTCGCCACCGTATTTGCGCTGACGCCGATGGCGCTCGGCTTCACCGGAAGCGGCGGCTTCATCTCGCGGCCTCTGGCCATCGTGGTGATCGGCGGCCTGGTGTCATCCACGCTGCTGACCCTGGTGCTGGTCCCGGTCCTCTACAAGCTGGTGGAAGGACGCCGGGAGAAGAAGGCCCTGCTGAAGGCACTCAAGGAGCGCCCCGCCGTCGTGGACAATCCGCCCGGCAACGGCGGCAGCGGGGAATTCCTGGACTGGACCACCGGAATGGTCCCGAAAGTCTCCGGCCGGCGCGCCGCCCCGGGCTCCCCCGACTGAGCCGGACCATCCAGGCGGTGCCCGGGAATAATCCACGGGCACAGGCGTTACACAGGGCGATAGATGCAAATGCATCTAGTTTCGGATACACTGTCGGTAACGCCCGCGCACCCGCGGACAGGAAGAAGGCACATCATGGAGATCGGCGTATTCAGCGTCAGCGACATCACCACTGACCCGACCACGGGCCGCACCCCCACGGAGAACGAGCGGATCAAGGCGTCCGTGGCCATCGCCAAGAAGGCCGAAGAGATCGGCATGGATGTGTACGCCATCGGCGAGCACCACAACCGGCCCTTCTTCTCCTCCTCCCCCACCACCACGCTGGCCTACATCGCCGCTCAGACCGAGCGCATCACCCTCTCCACCTCCACGACCCTGATCACCACGAACGATCCCGTGAAGATCGCCGAAGACTTCGCCATGCTTCAGCACCTGGCCGACGGCCGCGTGGATCTCATTATGGGCCGAGGCAACACCGCGCCGGTTTACCCGTGGTTCGGCAAGAACATCCAGGACGGCATCGAGCTCGCGATCGAAAACTACGCCCTGCTGCGCCGCCTGTGGGACGAAGACACCGTGAACTGGAACGGCAAGTTCCGCACCCCGCTGCAGAACTTCACCTCCACTCCGCGCCCGCTCGACGACGTCCCGCCGTTCGTCTGGCACGGTTCCATCCGGAGCCCGCAGATCGCCGAGCTGGCTGCGTACTACGGCGACGGCTTCTTCGCCAACAACATCTTCTGGCCGAAGGAGCACTACCAGCAGCTGATCGGTCTTTACCGTGAGCGTTACGAGCACTACGGCCACGGCAAGGCAGACCAGGCGATCGTGGGCCTCGGCGGCCAGTTCTTCATGCGCAAGAACTCCCAGGACGCCGTCAAGGAGTTCCGTCCGTACTTCGACAACGCCCCGGTGTACGGCCACGGCCCGTCCCTGGAAGACTTCACCTCGCAGACCCCGCTGACGGTGGGCAGCCCGCAGGAAGTCATCGAGAAGACACTCACCTTCCGCGAGTTCTTCGGCGACTACCAGCGCCAGCTCTTCCTGGTGGACCACGCGGGCCTGCCGCTTAAGACGGTCCTGGAGCAGCTGGACCTGTTCGGCGAGGAAGTCCTTCCGGTGCTCCGCAAGGAGTACGCCGCCCTCAAGCCGGCCCATGTCCCGGACGCCCCGACCCACGCCTCACGGGTCGCCGCAAGGCTGGCCGAAGCCGCCGTCCAGGAAGGCGCCGGGCAGGAGGATGCCGCCGTCGTGAACAGCGCAGGAGCCAAGGAATGAGCAGCCCTGCTCCGGCCGGGAAAATCCCGGCCGGAGCAACCCCTTCAGGGAGTGCGCAGCCCGGGAGCACCACGTCCGGCAAGGACGTGCGCCTGGCCGCCGAAACCTGGGAGTCGTTGTTCCGTTCCCAGGTGGCGGTGATGCGCCGCCTGCAGTCCGGGCCGGCGTTCAAGAAGCTGCCCGTCAAGGAGTACGACGTCCTGTTCACGCTCTCCCGCTGCCCCACCGGAAAGCTGCGCCTGAACGAGATCAACGACCACGTGCTGCTCAGCCAGTCGAGCCTGAGCCGCCTGGTGGACCGGCTGGAGAAACGCGGACTCGTGGAGCGCAGCATCGCGCCCGAGGACGGCCGCGGCATCCTGCTGGGACTCACCGACGCCGGGCTGGAGCTGCAGAAGGAGATCGGGCGCGAGCACGTGCGCGACATCGCCGAACTGCTGCTTCCGGCGCTGACCACGGCGGAACAGCAGGAGCTGATGCGGCTGACCGAGAAGCTGCGCTCCGGCCTTCCGGGATAACCGGGCTGCCGCCGTCGGGAAGGGACCTCCCGCTTAGCCGAGGACGACGGCGGTGGCCGGGTCTTCGGCGGGAAGCTCGCCGGAGATTTCGGCCGTGACCTTGAGGGTCTTCAGGGAGAGGCTGCCCCCGACGGTGGAGAGGAACGCGGTGTCCGAGGAGTCGCGTCCGGCAGTGATCCGAAGCATCGCCTCACGGGGAGCCAGCCCCGTGGGGTCGATGACATACCAGCTGCCGTCGAGGTACGCCTCGGCCACGGCATGGAAATCCATCGGGCTTAGCCCGGGGGCATACACAGCCGACAGCCTGGCGGGAATGTCCTTGGAACGCAGCAGGGCGATCGCCAGGTGGGCAAAGTCGCGGCACACGCCGCGGCGGTGCAGCAACGTCTCCACGGCGCCGTCGGTACCGCGGGAGGAACCGCTGACGTAGCGCAGCTCGCTGTTGACCCAATCCCGGACCGCCTGCAGGAGTTCGCGGCCGTGCAGTCCGCCGAACTCGGCGTAGGACGTCGGCAGGAGGCGGTCCGATTCGGCGTAGCGGCTGGGCCGGACGTAGCGGATGAGTTCCATCTTCGATGACTCGTCCGGAACGCCGCGGCCGGTCACCGCGGCCTGGTACTCGACCTCCACCTCGCTGGGTTCGGCGAACTCCATGTAGTGGAAGCGGCCGCCGTGGTGGTCCTGCAGTTCCGTGTACGGCACGGCCTCGCCACCCGAGGTGATGCTCAGCGTTTCGGTCATCGACGCGAAGCCCGGATTGCGGGCGACGGCGACGGCCATTGCCACCTTGGTATTGGCGACAGTCTTGAAAACGAGCCGGGCAGCAACGTTGCGTTCCATGGATCTCCGGAATGTCTCGCGGCGGAACAGCCCCCAGTGTCGCCGATGGTCGTGGAAGGCCGACTCCGCTTTCTACGGGTTGACCTTCAGAGACAGTAGCATCCGTTGGACGTTTGCGAAGTCCGCACTCTTTTCCACGTATTTCGCGGCCTGGCCCAGGGTGTCGAAGGACTTGGCGGGGGCCACCTTTTCGTCGGGGGCGAAGGCGCGGACGGCCGGGAGGTCCCCGAAATAGGTATCGCCCTTGCCGGCCGGGCCCTGCACCAGGTTGCGCAGCTGGCAGGCCTTGCCGTCCGTGCCTGCCACCAGGTTGGTGATGCCGTAGGAGCCGAAGAACTTGTAGCCCTGGATCACCCGGAACACCACGCGCGGCGAAATGGTCGCATCCGTATCCGCATGCGGCAGGTCCACCGGGACGCTGCTGAGCACCACGTAGCTGCGCCTTGCCTTCGGGCTGCAGTCGGGGGCCTTTGGGGACTGGAGGCCGGTGTGCAGGGTGGCGACGTACTCCCCTTCGCCGTCCTTGACCTCCACCTTCAGCGCCCCGGGCAGGGATCCGGCGTCGGGAGTGACCGACTGCGCGATCCACTCCTCCGGGAGCTCGAAGCTGACCTTCTGTCCGGCGTCGCTGTACTTCTTCCAGCGGGCGGCTGTGGGCGCCGCCCCGGGCGTGGCGCCGGAGGTTCCCGACGCCGCCGGGCTGCCCGACGCCGTCCCCCCGGTCGGCGCGGCGGACCCGGTCGCGGAAGCGCCCGCGCTTCCCGAACCCGCCGTCCACACCGGCCCGCCCTTGCCTTCCTCGCTGCAAGCGACCAGCCCCCCTGTGAGCAGGATGGCTGCCAGGACAAGACTTCCGTTCGCTACGCGGTTCCCGTTCATAGCCGCAAGCCTAGTATGGGTGGCATGGACGAGGAGTTGCGTGACGGCGGCACCTGGGACGTGGCGGAGATGTCTGCGATGGACATCGCGGACTGGCGGCTGCGGACCTTCACCCTCTACGACGAGGTCCGCCGGCTCGCACGCGACGACCCCTTCCAGGCCCATGTGCACTGGCGCCGGACCCGCGACCACATGTTCGGCACCCACCCGGCATCGGCTCTGACGACCGCTGCGAAACGTAACTTCACGGGCCTGGACACCGCGGGATACGATCCCGCCTTCCGCTTCCACACCCGGCTCTCCCCCACGGGCGCCGGGCAGGAAATGACGGTCCGGACAGGGACCGACGGCGATGTGCCGTTCCAGCGGATCGGCACCTTCGAGCTGCCCAGGCTGGGCTCCCTTGCGGTATGGCGCCTGCGCAGCTACGGCGGCGGGATCTTCGTACCGTTCCGGGATGCCACCTCGGGCAGGGAGGGCGGAAGCTACGGCGCCGGACGCTACCTGCTGGACACCATCAAGGGTGCGTTCCACGGGATCCGGGGCTCCGGTCCGGAGTTGGAGTTCGTCCTGGACTTCAACTTCGCCTACAACCCGTCCTGCGCCTACAACGAGGCCTGGGCGTGCCCGTTGGCCGGGCCGGACAACCACCTGGCCGCCGAAGTGCCGGTGGGCGAGCTCTACGTTCCGCAGCCATAGGCAGCCGGCTTAAGGGAACGGTAAGGATTCCGGACGGACAGCGCGCTGTGGGGCGCCTAGCCTTGAACCATGACAACCCCGGCCGATGAGAACTCCGCGGCAAAGCAGCCTGTCCGGATGTTCCTGGGCCGCCACAAGGCCCTTGCCGCTTCCGCCGCCGTGCTGCTGCTTGCCCTGTTCGTGTCCGGGGCCGCCCTCTTCCAGCCGTGGCGTCTGTTCACCAGCAGCACTGTTGACGAAGCCTTGCCGGGGACCGGGCAAACGCCTTCGCCCGGCGGCACGTTGGCCGTCCAGCAGCCAACCCCGGGCGACCCGGGATCGGCGGTCCGTTCTCCCGTGCCGGTTCTCCCGCGCGTCATCGCGGAGGGCGCCTTCGTCTCACAGGAACACTCCACCTCGGGAATGGCCAGCCTGGTGAAACTCCCCGACGGCAGGTTGGTGCTCCGCCTGGAAAACCTGGCCAGCAGCGACGGCCCGGACGTCAAGGTCTGGCTCAGCGACCAGGAAGCCGGCGGGGACTGGTTCAAGTACCGCTCGGGCAAATGGCTGGATCTCGGCCCGGTGAAGGCAACCCATGGCAACCAGAACTACTCCATCCCCGCGGGTGCAGACATCTCGGGATTGGATACGGTGGTCCTGTGGTGCGACCGCTTCAGCGTGGCATTCGGCTCGGCCGCCTTGGGCTGAACGATCCCGCCGCGGCAGGCCTTTCGCCCGGGCGCCGGCGCGTGTGCAACGCTTAAGCAATGGACTCTGCCGCACCGTCACGGGAAACGCTGCGGCAATCCCCTCCGGAAACCCGCCCGAGCCACCGCCACAAAGGCCTGCTCCGCTATCCGGTGCTGCGGCAACTGGTCCGCTTCACCGGCGTCGGAATCATCTGCACCGCCAGCTCGCTGGCCCTGTACGCGCTGCTCCGGCCGGCGCTCGGGCCGCAGTTCGCGAATGCGGCCGCCCTGATCGTCACCTCGGTCATGAACACGGCGCTGAACCGGCGCCTGACCTTCAAGATCACCGGCAGCCGCAAGCGCCTCCAGGACCATCTCAACGGCCTGATCGTCATCGCCGTCGCGCTCCTCATCACCGGCGGAAGCCTGGGCGTGCTGCACGCCTTCAGGCCCGAAGCGAGCGTCACGGAGGAGCTCTGGACCACCACCCTGTCCGGCTTCCTCGCCACGGCGGTCCGCTTCACCATGCTGCGGCACTGGATCTTCCGCCGGGCGCGGCACGCCTGAGCCGCCAAAGGCAGTTGCGTCTAGCGGCGGCCGATCCCCATCACGCTGCCGACGGCGTCACCCACCGCAGCCGCGGCCTGCCCGAGTTCCGCCTCGGTCACCGCTGAGGTGAAGCTGAAGCGCACGGCCGTCTGCGCGAGTTCCGCGTCGAGGCCGAGGGCCAGCAGCACCGGCGAGGGCGCGTCCGAGCCGGCCGCGCAGGCGGAACCGCTGGAGCAGACCACTCCGCGGCGCTCGAGTTCCAGCAGCACGGACTCCCCGCTGGTCCCGGGGAAGCAGAAGGACGCCACGGAAGGCAGCCGCTGTTCGGGATGGCCGGTCAGCACGGCCCCGGGCACGGCTTCCATGACGGCCCGGATGAAGGCATCACGCAATTCCGTCACCCGCGCGGACAGGCGCGGCTGTTCTTCCGCCGCCAGGGTCAGTGCGGTTGCGAATGCTACGGCTCCGGCCACGTTTTCCGTCCCGGAACGCCGTCCGCGTTCCTGGCCGCCTCCGTGGACCAGGGGCTCCATCCGGAGCCGGCCCTTCGCAAAGAGCACGCCCGATCCCTTGGGTGCGCCGAGCTTGTGCCCGGACAGACTGAGCGCATCTACGCCGAGTTCCTTGACGCCGATGGGCAGCCAGCCGGCGGCCTGCACCGCGTCGCTGTGGAAGGGAATGCCCCGTCCGGCAGCGAGCGCGGCCAGTTCCGGGATGGGCTGCACCGTGCCCACCTCGTTGTTGGCGTACATGATGCTGGCGAGCGCAGTCTCCGGGCGCAGGGCTGCGGCGAAGGCGTCCGGGGTGACCAGGCCGTGCCGGTCCACCGGAACAACATCGACCGTGAAACCGTGCACCCGCCGCAGGTAGTCCGCGGATTCCTCGACGGCGGGATGTTCAATCGCGCTGACCGCCACCCTGTCCAGGGACGGATCGCCGGCCCGGCGTGCCAGGGCGATACCCTTGAGCGCCAGGTTGTCCGCCTCGGTACCGCCCGAGCTGAAAGTGACCTCCCCGGGCCGGCAGCCCAGCACTTGCGCGACGGCGGCCCGCGCCCCTGCGAGCGCGTCTGCCGCAGCCTCGCCGAGGCTGTGGTGGCTGGACGGATTGCCGAACTCGCCGCTCAGGTAAGGCCACATCGCTTCCAACACCTCCCGGCGGACGGGCGTGGTGGCCGCTGCGTCGAGGAAGATCATCGCTTCAACACCCGCGTCCTAGGAAACTTCCACCGGAACGTCCAGCGTGACGTCCAGCCCGAGGTCCAGGGCGGCCACGGTGTGGGTCAGCCCGCCGATGGAAATGACATCCACCCCTGTGGCCGCGATGTCCGCCACCGTGGCCCGGTTGACGTTGCCGCTGGCCTCCACGATCGCCCGGCCAGCGACCTGCAGCACGCCGGCGCGCAATCCTTCCAGGCTGAAGTTGTCCAGCATGATCGTGTCCACGCCCGCGGCCAGCACCGGTTCGATCTGCTCGGCACTGTCCACTTCGACCTCGAAATGGGTGGTGTGGCCCAGCTGTGCCTTCGCCGTAGCGAGCAGGGCGGTAAGCTTGCCGGCGTCGCCGCCGGTCATAACGGCCAGGTGGTTGTCCTTGGCCAGCACGGCGTCGGACAGGCTGTAGCGGTGGTTCGCTCCGCCGCCGCAGCGCACGGCATAGCGTTCCAGGACCCGCAGCCCGGGGGTGGTCTTCCGGGTGTCGGTAATGCGGGCCTTGGTGCCTTCGACCAGGCGCACGAACTCCGCGGTCTTCGTGGCGATCGCGCTCATGCGCTGCACCAGGTTCAGGCCCACGCGCTCGGCGAGCAGCACGGAACGGGCTCGGCCGGTGACCCGGGCGAGGTGCGTTCCGGCGTCGAACTCTGCTCCGTCCTGCACCAGCAGCTCAACCTCGGTGTCCGGGTCGATCAGGAGCATGGCGTCGCGGAAGACTGTGCCGCCGCTGAAGATGCCGGGCACGCGGGCGTTCAGCACGGCGGTGGCGCGGGCCTCGGCCGGGATGAGCAGCTGCGAGGTGATGTCCCCGTTGGGCGCGTCCTCGGCGAAGGCACGCTCGAGGATGTCGCGCACGGCGGCTGCGGGGAGGGACAGGCTAGTCAAGGATCAGGCTCGCTTTCCGGCTCATGGTGTAACGCTTGTCAAAATCGTCGACGGCGGCGGCTTCCTGCCGCGAATCGTTGCGGTAGTGGGCACCCAGGGAGGTCCGACGTTCCCGGGCGGCGTGTACCAGCAGCTGCGCGGCCAGCAGGAGGTTGGCGTCCTCGTGCTCCCGTGGATCCAAGGAATCCGGAACAGTTTCCGGGTCCACATCTTCCGCCCAGGAGCTGAGGGCTGCACCGGCCTCGCGGAGCAGCACGCCCTCGCGGAGCACCCCGGACTTGGCGGTCATCAGCTGACGCAGGGCGCCCCGCGAGAAAGCGCCGGCTTCGGCGAACAAGGCTTCATAGGAACCCTTCCCGGGAAGAACCTCGAGCTGCCACGGGGTCACCTCGCGCGGTTCGGGAGAGCCCGAAAGCGCCGTTGTTGCGTGAGGGTCCGCGCCGGCCGCCAAGCTTGGGAGGTGTTCGCCGGCGCGAGAGCTGAGCACAGGCGCCGAGGGACCTGTCGAATCGCCTCCAAGGAACCCCTCGACGGCACGCCGGCCGAAGACGAGGCCTTCGAGCAGCGAGTTGCTGGCGAGCCGGTTGGCCCCCTGGACGCCGGTGCACGCCACCTCGCCGGCGGCCAGCAAGCCGGGAACGGACGTGCGTCCGTCCAGGTCCGTGACCACGCCGCCCATCCAGTAGTGGGCCGCCGGTGCCACGGGGACCAGCTCGCGGGTCCAGTCGACGCCGGCCTCCCGGGTGCGGGCGGTGATCGTCGGGAAGCGCCTGGCCAGGAAGCCCGGCCCCTGCTGCTTCTCGATGACCCGCGCGTCCAGGAAGACGTGGCCGTTCGGCTCGCCGAGGGCGGCCAGGTGCAGGGCGATGCTGCGGGAGACGACATCGCGCGGCGCCAGTTCGGCGTCGGGGTGGTAGGCGGGCATGAAGCGGTCGCCGTGGGCGTCCACGAGTATGGCGCCCTCGCCGCGGACGGCTTCGGAGATGAGCAGCGGGTCGCTGCCCGCGCTTTCCCGGGCGTCGTCCGGCAGCACCATGCACGTCGGATGGAACTGGAAGAATTCGAGGTCAGCCACCGCAGCGCCCGCCCGCCACGCAAGGGCCAGGCCGTCCGCCGTGGCAACGGCGGGGTTGGTGGTCTTGGCGAACATCCGGCCCGCTCCCCCGGTGGCCAACAGCACGGCGTCGGCCTGGCAGCTGAGCTCCCGGCCGTCGTGGATGAAGTTCACGCCGGTGACGCGGCCTAGGCCCTGGGACAAGGAGGTCACGTGCGCGTGGCCGATCACCTGGATCCGTCCCGCGGCCTGGGCGTCCAGGACCGCGCGGATGAGTGCCCGGGCCACGCCGGCGCCGGTGGCGTCCCCGCCGGCGTGCAGGATGCGCGGGGCCGAGTGGGCGGCCTCGATCCCCAAGGCAGGGTCGCCGTCGTCGTCCAGGTCGAAACGGACGCCGAACCGCTCCAGTCCGGCGATGTCCAGGCGGGCTTCGGTGCACAGCACCCGCACGGCTGCCTCATCGCAGTGCCCGCCGCCGGCCTTGAGGGTGTCGGCGATGTGCGCCGCGACCGTGTCCCCGGGTGCCGGTTCGTCCAGGACGGCGGAAATGCCGCCCTGGGCGAAGTAAGTGTTGCTGTCCGCGAGCGCCCCCTTGCTCAGCAGCACCACCTCGGCCCCGCCCTCGGCAGCGAGCAGCGCGGAGTACAACCCGGCGATGCCGCTTCCGACGACGATCAGCCGCTTGCGCCGCTGCCCTCCGGCAATGCGCCCTGCTGCAAGGCCATGTGCAGTCATGTCAGCCTCATTCCGCTTGCTTCATACGGCAGGTTCAGGGGCGGGCTGCCAGCATGCGCTCAAGCGCAATCTTGGCGTTGGCCTGCACGGCGTCGTCCACGGTGATGCGGTTGACGATGCGTCCTTCAACGAGTTCCTCAAGCACCCAGGCGAGGTAACCCGGGTGGATGCGGTACATGGTGGAGCACGGGCAGATGACCGGGTCCAGGCAGAAGATGGTGTGCTGCGGGTTCTCCGCCGCGAGCCGGTTCACCATGTTGATCTCGGTGCCGATAGCGAAGGTGGTGGGCTCGGTGGCCGCCGCAATCGCCTTCTTGATGAAGTCGGTGGAGCCTGCGCCGTCCGCGGCGTCAACGACCTCCATGGGGCATTCCGGGTGCACGATGACGTTGACGCCCGGGTAGTCGGCGCGGGCCTTCTCGATCTGGGCCACATTGAAGCGCTTGTGCACCGAGCAGAAGCCGTGCCACAGGATCACCCGGGAGTCGAGCAGGGTCTGTTCGTCGTTGCCGCCCAGTTCCTTGCGCGGGTTCCACATGGGCATCTGCTCCAGCGGGACGCCCAGGGCCTTGGCGGTGTTCCGGCCAAGGTGCTGGTCCGGGAAGAACAGCACGCGCTGGCCGCGCTCGAAGGCCCATTCGAGGACCGTCTTCGCGTTCGAGGACGTGCACACGATGCCGCCGTTGCGGCCGCAGAATGCCTTGAGGGCGGCGGAGGAGTTCATGTAGGTGACGGGGATGACCGGGGCGCGCCCGGCGTCGTCGGGCTCGGTGCCGAAGATTTCCCCGAGCTGCTCCCAGCACTCCTCCACGGAGTCCTCATCCGCCATGTCCGCCATGGAGCAGCCGGCCGCGAGGTTGGGCAGGATCACCGCCTGCTCCGGGGCGGAGAGGATGTCCGCGGTTTCGGCCATGAAATGCACGCCGCAGAAGATGATGGCCTCGGCATCGGGCCGGGTGAGGGCGGCGTTGGCCAGCTGGAAGGAGTCGCCGACGAAGTCCGCGTACTGCACCACTTCGTCGCGCTGGTAGAAGTGGCCCAGGATCACTGCCTTGCTGCCGAGCTTCTCCTTGGCCGCGCGGATGCGGGCGTCGAGTTCGGTGTCGCTGGCCAGCTTGTATTCTTCCGGCAGCTGGCCCTGGCGCGGGGTGCTGCGCGGCGCGGCATCCGCGCTGGACGCGCCGGGGCCGTAGGCCGGGATTCCAGCCAGGGACTCGGCGAGGTCGTACTCCCACGGCCCCTTGGCGAGGGCAGGGCTGCAGGTGGATCCGGCCACGGAGCGGCCCTTCTCCGCTTCCTCGCGCGTGATCAGCTGGATGGCGGTGTTGACGCTGCTCATGGTGTGCTCCTGTCTGGCTCGAGGCCGGGTGTGCCGGTAAAGCGGTAAAGGCGGGGCGGGCGGTGCTTTCCGCCCTGGAGGTATTCGCCGGTTTCTTCGATCTCCGGCGCGGACTTGAGTTGGCGCCGGAAGTTGGCCGGATCCAGCGGGCGGTCAAGCACGGCCTCGTAGACCTCCCTGACCTGGGCGAGCGTGAAGTATTCACCGAGGAAGTGGTAGGCGATGGAGCCGTAGGCCATCTTGTTGCGCAGCCGCCACAAGGCGTAGTCCACGATCGCGTTGTGGTCGAAGGCGAGCTGTTCGAGTTTGTCCGCCCGGAACCAGCGCACGTTTTCGGACTCGTCGGCCAGCGCTGCCTCGGTGGGCTGCACCAATGCCCAGTAGACGATCGACACCACACGCTGGCTGGGCGAACGGTGCAGGCCGCCGAAGGCATAGAGCTGTTCGAGGAATTCCGGCGCCAGGCCCGTGGTCTCCAGCAGGTTCCGGGATGCCGCGTCCTGCAGTGATTCGTCGTGGCTGAGCGGCCCGCCGGGCAGCGCCCACATCTCCTTGAACGGTTCGCGGATCCGGCGCACCAACGGTAGCCACAAGGTGGGGCGGCCGGAGCGTTCGCTGGGCCGCAGGGCGAAGATCACGGTGGAGATGGCCAGCGACGGCGGCGCGAGCCGGCGTTCGGAGACATTGGCCGAGTTCGTGAACACCGTTCACCCGCTTCCTTGCTTGGTGTTCGCCTGCTTGGATTAGTTATGGTCAACATGACCCTAACTAATGGTAGGACCCGGCCGGGCTGTTGCCAAATGTGTCTGCCACGGCCGAAACGCGGTAAATTCGATAAGTCCCATAAGGGCAAGTACACAATCCGAGGAAAACAAGGCATACACGAATGACAACGAAGTCCACTGGTGTTATCCCATCCACTCCTTCGACCGGCCTCGGCCATGCGATGAAACCGCGCCAGCTCACCATGATGGGCCTGGGCAGCGCAATCGGCGCGGGACTGTTCCTGGGTTCAGGCGCCGGCGTACAGGCCGCGGGGCCCGCCGTTCTGGTCTCGTATCTCGTGGCCGGCACCCTGATCATCCTGGTGATGTGGGCCTTGGGGGAGATGGCGGCGGCGAACCCCAACAGCGGCGCCTTCTCCGTCTACGCCGAAAAGGCCATGGGAAAGACCGCAGGCTCCACCGTGGGCTGGCTGTGGTGGCTGCAGTTGGTGGTCGTCATTGCAGCCGAGGCGCTCGGCGCTGCCGGCCTCCTGTTCTCGGTATGGCCCGTCCTCCCGGCCTGGGTGCTTGCCCTGGTTTTCATGACCATCTTCACCGCGATCAACCTGGTGGGTGTCCGCAGCTTCGGTGAATTCGAGTTCTGGTTCGCCATCCTGAAAGTCGCCGCGATCGTCGTGTTCCTCCTGGTAGGCGCGGCGCTGCTCTTCGGCTGGCTCCCAGGAACCACCTCTCCAGGCCTTGGAAACATCACGGGCAACTTCGCCCCCGCCGGCTGGGGCGGCATCGCCGCCGCCCTCTTCGTGGTCATCTTCGCCTTTGGCGGTACCGAGATCGTCAGCGTCGCCGCAGCCGAGACCGAAGACCCGGTGCGCAGCGTCGGCCAGGCAATCCGCACCGTGCTATGGCGCATCCTGGTGTTCTACATCGGCTCCGTCTTCGTCATCGCCGCCGTCCTTCCCACCGGCTCCGAGGGCCTCAAGTCGCCGTTCGCCGGCGTCCTGGACCTGGCCGGCATCCCTGGCGCCGGAACCGCAATCACCCTCGTCGCCGTCGTCGCGTTGCTTTCGGCGCTGAATGCCAACCTCTACGGGGCCTCCAGGATGGTGTTCTCGCTTTCCGAACGCGGCGAGGCCCCGGCCTTCCTTTCGCACCTGCGCGGCAAGCAGGTGCCGATGGCCGCCGTCGGGGTTTCGGTTGCTTTCGGCTTCATCGCCACGGTGCTCGAACTGCTCTTCCCGGACAAGGTCCTGCCCGCCCTCCTCAACCTGGTGGGCTCCACCTGCCTGGTGGTCTGGGGCAGCGCCCTGGTCTCGCAGCTCATCCTGCGCCGCCGGGCCGACCGCGAGGGCACCGAACTGCCTCTGCGCATGAAGGGCTTCCCCGCCCTCACGGTCTTCGGCCTGGTGCTGCTGGGCATCGTCTTCACCGTCGGTTTCTCCAACCCGGAGAGCGCCGGACAACTGGTGGCCACCTGCCTGCTGATTGCGGGCATCGCCGTCGCCTGCCGGGTGGGCGAACGGGTCAAATCCTCACGGGCAACAAGCCACGCAAACTGACGCGGCTTACCCTCGTTCGGGAGTATCGTGGGCACTGTTCCAGCAGAAGACGCACCGAAGCGCCGGGTACGCCTGGGCGCCGTACATGATGAGGACTGAGGCCATGACGGGCAGGCACACAGGAGAACTCCACCACACCGTGGAAGGCACCGACCCGGGCTTGTTCGTCGAGATCCATGAGCCCGCCGAAGGCAAGGATGCCGGCCTCCGCCCGGTCCTGCTGATCCACGGCTTCTCTTCCTCAGGCAAGCTCAACTGGTCCGACACCGGCTGGGTCACGGCACTGCAGGGCGCCGGGCGCCGGATCATCGTGGTGGATCTGCCCGGGCACGGACGCAGCGGCTCGCCCGAGGACCTGGATTCCTACACCCCCAGCAGGATCCGCGCGGATCTACTGCAGATCGTGTCCGACGCCGGCGCGCGCCCGTTGCGCGACGGCGATCCTTCCAGCGGCCTGGACGTGGTGGGCTACTCGCTGGGTTCCCGGCTCGCCTGGGAATTCGGTGCCACCCAGCCGGAGCTGGTCCACCGGCTGGTGCTCGGCGGGCCGAACAAGGAAGATCCCCTGGCAGCCTTCGACCTCGCGGCGGCCCAGCGGCACCTCGCCGACGGCACGCCGATCGGGGACGAGTCCACGGCGGAGCTGCTCAAGATGGCCCAACTGCTGCCGAGCAACGACCTCTTCGCCCTGCTGTCCCTCATCGAGGCCATCAAGGGCGAACCGTTCGACCCTGCCGAGGCTGCACCCCATATGCCGGTCCTGCTGGTTGCAGGCGAAAAGGACGAACGGGCCGCCACCCTGCCGGAGCTGGCCGCGATTGCGGCCCGTTCCGGCAGCATGGCCGAGCAGTTGCTCATCCCCGGCCGGAACCACAGCAACGCCGTCACCAGCCGCGCATTCAAGGACGCCGCCATCGGCTTCCTCGGCGTCTGAGCGGAAGGCTCTCCGGCAGCGGGTTTCGATAGGCTTGCTTCAGCGCCGGATTACGTGGAAGTGGGACTGATGGGCATGCGCTTCAAGGACCGTACGGAGGCCGGGCACCGCCTGGCCGCCGCGCTTCCGCAACTCCGGGAGCGCCCGGACACCATCCTGCTCGGCTTGGCCCGGGGCGGGATTCCCGTGGCCGCTGCTGCCGCCGCCGCCCTATACCAGCCCTATGGCGCGGTGCTTGTGCGCAAGCTCGGCATTCCGGGCCGCGACGAGACCGCGTTCGGGGCCTTGGCCTGGTCCAACGGCAGGGTCGTCCGCATCCTCAACCGCCCGCTGCTGGACCGCATGCTCCGGTACGGCATCAGCCGGGAGTCATTGGACGCCGTCGAGGACCGCGAGCGCACCGAACTGCTCCGCCGGGTGGACAGCTATCCGCGGGTGGGCTTCAACGTCGCGGGCAAGACCGTGGTGCTGGTCGATGACGGCCTGGCCACCGGGGCCACCATGCGTGCGGCCATCGAGGGCGTCCGGGCTGGCAGTCCCGCCGCCGTCGTCGCCGCGGTCCCGGTCGCCTCGCTTGAGGCGCAGGCGTCGATCGCCAGGTCCTGCGACTTCGCCTTTTCCCTTTACACTCCCGGTAAGTTCCGCGCGGTGGGTTCCTTTTATGAGCATTTCGAGCAGTTGAGCGACGACGACGCCGTGAAGCTCCTCCAAGAAGCCGGCTAGCCTGTGCGGTTGCGCAAGGGGTGCGGACCGCCTGCGGTCCGCACCCCTTGCGCTGTCGCCCTGCTGTCAGTGGGCACTGAATCCGAGGGGCCGGCCCCTGGTTTCCTTTGCGAGCACCACGCCCGTTCCGGAGATCACGCACAGCACCATGATGTAGATGCCCACGGAGCCGGACCACTTGGTGTTGTCCAGGAGGGCCTGGGCGATCATGGGCGCGAAAGCCCCGCCAAGGACCGAGCCCAGGGCGTAGCCGATGGAGATGCCCGAGTAGCGGACCTGGGCCGGGAACATCTCGGCGTACATCGCGGACATCGGGCCGTAGGACAAGCCAAGGCCAATGGTGAGGACGAAGAGTGCGGTTCCGTAGAGCACGATGTCCTTGGCGTCGATCAAGGCGAACATCGGGATCATCCATGCGAACACGATCGCGTAGCCGGCCAGGAAGGTCTTCACGCGGCCGATCTTGTCCGATAGCCAGCCGCCCACCAGGGTAAAGATGAGCCAGCCGAAGGAGGCCAGTGTGGTAGCCATCAGCACCTGGGCGGACGGCATCTTGAGGGTCTTGTTGGCGTAGGAGATGAAGAAGGCAATCAGCAGGTAGCCGGCGGCGTTGTTGGCGATGAAGATCAGTGCGGCCAGCACCACTTCCTTGGAGTGCCCGCGGAACAGCTCGCCCAGCGGCGCCCGGCTTTCGGCCTTGCGCTGGGCGATCTCCTTGAACACAGGGCTTTCACCGACAGCCCGGCGGATCAGGTAACCCACCACGATCAGCACCACGGAGAGCAGGAACGGGACGCGCCAGCCCCAGCCGGTGAAGTCGGCCTCGGACATCCCGGACTTGAGCATGGTCAGCAAGCCCGTTGCCAGGATCATGCCGATAGGCACGCCGATCTGCGGATAGGCGCCGAACAGGCCGCGCTTGGAGACCGGCGCATGTTCCACTGCCATCAGGGCGGCGCCGCCCCATTCGCCGCCAGCGGAGAAGCCCTGCATGACGCGCAGGGCGATGAGCAGCACCGGAGCCCAGGCCCCGATAGCACTGTAGCCGGGCAGCAGGCCGATGAGGGCCGTGGCCGCTCCCATCAAGACGAGGGTCATGACGAGCACTGCCTTGCGGCCCAGGCGGTCACCGAGGTGGCCTGCCACGAAGGCGCCGAGGGGGCGGAACAGGAAGCTGATGCCGATGGTGGCGAACGACAGGATCTGCGCCAGGCCCGGATTGGACTCGTTCAGCGGCGTGAGGAACAGCGGGCCCAGAAGGGTCGCCGTGAGCTGGGCGAAGATGAAGAAGTCGTACCACTCGATGGTGGTGCCTACCAGGGTTCCGGCAAGCACCCTGCGTTCTTCACGCTTGCTGCTGGGGCCCGTTGAGGCATCGACAGAGGAAGTTGCAGTCATTGGAACTCCGATGATGGGGGTGCGGGGAGGCCGGACGCCGGGCTTGAATTACCGACAGAACGGTCAGTTGGAATAGCGTACTACATACGCTGTGACTTGCAACACGCCGGTCAGCGCCTGGACTTGCCCGCCGGGAACCCGTTGGCCTTCCGGCCGCGGTTCGCGGACCGCCATTGCACGGGCGGCGGCCATAGGATGGAGCCCATGACGTCTCCCAACGCCGCGAGCAGCCGGAACGACACCGCAGCGACGGTGTCGCCGTCGCAGACCCTGTCGCGCGGCATCCAGGCACTCGAGATCCTGGCGGCCGCCGAACGTTCCCTTACGATCGCGGAGCTCGCCGCGGCCCTCGGCGTGCACCGCTCCGTGGCGTACCGCATCCTGCGCACCTTGGAGGACCACTCGCTGCTGGTCCGCGACGACGCCGGCCGGGTGCAGCCGGGGCCCGGCCTGGCTGTCCTCGCACGGGGCGTCTCCCGCAACCTGCAGATGGCGGCCCTTCCCGAACTCACGCAGCTTGCCAACACCTACAACATGACCGCCTTCGTCGCCGTCTGGGACCACCAGGACTGTGTCACGTTGGTGACAGTGGAGCCGCGCCATTCGGCCGCGACCCTGGTCCAGCACCCCGGCACACGGCATCCCGCGAACGTCGGGGCCCCGGGAATCGCAATCCAGTCGACCATGAGTCCTGAGCAGTGGACCGCCCTCGCGCCCGGGCTGCCCTACCGCGCCGAGGCCGCCGATGCCCGGCGGCTCGGCTACGCGGCAAGCCACGATGAGGTCATCGAGGGGCTTTCCTCGCTGGCCGCGCCCATTCATGTTCCGGGCGGCCGCCCGGCCGCGATCGCCGTCGTCTACATCCGGCGCGACCAGGACGAGGCCGCCGTCGGCCAGGCACTCGCGGCAAGCGCGGCGCGGATCGAAAGCCAGCTTTCCTGAACCGCCTCACGGGTCCTGCACGGCCCGCATCCGGCATCAGGCGGTAGCGTCCCGCCGTGGCCGACCCGCGCGGCTGCAAGTGTAGAATTGCGGGCAAGCTCACACCCGCCGGTTCCCGTTCCCAAAGGGCCGCCGGCGCACATCGGGGCCGTTCGAAGGAGTTCCATGACTGCCGTGGCCGAAACCGGCGCCTCCGCAGTGCACACCGTCGTGGCAGACAGTTTCCAGGACTGGAGCCGTGCCATTTCGAAGTCCTTCGTGCCGCTGATGGTCCGGGACAACGGGGCAACTGGGTTCCACGGAACCATGCGGTCCCGGGTGCTGGGCAACATCTCCGTGGTGGAGGTGACGGCGGGGCGGCACACAGTGGTGCGCACCCCGGCGCTGATCGCCAAATCCGAGACCCGTTACTTCAAGCTCAGCATCCAGCTCACCGGCACCGGAACACTGATCCAGGACGAGCGCGAGGCGGTCCTGGCCGCCGGAGACCTCGCCATCTACGACACCTCACGGCCGTACGAACTGCGCTTCGACGGCGATTTCCGCAGCCTGGTGCTGATGTTCCCGCACGAGCAGCTGGACCTTCCGGCCGGGGCGATGGAGCACGTGACGGCGTTGCGGATGCCCGGCGACGAGGGCCTGGGGGAACTCATCAGCCCGTTCCTGGTCCGGCTTGCAGACAACCTCGAAGCACTCTCCGGGACCAATGGCCTGCGGCTTGCCCACAACGCACTGGACCTGGTCACCACGCTGTTCAACGGCGAACTGGACCAGTTGGTGGACACCGGCCGCGATCCCCATTTCCTGCTGCTCAGCCGGATCCACGACTATATCGAGGCCAACCTCGGGGACCCCACGCTGGGCCCCGGATCAATCGCCGCGGCCCACTACATTTCCACCCGGCACCTGCACGACCTGTTCCAGGAAATCGGCACCACTGTGGCCGCTTCCATCCGGCAGCGGCGCCTGGAACGCTGCCGCCGCGACCTGCGCGACCCCGTGCTGGCAAACCGGCCGGTCACCGCCATCGCGGCCCGCTGGGGATTCACCGACGCCGCGCATTTCAGCCGGATCTTCCGGGCCGCGTTCGGCAACTCCCCCACCGGATACCGCAACGAGGGCTAGGCTCCCGGCCTCCGGCCGCCGTCGGCCTGCGCCGCCCTGCCGCGCCGCAGCAGCACAGCGGCGGACGCACCAAGCATGGCAAGGGCTGCGGCTGATGCCAGGGAGACCACAAAGGCGGCCGTGAAGCCTTGGCTCTGCGCCATCTGCCCGGCCAGGAAGGCACCCAGCGCCGTGCCGGCGACGATTCCGCTGGCCAGGGCAGTCATGACCGTAGCCATGCGGCCTGCCGGCGCAACCAGCCCGCCGATATTGAATACCGTGACCATCACCGGCCCCACCGGGATGCCGAGCACCAGCAGGACCGCCACCATCGGCCAGATTCCGGACGGCAGGAACAGCAGCAGCGAAAGCGCCGCCATCAGCACAGCAGCGGAAATCCAGCGGGCCGTGAGTCCGAAACGCTGCGGCCAGTAGGCCACCGAAAGGGCGGCAACGGCCGAGCTCAGGCCCATGACGGCGTACATGAGGCCGGCGATCTCCGCCGTCGCGAACTGGGCGGAAAAGGCGCTCAGCGCGTTCTGCAGGGAGCCGAAGAAGGTGCCCATGCAAATCATCGCGAGCACGGCCACCATCACCTTGAGCCAGGCGAACGCCCCGGCCCGCGTCGGGTGCTTCATTTCCGGGTGCTGCCCGACGCCGGCCTCCGCCTTGCGCCGCGCAGGCACCACGGCCAGATGTGAAGGGTGCACGGCAAAGGCCGGAACGAGGGTCGCCGTGAGGCCGGCTGCAAGCGCCAGCGGGAGCCAGGGCACGAAGATGCTTGCCAGCAGACCGACCAGGGCGGGGCCGAGGACGAAGGTGAGTTCGTCCGCCGTGCCCTCGTAGGACAACGCAGTGTCCAGCTCGGCACGCCGGGTGGCGACGCTGCCGGAGGTACGGCCGGGTCCGCGCTCCCCGGCGGGTCCGCCGGTGGTTCTAGCCGGATCCGTGGCGGCCAGGTCGCGGGTGGTGAGGGCCATCCAGCGCACGCGGGCCATCGGACCGACCTGGGGGCAGCTGGCGCCGGAAAGGAAGGCCGTGATGACCACAGCGGCTGCGTCGGCCGGAGTGCCAAAGGCAGGTGTGAGGTAGGCCGCGAGGATCAGGGCAACGACGGCCAGGGTGTTGACCGCCGCGGCAAGGAGCAGGACGGCGCGTTGCCCGGCACGGTCCGCGAGGGCACCGAGCACCGGCGCGCCGACGGCTGAGCCGATGCCGACAGCGCCGGCAGCGAGCCCGCCGACCGCGTACGAGTGGCTCACCGCCGTCGCGAGGGTGAGGGTCCCGACCGTGAGCATCGCCAAGGGCAGGCGGGCAAAGAGCGCGATGGGCAGGAATCCGGGGCCGGCGAGTTCCGGGAGGCGCGCGAAGCGCCCCGGCAGGCGGGAGCGGCGGGCCTGGGCGGCCGTTCCGTTGGTGGATGCGGCCGCTGGGGGCGCGGCCGCTGAAGATGGGGCGGCACCATTGGCCGCCGCGTGCTGGGAAGGCAGGGGGTTCATATTTCCGGGTTCGCTAAGAGGTGCGCATCGTCCCTCCTCCCGATGCGCGCGACCCGGTGTAACCCGGCAATTCTACCGGACGTCCGCCTCCAGCACCCGCACCGTGGAACCGTTCCGGCCCTTCTCGACCTGCAGCTGGCTGGCGATCCGCTGTTTCATTTCCGCGACGTGGCTCACCAGGCCTACCACCCGTCCGCCGTCGCGCAATCCTTCGAGGGCGTCCATGACCTGTTCCAGCGCCTGCTCGTCGAGGCTGCCGAATCCCTCATCGACGAAGAGCGTCTCGATGTCCACCCCGCCGGCCTCCTGCTGCACAACGTCCGCGAGCCCCAACGCCAGGGACAGCGACGCCATGAAGGACTCGCCGCCGGAAAGGGTGGCGGTGTCCCGGTGCTGGCCGGTCCATTCGTCAACGACCTCAAGGCCAAGGCCCGACTTCTGCCCGCGGGCAGCCCGGGCGTCGGTATGCCGGAGTGTGTAGCGGCCGTCGCTCATCGCCACCAGGCGTTCGGACGCGGCGTCGGCAACCTGCTCAAGCCGGGCGGCCAGCACATAACTGTTGAGGCTCATTCTGTAGCTGTTGTCGCCTGCCCCGCGTGCGGTGTCCGCCAGGTTGCCGAGGAGCCTCGCCCGCTCACGGGGCCCCCGGATCGCGTCCGCCGCGGCGAGGTAGCTGGACCGGAGCGAAGCCAAGGACCCGACGGTGCGGGCGGCCAGGCCTGCGGCAAGGTCCAGGCCGCGGGCGGACTCCGCGGTGCGCCGCGCTTCCTGCGCCAGCTCCGATATTCCTTCAGTGCTCAGCGGGAGCTCGCCCACCTGCACTTCCTTGCCCGCCAGCACGAGGTCTTCCGATTCGAAAAGCTCGGCCACCCGGGCACTTTCCTCATCTGCTTCCCGGACCTGCCGTTCGAGCCGTGCTGATTCCGCCTCATCCAGCAGTTCGCGGCGCGCAGCCTCCGCCGAGGCGAAACCGGCCAGGGGCAACGCCTGCGCGAGTGCCCGGCCGGCATCCGCACACGACTCTTCGGTCCGTTCCACCTGCTGCGCTGCCGATACCACCCCTTGAAGGAGGGTACGTTCCTCAGTCAGGGCCGCGATGCGGGACGCCAGGGTGTCGAACCCGCCGCGCAGGGCGCCTAGTGTGGCTTCCAGTTCCGCGTGCTGCTCGCGCAGGGCGGCCGCAGTGGATTTCTCCTGTGCGGCCTCGGTCGCGGCACGGGCCAGATCCTGCTCCGCCCCGGCGATTGCGGCGCCAAGCCGTTCGATCGCTGCCCGCACGCCGGCGAGTTCCGACGCCGCGGCGCGCGCCCCGGCCAGGGACTCCTGCGCCGAGGCAAGCTGGCCGAGGACCTCCTCAGGATCGCGGTCTCCTCCTTGGCCCGCGAGGACGGCGAGCTGCTGTTCGGCCGCGGCAAGTTCTGCCGCAAGGGTCTGGAGGTGCAGTTCGCTCGCTTCGAAGCGCTCGTGAGCGGTCTTTTCCTCGTCCGCCATGGCAAGGCCGGAAAGGGCCGCCTCGGCCGGCTGCGGGTGCTCCCGGCTGCCGCAGACCGGGCAGGATTCCCCGTGTTCCAGTTTGTCCGCCAGTTCGGCGGCCGCGTTCAGCAACCGCAGTTCGCGCAACTCGAGCCAGTGTTGCTTCAGCTCCAGGGACTTTTCCCGGGCGGCGCTGTGCCGGCCGGCTGCGGACGACACGTCCTGCAGGGCCCGGGCGTACCGGTCGATGGCTTCCACCAGGACAGCGGCGGCCGCTGCCTCCTGTTCGCGGCGATCGAGCGTTGCAGCCTCGCTTTCCAGGGGGGCGAGCCGCGCGGCCAGGTCCGTTGCTTCTTCCCGGAGGGAGAACAGTTCCGTGTTCCGGAGCCCGACGTCGGCCTCCCGCCGCGCCTTCCCGGCGTCGAGTGCTTCAAGGCGCGCCGCAATCTCCCGCAGCCTCTGTTCGTCCGGAACCCGGGCGTCCAGGACGGCAAGCTGTTCCTGGACCCCGGCCAGCGCTACGACGGGATCGCCGCAGTCCCCGGATCCTGCCCGAAGCCGTTCCCGGGCCGCTACCAGTGCGGCGGCCGCGGCGGAACGCGCGGCCGCCGCCCTGTCCAGAGCGTCCATGTGCCCGCTGAGCACTGTGGCCTTCGCATGGCGGCCGAGCCGTTCCCGGGACTGGTGGACGGCGTCCGCTTCCGCGAGCAGTGCCTCGCGGCGCAGGGTGGCGGCCTGGAGCCTGGCATGGCGCTGGCTGCGTTCCTGCGCGGCCTGGAGCCTGTCCGCGAGTTGCAGGCTCGCTGCCTCTGCCGCTCCCGCGGCTTGGCGGCGCGCTGCCAGCTCGGTGCGTGCGGCGTCTTCCATTGCCTCGAGCCTGCGCTCCGGCGCAGTCCCGGAAGCATCGTCAGAGACCGCCGGTTCCGCCGTCGCAGTTCCAAGCTCGGCGAACTCCGCTTCCGCACGCTGCATCAGCAAAAGAAGGCCGCCCTCTTCCGATTCAACCACGGCCCGGGCGTCCTGCGCCTGGCAGGCGAGTTGCTGTTCGAGGGCCTCGAAGCGGGCTGTACCGAATAGTTTCTGCAGCAGGGCCAGGCGGTCGCTTGCCTTGGACCGCAGGAACGCCGCGAAATCACCTTGGGGAAGCATGACCACCCTGGTGAACTGTTCACGGTCCATGCCCAGCAGCTCCGTGATTTCCGCTCCGGCTTCATCGTTGCGGGAAGACTTCTCTTCCCACGAACCAGCCACGAATTCGCGGAGGAGGGTCTTTGCCTGCTGGGTGGTGAAGCCTTTGCGCCCACGAGCACTGGGGCGGTCCCAGGCCGGGGATCGGGTGACCTCAAAACGCCGTCCACGGGCCGAGAATTCGCAGAGCACACGCGGCTCTGACGCCGGATCGGCATGGTCGCTGCGCAGGCGTTTGCCCTCCTGACGGGCACCCGGCACCGATCCGTAGAGTGCAAAGCAGATGGCGTCCAGGACGCTGGTCTTCCCCGCGCCGGTAGCGCCGTTCAGGAGGAACAGCCCCTGGGCACCGAGGTGGTCGAAGTCGATGGACTGGACTTCGGCAAAGGGACCGAAGGCTTCGATTTCCAGGCGGTGGATCCTCACAGCTCGGCTCCTTCCAGGCGGACTGTTTCCAGTGCTTCGCGAAGAACAGCTGTTTCCCGTACGTCAGCGGAGCGCCCGCGGACATGGTCCAGGAAACCGCAGCACACCCCGAGGTCGTCCTGGGCCTCCGCCAGGCGGCTGCTGTAGCTGGCTTTGCCTTTTTCCGTTCTGCCTTCGGGCTCGAATCCGAGAACAAGGGTGTCCGGGAAACGTGCCCTCAGCTGTTCCATGGCCTGGGGCGGACGCACGGGGTCGGTCAGAGTGACCTGGCAGTAGGCGGTCTCGGCCCACGCATGTTCGGGGGATTCAAGGAGCTCCGCCAGCCGGCCGCGGAGGACGGCGAGCTCGCGCGGGGCACGCCAAAGGACCTCGGAAACGTCCGTTGCACCGTCCGGTCCGATGTCGACAAGCCAGGCACCCTTCCGGTGCCTGGCTTCGGAGAATGAGTAGGCCAAGGGTGAGCCGGAGTAGCGGACGTTCGGCGCCAGCTCCTGGCGGCCGTGGAGATGGCCCAAAGCGGTGTAGGCGAATCCTTCGAAAAGGTCCAGGGGTACGGCGCCGAGCCCGCCGATGCTCAATTCACGTTCGCTGTCCGAGCTGATCCCGCCGCTAGCGAAGGTGTGGGCGAGGACCACCGCGTGCACCGTGGCGGAGCCGTTCCGCGTTGCAAGGTCCGTCCGGATCCTCTGCAAGGCTGCCTCGGTCACGTCGAAATGATTGGCAGCTGCCTCCAGTTTTCCAGCCACGAGCCGCGGCTCAAGGTAGGGGATTCCGTAGACCGCCAGCAACGGCCCGGATTCCTCTGCGCCGGTGGGGGCCTCGGCACTGACTGCCTGTGCACCCTGCTCCCCGAGGGAAAACAGCACCGGAGAATCAAGGTCTTCGATCCGGGTACGCAGGTGGACTCCCCCGCGCTCGAGCAGGCGTGAGGCGAAGCCGAGCCGGATGGCGGAATCGTGGTTTCCGCTGGTGAGCACCACCTTCGCACCGGCTCCAGTGATCCCGACCAGGGCGTCGTCCAGCAGCTTGACGACGTCCAGGCCGGGCAAGGCACGGTCGTAGACGTCGCCGGCAATCAACACCACGTCCACGGACTGCTCGCGGACGAACTCTACGAGCTGGTCGATGATCCCACGCTGGGCATCGAGCATCCCGACGCCGTGGAAGGAACGGCCCAGATGCCAGTCCGATGTGTGAAGAAGCCTCATGTTTCCAAGCTAGGGGGCGGCACCGACATTATTGGCCAGCGGCCCGCCGACACGGCGCAACGGGGTGCTCCACTGCGGTGTGTCGCCCCTCTAAATCCTGTTCAGTCCCGCTTGCCGTCGAAGAAGTCGCGGGCTTCGTCCCGCTTGGCCGGGGCGGCGGGAGCAGCCGCCGCGTCGTCCTGGTCCGTTCCGGCGTCGGACACCGTTCCGGCGTCGGACACGGTTCCGGCGTCGGACCGGAGGTTCTCATCGGCGGAAGCCGTAGCCGGATCAACCGCACCGGCGGCCGGACCCGGAGCCGAAAACAGCACGAATGCGCGGAACACAAGGCCGGCGATGGCGGCGCCAAACAGCGGGGCCACCCAGAACAGCCACAGACTGCCCACAGCCCAGCCCGACGAAAAGAGTGCGGCGCCTGTGGCACGGACGGGGTTGAACGCGAGGTTGCCCACGGACTGTCCGAGTTGCAGGAGCACCGCAACGGTCAGGCCGACGGCGATCGGCGCAGCCAGGGCCGAGCCTTTCCGCCCCTCCGCATGCTTGCTCGATGCGGCACCCAGATATACAGCCACCAGCACGGCGGCTCCGACGACCTCAAGCAGGAGGGCTGCAGCCATGGAGGCCTGGATGACGGAGTGCTCGCCGAAGCCCGAGGCCACGGTGTCGAACGCGGCCCGGCTGTCGGGGATCGTCGGGATGCTAAGGATCACGGCGAAGAGCAGGAAGGCCCCCAGGATGCCGCCGATCAGCTGGGCGGCGAGGTAGGCCAGGCCATCGGCGAAGCGGGTGCGGCCGGCGACCATGTTGCCCACCGTGATGGCCGGGTTGAAGTGTCCTCCGGACAAGGCGCCGAAGGCAACCATCGCCGCTGTGACGGCCAGGCCGCCGGCCAGCGGCGCCGGAAGCGGGCTGGACTGGGGCAGGGTAAGGACCGGAACCCCGAGTGCTATCACGACGACGAACAGGGTTCCCAGTGCCTCTGCGGCGGCCCGGGCAAGCAAGCGGCTGCTGCCGGGGCGGGAAGCGGACACAGTTGAGGTCATCTCGGGAAAATCCTTCGCATCGGGGGTGTCCTGTCCGGTGGCGGCCCGCCGGACAGGGGTCCGTGCGGGGCAGGAATGGAACAGGGAGAGGCATTCGCCTCCAGCATCCTGCCAGCAGATTCTGTGCAGTTCCTGAATGCTAAGAGAGGACACGAGGGCCCCGAACTGAGCTTGCGGAGTTTGGGAAGGGCCGAACGTTAGTGCCCCAGTGCCACTGCTGCGAGCGCGGCGGCACCCAGCACCAGGACGGCCAGGGTGCACAGCCGCATCGTCGCGGCGGACGGTGCCGCGGCGGCGCCGGCCGCCGCACTGTATCCGTGGGAGCCGGACAACTGACGGGAGCGGGCCCAGACGACGCATCCCAGCACGATGGTTGCCGCGGCTGCCGCGGCCGCGCAGATGCCCTGGTAGAACGCGCCGGAAGTTCCGCCGTCGCCGGCTGCGGCCGCCAGCCAACTGCGCCAGACAAACAGGTCCACCACTAACAGGGTCAGCAGGGTGCGGCGCCAGGACAGCATGGTCCGTTCGGCCTGCAGGCCGGGATCCCGGGGCGCGAGGATCACCTTGCCACCAGGATCAGCACCGCGAAGACAAAGGCAGCCGCCGCCACCACGATGGTCATGAACAGCAGCACGCGGGAGAACGGCAGTGCCTCGTCCTGGCGCATGGCCGCCTCCATGAGTCCCCAGCGGCGGTAGGCCATGAAGGCGAGCCCGGCGCCCACCACGGCGAGCACCAGGCACAGCACGATGCGCACGGTGCGCGGTGCGATATCGGGTGCCAGCTGGTCGATCGCCACCGCCCCGGCGAGCAGTGCCAGGGAGGTCCTGATCCAGGCGAGGAAAGTCCGTTCATTCGCCAGTGAAAAACGGTAGTCCGGGGTCTTGCCGGTCTTGCGCCATTCGGGCTCACGCATCTGCGTCCTCCTCTTCCCGTGTGCCACCGTACCAGCGCGATCCGTTGCCCGCGCGGCCCACCTGCCGCGGACTGGCCGGGCGGGAACGGGCGTCCGGAACCCTACGCAGCCACGGTAGATTTACAGGCATGAGCGTTCCCCCTGTGACTTCCTCCGCGCCCACCCCGCAGTCCCGGATCCTGGGCTGCCTTCTGGGCGGCGCCCTGGGCGATTCCCTCGGCTACGCCGTCGAATTCGATCCGATCGACAGCATCCGGGCCAGGTTCGGCGCCGAGGGGCTCACCTCCTTCGGACAGCTCGACGGCGGCAGCCACTTTTCGGACGACACCCAGATGACCCTGTACACCGTCGACGGGTTGTTGGAGGCGCTCGAATGGGCGAACGATGGCGTGGCCGCGGATGAGGTCGCATGCCTCTGGCTGGCTTACCTCCGCTGGCTCGCCACCCAGGGCGTGGAGACCCCGTCCTCGGCCCCGGCTCCCCAGCCCCGCTGGATCGACGGCCACGAGGTCCTGCGGCACCAGCGCCACCCCGGCAACGCCTGCCTGAGCGGACTGGCCGGCGGCCAAATGGGAACGGTCGCCCGTCCCGTGAACCCCGAGTCCAAGGGCTGCGGCACGGTGATGCGTTCGGCACCGTTCGGGCTCATCCCGCACATCAGTGAAGCCACCGTTTACAAGCTCAGCTCCGATGCGGCCTCATTGACGCACGGCCACCCCTCGGCTCGCCAGAGCGCAGGAGCCTTCAGCGTGCTGATCCACCGGCTCATGGGCGGCTCGGAGGTCCAGGATGCCGCGCAGCACGCCCTGGAGCTCCTTGAACGCAGGCCCGATGCCGACCCCGAGCTCATGAAGCGGCTGCGCCAAGCCCTCGACCTAGCGGCGCTCGGGCTGCCGTCGGGCGCCGCGCTCAGCCCGGAGGAACTGACGGGGCAGCTGGGTGAGGGCTGGGTCGCCGAAGAGGCCCTCGCCGTCGGGCTCTATGCGGTACTGGCGACGGAACAGGGCGCCGGACAGGACCCTGCCGCACACTTCCGCCAGGCCGTGGCGCTGGCGCTCAACCACAGCGGGGACAGCGATTCGACAGCGTCCATCGCCGGGAACATCCTGGGTGCCCGGTATGGCGAGGAAGCCCTGCCCGCCGACTGGCTCGCCGCCCTGGAAGCACCGGAACTGATCCGCGGCATGGGCGAGCGGCTGATCGCCGTCACCCTCCCGGCCGGCCCCTGACATCGCTTCGCCCGGCCAGGGAACCCTGACGGAACGGGCCCAGGCTAAGCAGGCTCAGAGCCGGCGCAGCTCGATGTTGTTGCAGGCCTCGCAGATGTCCGCGGGGATCAGGCCCCGGCGCTGCAGCAGGCCGAAAATGGCGCAGCCCAGGCAGAAACCAAGGAAGGCTTCGAGGGAGGCCGCCACGATCAGCAGACCCAGCAGGATCCAGGCTGCCGTGCCGAAGCCGAGGAAGTACAGGGCCGCCGCAACGGTGCCCAGGCCGGCGCCGATGCCCTGCGCGAAGCGCTTGGGCGGGCCCGGCACAAGCTTTGCGCGCCCGATCCGCGGTGCGAGGACCTTGACCGACAACAGGGCGAACGGTGAGATCCGCGGGCCGAACAGCACGCGGAGCCAGAAGCCGCCCGCGATCAGGACCAGCCCGGGGCCGAAGCCGGTGGCAAGGGTCGCCACCGCGGCCGCAACGACGAGCCCGGCGGTGATCCGCGCCGCGTATTCGTTGACAGGGTTGGGGAACGCAAAGATCCCGCCCCTACGGGTGGTTCCCGGGTTACGGGTGGTGCCTGCGCCCTGCTGGGCCGTGGTCTGCTCCGCCATGGCTCAAGGCTAGGGACGCCCGCCCCGGCAGGGGAAGCATTGTTGCGCCGTATGAAACCAGCGGCAGCGCTAGGCGCCGCCCACCATCTGCAGGAATTCCCCTTCGGAGAGCACCTCGATCTGCTGGCCGCGGCCGTGCAGTTCAAGCACGCGCTTCGCCTTGCCGGTCAGCCTGCCGCTGCGCAGGTCGTCGGCAACGAAACCATCGCCCACCACCAGCACCGTGGTCCTGCCGGTCACCCGGCTTTCGGGGCGCGCGCCCATTTCGGCGGCACGCTGCTTGGCCTCGGGCCTTGCGATGGCGAGGTCCCCCGTGAACACCACCGTCTGCCCGAACAGCGGGTGGCCGGGTTCCGCGGCAAGATTGGGCTGAGGGTTGGGGCCTTCCTCCGGCCAGGCACCCCAGCCCCGGGTGGACAGCCCGACGGCGTTTCCTCCTGCCGCAGCGGTCCTGGCCGATCCGGCACCCAGCACGCTGGCACTCCCCCGCCCGGCGATCGCGGCGAGCGTCTGCTTGGACAGGGCGTCCCCGGGCCGGATGGCTCGTTGCGTGGGAACGGCCAGGCCGAGGGAAAGGTAGAGCTCCGCAATGCTGTTGGCCTGGTTGCGGCGGGCGATGTCGATCAGGATGCCGGCACAGGCCCGGGCGTCCTCCGCGGCGTCGTGGTGGTTGACCAGCGGCACCCCGGCCTCCTCGGCCGCATAAGGAAGCGAGTTGGACACCAGGGAATAGCAGCGGCGCGACAGCATCACCGTGCAGACGTAGTCGTAGGCCGGGCCGGACAGGCCGGACACCTCAAGGCCGGAACGGATCACGCCGAGGTCGAAGGCCGCATTGTGAGCGGCCAGGATGTCGTCACCGATGAAGCCGGCGATTTCCGGGAACAGCTCGCCGAAACGCGGCGCCCCGGCCACATCTTCGGCACGGATGCCGTGGATCCGCGTGTTGTGGAAGTCGAAGTGGTCATGGTGTTCCGGCGGACGCATCAGCCAGGACGCTTCTTCGACCACCACGCCGCCCCGTACCTTGCTCAGCCCCACCGAACACGGTGATCCCCGGAAGCCGTTGGCCGTTTCGAAGTCGATCGCCGTAAAGTCCAATGCCACCTGTCAAGGGTACAGGCAGAGTCCGGGCCGGCCGGCCCACCCCAAGGCTCCGACACCCGCCGGTCACGTACCCTTGAAAGGTGACCCTTTCTGCGATAAGCGACTTTGCCGTATCCACCTTGGGAGGCGCCGGCCCCGTGCAGCCCCACATGGCCTCGATCCTCCCCGACTGGCTGAACCCCCAGGTTTTCCTGGCCGATCCTGCCCTGGCCCCGTGGGTCGTGCTGCTTGTCTGCGGCATCGTGTTCGCCGAAACCGGCCTGCTGGTGGGCTTCTTCCTGCCGGGTGATTCCATGCTCTTCACCGCAGGCCTTCTGGTGGCCACCGACACCATCAAGTTCAACATCTGGGCCCTCGCGGCACTGATCATCGTCTCCGCGATCATCGGCAACCAGACCGGCTACCTCATCGGTTCCAAGGCCGGCCCCGCGATCTTCAACAAGCCCGATTCCAGGCTGTTCAAGCGCGAGAACGTGGAAAGCGCGCACGCCTTCTTCGAAAAGCACGGCGGCAAGGCCCTGATCCTGGCCCGCTTCGTCCCGATCATCCGCACCTTCGTTCCCGTGATTGTCGGGGTGGCGCAGATGGATAAGCGCAAGTTCTTCATCTTCAACGTGATCGGCGCGCTCCTGTGGGGCGGCGGCGTCACGCTGCTCGGCTTCCTGCTGGGCGACCGCGTCCCGTGGGTCCGCGACAACCTCGACATCATCTTCATCGTGATCGTCCTGATCTCCGTCATCCCGGTGGGCATTGAGGTGCTCCGCGGCTTCCTGGCCAAGCGCAGGGCCGCGGCCGACGGCACGGATCCGGTGGAAGAGTTCATTGACGAGCACGACGGCGGCCCCCGCCACGAGCGCTGAGCGCAGCGCCCTACGAAAACCCGCAAAAGCAATGGCACCCTGCCCCGCAGGGTGCCATTGCTTTGCTCTTCGCCCTACTTCAGAGCATCGACGATGGCCGGAAGGAGTGCCCGGAACGCGTGGCCCCGGTGGCTGATGGCGTTCTTTTCCTCGGAGCTCAGTTCCGCGCAGCTGCGGTCCATGCCGCTGGGCTGCAGGATGGGGTCATAGCCGAAACCGCCCTCACCGCGCGGTTCGCGCAGCAGGGTGCCTTCAAGCTGGCCGTATTCGACCACCTCGCGGGCGCTGCCGTCGTCCCCGGGCACGGCGAGCGCTGCGGCGCAGATGAACGCGGCGCCGCGGTGGCTGTCCGGCACATCGGAGAGCTGGGCCAGCAGGAGCTGCAGGTTCGCGGTGTCGTCACCGTGCCGTCCTGACCAACGCGCGGAGAAGATTCCGGGCGCACCGCCCAGGACGTCCACGGCCAAGCCGGAGTCGTCGGCGATGGCCACCAGTCCGGTCGCTTCGGCGACGGCCCGGGCTTTCAGCAGCGAGTTCTCGGCGAAGGTCACGCCGTCTTCGACAACGTCCGGGGCACCCGCCGCGCCCGCGTCGACCACCTGGGTGTCGACGTCGAGCCCGGGGACCTGGCCGCGGAGCAGTTCGCGCAGTTCCCGCAGCTTGCCCTGGTTGTGGGTGGCGAGGACCAGGCGGGGCTGACCGCTCACGGGGCCTCCGCCAGGGTCTCGCGCTGGATGGCGGCCAGCTGGGAGGTACCGAGCAAGGCGAGGTCCAGCAGGGCGTTGAGTTCATCGCGGTCGAAGGGCGCGCCCTCGGCGGTGCCCTGTACCTCCACGAACTTTCCGGAACCGGTGACCACTACGTTCATGTCGGTTTCAGCGCGGACGTCTTCCACATACGGCAGGTCGAGCATCGGCACGCCGTCGATGATGCCCACGGACACGGCGGCAATGGTGTCCGTCAGCGGCTGGGAGGATGCCGGAATGATCTTGTTCTCGCGGGCAAAACGGATGGACTCCGCAAGCGCAACATAGGCGCCGGTGATAGCTGCGGTGCGGGTGCCGCCGTCGGCCTGCAGGACGTCGCAGTCCAGCACGATCGTGTTCTCGCCCAGGGCCTTGGTGTCGATGATGGAACGCAGCGAGCGGCCGATCAGCCGGGAGATCTCGTGGGTGCGTCCGCCGATCCTGCCCTTGACGGATTCACGGTCGGAACGGGTGTTGGTGGCGCGCGGAAGCATGGCGTATTCGGCCGTCACCCAACCGCGGCCTTCGCCCTTGAGCCAGCGCGGCACGCCCTCGGTCAGCGAAGCCGTGCACAGGACCCTGGTGTTGCCGAACTCGATCAGCGCGGAACCTTCGGCCTGCTTGGACCAGCCGCGGGTGATGCTGATGGGCCTCAGCTGGTCGGGGGCGCGTCCGTCGGCACGAACAACGGGGGCAGTGGTGGCTTCTGAAGTCATGCCTCCAGCTTATCGTTCGGACCCGCCGCCTCAGACGGTGTAATGCACCCCCGCGACGGCGATGGCAACGTCCCCGTCGAACTCGGGCTTCGCCTCCGCCAGCACCTCGGTCTGCGAAGTCCAGACCGGGATGTGGGTCAGCAGGAGACGGCGCGCCCCGGCTGCCGTGGCAGCCTGCCCGGCACGTTTCCCGGTAAGGTGCACGTCCTTGATGCCGTCGTCCCGGCCTTCCTCGAAGGCCGCCTCGCAGAGGAACAGGTCCGCTCCCCTGGCCGCGTCCTCCAAGCCCTGGCAGCTGTCGGTGTCCCCCGAGTAGGTCAGCACCCGGGTGACAGGGTCGCCGTCCTTGCCGGGCTCGGTCACCTCCACACGCAGGGCGTACGCCTCTTCCACGGGGTGGTTCACGGCGAACGGCGTCACGGTGAATGGTCCCATCTGCACCGGCTTGCGCTCGGCCCAGTTGGTGAAATCGAATTCCTCATGCATGCCCGGGTCCAGGTCCAGCCCGTACGCGGTGGCCATGCGGTCGGCGGTGGCCGCCGGGCCCCAGACGGGGATGCGGTCCCGGCCCCAGCCGCCCGGCTTCCAGCGCACGGCAACGTGCAGGCCGCACAGGTCCATGCAGTGGTCCGGATGCAGGTGGGTCAGGAAGATCGCGTCGATGTCCTCGAGATCGGTGTAACGCTGGATGGCGCCCAGTGCCCCGCTGCCCAGGTCCATGACGATCTTCCATTGCCGCTCGCCGTCGTGCGCCGTCAGCAGATAGCACGACGCCGGCGAGCCCGGGCCGGGAAACGAGCCGGTACAGCCAACAATGGTCAGTTTCACCGGGAACCTCCCGGTTCTGCACCGGTGCGGGCATCCACGAAGTTGGAGGTCCGCTGGCGGTGGCCGCCAATGCGGGCAGCCTCCAGCATCTCCGGGGTGATGCGGGCCAGGCTGCCGGTGGGGTACTGGGCCGCGACATGGTCGACGTGGCGGACGGAGAGCACCTCCGGGCCTAGGAAGCGGCGGGCCAGGGTCTCGAACTGGGCGGCGTCGCCTGTGGCCATGAAGTCGTGGGTCGGTGCTTCCCCGCCGCTGCGCTGGATGCCGTAGGTGACCAGGGCACGGTAGACATCCTTGGCCGTCTCTTCGGCGCTGGAAACGAGCGTGACGTCCTCGCCCATGACGTAGGAAATGACGCCGGTCAGCAGGGGGTAATGGGTACAGCCCAGCACTACGGTGTCCACGCCGGCCTGCTTGAGCGGTTCCAGGTAGCTCCCGGCGGCGGCAAGAAGTTCCGGGCCTGTGGTGATGCCAGCCTCGACGAAGCTGACGAACTCAGGGCAGGCAACGGAGGTGATGGCCAGGTCCGGGGCCGCGGCGAAAGTGTCCTCGTAGGCCCGGGAGCCCACTGTGGCAGAGGTTCCAATGACGCCGACCCTGCCGTTCCGGGTGGCGGCGACCGCGCGGCGGACGGCTGGCTGGATGACTTCGATAACAGGGATGCCGTAGCGGGCCGTGTAGCGTTCGCGCGCGTCACGGAGCACGGCCGCCGACGCCGAGTTGCAGGCGATGGTGAGCAGCTTGACGCCGGAGTCCACGAGTTCGTCCATGACGCCCAGCGCATTGGCCCGCACCTCGGCGATCGGGAGGGGTCCGTAGGGACCGTTGGCGGTGTCCCCGACGTAGAGGATGGATTCGTTGGGCAGCTGGTCGATGATGGACCGGGCCACGGTGAGGCCGCCTACCCCGGAGTCGAAAACGCCGATGGGACGCGATGCCAGCGCGTCGTCGCCCGCGGTGCGCTGCTGGGGATCCCCTGCCGGAGCGTTTGCCGTGCCCGATGCTGAATTCATAATTCTTCGAGAATAAAGCACAGCCGCCAAGTGCAGCCATGCGTTGCGATCAGCGCCTCATGTCTGCTTCATCACAGGAAGGCCCCTTGACACGCCCCCGCGCAGGCACTTAGGTGCGGCGGTCCATCGAGGCCATCATCGACTGCACCAAGGACTCCTGCAGCCAGGTGGTGAAGTTGTAGACGAGGGCCAGGTAGCTTTCAACGTCCTCGGCCTGTGACCAGTCCTGCATGGCGTGGACATGGTCGGCATCCGCTTCGTCCCGGATGTCCAGCCGTTCGGCGAGCACCAGCCGGATGTCGTTCAGCGCCATCGACCAGAGCCGGGCCTCGTCCTGGGTGAGGGTGAGTTCCTTGCGGTCCAGGCCCATCGCCGCGGCGCGCAGGGCGCCGATCTTGCTCTCCCGCAGCGAGCGCTCGGTGAGCTGGCGGAACTCCAGGGAGCCGGCGTCGTCGTCCTTCATGACGTTGGGCAGCAGGCGCAAGAGGGCCCGGTCGGTGGGCGCTTGTACGTCCAGGTCAAGGCCCACCAGGGCAGCGAGCGGGTCCTGGTCCGCGGCTTCCCGGGGCTCGAGCATCGAAACGACGTCGTCGATCAGTCCGCGCAAAAGCTCGCGCTCGGCCGGTTCCAGGTGTCCCGTGATGCCCTTGAGTCCGTATTTGAAGGCCTTAGCCACGTGCGCCCCCCTTGCCGGTTCCTGCGCTGCTGGCCTTCTCAACGGTTGCCCACAGCCCGTAGCCGTGCATGGCGACGGCGTGCTGTTCCACCTGTTCCTTCGCTCCGTGTGCCACGATCGAGCGGCCCTTCCGGTGCACTTCGAGCATGAGCTTGTTGGCCTTGGCCTCGGAGTAGCCGAAGTAGCTCTGGAACACGAAACTGACGTAGCTCATCAGGTTGACAGGATCGTTCCAGACCACCAGGTTCCAGGGGTTGTCCGGCGCGCTGAGGAGGGCGGTGGAGCCTTGCTCCGAGGTGTCCGTCCGTTCCTCGACGTCGACGGCTGCGTATGTGCCTCTGGCAACGCCTGTGGCAACGGGTGTGGTCATCTGTCCATTCTATGGCGATGGGCAGACACGCACGGGCCGAGTGCCGGTGGGGACGCAGCGAGACGTGGGAGCCTGTGGGTGGGCCCACACCGGCGAGGGCCCCGCGTTGAGCGCAGCGAGACGTGGGAGCCGGTGGGTGGGCCCACACCGGCGAGGGCCCCGCGTTGAGCGCAGCGGGACGTGGGAGCCGGTGGGTGGGCCCACACCGGCGAGGGCCCCGCGTTGAGCGCAGCGAGACGTGGGAGCCGGTGGGGACTAGAGTGAATCCGTGAGTAGATCCACTGCCTGGGACCACCCCTGCACCGCGCTTTTCACCGATCACTACGAACTGACGATGCTCCAGGCAGCCCTTCATTCGGGCGCCGCGCACCGCCGTTCGGTCTTTGAGGCTTTCGCCCGGCGCCTGCCGGACGGGCGTCGCTATGGCATCGTGGCCGGTACGGGGCGACTGCTTGAAGGCATCCTGAATTTCCGCTTCGGCGAGGACGAATTGGAGTTCCTCGAACGGAACAAGGTGGTCAACCGCGAGACCCTCGATTTCCTGGCCAACTACCGTTTCAGCGGCGACGTATGGGGCTATCCCGAGGGCGAGGCCTACTTCCCCAACTCCCCCGTGCTGATCGTCGAATCGACGTTCGCCGAAGCGTGCATCCTGGAGACGTACATCCTCTCCGTGCTGAACCATGACACCGCGATCGCCTCTGCGGCTTCCCGCATGACCAGCGCGGCCGGCGGCCGTCCGTGCATCGAGATGGGTTCCCGTCGCACCCAGGAGGAATCGGCGACGGCGGCAGCCCGCGCCGCCGTGATCGGCGGCTTCGCAAGCACCTCCAACCTCGAAGCCGGCCGCCGCTTCGGCCTCAAGACCGTGGGCACCGCGGCCCATTCCTTCACCTTGCTGCATGACAGCGAGCGCGACGCCTTCGCCGCGCAGATCGAGGCCTTCGGCCCGGAAACAACGCTCCTGGTCGACACCTACGACGTCGAGAACGCGGTGCGGACCGCCGTCGAACTCGCCGGCGACAAGCTCGGTGCCGTGCGCCTGGACTCCGGCGACCTCGTCACCCAGGCACAATGGGTCCGCGAGCTGCTGGACAGCCTGGGCAACACCAGCACGCGCATCGTGGTCACTTCCGACTTGGACGAGTACGCCATTGCCGCGCTGCAGTCCGCCCCGGTGGATGCCTACGGCGTCGGAACGTCACTGGTCACAGGTTCCGGGGCGCCGACCGCGAGCATGGTCTACAAACTGGTCAGCCGCAGCAACGACGCCGGGGAGTTCGTCCCCGTGGCGAAGGCAGCCAAGAACAAGGCCAGCGTGGGGGGCCGCAAGTATGCGCTCCGCAAGCTCGACGACCACGGCATCGCCACCCGGGAACTGGTGGGGATCGGGCATCCGCCGGAGGACGACGGCAACGACCGCCAGCTGCTGCAGCAGTTCATCAAGAACGGGGAGCTCCTCCCCGGCTGGACCGGCCACGAGGGCGTCGTCCGGGCCCGGGAGCGGCACGACGCCGCCATGGCCGAGCTTCCTTCCGTTGTCCGCCGCCTACAGCGCGGCGAGCCTGCGATTCCCACGGTCTACGAGGAGGACTGACATGGCACGGGCCCTGATCATCGTCGATGTCCAGAACGATTTCTGCGAAGGCGGGTCCCTTGCGGTGACGGGCGGAGCCGCGGTGGCCGGGGCCATCAGCGACTACCTTGACGCCCGGCACCAGCATTTCGACCACATCGTGGCCACCCAGGACTGGCACATCGAGCCGGGCAGCCACTTTTCAGATGATCCGGACATGGTGGACAGCTGGCCGCCGCATTGCCGGGCGGGAAGCAAGGGCGCCGAGCTGCACCCGGACCTGGACAGCGAGTACGTCCAGGCCTATTTCCGGAAGGGCCAGTACGCCGCCGCCTATTCCGGCTTCGAGGGCGTCCTCGCCCCGGAGGACGAAGTCCCCATGGGGGAACGGCTCGCCGGCGGCGCGCCGTCCACGGAGCCGGCGGACAGCGATCCGGAGGACGCGATCGGCCTGGACGACTGGCTGCAAAGCCATGACGTCGAGGAGCTCGTGGTGGTGGGCATCGCCACCGACTACTGCGTCAAGGCCACCGCGCTCGACGCCGTCCAGGCCGGCTACGCCGTGACGGTGATCGGCGGACTTACTGCCGGGATCGCCGAGGACCTCAGCAGCACCTACGCCGAACTCGAGGAAAACGGCGTCGAGCTCGAAGAACAATAGCCCCGGGGCTCCCCTGGCCCCGGACTCCGGGATAGGCGGCGCTATTTCCGCCCGATGAACCAGTCCTGCAGCTTGCGCAAACGGGCCTGCAGCTGGGCTTCGTTGGCCTGGGCCACCGCGGGGCCGCCACACACCTCGCGCAGCTTGTTATGAACCACTCCATGCGGCGTGCCGGTGCGCGCGGACCAGGCCGCGACGTTCTTGGCCAGCTCGTTGCGCAGGTCCATCAGCATGCGGTGGTCCGGAACCGTTCCCGTGGCGGCGGCAGCCAGCGGGGACTGCCGCTTCTTCCGCGACTGCTGGTCGTGCTGGCGCTGGCGCAGCAGCGTGCCGACCTGTTCGGCGTCGAGCAATCCGGGGATCCCCAGGAAGTCCAGTTCGTCTTCGGAACCGATGTCCGCCCCGGTCCCGAACTCGCCGCCGTCGAAAAGCACCCGGTCAAAGGAAGCCTGGGAATCCAGCGCCTCGAACTTGCCCTTTTCGAGGGTGTCGGAGGCCTTCTCCTCGCGGTTGGCCTCGGCCATCAGGGACTCTTCGGGGTTGAACAGGCCGTCCGGGTCCTCCTTCTCCGGGCGGTCCAAGGCGTGGTCGCGCTCGGCTTCCATCGAGTTCGCCAGCGCCATCAGGGGCGGCACCGAGGGCAGGAACACCGACGCCGTCTCGCCCCGCTTGCGGGCACGCACGAAGCGGCCCACGGCCTGGGCGAAGAACAGCGGCGTGGACGTCGACGTCGCGTAGACGCCTACCGAAAGGCGCGGCACGTCCACGCCTTCAGACACCATGCGGACCGCGACCATCCACCGTTTGTCGCCTTCGGAGAATTCCTCGATCTTGCTGGAGGCCTTCGAGTCGTCGGAAAGGATCACCGTGGGCGACTGCCCCGTAATCTTCTTCAGCTGGCCGGCATAGGCGCGGGCGTCTTCGTGGTCGGTGGCGATGACCAGCCCGCCGGCGTCGGGCACCGTGCGGCGCACCTCGCTCAAGCGCTTGTCCGCGGCTGCAAGCACTGCGGGAATCCATTCACCGGCCGGGTTCAGGGCGGTCCGCCAGGCCTGGGAGGTAATGTCCTTGGTCACCGCGGCCTCGCCGAGGGAAGCCGCCATTTCATCGCCGGCGCTGGTCCGCCAGCGCATCTGTCCGGAATAGGCCATGAACAGGACCGGGCGGACCACGTGGTCACGCAGCGCATTGCCGTAACCGTAGGTGTAATCGGCTTTTGAGCGGCGGATGCCGTCCCTGTCCTCGGCGTATTCGACGAACGGGATCGGCGAGGTGTCGGAACGGAAAGGCGTACCGGTGAGCGCGAGTCGGCGCGTGGCAGGATCGAAGGCTTCGCGCAGCCCGTCACCCCAGGAGAGGGCCTCGCCACCGTGGTGGATCTCATCGAGGATCACCAGGGTCCGCGCGGCTTCGGTCTTCGCCCGGTGCAGCATGGGTTTGCTGGCCACCTGCGCATAGGTCACGGCGACGCCGATGAAGCCGCGGCCGTGCTGGCCGTCGGAATTCTTGAAGTTGGGGTCGATCGCGATGCCCACGCGGGCGGCGGCATCCGCCCACTGCCGCTTGAGGTGGTCCGTTGGGGCAACGATCGTTACGCGGTTGACGGCGCCGCTGTCGATCAGCATCGAGGCGATGCGGAGGGCGAAGGTCGTCTTGCCTGCACCGGGGGTGGCTACCGCAAGGAAGTCGCGCGGGCTGTTCCGCAAGTACAGGTCCAGGGCTTCCTGCTGCCAGGCGCGCAGCTTGGGGGCCGTGCCCCAGGCGGCGCGCTCCGGATAGGCCGGAGGAAGGGATAGGCCGCCGAAGAGCGTCTCCGTCATGCGCCTGCCCCCTGCACGGCCGGATGACCTTTCGCGGTCAGGGCGGGCCGGGAGGCGGCGGTAGTTGTTCCGTTCGGTTCGGCCGTGTTGGATTCGGCCTTGTTCAGCACATGCCAGCTAAGCACAAAAACACCAATCTGTTCCGGGTCTGATCCGGGACGTGCCGGATCGCCACGGGGCTCGCCGGATCAGGCGGCCCCGGTTACCCGGCAAAGGAAAGGGGCCGGTGCACGGTGGCGCCGGCCCTGGGAAGCGTCAGGAGAGGCGACGGATCCCGCTAGCGGGAGTCGCCGTCGTCGCCGGGGCGCAGGCCCTCGTAGATCTTCTTGCACTCGGGGCAGACGGGGAACTTCTGCGGATCGCGGCCGGGAGTCCAGACCTTTCCGCACAAGGCGATCACGGGCTCGCCGGTCAGTGCCGACTCCATGATCTTTTCCTTGCGGACGTAGTGGGAGAAGCGCTCCCGGTCGCCGGGTTCCACTTCCTGGCGCGTTTCCTCACGCTCAATGGTGGCCGTGGAAGTGCCGGCTCCGGAAAGTTCGCGCATTGGATCGTTCTCGAATGGGTCCGGAGGCAGGGTCGTCATGCCATCCATCTTAGCCGCTAGAGTCCCTGCCACTTCGGCTTGTTCTCGAAGGCGTGCCGGTAGTAGTCCGCCAGCCTGAGGGAGGAGGCCGCTGCTTCGTCGATCAGGATGGTTGCGTGCGGATGCAGCTGCAGCACCGACGCCGCACAGATCGCGGCCACAGGGCCTTCCACGAAGTCACGCACCGCCTGGGCCTTCTGGGCTCCCGTGGCGATCAGGATCACGTGCCGGGCGTCCAGGATGGTGCCCAGGCCCTGGGTCACCACGTGGTGCGGGACGTCGTCGATGCTTCGGAAGAAGCGCGCATTGTCCTTCCGGGTCTGCTCGATGAGGGTCTTGATCCGGGTCCGGGACACCAGCGAGGAGCCCGGTTCGTTGAAGCCGATGTGCCCGTCCGTTCCGACCCCAAGGATCTGCAGGTCCACCCCGCCGCGTTCCCGGATGGCGTCCTCGTACTCCTGGCAGGCCGCTTGGAGGTCCTCCGCCGTCCCGTCCGGGCTGTGGACATTGGCGGGATCGATATTCACCCGGTCCGTGAATTCCCGGCGGATGACCTCCCGGTAGGACTCGGGATGGCCGGGCTCAAGCCCCACGTACTCGTCCAGGGCGAAGGCGTGGGCGCGGCTGAAGTCCAGGCCTTCCTCGAGGTGCCGCCGGGACAGCTCATCGTAGACCGGCAGGGGCGAGGATCCGGTGGCCAGGCCCAGGACCGCATCGGGCTTCTGCCGCAAGAGCGCCTCAATGGCGTCGGCCGCAAGCCTGCCGATCTGCCTGCTGCCCGGCAGGATGACGACTTCCATTGTTCACGGCCTTTCTACGCTGGCGCTCCCGGAAACGGGGTCTTCCACGAGGCTATGCCATGCGGAGCCCGCTTTCAGCGGTTGTTTGAGAGCTGGGCGAACATTTCCGGTCCGCGGCGGTCCAGCCAGCGGCCGCCGAGCCTGATCCCGGCCGTGAAGAAGGCCAAGCCGAGCACCGGCCCGGCCCCCACGCCGATCCAGCCGAACACCGCGCTGCCGGTTGCCGCCTGCGCCACCACCATCGCGATCTCAGGGAGCAGCAGGACGGCCATGACTCCCATTCCCGCGAACTGCACCAGCAACGTTTGTGCAGTGTTGCCGGGCGGCTTCTTGAAGGGGCTCTCTCCGGGAGCGGGAACCGCGCTGGTCCACCGGGCCGAGACCACCGAAGCCAAGCCAAGGCCGGTGAAGAGGGCACCCAGCGAGCAGCCGAGGATGTTGGGCAGCCACTCCCAGCGCCCGGTCACCGCGATGGACCCGACGGCGAACAGCAGCACCAGCGGCAGGGCGAAGGACAGGCAGGCGAGGGCCCGGCCGAGCCGGTCGTCCCGGCCACGGACCCCGGTGGCCAGGTGCAGCGCGAAAGCGGTGTTGTCGTAGGAGACGTCGGCCGAGATGGACCAGGCCAGCAGGAACGCCGTCAGCGGAGCCACCGCGATCAACAGCTCCTGGTTCCCGCTCTGGGCACTGCCGAAGTAGAACAGCACCGGCAGCAACGGAACCACCACCAGCGAACCGGCATAGCGCGGGTCGCGCATCCAGTAGCTCAGCGAGCGGGCCGCCACTGCGCCGGCCGGAGTTGCAGGAAAGGTGCCGAACAAACCGGCCTTGCCGGCCTTCCTGCTGCCGCCACCTGTGTAGGGCGGGGTGACCATGGCCCGTTTCAGGAGCAGGTACCAGGCGCCGCCGAGCGCGGCCAGGGATGCCAGGGCGATGAGAACCTTCATGGCCGCACCCGCCGCGTTGCCGGCGTCGAGCTCCCCGCCAATCGCCCAGGCAGCACCCAGCGGTGTCCAGGAAATCGCCTCGGCCAGCCCCGGCAGGTAGTCCCTGCTGTCCCGGACACCCTGGACCACCGCCGTCACCATCGGCCCGGCCAGCATCAGCGGAACAATGAAAACGATGCTGCTGATGTCCTTGAAGCGGCGCGAGGCAAGGAGGCTGGCCACCGCCGTCGTCACCAGCTTGGACGCCACCACACAGCTCAGCACGCCAAGCAAAGCTCCGACGAGGGCCCCGGCGGCTGCCACGAAACTGCGGGACCAGGTCACCACGGTGGCCAGCGAAGCGAGCAGAGTGGCGATGCCAGGCAGGCCAAGCAGTCCGGCCAAGGCAAGGCCCGGGAGCAGCTCCCGCATGGGAATCGCGGACGTGGTGAAGCGGCTGGGATCCAGCGTGAGGTCCGCGGCCGAGGCCACGAGCGGCACCACCGCCCAGCCGGTGATCACCAGGGCGCCGCCCAGCACAACGGCGGTCTGCGCCGTCTGCGGATCGGCCCAGCGCAGTGCCACCAGGCCGGACGCGCAGGCCAGCGCGATGCCCGCCGCATAGAGAGCGCCGACGGCCATCCCGACGATCTGCAGCGGGCTGCGGCGGAAGCCGTTGAGCAGGAGCCGCCATTTCAGGCTCAGAAGGTGCGCAACCACTCGAGCCCCTCCGCACGCGTGCCGCCGCCCACCAGTGCAACAAACCGGTCCTCCAGCGAGGCCCCGGCGCGCACCTCCTCGACCGTCCCGGCCGCCAGCACCCGGCCGGCGGCCACCACCGCCACGTGGTCGCACATGCGCTGGACCAGGTCCATGACGTGGCTGGAAACGATCACGGTTCCGCCCGAGGCGACATACTGTTCGAGGATGCCGCGGATATTCGAGGCGGACACCGGGTCCACGGATTCAAACGGTTCGTCGAGGACCAGCAGCCGGGGCGCGTGGATCAGGGCGGAGGCCAGCGCGATCTTCTTGCGCATGCCGGCCGAATAGTCCACCACCAGGGTTCCGGCATCCTTGCCCAGGTCGAGCGCGGCGAGCAGTTCCTGGACCCTGGCTTGCACCACCGCGCGGTCCATTCCCCGCAGCAATCCCGCGTAGCTGACCAGCTGCTCCCCGCTCAGGCGGTCGAACAGGCGCACGCCGTCGGGCAGGATGCCCATGAGCTTCTTGGCCTCGAGCGGCCGCGCCCAGACGTCCACGCCGTGGATGAAGGCCGTTCCATAGTCCGGCCGCAGCAGTCCCGTGGCCATGGATAGCGTGGTGGTCTTTCCGGCCCCGTTCGGGCCGACGACGCCGTAGAAGGAACCGGCTGGGACGTCGAGGCTGATGCCGTTGACGGCGATCTTGTCTCCGAAGCGTTTGGCCAGTCCGCGCAGTGCCAGGGCCGGGACGGGAGGTGCAGGGGACGGGTCTGGGACAGGGTAACCGGAACTCGGGGCGCTCATTCTGCCAGCGTAGCCCCCGCCGTTTTCCGGCGGGGTCATCCGCCAGGACGAACTCCGGTGGCCTCCAGGCCGCGAAGCTCATCCGAACGGACGAGGCGACCGCCGTCGTCGGAACAGCCCTCTGTCAGAACAGCACGCGGGCGAGGCCCTGCCGCGCCTTGGCCACCCTTTCGTCCGCAATGCCGACGACGTCGAAGAGTTCCAGCAGCCGCACGCGTGCGGTTTCGCGCTCGGCGCCGAAGTTGCGGCCGATGAACGAGATAATGCGGTTGAATCCGTCGTCGATGTGTCCACCTGAGACATCGAGATCGGCAATGGCGAGCTGGGCCTCGAGATTATCCGGTTCCTGCGCGGCCTGCTGGCGCAGGGCGTCCGCCTGCGGTGCGGAAATCGCTTCCAGCCGCTGCATCAGTTCCACCTGGGCGAGCCCGGCCTTCGCCTCACGGTCCGCCGGCTGTTCGGCAAGGGCCTGCCGGTATGCCTGGGCGGCCGCGGCATAGTCGCCGGCCTCGATTGCGTCGAAGGCTGCCTGGTGCAGGGGCGGCACCGGTGCTTCCTGCGGCGCCGCGGACTCCCCGCGGACACTGCCGGTCACGCCGTTCTCGGCCGCGACCTTCAGCAGTTCGTCCAGCAGTGCACGGATTTCGTGCTCCGCCGCGGGCCCTTGGAACAGCGGCAAAGGCCGGCCCTTCAGGACGGCAACAGCGGTGGGGACGGCTTCGATCCGGAAGGCATCCGCCAGTTGGGGGAAGGCATCGATGTCCGCCGCTGCGAGGACGATCCGGCCGTCATAGCTGTCGACGACGTCTTCCAGGGTCTGCAGCAGCGTGCTGGACTCCGGCGAGTAGCGGGCCCAGAGCAGGAAAAGCACCGGGATCCGTGCCGAAAGCTCCACCAGGTCCTGGAAGTTCGCTTCGTTGGCATCCACGCGGAGCGGACGCACGGCACCCTCCGGCCCCGAATCCGGATTTCCGTCCTGGGTGCCGCGGGCTGGTGCGGCCGCGCCGTTGCCCTGGCCCGGCGGCGCGGGCGGCGGTGCCGCCGGACGCCGGAGCGCGGAGAGGTCGACGGCGCCGCGGAGGTTGAGCTGGCTGGCGGCGGCCGGGGAAACGGGTCGTGATCCTGGCGAACTCATAGAGTCCACTCTATCCGTTTCACCGGCCGCCGCTTCGCCTACTTGACGCTGGCGCTGGTAAGCCAGCGGAAGGCGGCCACGAGCTTCATCGGCTCGCTGGATCCGGTCGGCGGAACGTAGATGGCTACCGATTCGGCGAACGTCTGGGAGGTGCCCACCGAGCTCGACTCCTTGCCTGCCAGCACGGCCGCGGCCTTGTCGGCGATCAGCGTGTCGCCTTTGGTCTTGGGAGTGGTCGCGTAAACGAAGTCGAGCCGGCCCACAACGAGGGCGCCGCCGTCGGAGGTGCGGAAGACCTTGGTCTCAGCGGGCACCGGGGTGTGCGTGAACTTGAAGACCCCGTTGCTGCCCGCCTTGACGGACTCCTTCTGGTACTCAAGGGTGTCGGAGATATACGGCGAACCCGTGCCTTCAACCAGCTTGGTCTTGAACGCGGACTCCGTCTTGGAGAGCCGGTCAGCCAGTGCCGCCATGGCTTCGGTTCCGCTGTAGAGCAGCCCGGTCTTGTCGTCGGCCGCAGACTGCTTGGTGCCGCCCAGCGGGATCGCGGGGAAAGAGGAGCCAGGCTGCATAGGGGCCGTGGCCAGGAGCTTGTAGTTCTCCCGCGGAGCAGACTGGCTCAGAGTCAGCACCTGCGGCACGACGTTGCCGTCACCCTGGGTCACGGCGACAACCGTGCGGGGCCAGCTGCGCTGGGTGGTTACGACGCTGCCCAGCAGTTTGCTGGCGCGCACCGGCATGGGCGCCCGGTAGGCCGAGATCTTGGCGCGGATCTTGTAGTTCTGCGAGCGCACCAGCAGTTCGGTGCCGCCGAGCCGGGTCTTCAGCTTCGCGGCGTCGCGGGCTGCGTCACCGGCCGAAACGGCGTTGGCAACCTGTTCCAGGATGCGCTTGAGCTGGGCGTCGACCAGGACGGGCACGTCGGCGGCCGCGGAAGCGCCCTGCGACGCCGACGGCGAGGGGGATTCTGCAGCTTGGGCCGCTACAAGCGGTGCCCCTGCGAGTGCGGCGGAAAGGGCGCCCGCAAGCAGGACCCGCAGGGCGGTGGTGCCGCCCTTCTCCTGCGGAGCTTCGCCCTTCAGCGGGGCGGGGCCCGCAGCTTCCCGGCCGGCTTCCGCCGGCGCCTTGCTCCCGGAACCGCCGCCGGAACCGCCGTTTCCGCCGTTTCGTGCACCCAGGAACCTGCTGAGCAGGGGCATTGCGGCGCCTGCCGCGATGATGACGGAGCCGAAGATGATAAGCGGGACAGCCCACGGCATGGCGGTGTCATTCGGGTACGTCACGGAAATCGATGCCGGCGCGGGCTTGGTGCCGTCGCTGGCGAGCAGGAGGGACCATTCGCCGTCGGCCGGCGGGCTCCACGTATATTCAAGCTGTCCGCTGGCGCTTTCGGTTTCGACCCAGAGGTCGGACCCGGCCGGGGCCGGTGCAGTTGCTTCGCCCTCGGTGCTGGCGACCTGAAGCGACTTGCCGTCCTCCGAGACCCCGCTGACCGTGTTGTGGGCGGTCTTGCCCACCCAGGCGTCGACGTCGTCGGGGCGGCCCACGGCCAGCACGAAGTTGCCTTCGCCCTTGATCGTGATCCGGCTTGGTCCGCCCTGGTGGTCCAGGAGGCCTTGCCCGATCACAGTCAACGGGGCGGCTTTCGTATCGCCGGGAGCAGACGCGGTCACGGTGTCGGCAGGAGCCCAGAAGGTCAACTGGCCGATGCCGGCCAGCAGTATCAGCAGGCCCAGCAGCGCCAGGGAGGCTGCAGTCTTCAATCGCACAGGAATACCAATCATCAGCGGTCGTTGAGCTTTAAGGGTAACGGTTTTGTTACCCGGCGGTCGGTCGCGGGGCTCGCCTCGTGGCCCCCGGATTCCCCTCAGCGACGGGGCAAAACCGCAGATTCATGCTGCTGGTAGGGTGACGAACAACATTGGAATCGGCTTTGCCTGCGGGGCCGCACGGAATGCAAAGGCAGTAGAAGCGCGTGAATGAGCACAAGTCCCCGACGCCTCCCGGGCCGTCCGACGACGCGGAAGGAACCGCCCAAGCGGCAAACGGGCGGGCACCCAGGGCGGGCATGTTCGCCGTGCTTGCCCGCAGGCTCCGGCAGCCCCTCCCCGGTGCCCAGCCGCGGCTGCGGTTCGAGATGCCTCCGGAGCTCGACGGCGGCGATGACTCCGCGCTCGACGATGGCGACGCCCGCTTCGGTTCCCCCGGCCCCCGGATGTCCGCACAGCACCCGCTTTACCTCGGATTCATGGGAACGGCCGGCGTCGGCGCGGCACTGCTGCTCTTCTACATCGGCACCCACACGGCCCAGCTCCTGCTGTGGATCGTGACCGCGCTTTTCATCGCGCTGGGACTGGATCCGGTGGTCCGCTGGCTCGAGACCCGAAAGGTTCCGCGCCCCGCGGGCATCCTGCTCGCCGTCGGGGTGTTGGCCGTAGGTGTCGCAAGCTTCTTCGCCACGCTGATCCCCACCATCGTCGAGCAGGTGACCGAAATCGTGGGCCAGGCGCCCACCTGGATCCGGGACTTCCTGGATTCGGAGTTTTTCCGGACCCTGGACAACCAGTTTGGGGTGCGGGACCGGATCAGCCAGGAGCTGGACAAGTTCGTCAAGAACCCCGACGCTATGGGCGGCATCTTCGGCGGCGTGGTGGGCTTCGGTTCCACAGTGGCCAACAGCCTCTTCGGCGCGCTGATCGTGCTGGTGCTCAGCCTGTACTTCCTGGGCGCCCTGCCCGCCATGAAGAAATGGGCCTACCGCCTGGCGCCCCGGTCCCGCCGCCCCCGGGTCGAGGCCCTCTCGGAAGAGATCACCCGTTCCGTGGGCAACTACGTGATCGGCCAGGCATGTGTGGCCCTGCTCAACGCCCTGTTCGCCTTCATCGTCATGAGCATCCTCGGCGTTCCGTTCAGCGTGCTGCTGGCCTTCGTGGTCGCACTGCTCGCGTTCATCCCGCTGGTCGGCGGCATGATCGCCGCGGTCGTGGTGATCCTGGTGGCCCTCACGCTGGGCTGGCAGACCGCGGTGGTCTACGCGATCTGCTACTTCGCCTACCTGCAGTTCGAGGCCTACTTCATCTCGCCGCGCATCATGCAGCGTGCCGTCGCGGTACCGGGTGCGGTGGCTGTCATCTCGGTGATCGCCGGCGGCAGCCTGCTGGGCGTGCTCGGCGCGCTCATTGCGATTCCCACCGCGGCGGCGACCATGCTGCTCATCAAGGAAGTCTTCATCGTCCGCCAGGACCGCCACTAGCGACCAGGCGCTAGGCCGCCGTCGCGAACGGACCTGCCCACTCGCGCGGCAGGCCATCGGGACCGGCGCCGGCTTCGGTGACGTCGTCGACGATCTCGTCCAGCACCCGCGCGGCGTACTTCTCGCCCACCCACAGGTGCTTGGCGCCGTCGACCCCCAGCAGCCGCGCCTGGGGCACGAGGCTGAAGCGCTCGGCTGCCTCGGCCGGCTGCAGGAAGTCGTCGTGTTCCGGAACCAATACGGTCAGCGGTTTGCCTGAGGACGCCCATTCCTTCAGGTGGACATCCGTCGCGCGGTGCAGCGGCGGGGAGAGCAGGATGGCGCCCTCCACCTCGGAGGCCACCGGATCGACAGCACCGTACATGAGCGCCAGTTCAGTGCCGAAGGACCAGCCCACCAGCCAGCGGTTCGGCAGGCCGCGCCCGACGGCGAAGCGCACTGCGGCCTCGACGTCATACCGTTCGCCGATGCCCTCTTCGAAGCTGCCCTGGCTGGTGCCCCGGGGCGAATGGGTGCCGCGGGTGTTGAAGCGGAGCACCGCGACGCCGGCCAGCGCCGGAAGGCGGTAGGACGCCTTCCGGTAGACATGGGAGTCCATGAAACCGCCGTGGGTGGGGAGCGGATGCAGCGTGATGAGCGTCGCTGTGACTTCCCCCGATTCCGGAAGCGCCAGCTCCCCCACCAGGACCTTGCCGTCTTCGGTTTCGATTTCGATGTTTTCCCGGCGCGCCGGCAACACGGTCGAGGCGCGGATGGCCACGGGAGCCTGAGCTTGGGTGAACACGAACGAAGCGGGGTCGAAAGTCATGCTTCCAAGGGTATCCCCGCCGCCCGCATGGCGCCCTGCCGTGCCTCAGCGGTAGCGGTAGGTGCGCCCCGTCCAGCACTTGTTGTGCCAGTGCCGGCGTTCCTCCAGGCCGGCGGCATCGCCCAGCAGGTGGCTTGCCGACCACACCACCAGGTGGGCCGTTCCCGGCAGGATCGCCATCGAACAGCCGGGGCAGACATAGTTCTTCTCGGCGTTCCTTGCGGTCATAGTGCGGACGATCCATTCGCCGTCGGGAGCGACCTCCCGCCGCGCAATCCCGGCCCTTGCCCGTTCCAGGTCCAATTCGGGAGCTTCGGCACCGCGGGTCCACTTCGAATTCGCGGAGCCTGTGCGGCGGGGACGGTTGGAACGGGGCATGGCTCCATTCTGCCCCAGAGCCGGCGGCCGGGCGGCACCCCGTCACAGGCAGTAAAGTTGAGCGGGTGCGACTCGTCATAGCCCGCTGCTCAGTTGATTACGTCGGCCGACTCAAGGCCCACCTGCCCCTGGCCACCCGGCTCCTCCTGGTGAAGGCCGATGGTTCCGTGCTGGTCCATTCGGACGGCGGTTCCTACAAGCCCCTGAACTGGATGAGCCCGCCGGCCACCCTACGCGTCACCACCCCCGAAGAGGCCGAGGTGGAAGAAGGCGTCGTTGAACAGTGGACAGTGCAGTCGGCCAAGACCGACGACCGCCTGATCATCAACATCTACGAGCAGCTCCACGACACTTCCCACGAGCTGGGCACAGACCCTGGCCTTATCAAGGACGGCGTGGAAGCGGACCTCCAACGCCTGCTGGCCGAGCAGATCGAAACCCTGGGCAGCGGCTACTCCCTGATCCGCCGCGAGTACTTCACCGCGATCGGCCCGGTGGACATCCTGGCGCGCGACGCCGACGGCGGCACGGTCGCCGTCGAGCTCAAGCGCCGCGGTGACATCGACGGCGTCGAGCAGCTCACGCGCTACCTCGAACTGCTCAACCGCGATCCCCTGCTGGCCCCTGTGCGCGGGATTTTCGCAGCCCAGCAGATCAAGCCGCAGGCCAAGGTCCTCGCGAACGACCGCGGGATCGACTGCGTGACGCTCGATTACGACGCGATGCGCGGCGTGGACGACAGCGAGTCCCGGCTCTTCTGATCGCCATTGATTGAAATATTTTAGTTTCGCTCACTAGCAATCAGTAGACTGAGCGGCTCCGCCCAATAGAATCAATGGCATGACAGACCCGAGCCTGCCTTCGGCCATGCCCACGCCACCCCGCCAGCTCATCAGCGGAACCATCGTCAGTGACGGGGCCGTCATCGAGGACGGGCTGGTGGCCGTGGACGGCGACCGGATCGCCTTCGCCGGACCGCTCGGGGACTTCGACGAGAACGCCTTCGAAGGATTCACCGGACTGCCCAACGCTACGCCACCGGCGGGCCGCTACCTCCTGCCCGGCTTCGTCGACGTGCATTGCCATGGCGGCAACGGCGGCGACTTCCCGGGCGGCGACGAGGACTCGGCACGCAAAGCGATCGATTTCCTGCACCGCTCGGGAACCACCACGCTCCTGGCGAGTATGGTCACCGCCTCGCGGGAGGACCTGCTGCGCGGCATCGGCCTCTACGTGCGCCTGGCCGACGAAGGGCTGCTTGCCGGCATCCACCTCGAGGGACCGTTCCTCTCGCATGCCCGCTGCGGCGCCCAGAACCCCGCCTACCTCCTGGAGCCCGACCTCTCGCTCATGGCCGAGCTGATTGAAGCTGCCGCGGGAAAACTGGCCACCATGACGTACGCGCCGGAACTGCCCGGCGCCGCCGAGCTGGTGGACCTGATGACCTCGCACGGCGTGACGCCGTCATTGGGCCACACCGACTGCGACGACGCCACCGCCACCGCGTCCCTCGCGGCCGCCCGGGATGGGCTGGCGTCGGCAGGGTTCGACGGAGTCAGCTCACTTCCCACGGTCACCCACCTGTTCAACGGGATGCGACCCCTTCACCACCGCTCCCCCGGCCCCGTGGCTGCCTGCCTGCGCGCCGCGCAGGCGGGCAAGGCCGTGGTGGAACTGATCGCCGACGGCACACACCTTGCCCCTGCAACCGTAGCCACCGTCTTCCAGCTGGTCGGCGCCGCCAACATCCTGCTGGTCACGGACTCGATGGCGGCCGCCGGACTGTCCGACGGCAACTACATGCTCGGGCCCTCGCCCGTCACTGTCAGCGGCGGCGTCGCCACGCTGGACGCCACCGGCTCGATTGCCGGCGGCACCGCCACCATGCTCGACGTCGTGCGACACACTGTGGCGGCCGGCGTCGGACTGGCGGATGCGGTCCTCTCGGCAACAGCGGTCCCCGCAGCAGTGCTGGGCCTTGCCGATGAAGTGGGCGGCCTCCGGCGGGGCCTGAGGGCCGATCTCGTGGTGGTGGACGGGGACCTTGAGCTGGCCGCCGTCCTGCGCCAAGGGGCCTGGCTTTAGGCTGCCTGCACAAAGGCGGGGGCTATTACCTTATTTATACCGAAATGCCGTTACCTTCTTTTTACTTAAATTTTCCCGGAATTCCCCGGCAGACCGTTGACCAGCACTAATGGCCATGAAAGTGTTGTAGCAGTCTTTGTGTAGGTGTGATTCATGCTCGCAAGACTTGTTGCGAGCGTGAAGCTCCTGCAATACCAGCCAGGCAATGCCAGGGCGGAATTCAGGTCTTCTCGCGGAGTGACTAAGCGCGGCACGCAGTGTGCCGGACTTAAAGAAGAAGTTCCACAATGAGGAGAAACGAATAATGGCACTGGGCACTGTCAAGTGGTTCAACGCTGAAAAGGGCTTCGGCTTCATCACCCCGGACGACGCCGAAGGCGACGTCTTCGTCCACTACTCGGAGATCCAGACCTCCGGCTTCCGCACCCTCGACGAGAACCAGCGTGTTCAGTTCGAAATCGGCCAGGGCGCCAAGGGCCCGCAGGCCACCGGCGTGACCGCGCTCTGATCGAGCCACGCAAACGGAAAAGACCCGGGCAGGCTGCCCGGGTCTTTCTGTTTGAGCTTCCTGGAATTCAGCGCCAGGTTCCGACTCCGATCACCGGGCCGGCCTCCAGCCAGGAGGACAGCCCCGCATAGGCTTCGAAGCGCATGGCAAGCATGAAGGACTCGCCTTCGTGCCGTAGTTCAACGACCACAACGTCGGGCTGCAGCTTGGTCAGTTCGGTCTCACTGGGCTTCCGGCGGCCGAGCAGTTCCAGGGAACTGCGTTTGAAGCTGTGCCGGGGGCGGAAGCTCAGTGACAGTAGGCTGAACCATTCCAGCTCGGAGTCCTGATAACGACAAACCCCCATCCGCCAGCTGTTTCCAGCCATGCAGATGGAGGCGTCCACGGTGCCGAGGGCGCGCCGCAGATTGAAGCGGCGCACCCCCACGAGGCACAGTGTCAAAACAAGCAGGCCAAAGGCACTTGCCAGGATGATGAACGGAAAAACAGAATCGTCCATCAAGGTCGTGCTATCGGATCCCCGCGGTAGCTGATTCACCCAGCTGGGCGTTGTCAGCAACAATGACCACCCGGTTGTTGTCGACGGAGAAGAATCCCCCGTCGACAGCCACCGCGATGCGGTCTCCGGAAACCGGCTCGATTGCCAGCTCGCCCTCGGCCAGGATGGCGAGCAGCGGCGAGTGGCCCGGCAGGATTCCGATTTCACCATCGCTGGTGCGGGCCTTGACCATCTTGGCCGCGCCGGACCACACGAAGTGGTCCGCCGCTACAATCTCAACCTCGAGCTCAGCCATGCTACTTGGTCTGTTCCTGGATCTTGGCCCACTGGCGCTCGACGTCATCCATGGCGCCGACGTTGAAGAACGCCTGCTCAGCGATGTGGTCGACGTCGCCGTCGCAGATGGCCTTGAAGCCCTCGATGGTGTCCTTGATGGACACGGTGGAGCCCTCGACACCGGTGAACTGCTTTGCAGTGTAGGTGTTCTGGGAGAGGAACTGCTGGATGCGGCGGGCACGTGCCACGACGATCTTGTCTTCTTCGGACAGTTCATCGACACCGAGGATGGCGATGATGTCCTGGAGTTCCTTGTTCTTCTGCAGGATCTGCTTCACGCGCACAGCGGTGTCGTAGTGGTCCTTGCCGATGTACTGCGGGTCGAGGATTCGCGAGGTGGAGGTCAGCGGATCCACGGCCGGGTACAGGCCACGGGATGCGATTTCACGGGAGAGTTCCGTGGTCGCATCCAGGTGGGCGAAGGTGGTTGCCGGAGCCGGGTCGGTGTAGTCGTCAGCCGGGACGTAGATGGCCTGCATCGAGGTGATGGAGTGGCCCTTGGTCGAGGTGATGCGCTCCTGGAGGAGACCCATCTCGTCGGCCAGGTTCGGCTGGTAACCCACGGCGGAAGGCATGCGGCCCAGAAGGGTCGAAACCTCGGAACCGGCCTGGGTGAAGCGGAAGATGTTGTCGATGAAGAGCAGCACGTCCTGGTTCTGGACATCGCGGAAGTACTCCGCCATGGTCAGGGCGGACAGCGCCACGCGCAGACGCGTTCCCGGCGGCTCGTCCATCTGGCCGAACACAAGGGCGGTGTCCTTCAGAACGCCGGCCTCTTCCATTTCGACCCAGAGGTCGTTGCCTTCACGGGTACGCTCGCCGACACCGGCGAACACGGAAGTACCACCGAAGTTGCGGGCAACACGGGTGATCATTTCCTGGATCAGAACGGTCTTGCCGACGCCGGCGCCACCGAACAGACCGATCTTGCCACCCTTGATGTAGGGGGTGAGAAGGTCGATGACCTTGATGCCGGTTTCCAGCATCTCGGTGGAACCTTCGAGGGACGCGAAGCTCGGAGCCTTGCGGTGGATCGGCCAGTAGGCGTCAGCCTTGATCTCGGACTCGTCAACGTCGAGCGGCTTGCCGAGCACGTTGAAGATGTGGCCCTTGACACCGTCGCCGACGGGCACGGAAATCGAGGCGCCGGTGTCCTGCACGGAGGTGCCGCGGACAAGTCCGTCGGTGGCCTGCAGGGAGATGGCACGGACGAGGTTGTCACCCAGGTGCTGGGAGGTCTCGAAGGTGATGGTCTTGGTCTCGCCGTTGAGGGTTACCTCGGTGGTGAGTGCGTTGTAGATGGACGGGATTGCGTCGGCCGGGAATTCGACGTCGACAACCGGGCCAATGACACGGGCAATGCGGCCGGTGGCACCGGCCGTTGCGGCTACGTGCTCGGTAGCGGTGGCAGTCATCTCTCTCACTTCGTTCAGTAGATGGCGTGGGGTTAAGTTTATCTGTTTGGTGCGGCTGCGACTGATGCCGTACCGGTTACGCGCTGAGGGCGTCGGCGCCGGCCACGATCTCGGACAGTTCCTGCGTGATTTCAGCCTGGCGGGCCGTGTTCCGCAGTCGCGTGTACTTCTTGATCAGCTCGGTCGCGTTGTCACCGGCCGACTTCATCGCGCGCTGGCGGGCAGCGAGCTCGGATGCTGCGGCCTGCAGCATCGCTGCGAAGATGCGGGACTCGATGTAACGCGGAAGCAGTGCATCAAGGACCTGCTCGGCTTCCGGCTCGAACTCGTACAGCGGCAGCAGTTCCGACTCGCTGACCGCCTGCTCTTCGACTTCCAAGGGAAGAAGGCGGACCACGGTGGGTTCCTGCGTCACCATCGACTTGAAGCGGGTGTACACAACGTGGATTTCGTCCACGCCGCCTTCCGCGTAATCGGTGGCGAACTCTTCGAGCAGGGCAGCGCCGATTTCCTGCGCCGTCGCGAACTCCGGTGCGTCCGTTCCGCCGGTCCAAACACGGGCGTAGGGGCGGCTGCGGAAATCGAAGTACGCCTGGGCCTTGCGCCCGAGCACGTAGGTCTTGACGTCCTTGCCTTCAGCACGGAGGAGTTCGTTGAGTCCTTCGGCCTGCTTGAGCACGCTGGCGGAGTAGGAACCGGCCAGGCCACGGTCAGAGGTGATGACCAGGACGGCGGCACGGCGGATCTGCTCCGGCTCGGTGACGAGCGGGTGGTCGATTTCGTTCTGGCTCGCGACAGCAGAAACGGCACGGGTAATCGCATTGGCATACGGCAGCGAAGCTGCAACGCGGGCGCGGGCCTTACCGATGCGCGAGGTAGCGATCAGCTCCATCGCCTTGAAGATCTTGCGCATCGACGTCGTCGAGGAGATCTTCTGGCGGTAGACCCGGATCTGGGCTCCCATACTTATCCTTTCCTAAGATCCCGGTGCCGGGCCGGCCGGAGCTTGCGCTCCGGCCGGCCCGGTCAACGGAACTAGCGCTTCTGCTTGACGATCTTTTCCTGGTCGACTTCGCCGCCGGAGATCGCTTCGTGCTCTTCGTGGCCGGCGCCAACCAGACGGTTGTCGCCTTCCCCGAAGAAGCCCTTCTTGAAGTCAATGATCGAAGACTTCAGCGCCTCAACGGTGTCGTCATCCAGGACGTTGGTCTGAGCCAGCGTGGTCAGGATGGAGGACTTGTGCTTCAGGTGCTCCAGGAACTCGGACTCGAAGCGGTTGATGTCCTCAACCGGCACGTCGTCCAGGTAGCCGTTGGTGCCTGCCCAGATGGAGACAACCTGGTCCTCGACCGGGAACGGCGAGTACTGGCCCTGCTTGAGCAGTTCCATCAGGCGGGCGCCGCGGGTCAGCTGCTGGCGGGAAGCTGCGTCCAGGTCCGATGCGAACATCGCGAAGGCCTGCATGTCGCGGTACTGGGCCAGGTCCAGCTTCAAGGTACCGGAGACCTTCTTCATGGACTTGACCTGGGCCGCGCCACCCACGCGGGAGACGGACACACCGACGTCAACAGCGGGACGCTGGTTGGCGTTGAAGAGGTCCGACTGGAGGAAGATCTGACCGTCCGTGATGGAGATGACGTTGGTCGGAATGTAGGCGGAGACGTCGTTGGCCTTGGTTTCCACGATCGGCAGGCCGGTCATGGAACCTGCGCCGAGCTCGTCGGAGAGCTTGGCACAACGTTCCAGCAGGCGGGAGTGCAAGTAGAAGACGTCGCCCGGGTAGGCTTCGCGTCCCGGCGGACGGCGCAGGAGCAGGGACACTGCACGGTAGGCTTCGGCCTGCTTGGACAGGTCGTCGAAGATCACCAGGACGTGCTTGCCGGCGTACATCCAGTGCTGGCCGATGGCGGAACCGGCATAGGGAGCCAGGTACTTGAAGCCGGCCGGGTCGGATGCCGGAGAGGCCACGATCGTGGTGTACTCCAGGGCTCCGTGGTCTTCCAGGGTCTGGCGGACAGCGGCGATGGTGGAAGCCTTCTGGCCGACACCCACGTAGATGCAGCGGACCTGCTTCTGCACGTCGCCCGAAGCCCAGTTGGCCCTCTGGTTGATGATGGTGTCCACGGCGATGGCGGTCTTGCCGGTCTGGCGGTCACCGATGATCAGCTGGCGCTGGCCGCGGCCGATCGGAATCATGGCGTCGATTGCCTTGAGACCGGTCTGCATCGGCTCGTGCACCGACTTGCGCTGGGTCACGCCCGGAGCCTGGAGTTCCAGTGCACGGGTGGTCTCAGCCTTGATCTCGCCGAGGTCGTCGATCGGCTGGCCCAGCGGGTCCACAACACGGCCGAGGAAGGCGTCGCCCACCGGAACGGACAGGATCTCACCGGTGCGGTGGACTTCCTGTCCTTCTTCAATACCGGTGAAGTCACCGAGGATGATGACACCGATTTCGCGGACGTCGAGGTTCTGGGCGAGGCCCAGCGTGCCGTCTTCGAAGCGAAGCAGCTCGTTCGCCATGACCGAGGGAAGACCCTCAACACGGGCGATGCCGTCACTTGCGGCGGTCACGCGACCAACCTCTACGCGCTCTGCGTTACCGGGTTCGTAGGACGCCGCGAACTCGTTCAACGCATCACGGACGTCGTCGGCGTTGATGGTCAATTCGGCCATCTGCAGTCCCTGCTCTCCTGTTTTCGTGATCATCGTTGTCACGATGACCGGGTTTTGTATCAGTTAGTTGTTCTTGTCCGGCTAGCCGGCGAGTTGCCGGCGGAGTTCGGACAGGCGGGCCACGACCGAAGCGTCGAGCACTTCGTCACCCACCTGGACCCGGATTCCACCGATCAACGCCGGATCAACGTTGACGTTGACCTTCAGTTCACGGCCGTAGAGGGCATCGAGCCCGGCCTGCAGGCGGCTGGCCTGCGTTTCCGTCAGCGGACGGGTGACGCTGACGGTCGCAATCCAGCGCTGCTGGCGCTTGGCGGCGAGTGCCGCGAAGCTGTCGACGAGCTTTACCGCCTTGATCCCGCGCGGCTGGGACACCGCCTGGCCAATGAGGAGCTTGGCTTCCTCGCTGGCGCCCGGGACCAGTTTTCCGGCAAGAGCAACCTTCGCTGCAGCGGAAGCCTGCGGCTCAGCCAGAGCAGCTTGTACATCGTGGCTGGAAGCAACGGCCTGCTTGAAGGCAAACAGTTCGTTCTCCAGCCCTTCCAGCCCCGTGATTCCGGAGGCAGAAACGGCCGACTTGTTTTCAGCCACGGCGATGACCACCGTGGCGGCAAGAGTCTCGAGTGCATCGCCGATGTCACGTGCGGCTGCCCAGCGCGAGCTGGCCAGTCCGGACATGATTTCCGCAGCATCAGCGGAGACTTTCCCGCCAAACAGCTGCTTGACCAGCGCCGACTTCTCTTCTCCGCTGCGGGAGGGGTCAGTCAGGGCGCGGCGCAAGCCAGCCGAGCTGTCTACCGTTCCCAGGATTCCGAAGAGTTCCCTAGCCAACTGCAGCGAGGCGAGCGGAAGCTTGGCTTCCAACTGCTCCAGCGCCGAGGTCAGCGATTCGCTCGATACACCTGCCATTACTTAGCTGCACCTGCGTTCTGGGACTCCAGATCTGCCAGGAAGCGGTCCACCACTCGGGCGGAGCGCTCGTCATCGTTGAGCGCTTCGCCCACGATGCGGCCTGCCAGGGTCGTGGCCAGGGTGCCCACCTCGGAGCGCAGGGCAACAACAGCCGCCTGGCGCTCGGACTCGATCTGGGCGTGAGCCTGCTCGGTGATGCGCGCAGACTCGGCAGCGGCCTTGGCCTTCAGGTCGGCAAGGATCTGCGCACCTTCGCCGCGGGCTTCCTCACGGATCCGGTTGGCTTCGGCGCGGGCATCGGTGAGCTGCTGCTTGTATTCCTCGAGAGCTGCAGAAGCTTCGGCCTGTGCCTTTTCAGCCTTGGCAATGCCGCCTTCGATCGCTTCGGCGCGCTCTGCGAAGGTCTTCTCGAACATCGGGACAACAAACTTGACCACGATGAACAGGAGGACAGCAAAGCCGACGAGAACGACGCCCATCTCCCAGACATTGGGAGTAAGGGGCGATGCGGACTCCTCGCCTTCAGTGGCGGCTGAGATGATCAGCTGATTCATATTTCACCCGTCCTATCTACTCGTTACTGATTGTTCGCTTGGTTCAGCAGGTTTAGCGAAGAACGAAAGCGAAGACCAGGCCGAGGATGGCGAGAGCTTCAGTCAGGGCCAGACCAAGGAATGCGATCGGCTGCAGCACGCGCTGGGCCTCAGGCTGACGGGCAACACCGTTGATGTAGGCAGCGAACACGAGACCCACACCGATACCACCGCCGATTGCGGAGAGGCCGTAGCCGATGAGGTTGAGGGAGCCGTTGATGGAGCCTTCCATTTTTTTCCTTTCAAGATGCCACGTTCGTGGCAGGTTGTTTGGTTTGCTTCATCCCCCGAAGGGGAAGTCTGTGGGTGCCTTAGTGGCTGTCGGCGTGCAGTGCGCCTTCGATGTAGATCGCAGTCAGCAGGGTGAAAACGTACGCCTGCAGCGCCATGATCAGGGCTTCCAGCATGTACATGGCGACCGCGCCGACAAGGACCAGCACGGAAGCGCCCTTGAGGAGGACGTTCTCCTGCATCACGAGGAACTCGATGCCGGAACCGGCGAGCATGACGATCAGGTGGCCGGCGAGCATCGTCGCAAAGAGACGGAGGCTGTGGGTGACCGGACGGACCAGGAAGTTGGAGATGATTTCGATCGGCACGACGATCGGCAGGATGTACCACGGCACGCCGGACGGAACCGTTGCGAGCTTGAAGTACTTGATGCCGTTCTTCTTGAGGCCGATGCCGATCCAGGTGACGTACACGATGGCTGCCAGCACATAGGCGCCGCCAACGTGGGAGAAGCTCGGAAGCTGGATGTACGGGATGGCGCCGTAGATGTTGTTCACCAGGATGAAGAAGAACAGGGAGAACAGCAGCGGGACGTACTTAATGAAGTCACGGCCGCCGATGATGTCCTTGGCGATGCTGTTACGGACGAAGCCGTAGGCCATTTCACCCGCGAACTGCAGCTTGCCGGGAACCAGCTGCTGCTTGCGTGCAGCAAGGATGAAGAAGGTGGCGATAATGACGACCGACAGGATGACCAGCAGCATCTGCTTGGAGAATCCTTCGTGCGCACCCCACGGCAGGATAGCCGGCAGGTGCATTTCGTCGATTCCGGGAGGGGTGAAGGTCCCTGAATCCTGGGCCGGGAGCGCAAGCGCGATCAACGCGTTTCCTCTCTGCAGTGTCCATCATTGGGCTTTGGTGAGAATCGGTCCGCGTTGCCGGCGGCCACTTCCCGTGTGAAATTATTTGGCATTACTGTGCCCCGTCCTGGGACGGACCGCGGCCTGCTTGTTCCCACCCGAAGGAGAGCCTTGACGGGTGAGGCCGTGCATATGGGAAAGGTAAAACCCCCCTGCGGCTCCAAGCAGAGCGCCTAGGAGCACAATCCAGCGGGTCCCCCACAGATAATCCAGTCCCCACCCTATCAAACTCCAGACAATGATTCCGCCGACGATGTAGCTGAAGACGGCGATGCCGGCGTTGTATCCGCCGTCGTTTCCGTCGTTGGCTGCGTCGTCGGAATTGCCGGAGCCGGAGGGGGCCGGAACGGACTTCCGGTGTTCGTGTTCAGGCTTTGCCATCGTGGCCTCCTTCGCTGGGCGAGGGGTCGTTGTAGATCTGCAGGCGTGCCTTGCTGAATCCCAGGATCTCGGCGGCCTGCCACACGATGACGGTGACGACCGCGGCGATCAGGAACCAGCGGCCGTGCAGCCACGGAGGGGCACCGAAGACGAACAGGACGACGGCGAAGCCGACAACCTTGACGAAGTAGGTGGCCACGAAGAGTCCCACTGCGCCGGAGGGATTGTTACGTCCGACGAAATGGCCGATCAGGAGGCTGATCGCGAAGAACACGATTACCAGCGCACCACCGAAGGCGACGGACAACGCGCCCTGGCCGCCATTCAGGACCGCGGCAATGACCGCAGTGACAGCAAGGGCCAGCACAGCCGCCGTCGTACTCAGGACAAGGAGCCTGAGCCACAATGAGCTTCCGCCGACGGCAACGCCAAACTGCTTGGACTGATGTCCATCGGCGTTGGAAGTCATGGGGATGCCAATCGTCGAGGCAGGGGATGCCAGGTCTCAAAGAGGGTGGGTGCGCGTGCGAGTGACTGCCCGCACCAAGAATTCTACATGAGATAGAACTGTGATGTTAACGCGCCGTCATTGGCGGGTCCGGCTGCCCCTGCGCGCAAAGTACGGCCACGCCGTGACGACGGCCATGACCAGTGCCGCAGCGATGTCGATGGTGAGCACGACCTGCCACGGGAAGATCGCGAAGGCGAGGCCGCCGAAGGCCAGGATGGCAGTCCAGACGTACATCATCAGCACGGCCGTGCGGTGCGAGTGGCCGAGTTCGATCAGCTTGTGGTGCAGGTGGCCGCGGTCCGCCGACCAGGGCGATTGTCCCCGGGCCGTGCGGCGGACGACGGCGAGGCCCAGGTCCAGCAGCGGCAGCGAAAGAATCGCGAACGGCAGCAGGATGGGGATAATCGTGGGAATACCGTTGACGCGATCGTAGAGTCCGGAACTGATCTGTCCGGTGGAGACGACACCGGCCGAGGCCATGACCAGGCCGAGCAGCATGGCACCGGAATCCCCCATGAAGATCCGGGCAGGGAACCAGTTGTGGGGCAGGAAGCCGATGCAGCAGCCCACGAGGATGGCCATCAGCAGGGCCGCAAGGTCGGAGCGGTCCAGGAGGACCGCATTGCGGTGCACCCAGTAGGCGGTCAGGAAGAATGCCACTCCCCCGATGGCGGCAACGCCCGCGGCAAGGCCGTCCAGGCCGTCGATGAAGTTGACGGCGTTCATGGTGGTGACGATCAGCAGGGCGGTGACGACGATCCGCAGCGCTTCGGACTCTATATGGATGGGTTCGGGGATGAAGGGGATCACGGTCATCCGCACACCCCACACAGCCACCACGGTCGCGGCCAGTGCCTGCCCGATCAGCTTGATCCACCAGCGGATGTCCAGGAGGTCGTCTGCGAGGCCGACGGCGACGATCACCAGGACGCCGGCAAGGATTCCCCAGGGCGCCGCATTGCCCCGGAAGATGTCCTTGACGAAGAAGGAATTGCTAGCCACCACCAAGGCGACGGCGAAGCCGGCACACAGGCCCAGTCCGCCCAGGCGGGAGATCGGCACCGAATGCATGTCGCGGCTGCGGATCGGCCCGAACAGCCGCATCTTCTTCGCCAGGAGCCGCGCGCCCCAGGTGGTCAGATACGCCACCACGGCAGCCGTGAGCATCATGAGGGAGTACATGATCACGTGGCGGCTCCTGAAGACGGTGATGGTTTGCGCCCTTGCGATGCGTTGCGGGATGTGCCCGCAACGCCCTGCGCACCGCCGGATATTGCTGTACTACAGTTGGACTCTGTCCAAGATACTAGCGGCAACAGCAGCCGTGCTCCGGCACTCGCACCCTCAAGGCGAGCCGGTTGCCACGCTGCGCCGCTCCGGAAGGATCCCCCAATGCCCGTGCCGGTTGCCGTTGCCGCCGTGACTTTCGACCGCCCCCGCGAGCTGGCAACACTGCTCGACGCGATCCAGGCCCAGAGCGCCCCGGTCCAGGCCATCTGCCTGGTGGACAGCGGCACCGCCCCGGCCCGTGACGTTGCGGCGAAGCATCCGAACGTCGACTATGTGCGCTCCGAGGCCAACCTGGGCGGGGCCGGCGGCTTCGCCCTGGCAATCCTCAAAGCCGTGGCCAGCGGCGCCGAGTGGGTCTGGATCATGGACGACGACGCCGAACCCACCGATCCTGCCTGCCTCGAGACCCTGCTGCGCGAGGCGGAATCCCGCCAACTCGACGCCGTGGTGCCGCTGGTGCTGGCGCCCGGGCAGCCGGACAAGTTGTCCTTCTTCTTCCGGATCGACGGCAAGGTGACCCACGACCGCGCCGAGGTCGAAAAGGCGGGGTTCCTGCCCGACGTCGGGCATTTCTTCAACGGTGCCCTGATCCGTTCGGATGTCTTCTTCAAAGTGGGGGTGCCGGACATCCGGCTGTTCATCCGCGGCGACGAGGTGGACTTCATGATCCGCCTGCGCAAAGCGGGCATCCGCTTCGGCACGGTGGCGACGGCGTCGATCAGCCATCCGCACGCCTTCTCCGAAACGAAGCACGTCTTCGGGGCCCGTTGGCATGTGATCGTCCCGGAAGGCGCCTTCAAGCGCTATTTCTACTACCGCAACCGCGGCTACCTCATCCGCCGGTACCGTCGCGTGAAGTCCCTTGTGGCCGACGTCGGCGGGTACCTCGGCTATTTCCTCCCACGGGGCGATTTCCGCGGGCTCGCGGAATGGTTCCGCGCTTTCTCCGCAGGACTGCGCGGCAAGGGCTTTGGCCCGCTGGACCAGCAGAAATTCTGACGGCTCGTTAGCGCCCCAGGATCCGCTTCCGCAGCAGGAGGCCAAGCAGGACCCAGGGCTCGCCGAATACGCGGTAGGCAACCCGGCCCGGATGCAGGAGCAGGCGCCAGGCCCACTCCAGCCCCAGCCGCCCCAGCCAGCGCGGCGCGAGTTTCTGGACGCCGCCCAGTTGCTCAATGGCACCGCCGACGGCGGCATACACCGCAGGTGGAAGCTGATCCAGCCGGCGCAGGAGCACCGACTCCTGCAACGGCATGCCGAGCCCGAGCAGCACCATTTGGGGCCGGAATTCCGCGAGCCATGCGACGGCGGCTTCCTCCTTGGCCCCATCCCAGGCCTCGCCGGGCCGGCCGGTGACCTCGGCACCTGGAACGATGCCGCGCAGCTTCTCCACCGCCTTGGCATTGGCGTCGGCGCCGGCACCGATGACGGCGATGCGCTCCAGTCCCTGCAGCCGGCCGAGTTCGGGCAGCCAGTCGGTGGAACCCAAGCGGTAGGCCATGGCGGCGCTCCGTCCCCGCCGGCCGTGGGCCTTGCCCCACAGCATGGCCACGGGGGCCCCATCCAGGAGGATCACGTCGCTGCGCTCATAGAGGGCGCGGAAGTCCGGCCGCGAATGCAGCAAAGTGATGCTGTGCAGGTTGTGGCCGACGACGAGCCTGGCGCGGTCTTCGGCGAGGAAGACCTCGAGCACCTCCAGGAGTTCGTCCACCCGCAGCGCGGTGACGTCCACGTCCAGGAAGGGGACCCGGTCCTTGCTCAAGTCCATGTGGTCCACCCCGTCCGGGGCCATCCGGCCCCCATGCGCCCTTCCAGGAGTCATCCGGCAGCAGGCCCGCTGGATGGTGCATTGCCCGGCTGGGTCTTTTCGACTTCCGGCTCAGGGCCTTCGCTGGCCACGTCTTCAGGTGCCGCTTCCTCGGGCTCTTCCGGGGGCGGGGGCACCTCTTCGGCTTCGGGCATGGGTTCGGGCGCGACCTCGCCCAGGGCCAGGACGCCGGGAACCAGCTGCCGGAGCTGTTCGAGGGAAACGGCCCCCTCCCGCACCACGCGCAGGGGCAGCGCGGTGGCGTCAACGATCGTGGAAGGCACGCCTTCTTCCCCGTCGACGGGCCGCAGCCCGCCTTCCAGGTAGACCTCCACGGACTCGGCGAGCTGCTCCTGCGCTTCGGCCGCGGTGCGGGCTGCCGTCTGGCCGGTACGGTTCGCGGAAGAGACCGCCAGCGGGCCCGTGCGGTTGAGCAGTTCGAGGGCGATCTCGTCGTCGGGCATCCGCAGGGCCACAGTGCCGCGGGTTTCGCCGAGGTCCCAGTCCAGGGAAGGCTGGGCGTGGAAGATCAGCGTCAGTCCGCCCGGCCAGAAGGTTTCTGCCAGCTTGCGGGCCTCGTCGGAGACCTCCGTGGCGAGGCCGTCCAGAGCGCCAAGGCGCGGAATCAGCACCGGCGGCGGCATCTGCCGGCTGCGGCCTTTGGACACGAGCAGCATGGTCACTGCCTGCGGCGAAAAGGCATCAGCAGCGATGCCGTACACGGTGTCCGTAGGCATCACGATGCATTTCTTCTCGCTGATGGCGCGCTGGGCGTGTTCGATGCCATCCGCGCGTGCTTCCTCTGAGGTGCAGTCGTAGCTAGTGGTCACTGCGTTATTCTTTCACTCCCGCGGGGTGCCCGGTGACAGGACCGCGCTCGTCGCCCGCTGCTTGCCGTTGAGGTCGATGTGCGAGGTGACATCCGTCCAGCACCCTGCCTCGCGCAGGTGCCCGGCAATCCATCCGGCTTGTACCTCGGCGTGCTCCATCACGAAGTAGCCCCCCGGCTTCAACAGGCGGGCCGCGGAGGCCGCGGCCGCCGTCGGAAGCTCCATGCCGTCGGCTCCCCCGCCGTACAGCGCCTCGGGAGGATCATGCAGCGCCACTTCGGGTTCGTTCGGGATGGCTTCGGCCGGGATGTACGGCGGGTTGGAAACCACGACGTCGAAGCTGCCGTTGTGCTCGGGCAGCGCGTCGCGGAGATCTCCGTGGACAAGTTTGACGCCCAGTGGCTGCAGGTTCTTCGCTGCCCAGGCATGCGCGAAGGCGCTGAACTCGACGGCGTGGACTTCGGCGCCCGGCACTTCGTGGGCTATCGAGGCGGCGATTGCTCCCGAACCGGTGCCCAGGTCCACCACTTTCGGGCGGTCCATTCCGGCAAGCCGGTCGATCACGAGCTGGACGACTGATTCCGTTTCCGGACGCGGAATGAAGACACCGGGCCCGACGGCGAGCGTCAGGTAGCGGAAATGCGCGACGCCGGTGATGTGCTGGAGCGGCACGCGGCTGGCGCGCTCGGCAACCAGTTCGCCGTAGCCCTCGGGCGCCGGGGCGTCGCCCAGCAGCATCGCCCGCAGCCGGCCGAGGCCGACTCCGAGAAGGTGCTCTGCGAGGAGTTCGGCGTCAACGCGCGGCGTGGGCACGCCGGCATCGCTCAGGACGACAGTGGCCTCGCGGACGGCGTCCGCGAGGCTCTGCCCGCTCTCAAAAGCCATCGGATCCGGCCCGGCGCTACTCGCCGAGGGCGTCCAGGCGCGCCTGCTCGTCCATCTCGATGGCGGACTGGATGACCGGTTCCAGGTCACCGTTCATGACGGCGTCCAGGTTGTAGGACTTGTAGCCGGTGCGGTGGTCCGCGATGCGGTTTTCCGGGAAGTTGTAGGTACGGATGCGCTCAGAGCGGTCCATGGTGCGGATCTGCGACTTGCGGTGCTCGGCGCTTTCGGCGTCAAGCTGCTCCTGCTGGTGGGCCAGCAGGCGGGCCCGGAGCACGCGCATGGCGGCTTCGCGGTTCTGCAGCTGGGACTTCTCGTTCTGCATGGCGACCACAATGCCCGTGGGCAGGTGGGTGATGCGCACGGCGGAGTCAGTGGTGTTCACGGACTGGCCGCCGGGGCCGGAGGAACGGTAGACATCGATCTTGAGGTCGTTCTGGTTGATCTCGATCTCTTCGGGCTCGTCCACTTCGGGGAACACCAGCACGCCGGCCGCGGAAGTGTGGATGCGGCCCTGGGATTCGGTGGCGGGAACGCGCTGCACGCGGTGCACGCCACCTTCGAACTTCAGGCGGGCCCACACGCCTTCGGCGGGGTCGTTGGAGGAACCCTTGATGGCCATCTGGGCGTCCTTGTAACCGCCCAGGTCCGATTCCGTGGACGAGATAAGCTCGGTCTTCCAGCCGCGGGCTTCGGCGTACCGCGTGTACATGCGCAGCAGGTCGGCAGCGAAGAGCGCAGCTTCCTCACCGCCTTCACCGCCCTTGACCTCGATGATGACGTTGCGCGCGTCGTCCGGGTCGCGCGGGATGAGCAGGCGCCGCAGTTTCTCCTGCGCGAGCGGAAGCTTTTCCTCGATCTGCTCCACCTCGGCGGCGAAGTCGGGATCTTCGGAAGCCATCTCTTTGGCAGCTTCGAGATCGTCGGTGAGACCGCGCCACCTGTTGTACGCCTCCACGATGCCCTGCAGCTGCGCGGAGCGGCGCCCCAGCTTCCGCGCCAGGGACTGGTCGGCATAAACGGCAGGATCGCTCAGCTGCGCCTGGATGGCGGCATGCTCATCAAGCAATCCCTGTACGGACTCAAACATCTCTCAAACCTCTTTCGACTTGCACAAGTCTAGTGACTGCAACGCGGGGTCACTTACGGCCCATTCCGAGGGCCCGGATGGGCCGTATCCGACCCCGCGTTGCTGTAGGCCAGGAATTCTCTTTAAACCAACGACCGCTCAAAATATGCCGGCCCGGGAGTGGCTTCGGGCCTGCCGTAGCCGGGGTGGCTCTGGATCGCAGATCCAAAGCCACCCCGGCGGAGGGGCGGGGCCGGCATATTTTGAGCGGTAAACGCAGCTACTTGTCGTTATCCGACTTAGCGCCCAGCGTCGTCTTCTGCACCTGCATGAGGAACTCGACGTTGCTGCCGGTTTCCCGGATCTTGTTGGTCAGCAGTTCAAGGCTCTGCTGCGTTTCGAGTCCGGAGAGGACGCGGCGCAGCTTCCACATGATCTTGACTTCCTCGGCCGAAAGCAGGTTCTCTTCGCGGCGGGTACCGGACGCGTTGACGTCCACGGCCGGGAAGATGCGCTTGTCTGCCAGCTGGCGGGACAGGCGGAGCTCCATGTTGCCGGTGCCCTTGAACTCTTCGAAGATGACCTCGTCCATCTTGGAACCGGTCTCCACGAGGGCGGTTGCCAGGATGGTCAGCGAGCCGCCGTTTTCGATGTTGCGGGCTGCACCGAAGAAGCGCTTCGGCGGGTACAGGGCGGCGGAATCCACACCACCCGACAGGATACGGCCGGAAGCCGGTGCTGCCAGGTTGTAGGCACGGCCCAGTCGGGTCATCGAGTCCAGGAGGACCACCACGTCCATGCCCATTTCCACGAGGCGCTTGGCGCGTTCGATGGAGAGCTCGGCAACGGTGGTGTGGTCGTCGGCGGGACGGTCGAAGGTGGAGGCAATGACCTCGCCCTTGACGGTGCGCTGCATGTCCGTGACTTCTTCGGGGCGTTCGTCAACGAGCACCATCATGAGGTGGACCTCAGGGTTGTTGGTGGTGATGGCGTTGGCGATGGACTGCAGGATGAGCGTCTTGCCGGCCTTCGGCGGGGAGACGATCAGGCCGCGCTGGCCCTTGCCGATCGGGGCCACGAGGTCGATGACACGCGGACCGATCTTCTTGGGGTCGGTCTCGAGGCGCAGGCGCTCGGAGGGGTACAGCGGGACGAGCTTGGCGAATTCGACGCGGTCCTTGAGCTCTTCCGGGGTCTTGCCGTTGACGGAAGTGACGCGGACCAGGGCGTTGAACTTCTGGCGGGCGGACTGCTGGTTGCGGTCCTCGCCGTCGCGCGGGGCACGGATCGCGCCGACGACGGCGTCGCCCTTGCGCAGGCTGTACTTCTTGACCTGGGCCAGCGAGACGTAGACGTCGTTGGCGCCGGGCAGGTAGCCGGAGGTGCGGATGAACGCGTAGTTCTCGAGGACATCCAGGATGCCGGCGACCGGCAGCAGGACGTCGTCTTCGGTGACCTCGACGTCGTCGACATCCGGGCCCTGGGCGCGGCCGCGGCGGCGTTCGTTGCGGTCGCGGAAGCGGTCGCTGCGGGTGTTGGTTTCGCGGCGGTCGTTCTGCTCGCCGCGATCGTTGCGGTCGCGGCGGTTGCGGCGGCTGCGGCGGCTGCCGCCTTCTTCGCCGTCGTTCTCGTCACGGCGGTTGCGGTTGTTGTCCCGGCGTTCGCGCTGTGCGCCCTCGCCGCCTTCAGCGGGCTGCTCGGTGCGGCGCTGCTCGCCCTGCGGCTGACGGTCACCCTGCGCCTGGCGCTCACCCTGCGGCTGACGCTCACTCTGTGCCTGCTCGGCCGGGCGGGCTTCAGCGGTCTCGGCCGTCTCGGCAGAGGTGGCGCTTTCGCCACGGCGGCGGTTGCGGGTGCGCGGCTGGCGACGCTCGCCGGCTGCTTCGGCGCCCTCTGCGGGAGCGGCAACGGGTGCTGCCGCTTCAACGACGGCGGCGGGTGCCGCGGCCTCGGCGGCTTCTGCTGCCGGGGCGGCAACAACGCCGTCGCTGCTTGCGCGGCGGCTGCGGCCACGGGTACGGGCGCGGGTACCTTCCGGTGCCGCGTTTTCCTGCGGAGCAACGGCTTCGGCAGGCTCCGCAGCGGTTGCTGCGGCCTTCGCGGCCGTCCTGGTCTCGGTTTCGGCCTTGGCGGGAGCCTCGGCCTTGGCCTCGGTCTTCACCGGGGCCTTGCTGGCGCTTGCGCCGGCACGGTGCGCGGAGATTGCCGCTACGAGGTCTCCCTTGCGCATCCGGGAGCCGCCGGAAATGCCCAGCTGGCTGGCGAGGGCCTGCAGCTGTGCAAGCTTGAGCCCTGCAAGGCCGCTGCTTTTGGCGGGTGCGGCGGCTGAGTTTGTGTCCACAGCTGGAGCCAGCTCAGTGGTTTCTGTCACGAAGGATCCTTCCCCCTCGACGTCGCCCGGACTGGAGCCGGGCGCGATGATGTGTTCTGGACTGCAGTTCAGATCTGCAGCCGGGATGTCGGCCTTGCCGCTTATTGAGCCAGCAAGGCCCGAATTTGATGACGTCTTCGATGCCCCGGAATGCGGGGCACGGGCTGGCGCTGAAGGAAACAGAGTCGATCTGCAATGCCTGCGACAGGCCGAAAAGGAGACGACACCGGCAGGGACTTCGACACAGTGGACGATGGAACGTACCTGTTGCCAGGGTCCAATGTCAGGGAACTGCCCGCGGTTTACCGCCGGTGCAGTTCCACTCTAGCACCTTCAACGTCCACTGCCAGCGTCAGCACGCGCCAGGCGACGCCGGGTGTGTTGTCCGCAGCGAAGCGCGAAATCCGCGAAACGACGGCTGCGGCTTCCTCTTCACCGTTGGCCAAGGCCAGAACAGTGGGACCGGCGCCGGACACAACGGCGGCGTACCCTTCCGAACGGAGTGCCGCAATCAACTGCGCGCTCGGCTGCATTGCCTCCGCCCGGTAGCTCTGGTGCAGGTAGTCCTCGGTAGCCGGCAGCAGGAATTCCGGGGCCTTGGTGAGGGCATGGATCAGCAGGGCGGCCCGGCCGGAGTTCATGGCCGCCGCGTGGTGGCCCACCGAGGCGGGCAGCAGGGCGCGGGCGGTTTCGGTGGAAAGTTCGTAGTCCGGAACCGCCACCACGGGGATGACGGAAGGAACGACGTCGGCCCGCGCGCTGCTGTACTGCTCGCTGTCCTGCCAGGACAGCGCCAGTCCGCCGAAAATCGCGGGAGCGACGTTGTCCGGGTGCCCTTCCATCTCGCTGGTCAGCTGCAGGATCCACTCGCGGCTGCGCTGCGAGTCCTCGGGAACCAGCGCATTTGCGGCCGTGACGGCGGCGACGACGGCGGAGGCGGAGGAACCGAGGCCGCGGCCGTGGGGGTTGACGTTCTCGGCCGTGATCTTCAGGCCGTTGTGGCGGAATCCGAGGCGTTCAAGCGCTGCGTTGATAGCGCGGACCACGAGGTGGCTGGCATCGCGGGGCAGCGTGTCCGCGCCTTCGCCGGAGAGCTCGAATTCGAGCTCTCCGTTGTCCAGGGTTTCCACGGTCAGGGTGTCGTAGATGGACAGCGCGAGTCCGAGGCTGTCGTACCCGGGGCCGAGGTTGGCGCTGGTCCCGGGAACCCGCACGGTCAGCTGCTGCCCCGCCGCGAGCGTCGTAAGTTCGCCCGCGACGGGCTGCGTCGTTTCCACTCTTTGTTTTCTTCCAGTCCTGTTTAGCGTCCGGAGCCTAGCGGGCGTCCAGGCCCAGCTCGCTTGCCACGGTGACGACGTCGTTCGGCACCTTGACGGGCTGAACTTCACTGCCGTCGGCAGTACGGAGGGCCCACTGCGGGTCCTTCAGGCCGTGTCCGGTGACAGTGATGACGATCGTCTTGCCGGTGGGCACCTCGCCTGCGGCGTGCTTCTTGATCAGGCCCGCGACGCCGGCGGCGGAACCGGGCTCTACGAAGACACCTTCCTTGGAGGACAACCAGCGGTGGGCATCCAGGATTTCCTCGTCGGTCACGGCTTCGATGAGGCCGCCGGACTCATCGCGTGCGGCGACGGCGGTGTCCCAGGACGCCGGGTTGCCGATGCGGATGGCGGTGGCGATGGTGTCCGGCTCCGTGATCGGGTGGCCTGCGACGAAGGGCGCGGCGCCGGCAGCCTGGAAGCCCCACATGGCCGGCGTCTTGGTGGACACGGCCGGCAGGGTGCCCGCGGTGGCGGACTCGAAGGGGGCGGAGTACTCCTTGTAGCCCTTCCAGTAGGCGCTGATGTTGCCGGCGTTGCCGACGGGCAGCACGTGGATGTCCGGGGCGTCGCCCAGGGCGTCAACCACTTCGAAGGCACCGGTCTTCTGGCCCTGGATACGGGCCGGGTTCACCGAGTTCACCAGGAACACCGGGTAGGACTCGCCCAGCTTGCGGGCGATGTCCAGGCAGTTGTCGAAGTTGCCGTCGACCTGCAGCAGGGTGGCACCGTGGGCGATCGCCTGGCTGAGCTTGCCCATGGAGATCTTGCCTTCGGGAACCAGGACGGCGCACTTCAGGCCGGCAGCGGTGGCGTAGGCCGCGGCGGAGGCGGAGGTGTTGCCGGTGGAGGCGCACACGACGGCCTTGGCCCCGGCCTCGACGGCTGCGGTCATGGCCATGGTCATGCCGCGGTCCTTGAAGGACCCGGTGGGGTTCATGCCTTCGACCTTGAGGAACACCTGGGATCCGGTGAGCTCGGACAGCTTCTCCGCGTGGACCAGCGGGGTGCCGCCCTCGCCGAGGGTAATGACCTTGGTGGCTTCCGTGACAGGCAGACGTTCAGCGTATTCGCGGATTACCCCGCGCCATTGGTGAGCCACTTAGACCCCTTCTACCCGCAGTACGGATGTGACGGAATTGATGACGTCGAGGGCCCTGACGGCCTCGACGGTTGCCGCGAGTGCGGCTTCGGATGCACGGTGCGTGACGATCTTCAGTTCGGCCGACTCGATGTTCGAAGCGGCGTCACGGTGGATGGTCTGGCGCATGATCTCGATGGAGACGCCGTTCTCCGCAAAGATGTGGGCGATCCGGGCCAGCACCCCGGCCTGGTCGGCGACGTCGAGGCCGATGTAGTAGCTGGTCTCGGAGGCTTCCACCGGAAGCGCAGGGACGTGGCCGGTGGTGGTTTCGGTGCGGCCGGGGCCGCCCAGCACGAGGCGGCGCGCGGCAGACACAAGGTCGCCGAGCACTGCCGAGGCCGTCGGGGTGCCGCCGGCACCCTGGCCGTAGAACATCAGTTCGCCGGCGTTCTCCGCCTCGATGAAGACAGCGTTGAAGGCGCCGCGGACGGCCGCCAGGGGGTGCTCGCGCGGCAGGAGCGTGGGGTGCACGCGCACCGAAACGCCCTCGCCGCCGTCGGCGTCCACCAGCTTCTCGGCGATGGCGAGCAGCTTGATGACAAAGCCGGCTTCCTTCGCCGAGGCGATGTCCGACGCGGTGACCTTGGTGATGCCTTCGCAGTGGACGTTTTCCAGGGCGAAGCGGGTGTGGAAGGACAGCGAGGCCAGGATGGCGGCCTTCGCGGCGGCGTCATGGCCCTCGACGTCGGCGGTGGGGTCCGCTTCCGCGTAGCCCAGGCGCTGTGCCTCGGCCAGGGCGTCGGCGAACTGGGCGCCGGTGGTGTCCATCTGGTCGAGGATGAAGTTGGTGGTGCCGTTCACGATGCCGAGCACGCGGGTGATGCGGTCGCCGGAGAGGCTGTCGCGGATGGGGCGCAGGATCGGGATCGCACCGGCGACGGCGGCCTCGTAGGACAGCTGTACACCGGCCTTGTCGGCGGCTTCGTAGAGGGCGGGTCCGTCCTGCGCCAACAGGGCCTTGTTGCCGGTGACGACGCAGGCGCCGTTCTCGATCGCGGTGAGGATCAGGGAGCGGGCCGGCTCGATGCCGCCGAGAAGCTCGATGACGAGGTCGGCGTCCTTGACCAGGGTGTCGGCGTCAGTGGTGAACAGCTCGCGCGGCAGTTCGACGTCGCGCTTGGCATCGAGGTTGCGCACGGCAATCCCGGAGAGCTCCAGGCGGGCGCCGCTGCGGGCGGCCAAGGCCTCGGCGTCGTCAAGCAGAATCCGCGCCACCTGTGCCCCGACGTTGCCACAACCCAGCAGGGCCACTTTCAAGGTGCGCACTTCAGACATTCGCCACTCCCATGTCGCGGTTCAACAGATCTTCTTCGGTTTCCCCGCGGACAATCCACCGGGCTGCCCCGCCGCGCACAGCGACGACGCCCGGCCGGGCCAGGTAGTTGTAGTTGCTGGAGAGGGCCCAGCAGTAGGCGCCGGTACCCGGTACTGCGAGCAAATCACCGGCTGCCACATCCGCGGGCAGATATACATCTCTAACAACTATGTCGCCGCTCTCGCAATGTTTGCCCACCACTCGGGACAGCTGCGGTTCGGCAAGGGACGTCCGGGAGGCGAGAACGGCCGAATAATCCGCGTCGTAGAGCACCGGACGGGCGTTGTCGCTCATGCCGCCGTCGACCGACACATAGCGGCGCGGGAACGTAACGTTTTCGCCCCCGGCGGCACCGGCAAGCGCGGCCGCCGGGGCGTCCACGCGCACCGTTTTCAGGGTGCCGGTCTCGTACAGGGTAAAGGTGCTGCTGCCGACGATCGCACGGCCGGGCTCGATGGAGATGCGCGGGGCCTTGATGCCCAGTTCCGCACAGCTGGAACGCACGACGGCGGCCATTGCCTGCGCGATCTCCGCCGCAGGGCGGGGCGTGTCCACCGGGGTGTAGGCGATGCCGTAGCCGCCGCCAAGGTCCAGTTCCGGCAGGGTGATGGAGTATTTCGACTGCATGGCCGCGAGGAAGGCCAGCAGCTTTTCGGCGGCAAGGGCGAAGCCCTCGGGTTCGAAGATCTGCGAGCCGATGTGGCAGTGCAGGCCAAGCAGTTCCACGCTCGGGTAGGCGGTGGCTGCCGCCACGGCTTCCTCCGCTGCGGAGAGGCCTGCCTCCTCGGTGGAGTCCTCTGCCATGGAGAGGCCGAACTTCTGGTCCTCGTGGGCGGTGGCGATGAACTCGTGCGTGTGGGCGTGCACGCCCGGGGTCAGGCGCAGCATCACCTTGGCCACCTCGCCGCGGGCGGAGGCGATCTTGGCCACGCGTTCGAGTTCGTCCAGGCTGTCCACGACGATCCGGCCGAGTTTCATGTCCAGGGCGCGGTTGATCTCGGCGTCGGACTTGTTGTTGCCGTGCAGGCCGAGGTTCGCGCCATCGATCCTGGCGCGGGCGGCCACTGCGAGCTCGCCGCCGGAACAGGTGTCCAGGCGCAGGCCCTCCTCAGCAACCCAGGAGGCGACAGCCGTGCACAGGAAGGACTTGCCCGCGTAATAGACGTCCACTCCCCCGCAGATGTCTGCAAAGGCGGCGTCGAAGGCGTCCTTGAAGGCGCGGGCCCGGGCGCGGAAGTCGGTTTCGCTCATCACGAAAAGCGGGGTGCCGAACCTGGCCTTGAGCTCGCTGACGGGAATGCCGTCAATGGCGAGCTCGCCGGCGTCGTTCCGTTCAACGCCCGCCGCCCACATGGGGGCGTGAAGCGCGTTCAAGTCCGCCGGCACGGCGAGCCATTCCGGGGCGAGGGGCGATGCTGCGGTTTCTGCGGTCACGCGATCACATCCGTTCCGGCGCGGAGACGCCCAGCAGTCCGAGGCCGTTGGCGAGGACCTGGCTCGTGGCGTCGTTCAGCCACAGGCGCGTGCGGTTCACGTCGCGGACGGGTTCTTCGCCCTGCGGCGAGACACGGCAGGCGTCGTACCAGCGGTGGTAGGCGCCGGCGATCACTTCCAGGTGGCGGGCCACCCGGTGCGGTTCGCGGAACTCGGCGGCCTTGGCCACGATCGAGGGGTAGCTGCCCAGGTAGGACAGGAGCTCGTTCTCCGTGGCGTGGTCCAGCAGCGAGGCGTCGAAGGCGTCCTCGCCGTTCACCTGGCGTTCGACGCCGGCCTCGGCCGCGTTGCGTGCCGTGCCGCGCGAACGGGCATGGGCGTACTGGACGTAGAACACCGGGTTCTCGTTGCTGTTCTTCTTCAGCAGTTCCGGATCCAGGGTCAGCGGCGAGTCAGCGGGGAAGCGGGCCAGGGAGTAGCGCACGGCGTCGGTGCCGAGCCAGGAGATGAGGTCCTTGAGCTCGATGATGTTGCCGGCACGCTTGGACAGCTTGGCGCCGTTGACCGACACCAGCTGGCCGATAAGGACCTCGATGTTGGTTTCCGGGTCGTCGCCGGCACAGGCGGCAATGGCCTTGAGGCGGTTGATGTAGCCGTGGTGGTCCGCGCCCAGCAGATAGATCTTCTCGGGGAAGCCGCGGTCCTTCTTGGACAGGTAGTAGGCGGCGTCGGCGGCGAAGTACGTGGGTTCGCCGTTGGCCCGGATCATCACGCGGTCCTTGTCGTCGCCGAAGTCCGTGGTGCGCAGCCAGACGGCGCCGTCCTTGTCGAACACGTGGCCCTGCTCGCGCAGGCGGGCGACGGCGGATTCGATGGCGCCGTGATCGTGGAGGTCCTGCTCGGAGAAGTAGACGTCGAAGGACACACCGAATTCGGCGAGCGTGGCCTTGATGTCCGCCATCTGGGCCTCGTAGGCGGCCTGGCGGATGACCGGCAGGGCGGCCTCGTCCGTGAGTTCGCGGATGGCCGGGTGGGCCTTGAGGACCTCATCGCCGAGTTCGACGATGTACTGGCCCGGGTAGCCGCCCTCCGGAACGTCACGGCCGTGCAGGCGGGACAGCACGGAGTTGGCGAAGACGTTCATCTGGGAGCCGGCGTCGTTGATGTAGTATTCGGCCGTGACGTCGGCACCGGAGGCACGCAGCACGCGGGCGATCGAATCGCCGAGCGCGGCCCAGCGGGTGTGGCCGATGTGCAGCGGGCCTGTGGGGTTGGCCGAGACGAATTCCATGTTGACCACGTGGCCGGCCAGCGCCTGGTTGCTTCCATAGGAGCTTCCGGCTTCCACGATCACCTTGGCCAGGGCGCCGGCGGCGGCAGCGTCCACGGTGATGTTCAGGAAGCCGGGACCGGCGATGTCCACGGCCGTGACGCCGTCGATCTCCTTGAGCCGGGTGCTCAGGAGCGTGGCGAATTCACGCGGGTTGGTGCCGGCCTTCTTGGCCAGTTGGAGGGCAATGTTCGTGGCCCAGTCACCGTGCTCCCGGTTCTTGGGTCGCTCCACGCGCACGTCATCCGGCAGATCGGATTCGGAAAGGGCGACGTCGCCGGCGGCGACAGCGTCTTTCAGGCAGGCGGATATGGCGGCAGAGAGTTCTTCGGGAGTCACCCGTCTAGCGTACCGTCGGGGCTTGCAAGTGGAGGAATTGCAACAGCCGGCGTCACAGCATGGGCACAGATCCGGCTGCCGTTGCGCACAGCATGAACCAATACGCTGGTTCCGACGTCAAAGGAATGAAACGCTTTGGCACCCTGTCAGTTCAACCCTGCCCCGCATCTTGTCCAGTTGAAACGAGCACACCATGACCACGCCACTTCGCAAGAGCCTCCTCGCCGGCGTCGCCGGACTCTCCCTCGCCGGAGCGGTGGCGGCCTGCGCCCCCACTGCCCAAACCCCGACTGCCCAGACTCCGTCCGCGCAGACGCCGTCGGCCACACCGTCCACCGGTAGTTCCGGCGCAAGCGGGGACCCGGCATCTTCCAATCCGGCCGGCAACTCCAACGGCTACAAGGACGGCAGCTACAGCGCGGACGGCCACTACACCTCGCCCAACGGCACCGAAACCGTGGACGTCCAGCTGACCCTGGCGGACGGGACCGTCACCGGAGTGGAGATCACCACCCACCCCACCAACCCCAATACCCGGAAGTTCCAGGGCGAGTTCAAGGACGGCATCGCCGCCCAGATCGTTGGAAAGAAGCTCGATGAGCTCAGCGTGTCCAAGGTAGCGGGTTCTTCGCTGACCAGTGGCGGCTTCAACGAGGCCGTCGAATCCATCAAGGCCCAGGCGAAGTAACCGCCATGCCGCACCCCGGCTGGGATTCCTTCTCCTTTGACGGCATCGGCACCGCCTGGCAAATCTCGACGCCGGCCCCGCTCGCTCCTGCAGTGCGCACCCGCTTGCTGCAGGCCGTGGAAGAGTACGACGTCAGCTACTCCCGTTTCCGGCCGGATTCACGGATCGCTGAACTGGCGCGGGCGGCCGGAACGGTGACCCTGCCGGATCACGCGGAACGGCTGGGCTCCGTGTTCCGCACCTTGTACCGGCTCAGCGGCGGCTCGATGACGCCGCTGGTCGGCGGGAGCCTGGAGCAGCTCGGCTACGGGGCGGACTACGCCCTGGTTCCCCGCGGCCCGGCCCGGCCCGCGCCGCCCTGGGAAGACGTCCTCCACTGGGAAGGCAGCACGGTGGGCTGCAGCGAGCCGGTGGTGCTCGACGTCGGAGCCGCCGGAAAGGGGCAGCTGGTGGACCTGCTGGCGGAGACCCTGCGGGCGGACGGCATCGCGCATTACCTGGTGGACGGCAGCGGCGACATGATCCACGCCGGGCCCTCGCCGCTGCGGGTGGGCCTGGAACACCCGTACGATCCCGCACAGGCGATCGGCGTCGTCGAACTCGGCGACAGGGCGCTGTGCGCTTCGGCGAGCAACCGGCGGGCCTGGGGTGACGGGCTGCACCACGTGCTGGACGCCACCACCGGCAGGCCGGTGGACACCGTGGTCGCCACCTGGACGATGGCAGCAAGCACTTTGGAAGCCGATGCCCTGGCCACGGCGTTGTTCCTTGTGGAGCCACGGCTGTTGGAGGAAGAATTCGAATTCGACTGGCTCAGGGTTTTTTCGGACGGCAGGGCGCACTGCTCGCAGGGCTTTGAAGGGGCGCTGTTCACATGACCGTTGGCTTCGGCTCCGCCAAATCGCGGCTCGACACCTGGTTGGGCCGCTTCACCATGTACAGGCTGATTCTCTGGGTGCTCGCGCTCCTCGGGACATACAGCCTGGTGCTCAACGCCCTCGGCTGGCTGACGTTCGGCCTGCCGGACATGCTGGCGCACGCCGCGCTCTGCATCGGGCTGACGTACCTGGCCGGCCGCCTCTTCGCCACGCTCTTCCGCGTCCGGCCGCATTCGGAATCCTCCCTGATCACCGGCCTGCTGCTCTTCTTCCTGTTCTGGCCCAGCGATCTGCTGCCCACGGTCGCGTGGCCGGACCTGGCAGGCGTGGCGCTGGCCTGCGTGCTGGCCTCGGCATCGAAGTACCTGCTGGCCTTCCGAGGGCGGCACATCTTCAACCCGGCCGCCGCCGGTGCGTTCATCGTTTCGCTGACAGGCCTGAATGTCGCCACATGGTGGGCGGCCACCCCCGCGATGCTGTGGGCGCTCCTGCCGGCGGTCGCCCTGATCATGTACCGGACCAGGAAGGTGCTGATGGCTTCGACCTTCCTGCTGGTGTCGGGCTCGATCGTCTTCAGCGAGCTGCTTCGCGCCGGAATGTCGCCAGGGGCGGCCCTCTGGCAGCCGTTCGCGCAGCGGCCTCTGCTGTTCTTCGCCGGGTTCATGCTGACGGAGCCGCTCACCCTGCCGCCCCGGCGCTGGCAGCAGCTGGCGCTTGCCGCCGTCGTCGGGGTGGTCTTCGCGGTGCCGTACAACCTGGGCTTCGTGGCGAACTCCCCCGAGCTGGCACTGCTGCTGGGCAACCTGCTGGCCTTCTTCGCCGGCCAGCGCGGCGGCATCAGGCTGGTGTTCACGGGATCCCGGCCGCTGACACCCACCACCACGGAGCTGCGTTTCGCGCCGGGCCGTCCCGTCCGCTTCACGCCGGGGCAGTACATGGAACTTGACCTTCCGCACTCTTCCTCCGATGGAAAGGGACGACGCCGGATCTTCAGCCTGAGCAGCGCGCCCGGCACCGGCGAGCTGACGTTCGGGGTGGGGACGGCGGAACCGTTGTCCTCGGCGAAGCGAGCCCTGCTGGAGCTGGCGCCCGGCGATCCCTTGCGGGCAACCGCGGTGGGCGGCGACTTCGTGCTGCCGCGCGACGGCGGGACGCCCGTGCTGCTGATCGCGGCGGGTATCGGGATCACCCCGTTCCTTTCCCAGCTGGCGTCCGGGGCGGCGCGGGACCGTGACATCGTGGTGCTCTACCTGGCCCCGGGCGCCGAGGAACTGGCGTGCCCGGACGTGCTTGCGGCCTCGGGTGCGCGGGTGCTCGTGCGGCTTGCCGACGGTTCCGCGCCCCCGGAGTTCTTGCACGACGCCGGCACGGTCCGGATTGACGGCTCTTCGCTGCGGGAGCTGGTGCCGGACATCGCCCAACGGACGGTGTACGTGTCCGGATCCCCCGCCCGGGTGGAGGCCCTTCGCAGCGCCGCCCGGCACGCCGGGGCGCGGCGCGTCCGGGTGGATGCCTTCGCCGGATACTGAGAAGTTCCGGGAGCCTATGCGGAGGCCGGACACCTGATTGCGGGGCCGGAGGCGGCCGCCGCGCCGTTTTTTCATTGCTTTTTCACTGCGGCCCGCGGACCTGCTAAGCTCGTCAACGTCCCGGAAACGGGAACCCCGGATGCCCTCGTAGCTCAGGGGATAGAGCGTCTGCCTCCGGAGCAGAAGGCCGTAGGTTCGAATCCTATCGAGGGCACATTCCTTTTGAGGACACAGAAACCCCGCCATTCGCAGGAATGGCGGGGTTTTTGCGTTGCAGGCGCAGGCACCATGGCGGACATGCCCGTGGCGGGCGGCCAAATTGTCGGCGCCCGCTCCTAAGCTGATTCGTACCGGCTCCGCCAGACGCTAAGGGGTTTGCCAATGATCTGTTCCATTGTTCCTCCGTACATGCTGCGCCGCCTCGCCGCCCGCCCGGAACCCAGGCTCCGAGCCATCGCGCGGGCCGCGAAGGAATCGCTGCTGCATATCAAGGGCCTGCAGGCCGCCCGCGCCCTCCCGGTGCCCGCCACGCCACCCAGCGCACGCCAGGCCCCACCCGCCCCGCCCAAGCGCACCATCTTCGACGCCGCATCCACCGAAACCCTGCCGGGCACGCTGGTGCGGAAGGAAGGAATGCCACCGGTCGGGGATGCCGCAGCCGACGAAGCCTATGACGGACTTGGGGATACCCACAGCCTCTACGCCGACATCTTCGAACGGAACTCCATCGACGGCGAGGGCCTCAAGCTCGATGCCACGGTCCATTTCGGCGAGCTCTACGACAATGCCTTCTGGGACGGCCGCCAGATGGTTTTCGGCGACGGCGACGGCGAGATCTTCCAGCGCTTCACCAAGTCATTGAGCGTGATCGGCCACGAACTTGCCCACGGCGTCACCCAGTACACGGCCGGCCTCGCCTACCGGAACCAGGCGGGCGCCCTGAACGAATCCATGTCCGACGTCTTCGGCGTCCTGGTGGAGCAATACGCGCGGAAGCAGCCCGCCTCGGAAGCGAACTGGCTGATCGGCGAAGGCCTTTTCACCGACGCCGTGCAGGGCGTGGCCCTGCGTTCCCTGAAGGCGCCGGGAACGGCATACGACGACGAGGTCCTGGGCAAGGACCCGCAGCCTGATTCCATGGACAGCTATGTCCGCACCACCGCGGACAACGGTGGGGTCCATATCAATTCGGGCATCCCCAACCGGGCGTTCTACCTGGTGGCATCGGAGCTGGGCGGCAACGCCTGGGAAGGGCCGGGGCAGATCTGGTACGGAACCCTGACCAGTGGATCCCTCCCTCCTGCGTGCACCTTCGGCAAGTTCGCCAGGACCACCATCGCCACTGCAGAGGAACTGTTCGGCAGCGGCTCCGCCGAGCATGACGCCGTTCTGAAGGCGTGGGAAACTGTAAAGGTCAAGGTCTGACTCCAGCGCCGGCCGCCAGCGGATTCCGCATCCGGGGCAGCACGAAGATCGGTGAGGCATGAAAATCACTGTCCGTCGCAGCGGGGGCATCGCCGCACTGACGCGTGTCTGGAGCGTCAATGCCGTCTCCGCGGACGACAAGGAGCGCTGGATGCCGCTCGTGGAGGCCTGCCCATGGGAAGAGGCCAAGGCTCTGTCGCGCAACGCCAATGAACCGGACCGTTTCATGTACTCGATCCGCGCCGGGCAGCACCGCGCCACCCTGCCGGACCGGGAAGTCACCGGCCCCTGGGAAGAATTGGTGGAATCCGCCAAGGCGGAGGGTTCCGAAAGCCGTGGGTCGCGCTGAGCCACCCCACCCCTGAGCTACCCCACTTCGGCAAGTTGACCCCGGAAGGCCCGGCGGTAGGACTGCGGGCTGGTGTCCAGGACCTTGGCGAAATGGTGCCGCATCAGCACCGAGTGGCCGAATCCTGCTTCCCTCGCCACCTCGTCGATGTTCAGGTCGCTGCTTTCCAGCAACTCCTGGGCCCGCAGCACGCGCTGTGAGTTGAGCCAAGCCGCCGGTGTTGCCCCGGTTTCGGCCCGGAAGCGGCGGGCGAAGGTCCTTGGCGACATGTGCAGCCGCTCAGCCAACTCGGCGACACTGTGCTCCTGGTCCAGGTTCTCCACCATCCAGCGCAGCAGGGCTTCCATCGGTGCCGAGCCGCAACTCGGCATCGGCCTGTCGATGTACTGGGCCTGCCCGCCGTCGCGGTGCGGTGCCACCACCATGTCCCGGGCGATGGCGGCCGCGACCTTCGCACCCAGCTCCACGCGGACCAAATGCAGGCATGCGTCGATGCCGGAGGCCGTGCCCGCGCTGGTGATGATGGTGCCGTCCTGCACATAGAGGACGTTTTCATCCACCCGGGCCTTGGGATAGCGGCCCGCCAGGTCCTGCGAATAGTGCCAATGGGTGGTGCAGCGGCGCCCGTCCAGCAATCCGGCCCGGGCAAGCGCATAGGCGCCGGAGCAGATGGACAGCACCCAGGCGCCCCGTTCATGCGCGGCCCGGAGGGTTTCCAGGACTTCCACCGGAACGTCCAGGTCGCGACCGTAGGGCGCCATGATGATCAGGTCCGCATCGGAGGCGGCCGACAGGTCCAGGCCCACATGCATCGACAAGCCGGACTTCATGGGGACGTCACCGGGTTGCGGGGTGCAGACACGGAAATCGAACTTCGGTACGCCGCCCTCCCGCCCGGAACGGTCAATGCCGAAAATCTCAAAGGCGGTCCCGAACTCGAAGATCGAAAAGCCCGGAACAACGATGACAGCCACTGATTTCAACATATCTCCAGTGTGGCAGAAATTTTGCTAAATGGGTCATTTCTGCCACTGTTTCTTGGAGCTGGCCAGGCAGACGATGGAGGCATGGAAATCCTCGTAGCCTTCATCGTCATCATCGTCCTGCTGGCTATCGCAGCCACCATCTCGGCAGTCCTCCGCGACGGCCGGGGCCACATCCCGCCGGTCCGCTCCGAACGCGACTGGCGCGCCCTCGACCTCCCCAGCAGCGCTTACTGGACCATGCGCCTGCTCTGATCAGCCGGCCGGCTGCACTCAGCCGACCGCAACTCCGCCGGGGGCCCCGCCTGAGGCACGAAGGCGGGGAGCCGCCGGGTGGGCCCACGGCGGCGAGGGGCCCCGCCTGAGGCACGAAGGCGGGGAGCCGCGGGACTAAGCTTTGGTCCATGATCCAAAGCTCCGCCCGGCTGCTGCAGTTGCTGTCCTTGCTGCAGCTGCGGCGGGAATGGACCGGCCCGGCCCTGGCCGAGCGCATGGGCGTCACGGAACGCACCGTGCGCCGGGACATCGACAAACTCCGCACCCTCGGATACCCCATCCACGCCTCGCCCGGAATTGCGGGCGGTTACCAGCTGGGAGCCGGCGCCCAGCTGCCCCCGCTTTTGCTCGACGACAACGAGGCCCTGGCGGTCGCCCTCGGACTGAATTCGGTGGCCGCCGGACCAGTTGCCGGAATCGGCGAAGCCTCCGTGCGGGCCCTCGCCAAGCTTGAACAGGTGCTGCCTGCCAGGCTTCGCCCGCGCTTCGCCACCCTCAAAGCCGCCGTCACTACACTGCCCAGCAACGCGGCCGCGGTGGATCCGCACCAGCTCACGGTGGTGTCCTCTGCCATCGCGGACCGCCGGCTGATCCGTTTCGACTACGCCAAGCCGGACGGCACGGTGGACCGCCGCACCGCCGAGCCGTACCGCTTGGTGGACACGGGCCGCCGCTGGTACCTCGTGGCGTGGGACCTCGAGCGCGAAGACTGGCGCACCTTCCGCGCGGACCGCATCGCCTCGCTGCCGGCCGCCACCAAGAAATTCCTGCCCCGGCCGCTCCCGGCGGAGGACCTCGCCGCCTACGTCCAGCAGTCGGTGACCCGTTCGCCCTACCGCTATGACGTCGTCGTGCGCCTGTTCGCCCCGATCGGCGAGGTGGCCGCCGTCGTCGGCCCGCAGCTGGCGACCCTGACCGACGACGGCGGGTCCGCCACGCTGCTGCATGCCGGCTGGGACAGCCTGGCTCAGCCCGCCGCGCACCTTGCAGCCCTGGGCATGGAGTTCGAAATCCTCTCGCCACCGGAATTCAAGGAGTACGCCGTATTGCTGGCCGGCCGGCTGGCGCGCTCGGCGGGGGACCCGGCGCCACAGTAGACTGGCTTCCAGCCATGACACTTCATATCTCCTACCCCGCAGAGCTGCCGGTCTCCGAACGCCGCGAGGACATTATGGCGGCCATCGCCGCGAACCAGGTCACGATCATCGCGGGCGAGACGGGTTCGGGCAAGACCACCCAGATTCCGAAAATGTGCCTTGAGCTGGGGCTCGGCGACAAGGGACTGATCGGGCACACCCAGCCCCGTCGCCTTGCCGCACGCACGGTGGCGGAGCGCATCGCCTTCGAGCTCGGTGTGGAGATTGGCCAGGAGGTGGGCTTCCAGGTCAGGTTCACCGGCGAGACCGGCAGGAACACCCGGATCAAGCTCATGACGGACGGCATCCTGCTGGCGGAGATCCAGCGGGACAAGCTGCTGCGCAAATACAGCACCATCATCATCGACGAGGCCCACGAGCGCAGCCTCAACATCGACTTCATCCTCGGCTACCTCAAGCGCATCCTGCCGCAGCGCCCGGACCTGAAGATCATCATCACCTCGGCCACGATCGACCCCGAACGCTTCGCCCGGCATTTCGGCAGCGACGACGCCCCGGCGCCGATCATCGAGGTGTCCGGCCGCACGTACCCCGTGGAGATCCGCTACCGGCCGCTCTCCCAGCCGGCCGGCGGTCCGGCGGAGGGCGACGAAACCCCCGACGACGAACTCGAGGAAGACCGGGACCCACTGGACGCGGTGTGCGACGCCGTCGACGAGCTCGCCCAGGAGGCCCCCGGCGACATCCTCATTTTCTTCTCCGGCGAGCGCGAAATCCGCGACGCCGCAGAGGCCCTGAACGGCCGGATCCAGGCGAACCGGCGCCTTACCGGCACCGAGGTGCTCCCCCTGTACGCACGGCTCAGCCTGCAGGAGCAGCACCGGGTCTTCAACCCCGGCGGCAAGCGGCGGATCGTGCTGGCCACCAACGTCGCCGAGACCTCGCTCACCGTGCCCGGCATCAAGTACGTCGTCGACACCGGAACGGCCCGCATCTCCCGCTACTCGCACCGCACCAAGGTCCAGCGGCTGCCGATCGAACGGGTCTCGCAGGCCTCTGCCAGCCAGCGCTCCGGCCGCTGCGGCCGCGTCTCCGAAGGCATCGCCATCCGGCTGTACTCGGAAGAGGACTTCGAGTCCCGCCCGCAGTTCACCGACCCCGAAATCCTGCGTACCAACCTGGCCGCCGTCATCCTGCAGATGACCGCGATGGGCGTGGCACGCGGTCCCAAGGACATCGAGGCCTTCCCCTTCGTCGAGCCGCCGGAGTCGCGGGCAATCAACGACGGCGTGACCCTCCTCCGCGAGCTCGGCGCCCTCCGTGCCCCGTCGGCAGGCGGCCGCGGGCAGGGCGGACGCGGGCAGCAAGGCTCGCGGGAGCAAGGCGCAGGGGAGCAGCAGGGCGGGCTGACCGCCGTCGGGCATAAGCTCGCCCAGCTACCGGTGGACCCGCGCCTCGGCCGGATGATCGTGGAGGCCGGCAAGCGCGGCTGTGTCAAGGAAGTCATGATCCTGGCCGCAGCGCTCACCATCCAGGATCCGCGCGAGCGCCCCACGGACAAGCAGCAACTGGCCGCCGAGAAGCATGCACGTTTCCGGGACGAAAACTCTGACTTCACCGGCTACCTGAACCTGTGGAACTACATCCAGGAGCAGCAGCGCGAGCTGTCCTCCACCCAGTTCCGCCGGCTGTGCCGCAACGAGTTCATCAACTACCTGCGCGTGCGCGAATGGCAGGACCTGTTCCAGCAGCTGCGGCAGCTGGCCAAGCCGCTGGGAATCACGATCGACAACAAGCGCGAGGCCGATCCCGTGGGCCTGCACGAAGGCATCCACATCAGCCTGCTCTCCGGGCTGCTGAGCCACATCGGCCTGCTGGACGAGCGCAAGCGGGAGTACGCCGGTGCCCGCGGCAGCCGCTTCGCGATCTTCCCCGGTTCGGCCCTGTTCAAGAAGTCCCCCGCGTTCGTGATGGCCGCCGAACTGGTCGAAACCAGCCGGCTGTGGGCCAGGGTGGCAGCGAAGTTCGATCCGCTCTGGGTGGAGCAGGTGGCCCCGGACCTGGTGAAACGCTCCTACAGTGAGCCGCACTGGTCCAGCCGCAGCGGCTCGGTGATGGCGCACGAGAAGGTGACCCTGTACGGCGTGCCCGTCATCCCCAACCGGCGGGTCAACTACGGGCGCATCGATCCGGAGCTTTCGCGCGAACTCTTCATCCGCCATGCCCTGGTGGAAGGAGAATGGCGGACCCAGCACAAGTTCTTCCACCGCAATCGTGCGCTCCTGCATGAGATCGAGGAACTCGAAACCCGGATGCGCCGGCGCGACATCCTGGTGGACGACAACACGCTTTTCGAGTTCTACGACGCCCGGATCGGCAAGGACGTGGTGTCCGAGCGGCATTTCGACAAATGGTGGAAGGACGCCCGGCAACAGGACCCGGCACTCCTGGACTTCGACCAGTCGCTGCTGATAAGTGAGGACGCCGCCGAGCTGGACGATTCGGCGTACCCGAAAACGTGGCTGCACAAGGGCTTCGAGCTGCCGCTCAGCTACGAGTTCCATCCCGTCGCCCCGGGCTCCCCGCCCAATCCTTCCGACGGCGTCACCGCCGAGGTGCCCGTACTGTTCCTCAACCAGCTCGACGACGCCGCGTTCCGCTGGCAGATCCCGGGCCAGCGCATCGAACTGCTGACCGCCCTGATCAAGTCCCTGCCCAAACAGGTCCGCAAGAACTTCGTGCCGGCCCCGGATGTCGCCCGCCAGGCCGCCGCCGCCCTGGAAGCAGACTTCGATCCCGCCAGCGACGAACTCGAACCCTCCCTCGAACTCGTGCTGCGCCGCCTGCGCGGACACATCATCCCGCCCGGCTCCTGGAATTGGGGCGCCGTCCCGGCGCACCTGCGGGTCAGTTTCAAGGTAGTGGACAGCCGCGGCAAGGTCCTCGGCGAAGGCAAGGACCTCGCGGCCCTGCAGCAGGAGCTTGCCCCGGCCACGCGCCGCGCCATCGCCGAATCCCTCGGCGCCACCCCCGCGACGACGGCCCCCTCCGGCAAGAAGGCGACCGGAGGCCAGGCGGGCGGTAGTAAGGCAGCCGGGGCCGGCTTGCCGGGCGGCCCGGCCGCCAGCGCGGCATCCGGGAACGGCAACGCCGCTGGCGCACAGGCCGGCGGCGCCCCGGCCGCATTTGCCGAACAAGCCGGGCTCACCGAATGGAGCGTCGGCACCGTTGAACGGCAGATCAGCCGGCTGGTGAACGGCCACCAGGTGACCGGTTTCCCGGCACTGGTGGACGAAGGCAAGAGCGTGGCCCTGCGGGTCTTCCAGACCCGCGCCGAGCAGGAATCGGCCATGCGCGGCGGCGTCATCCGCCTGCTCGCCCTACGCGTCCCGCCGCCGGACCGCTACGTCCTGGAGCACCTGAACAACACGGAGAAGCTGACCTTCAGCCAGAACCCGCACGGCTCCGTCAGCGCCCTGATCGCCGACTGCGCCCTCGCCGCGATCGACAAACTGACTCCCGCGGAGCTGCCGTGGGACAGGAAGTCCTTCGACACCCTGTACGAAGCCGTGCGCGCGGAACTGATCGACACCGTGTTCACGGTGACCGCCGTCGTCGAGCGCATCCTCGCCAGCAGCCGCCGCATCGAAAAGCAGCTCAAGGGCAGCACCAGCCTGAGCCTGATCAGCGCCCTCAATGACATCAAGAGCCAGCTGGAACAGCTCGTCTTCCCCGGTTTTGTAGCACAGACGGGCTACGCCCAGCTCAGCCAGCTGCCGCGTTACCTGGCGGCCATCGAGAAGCGCCTGGAGAAGCTGCCGAACAACGTGCAGCGGGACGGCCTGAACATGGCCGCCGTCCAGGCACTGGAAGACGACTACGACGACGCCGTCGCGGCCCTCCGGCCGGGCGGCCGGGCCGGAAGCGAATTAACCCGGGTGCGCTGGATGATCGAAGAGCTCCGCGTGAGCCTCTTCGCCGTCGAACTCGGCACCGCCTACTCCGTCTCCGAGAAGCGCATCCGCACGGCACTGAACCAGGCACTCGCCCCGGCCTAGGCCGCAGGTACCGCCCCGACTTTCCCGACCGCATCGATTTTCCCGACCGCCCCGCCACACCCCAACTGCGGGCTGCCCCCATCTGAAAGGACCAGGATGACCCTGCCCCTTCCCGCCCTGCATCTTCCCAGTGGACCCGCCGGAACCCAGATCCTCGGCCTCGGACACGCCCAGCCCGTACGGGTGATGGACAACTTCGAGCTCGAGACGATCCTGGACACCAACGACGAATGGATCCGCCAGCGCACCGGGATCGTCACGCGGCACATTGCCGGCGAAGGCGAAACCGTCGCCACCCTGGCAACGGACGCGGCAGGCATGGCGCTCTCCGACTCGGGGCTGGCAGCGTCGCAGATCGACCTGGTGGTCGTCGCCACGACCACTTCGCAGGAGCGTTCCCCCAATACGGCCGGCCGGGTCGCGCAGGCACTCAGCCTCGGAGCGGACCACCGCGGCCCGGGCGTCATCGAGATCAACACAGCCTGCTCGGGCTTCGAGTACGCCCTCGGCATCGCCGACCAGGCCATCCGCGCCGGCTCCGCCAGCCACGCGATCGTCGTCGGCGCCGAAACGCTCTCCACTGTCACCGACTGGACGGACCGAAGCACCGCCGTGCTCGTCGCGGACGGGGCGGGCGCCGCCGTCGTGGGCCCCTCCGCTGGGCCCCGGATCGGTCCGGTGGTGTGGGGATCCCGCACGGACATGGCAGATTCGGTGCGGATCGGTCCCCCGGATGGCAAGTTCTCGCAGAACGGCCGGGAAGTGCTGCGCTGGGGCCTGCTCGACGCCGTCGGCCACGCCCGCGAGGCCGTGGAGCGGGCCGGGCTCACGCTGGGGGACATCGAGGTGTTGGTGGCCCACCAGGCGAACCTGCGCATCATCGAGCCCCTCGCCCAGGGCCTGGGGCTCAGCGACAAGGTGGTGGTGACCGACGTGATCGAGTCCGGCAACACCTCAGCCGCGAGCGTCCCGCTCGGCCTCAGCAAGTGGTGGCACGCCGGCCGTATCCCGGCCGACGCGCCGGCCCTGCTTTTCGGCTTCGGCGGCGGTTTCACCTACGCCGGCATGGTGGCCATGACCCCGAAACGCGGCTGATTCACGGCCGGTGCTGATTCACGGCCGGGTCTTCCGCGGCAGCCGCCGCAGGGAAAAATAGCGCGGCACCCGCTCGGCGTAGGCGGCGAAATCCGCGCCGAACAGGTCCGACAGCTCCCGTTCCTCGGCCAGCACTCCCCTGTGCTCGGCCAGGGCGGCAGCCGGCGTGGTGAACAGTGCCCACACCGAGCCTTGGAGCAGCCCGATGCCGAGGTGCATCAACCACCAGCCGGCGTACATGGGATTGCGGCTGACGGCGTAGGGCCCGGTCACCACCAGCCGCCACGGATGTTCCAGTTCGAACGCCCCGCCCTCGCGTTCCCGGCGTTCCGCCAGCGAGCGGAGGTTGATCGCGCAGCCGGCGACAAGCAAGACCGCGCCGGCGGCACGGCCGGACGCGCGCGGTCCCGGGAGCGGAGCGGGCCGCAACCGGGCGAGGAGGACGTCCGCGGCAAGCCCCACCACCTGGCCTGGGGGCAGGGGCACGTTCCCTAAGGCCGCCCTCGCGCCCATCAGCCGCTGCCCCATCAGGCCCGTTCCCGGGCTTTCTGCGGCCGGAGCGCCGCATGCGCGACAGAACCGTCAGCACCACGGCGCGGAATCTGGCGGGCCAGGTACCCTGCGTCACGGGCGAGCCCGGGCAAGGTGGCCGACGTCGCCGAGTATAGGAATTCCTGGCCCAGGAAGAACAGGCCTTCGGTGTCCCGCGCCACTCCGCGGTGCTGCCGCGGCCGGCCGTCCGCGCCAAGGGCGTCGGTTTCCAGCCAGCCGAAATCATCCTTGTAGCCCGTGCACCAGATGACGTTTGCGACGTCGAGGACGCGGCCGTCCTCGGCCACCGCTTTGCCGTCGCGCACCCCCGCGATCCGGGCGACGCGTTCGACGTCGGCAGCCGCGAGGTCCTTGAGCTTGGTGCGGATCAACGGGGTGCCGTGGCCGAGGAAGCCAGGTGCCGCCTTGCGGCCGATCGGCGTACCGAGCGTGAGGATGTGGAGTCCGGCGAACCGGACGAGCGGCAGGAAGAACCGCGCAGCAGCCCGTCCATGCTTGCCCGGCAGCTCCGCGGTCGGTTTTCCCGCCAGGAGGGTGTGGTGGCTGTAGCTCAGCTCCAGGGCGATCTCCGCCCCGGAATTGCCCACGCCCACCACCAGCACGGGGCCAGGCCGGAGCTGCGCGGGATTCCTGTACAGGCTGGAATGCAGCTGGAACACGGAGTCATCCAACTGTGCGGCAAAGCCGGGAACCTTCGGGGCAACGCAAGGCCCCGTGGCCACCACCACGTTCCTCGCCTTCCAGCTCCGTCCGCCCCCTTCCGCGACAAAATGGCCGCCTTCCTGCCACAGGTGCTCCACCTTCACGCCAAGCCGGACCGGCAGGCCGAAATGCGCGGCGTAGCCTTCGAGATAGTCGGCCACCTCGTCCTTGCCCGGAAACGCGAGGCGGTCGCCAGGGAACGGCATTCCCGGAAGGCCGTTGTACTTAGCGGGGGTGAACAGGCGCAGGGAATCCCAGCGCCGGCGCCAGGCATCGCCTACCCGTTGCCCGGCATCGAGAATGGCGAAATCGTGTCCTTGGCGGGAGAGGAAGTAACCCAGGGCAAGCCCGGCCTGCCCGCCGCCGACGATGATGGTGTCCAGGACACCGTCGGACGGATTCTGCCTGGTATTCATGGTGAAGCCTCCTTATGCTCCAAGTAACTCTTCGGTCGGGCGCAGACCTTCCCTTGCCCCTGCATCGTGTATCCCGGCATCGTGCGCGGGACCGCCGGGCGCGTGGCGGTAGCGCAGGCACCAGGCAAGCATCAGGGCGGACGCCAGGACATAGGACACGTGGAGCAGCCAGATCGGCCCCGCGGGCAGGCTGAACACATAGAACGAATGGACCGCGTTCGCTAGGTTGCCCAGGAGCAGGTTGCCCAGGCTGTACGAGGCAAGGTCCTTGGTGCGTGCCGCCTTCACCAGCATCGGCAGCATGCTCACAGTGAAGAGGACCGTCGAGACGGTTCCGGCGACCATGGGAAGGTTCATGCTTCGACGCTATTGCCGCGGGGTGCTGCCTCGCATCGGAAGGATGATGCATCTTGCGCCGGACACGGATGGGTAATTCGGTGCAGGCATCACGCCATCAACCCATGCTCATACGCATACCGGCTTGCCGCCACCCGGGATGTCACCTCCAGCTTTGCGAAGATGTTGCTCAGGTGCCGTGCCACGGTCTTTTCACTCAGGAAGAGTTCGACGGCGACCGCCCGGTTGCTCTTGCCGGCCGCCACCAGCCGGAGGACTTCCACTTCCCGCCCGGTCAGGGGGCCGGGCACTGCGGCCGATGCGGCGGGCCCCCCAAGCGAATTGGCCCCGATCAAAGCATCAACCGTGGCCATGGCCGGCCGGGCACCGAGCTCCTCCAGTTCCTTGCGGGCGGCTTCGAAATCCATGAGAGCTGTCTCTTCGTCGCCAAGCCGGCGGCGCGCTTTGGCCACCAGCATCCGGCAACGGGCGGCCTCATAGGGAATCTCCAGGGTCCGCCATAAGGTCCACGCAGTCCGCAAGGGCTTCAGGGCTGCAGCCGCTTCGCCTTCTTCGAGGAGCACCGCTCCGTCCGCCTGGGCGGCCAGGGCACGCGGCATCGGCGCCGGATATCCGGAGGCGAAACGACCCAAATCGTCCGCCGCGCTGCGGGCCGCGGCGAAGTCACCGGCCGCAAGCTCGATCTCGACGAGGCCGCAGAGCAGGCGGCTCCGCCAGGTGGCGTCGGCGGCAGCCACGGCGTCGTTGATCTGGCGGCGGGCCAGCTGCACCTCACCCAGCGCGAGGTGCAGGAGCGCCATTCCCGGCTGGGGATCGAAACCGGAGTCCGCAGCCGCACGGTATGACGTGGAGGCGGCTTCGAACAAGCCGCGGAGCCGCTGTACTTCGCCTTGGTAGTAGAAGCCCCCGAACCTGGCCTGCGGATCCCCGTGGGCGGAACGTTCCTGTGCCTTCGCGGCCGCCGCCATGGCCTCGTCCCACAGACCGCGCAGGGCATACAGTTCCGCACGGTGCGCATGGCATTGGCCGCTGAAAAGCACCAGCTCCGGCTGGCCCTCGCACCAGCGGTCGAGCGCCATTGTCCACTCCAGCGCACGGGGCAGGTCGAAGACCGCCTGGCAGGTTCCGATGGTGGCGCAATAGATGATGCCGCACGGAATGGCAGACACTTCCCCGGTGGTGGCCGCCACCATCACCTCGTCGAACAGTTCCAGCCCGGCCGCCGCATGGCCGAGCATGACCTGCGCCTGCCCCTGGCCAAGCTGTGCCAGGGAGGCGACGTCCCTGTCGCGGGAAGCCGTGCCGATTCCGTAGGCCTTGCCGAAGAGGGCGGCGGCTTCGGCGGCGTCTCCCCCATAAAGCTTCGCGACGGCGGCCGGGATGAGGAGCAGCCCTTCGGCCGCGCCGGGCTCATCGACTTCCTCGAGGAGCCGCGTGCCCCGTGCAAGCCACCCCGAACTGGCCGCCGCCTCGCCAGTGTTGAGGAGATGGATGCCAAGCCAGCCGGCGCACCGCACGGCCGCGGGGACATCGCCGGTGAGCAGGTACTCTTCGTGGGCGCGGGCCAGGGCATCGGTCCCGACGCGCGGGTGGCCCGTGAGGAAAGCAGTGGTGGCAAAGCGTTCAAGGTCGGCGGCAGGAAGCCCGCCTTCGCGATGGGCATCCCCGAAGTGCCCGAAGGCCTCGCCCCAGCGGTGATCGTCGTAGGCGGCGCGGCCCAGGTCCAGGCCGGCTTTGGACGTTGCCATGACCCCTCCGGCACACTGGTGCCGCGCGGCTGCTGCGCGGCTTGTGTCCTTGTCTATGCGACACGGTACGCCTGGGCCCGGCAGCCCACAATGCCCTCGGAAGCGGTTGTGCCCACGCCGCCAGGGTTCCCTGGACGGGGGTCCACACCAGCGCGGGCCCCGAATCGAGCGAAGCGAGATTTGGGAGCTGATGGAGACGCAGCGAGCCCAGGGGGCGGTGGGACTAGGAGGTCGGTACGAACTCCCCGTGCCCGGCATCGCGCAGTGCCGCGCGGATTCGCTCGGCGTTGGCCTCAAGCTGTGACGGGTCCGGGTTCTGGTCCGCGGAGCCGAAGTCGTAGTCGGCCATCGAGTTCGACGGCCAGACATGGACGTGCAAGTGGTGCACTTCGTAACCGGCCACCAGCAGGCCCGCCCGCGCCGAGCCGAACTCGCCGACCAGGGCCTTGCCGATGGTCTGCGCCACGGCGGTCACACGTCCAAGCACTTCGGCCGGCGCGTCGGTCCAGCGGTCCACCTCGAGGCGCGGCACCACCAGGACGTGGCCGTCGGCGAGGGGTGCAATGCTCAGGAACGACACGACGTCCTCGTCCTTCCAGACGAAGCGGCCCGGGATGTCGCCGTTGATGATCTTGCTGAAGAGGGTGCTCATGCGTCTGCCTTTTCGGACGGGGTGTGCAGGGTCTTGGTGTCGAGGACGAAGCGGTATTTCACGTCGCCGGCGACCATGCGGTCGTAGGCTTCGTTGAGCCCGGCGGCACCGACGATCTCGATGTCGCTGGCGACGCCGTGTTCGGCGCAGAATTCGAGCATCTCCTGGGTTTCGGCGATCCCGCCGATCAGGGAACCCGAGTAGGCCAGCCGACGCCGGATCAGCAGGCCGGGGCTGACCGGCGGCATGTCGCCCGGCGGCAGCCCGAGCTGGAACAGAGCCCCGCCCAGGCGGAGGGTACGCAGGTACGGGTTGAGGTCATGGGGCGCGGCCACGGTGTCGATGATGACGTCGATGCTCGCCTTGGCCGCTGCCATGGCAGCGGGCTCCCGGGAGAGGACAACACGGTCCGCGCCGAGTTCGCCCGCGGCCGCCGTCTTGCCTTCCGAACTGGTGAACAGGATCACCTCCGCGCCCATCGCCTTGGCGATTTTCACGGCCATGTGGCCGAGCCCGCCCAGCCCGACGACGCCCACGACGTCTCCGGGCTCGACGTCGAAATAGCGCAACGGCGAATAGGTGGTGATTCCCGCGCACAGCAGCGGAGCCGTGGCCGCCGGGTCCATTCCGTCGGGAATCCGCAGGACAAAGCGGCGGTCCACCACGATGGTGCCCGAATAGCCGCCCTGGGTGATGGCATCGCCGTTCCGCGGATCCTTCACCCCGTAGGTGCCCACGTTGCCGCGCTCGCAGTATTGCTCGAGTCCTTCGAGGCAGCTTTCGCATTCACGGCAGGAGTCCACCAGGCAGCCGACGCCCACGAGTTCCCCGACGCTGAAGTCGTCCACTGCCGCTCCGGTGCGGCGCACCCTGCCCACGATCTCGTGCCCCGGCACCAGCGGGTAAGGCCGGCTGCCCCATTCACCACGGGTGGCGTGCACGTCGGAATGGCACAGCCCGCAGAATTCAATGTCGATTTCGACGTCGTCTTCCTTGGGCACCCGGCGCGCCAGGGTCAGCGGAAGCAGGCCGCTCGCAGCAGACGTCGCCCCCATCGCCGCCGTGAGGGTGCCACGCAGTGCCGGGGATTCCGCAGCGGTGGGGGGTTCCGCAACAGTCAGGGGCTTGCCGAGCGGAGGGGGCACGGGGCGTCCGGGAGTCATGCTCCGACGCTACCACCGGGCGCGGCGCCGACGGCGACCTCGTTCGCCTCCTCGGAAGACCACTGCGAGAAGGAGCCTGGATAGAGCGCCGCCGGGAAGCCGGCGATCTCCAAGGCGGCGATCTGGTGTGCTGCCGTCACGCCGGAACCGCAGTAGACCGCGACGGCGGTGCCGCCGTCGATTCCTGCCTCCGCGAAGCGGGAGCGCAGCTGTGCGACGGTCAGGAAGCGGCCGTCCCCGGCCAGGTTTTCCCCCGTGGGCGCACTGACGGCACCCGGGATGTGGCCGGCCCGGGGGTCGATGGGTTCGATCTCGCCGCGGTAGCGCTCACCGGCCCGCGCATCGAGCAGGATGCCCTGTTCATGCCAGACGGCGGCACCGGCCATGTCGATGCTCGGCATCGCGCCGCGGCGGAGGGTGACACCGCCGGGAGGCGAGGCCTGCTCTCCTTCTTCCACGGGGTGGCCGGCCGCGCGCCAGGCGGCCAGTCCGCCGTCGAGCAGGAAAACCGACTCAAGCCCGGCGTCGCGGAGCAGCCACCAGGCACGGGCAGCGGCGGTATTGCCATTGTCGTCGTACGCCACCACGGTGTCGCCGTCGTTGATGCCCCAGGCCCGGGCGCTGCGCTGCAACGCTTCAGGAGCGGGCAGGGGGTGGCGGCCCTCGCCTGCCACCGAGGGGTCGGCCAGTTCATGGTGCAGGTCCACGAACACGGCGCCTGGGATATGGCCTGCCAGGTAGTGGGCGTGCCCATGCGGGTCCCCGAGCACCCAGCGGACGTCGAGCAGCACCGTGCGCCCGCCGGAATCCATCCGTTCCTTGAGGGTGGCAACGTCCATCAGGGTACCCATGGAATCTCCTTCGTTCACGTGGCAAGCAGGCGGATTCCAGCTTATAACCAGCGCCGGTAGGCTGGGTCGGTGAAGACTCCAGGGAAGCAAAACAGGCGGTGGGCCAGCGAAGCCATCCGGCGCATCGAGGCGGAGAACAACCGGTCCGCGGACACCCATCTCTATTCGGTCCCGTTGCCCGAACACTGGGGCGTCCAGCTGTACTTGAAGGACGAGTCCACGCACCGCTCGGGCAGCCTCAAGCACCGCTTGGCGCGCTCGCTGTTCCTGTACGGCCTGGTGAACGGATGGATCAACGAGGACACCACCATCGTGGAGGCCTCCAGCGGCAGCACCGCCGTTTCGGAAGCGTACTTCGCCCGGCTCATCGGCCTGCCTTTCATCGCGGTGATGACTCGCACCACCAGCCCGGAGAAGATCGCGCTCATCGAGGAGTTCGGCGGCAGCTGCCTGCTGGTGGACCACGCGTCGGAGGTCTACGCCGCAGCCCAGGAAGCCGCCCGGACATCCGGCGGCCACTACATGGACCAGTTCACCTACGCGGAGCGGGCCACCGACTGGCGCGGCAACAACAACATCGCAGAGTCGATCTTCGGGCAGCTTGCCCTGGAAGAGCACCCGGTTCCGGAATGGATCGTGGTGGGCGCAGGCACGGGCGGAACCAGCGCCACCATCGGCCGCTACCTGCGGTACCACTGCCACGGGACCCGGCTGGCCGTCGTCGACCCCGAAAACTCGGCGTTCTATCCCGGCTGGCGCGACGGCGTCGCGGAGTTCAGCACGGGCATGCCGTCCCGGATTGAAGGCATCGGCCGTCCCCGGATGGAACCCAGCTTCGTGCCGGCCGTCATCGACACCATGATCCCGGTACCGGACGCCGCGTCCGTCGCGGCCATGCGGCACCTCCGCAGCCTTGCCGGCCTGCAGGCCGGCCCCTCCACCGGCACCAACCTGTGGGGTGTGTGGCAGTTGGTGGCGGACATGGTGGCGCAGGGGAAGCGCGGAAGCATCGTTTCCCTGATGTGCGACGGCGGCGAGCGCTACGCGGGCAGCTACTACAAGCAGGAGTGGCTGGACGAAAAGGGCCTGGACCCGCGCCCGTATGAAGCGGTCCTGACGCGCTTCTTCGATACCGGGGCATGGCCCGAAGAGGCTTAGGGCGCTAGACCTCCACGGACTCCCGCGCCGCCAGGCTGGTGTACTTGGTACCGTACTTGCCGCCGATCCGGCCCACATGTCCCTCGACCAGCCCGCGGCCCAGCTCGTTCAGGAGCGCGTCATGCACCGGGTACGCCTGCGGCGCCCGCACTGCCACCACGAAGTCCACCACTTCGCCCACCTTGGACCACGGTGCGTGCAAGGGCACCAGGAGCGTCTTCACCTCGATGCCGTCCGGGACCACGAAGGAGTCCCCGGGGTGGAAGACATTCTCCTCCACGAGGTAGCCGATGTTCGCCACCACCGGGATCAGCGGGTGGATCAAGGCGTGCTGGCCGCCGAACGCGCGCACGGCAAAGCCTCCCGTTTCGAAGGAGGTGCCGGGTTCGACGGCGTGTACCCGGCCGCCGTCGTCGCCGGCCTTCCCGGCGAGCTCCACCGCGAGGCGGGCCGGGGCATGGACCTGGAGTCCCGGGTTGCCGCGCAGCGCCTCGAGCAGGGCCGGGGCATCCACATGGTCCGGATGTTCATGGGTGATCAGTACGGCGTGGGCACCGGCCAGCGCCTCCTCTGCTTCCGAGAAGGTCCCGGGATCGATCACCAGCACCTGCCCGTCCTTCTGCAGCCGGACACAGGAATGCGTGAACTTCGTCAGCTTCATGGCCCAAGAGTATCCCCGGGCGGGCCTACTAACGAGGACCCGACCGGCTCGTCACGCGGTCAGCCGGATCCATGACCAGCCCCGGGACCGGAATCCCGCCACGGAACCGGAACCGGGGCCTTACGGTTGCTCCGAAGGGGGAGTATCGTCTGCCGCAGGGTGCTTCGCAAGCGCCCGTTGGAGTTCCTGGGGGGCTTCCATCGCAAGAGTATTTGTCATGGAGGAGCTCATGCCGGAGTCCCGGTCCACAGTCGAAATCCGCGCCCGTTTGGACGAACCGACCTGGGCCTTCGTGGGGAATCCAGTCGAAGTCCTCGTCGCCTTTGTGGTTGCTCCGGACGCCCCGAAGGGACCGAGCGGAACGCTGACCCTGCAGCTGAACGAGCCGGGAGCCGCACCGCAAACGCGGACCCTGGCAGGCGATGAGGGCGAGGTTCACATCTACGTCACTCCTGTCGCCACGGGCACCCGGCAATACACGGTGAGCTATTCGGGGGATGCCTACTTCGAAGCGGCGACGGAGTCCTTCCCGTACGAGGTGTGGACGGGTCCCCGCACGGAGACCTCGCTTCAGCTCAGCACGGAAGGACCAATAACTGTGAGCGAACCGGTCGAGCTCACCGCGCAGGTCACGACTGATGGCGGGGAGGCGCTGACTGGCTACTCGGACGGACCCATCGTCTTCTACTCCGACGGCAAGTCCATCGGTGAGGGAGTCGTCGTTCCGGGCTCCCGCGGCTGGCGGGCCACCCTGACCGCGGGCTACCTGCCGGCGGGAATCCATCAGCTGACCGCCCGGCACGAGTCCGCGATCCGTTATACCGGACCGGAATCCAAGCCGCTATCACTTCAGGTCCTGGCGCCGGCGGATCCGCTCCCGATCGACGGCACGCACACCCCGGCGGTGACGGGCCCGTACACCGTGCACATGGAAGTGACCCTTACCCCGCAGCAGCCGGGCACTCCGGACCCTGCGGGCTACGTCCAGTTCTATTCCGATGGCATCGAATTCGGCCTGCCCGTGCCGGTTTCCGGAAACAAAGCCGCGGCCGACTATTGGTTGCCAACGTGGCCACGGACTTTCACCTTCAGCGCCGATTACCTCGGAGACAGCCACTACGCGCCGATCAACTTCCCGGGACAGACTCTCACGGTACCGCTCCCCTAGGCAGGGCAGGCCGCCGACGCCGTGCGGCCCGGCTGGTAATCTTGATGTCTGCACGACGCCGACAGCGAAATGAGTCCACGCATGCCTCCCGGCCCCAAAGCCGCCACCCAAGCTCCCGGCAACACAGCGTCCGACGCCAAGCCAGGGCGGGAGCAAAGGGTCACCAAGCAACGCATCGCCGTGAGCGCGGCCCTTGATGAGCTCGACGATTTCGTCAGCACCCAGGAGCTGTACCGGCTGCTCCAGAACCAAGGCATCTCGGTTTCCCTCGCCACCGCCTACCGCATCCTGCAGTCGCTCGCCGACGAAGGCCTGGTCGACGTCCTGCGCAACGCCGACGGCGAAGCCGTCTACCGCCGCTGCGCGGTCACCGGGCACCACCATCACCTGCTGTGCCGTAACTGCGGCAAGGCGGTCGAAGTGGAGGCTCCCGCGGTCGAGACCTGGGCCGCACGAACCGCCACGGAACACGGCTACACCGAAGTGGCACACACGGTGGAAATCTTCGGCCTCTGCCCGGAGTGCACGGCCAAGAAGGCCGCGGGCGAGCTGTAAGGCCGTTCAGGCGCCGGGCCGTTCAGGCGCCGGCGCCGACCTTTGCCTGCGCGTCCGCCCCGGCCGTCCGGGTGATCCGGCCGTTATGGCCGCCCCTGGCCCGCACTCCCCCGATGACCCGGCAGACCACGTAGATCAGGAACGACAGCGTGGTGACGTACGGGCTGATCGGGATCCGGCTGCCGAGGGCCAGCAGGATTCCGCCCACGGTCGCGGTCATGGCGAAGGCGACGCTTAGCAGCAGGACCACCTTCGGCGAGGTGCTTACCCGCAGGGCCGCAGCCGCCGGGGTGATCAGCAGCGCGAGGACCAGGAGCGCGCCGACAATCTGGATGGACAACGCGACGCTGACCCCCAGCAGCACCATGAAGCCGATCGCCAGTCCGCGCACCGGCACGCCACGGGCTTCGGCCATGTCCGGGTCCACGCTCGCGAAGCTGAGCGGCCGCCAGATCAGCGACAGCACCAACATCACGACGACGGCGGTCCCCGCCAGGGCCTGCAGCTGGACGGTGTCGACCGAGACGATCTGCCCGGTCAGGAGGCCGAACTTGTTCGCGGCCCGGCCTTCGTAGAGTGCCAGGAACAGGATGCCCAGGCCCAGGCCGAAGGGCATGATGACGCCGATGATCGAGTTCTTGTCGCGGGCCCGCACGCCCATCAAACCCAGGAGCAGGGCCGCGGCGACTGAGCCGATCAAGGATCCAAGGACGATGTCCGCGCCGATCAGCAGCGCGAACGCCGCCCCCGCGAAGGACAGTTCGGAGATTCCGTGGACGGCGAAGGCCAGATCCCGCTTCATGACGAAGGTCCCCACCATGCCGCCCAGCAGGCCCAGCACGGCGCCGGCCCAGATGGAGTTCTGCACCAGCTGGAGCAGTTCCCCGTAGTTCTCGAAGTTGAAGATGGTCTGCAGGATCGTTCCGAAATCCATCAGTGGCCCTCCGCCAAGCCTGAGTGCGCGTCGTCGTGGAAGTGCGTGGTGGCGTCCGGCAGGCCGACGACGACGATCCGCCCGTTCGCTCGGATCACCTCGACGTGGCTGTCGTAGAGTTCCGAGAGCACCTCGGTGGTCATGACCTCGTCCGGCGTGCCCACCCGGAACTGGCCGCCCGCGAGGTAAAGGACACGGTCAACGTAGTCGATGACGGGGTTGATCTCATGGGTCACGAACACCACCGCGCTGTTCCGTTCGTGGCACTGCTGGTTGATCAGGGCGCTGACGGCCAGCTGGTGGTGCAGATCGAGGGACAGCAACGGCTCATCGCACAGCAGCACCTGCGGCTCGGAGGCGAGCGCCTGGGCCACGCGCAAGCGCTGCTGCTCGCCGCCGGAAAGCTGCCCCAGCGGCACTTTCGCGTAGTCGCTGGCGCCTACGAGTTCCAGGAGCTCGTCGATTCTGCGGTTGACTGCTTGCCCGGACAGCCTCAGCCCCCAGCGGTGCCCGTCGATGCCGAGGCCCACGAGATCGCGGGCACGGAGCGGGGTATCCGGTGAGAAGGACTTCTGCTGCGGGATGTAGCCAATCCGCCTGCTGCCCCGTTCCACGGGGTTTCCACCCAGTTCGACTGTGCCTGAATGCAGTTCCTGCAGGCCCAGCAGCACCTTGAGGAAGCTGGTCTTGCCGCTGCCGTTGGGCCCGAGGACGGCAAAGAATTCGCCCGGATTGATCTCGAGGTCCAGGCCCTCCCAGAGCACCCTCTTGCCGAACTTCAGGCTGGCTCCGCGAAGGCTCACTAGCGGTGTCAAAAATTTCCTCTGTCCGTGCGTTCCATACGTCGACCAACGAACGCCAGTCTACTTGTTGAAGGGACCTGCAGACCCACCCGGTGGAGGCGGATCCGCAGGCACGGGCCGGGGGCTACTTGAGGGCGCCGGCGATCGCGTCGGCGTTGCCTTCCATCCATTCCAGATAGCTTTTGCCTTCCGGGACCGTCTCGGTGAAGTCCACCACCGGAACGCCGGCCGAGGTCGCGGCATCCTTGACGGCTTCGGTCTGCGGGCCTTCCGTCTGTTCGTTGTACGCGAGCAGCTTCACGTTGCCGGCGGTGAAGAGATCCTTGGTTTCCTTGAGTACCGCAGGGGAAACGTCGGTGTCCTCTTCGATGGCGGCGCTGTACGCCTCGGGAGTCTTGTTGACCAGCCCCGCGGCTTCGAGCAGGTAGACCGGCACCGGTTCGGTGATGGCCACCGGGGTGTTGGCGTGCTTTGCCTTGATCGCGTCAAGCTTCCCCGTGATGCCGGCCAGGGTGGATTTGAACTTGCCTGCGTTGGAGGTGAACTCCGCCGCGGAGGCCGGCTTCAGCGCGCCGAGCCTTGCGGCGACGGCATCGGCCACCTTCGCCATGGCGGCGGGGCTGTACCAGACGTGCTCATTGAACGCACCATGATCGTGGCCATGGTCGTGGTCGCCGGCGGAGTGCGAAGCCTCGTCTTCATGCGGGGCCAGTCCGGCGGCCTCGACGGCGGTGACGATGTTCGCGTGGTCGAAGCCCGTGTCGTCCGCGAGCTTGTGCAGGAAGCCGTCATAGCCTCCCCCGTTTTCCACCAGGAGCTCCGCCTTGGACACGGCCAGCTTGTCCTGGGCATTCGCCTCATAGGAGTGCGGGTCCTGGCTGGTCTTGCTGATGATGGAGTCCACGGAGACCAAGTCCGCGCCGATGCTCTTGACGATATCGCCGTAGACGTTCGTGGAGGTCACCACCCGGATGGCCCCGTCTGCGGCGGAGGACGACGGCGATATTGCGGCAGGTGCCGAGCATGCGGACAGCATGATGGCCAATCCGGCCGAGACAGCAAGGGAGAGACGGGCGACTGGGCGGCGCACGGAAACCTCAGATCTACTCAGATGAGAATCGAAGACGATTGTTGCTTGCACGAGTCTAGCCCTAAATAGGAATGATTCCTATTTAGGGCTAGACCTGTGCGCCTTGGACGGGCGGATCAGGCGCTGCCCGCGCCGCCCAGCCGCCGGATGCCGGTGGCCTGGGTCGCGTCCCTGATTTCGCCTACGAGTTGCTCGATCACGTCCTCCAGGAAGAGCACGCCGAGGGTCGCTCCGGCCGGGTCCACCACACGGGCAAGGTGCGAACCCGTCCGCTGCATGACCGCCAGTGCGTCCTCGATTTCGTCGTCGGGCGAAAGGTTGACCAAGGAGCGGATCCTGCCTTCCGAGATCGGATGCCCCTGCCCCTCCTCGGGAATCGACAGCACATCCTTGATGTGCAGGTATCCGGCCAGCCCGCCGTCGTCGTCCAACAACGGGAAGCGCGAGAAGCCGGTGCGGCTGACTGCCTTCTCCAGCTCCCGCGGGGTCGTGCCCGGCCTGAGCGTCACCAGCTTCCCGACTGGCACCATGATGTGCGCGGCGGTGTGCGCCGAGAACTCCAGGGCACCGCTGAGCAGGCCGGAATCGTCAGCCACCAGCCCGTGCCGGGTGGATTCCTGCACAATGGACTGCACTTCCTCCAGGGTGAAGGAGGACGTGACCTCGTCCTTCGGCTCGATGCGCATCAGGCGCAGGATGTGGTTCGCGCTCCAGTTGAGGGTCCAGATCACCGGCTTCACGACGCGGGCGATGTGGACCAGCGGCGGCGCCAGGAGCAGCGCTGCCTTGTTCGCCACGGAGACCGAGATGTTCTTCGGAACCATCTCGCCGAATGTCACGTGCAGGAAGGTCACCGCAAGCAGGGCTGCAGTGAACGCCGCGGCATCGGCCAGTTCGTGCGGCGTGCCGAGCACTTCCAGCGGGGCGGCAAGCAGATGGTGGATCGCAGGCTCGGCCACCTGCAGGATCAGCAGCGAGCACACCGTAATGCCCAACTGGGCGCACGCCAGCATGAGCGAAACATTCTCCATGGCGTGCAGGGTGGTCCTGGCACGCTTGGATCCTGCCTCCGCGAGCGGTTCGATCTGGCTCCGGCGCGCGGACATGATGGCGAACTCGGCCCCCACGAAGAAGGCGTTGCCGATCAGCAGGAACACAAGCCAGAGGATTCCGGTCCAGTCGCTCATGCCGTCGCCCCCTTCGCGTTCCTGCCGCCGTGCCCGGCGGCCGCCCCGCCCGGGTCGTCCGCCGGTGTGGGCCGGAAGCAAATCCGGTCGATCCTGCGGCCGTCCATCCGGGTGACCGACAAGGTTCCGCCACCGGCCTCGACGACGTCCCCCGTCACGGCGATCCTGCCCAGCCGGCTCATGACGTAGCCGCCCACCGTCTCGTATGCGGGATCGTCGGGCACCGTCAGCCCGGGAATCTGTTCGGAAACCTCGTCCGGCCGCAGCAGCCCAGGGAAATACCAGTCGCCGGAGGCACTTTGCAGCAGGCCGGGACGCACCCGGTCGTGCTCATCGGCCACCTCGCCCACGATTTCCTCCACCAGGTCCTCGAGGGTGGCGATCCCGGCGGTGCCGCCGTATTCGTCCAACACGACAGCCAACTGGAGGTTGCCTTCGCGGAGTTCGGAAAGCAGGGCATCAAGATGGATGGTCTCCGGGACCCGGAGCACCTCGGCCATGATCGCTCCGGCCTCGAGGCCGTCGCGGCGCTCCCGCGGAACGGCCACGGCTTTCTTGACATGCACAAGGCCCCGGATGTCGTCCGCGGACTCTCCGATGACGGGAAACCTGGAGTAACCGGTCCGGCGGGCAGCATCGATGATGTCGGTGACAGGCTGCCCGGCAGCGATGGTCTCCATCCGGATGCGGGGTGTCATGACGTCGGCCGCGGTCCGCTGCGCAAAGCTCAGGGTGCGCGCCACGAAGTTGGCCGTGCCGGCGTCGAGAGTTCCAAGCTCCGCCGATCGCCGCACGAGCGATGCCAGCTCGGCAGGCGAGCGGGCACCGGATATCTCTTCCTTGGCTTCCAGGCCGAAAAGGTGCAGGACCCGGTTCGAAAATCCGTTGAGCAACAAGATGGCGGGCTTGAAGACGGTGGTGAAGATCAATTGCGGGCGGGCCAGCGCCCTGCCGACCGGGAAAGCTTTGGCGATCGCGAGGTTCTTCGGTACAAGTTCGCCGATCAGCATCGACAGCAAAGTGGCGAACACCATGGCGATGAACAGGGAGACCGAGCGCGCAGCGGCCTCCGGCGCGCCGATCAGCAGCAACGGACCGTGCAGCAGCTCGCCGACTGATGGCTCCATGACGAAACCCGTCAGCAGTGTGGTCAGGGTGATACCCAACTGGCAGCTGGAAAGCTGCGTGGACAAGGACTTCAGGCACTTGAGCAAGGGCCGCGCCGCGTGGTCGCCGTCGGCTACCGCACGCTGGACGGATGTCTGGTCAAGAGCCACCAGGGAAAACTCGACGGCGACGAAGAAGCCTGTGCCAAGGATCAGAAGGAGGCCGGCAAGGAGCAGGAGCCATTCCATTCAGGCCCCACCGTCGCTTCGTCGGAGAGGGCGGGAAGAAGGGGCCGGCGGAGGCTGGTCAGCCGTGGCCGAGGAGTGGGGCGAGGCTCCGCCGGAGGCGGCAGAGGGCGCGTGATGGGCATGTGTACGGGTATTGCCGGCGCTGTGGAACGCCCGGGGAAGGACAGCCGTTCGGCTTCCCCCGCAGCGTCCAGGCCGGCACCTGGAATTACTGTCCATAAGGGCTCCAGTCTACAGCCCGCCCGCAACGGCGCAGCGGTCAAAATCGCCGACCCGGCCCTGCCGCGCGCCTGAGCCCCTGGCCCAGTTCGTAGCACAGACATGATTTAGGTCACCACTATTGGCAGAGAGGCGCCGTCCGTCACTAGACTGGCAAGGGTCTGAGCCCGAGGGACCGGACCCTGGCCCGAGTCGTTTTTTCAGGCAATTCCACCGGGTCAGCTGGACATCAACACTCATGGAAGAGGCGTATTTCAAGTGCCAGAGCAGCCAAGCCACCGTCTACCAGAGGAATTTGGCGGAAACGAGTGGCTCGTTGACGAACTGTACGAGCGGTACCAGCAGGACAAGAATTCGGTCGACGCCAAGTGGTGGCCCCTCTTCGAATCCTTCACTGCCGCTGACGGCACTTCTTCCAACGGAACCTCCGCCGTCCCCGCAAACCCCGCAACTCGAGTACTTCCTGTCGTAGCACAGGCCCCGGCGCCCACGGCAACGGCGCCCGCACCGGCGCCTGCAGCTTCCCCCGCCGCACCGGCTCCGGCAGCAGCCCCTGCTACGGCCCCGGCCGCAGCCCCTGCTACCGCCGCCGCACCGGCCGCCCCCGCAGCGCCGGCAAAGAAGGCCCCGGCCACTGTCGCCAAAGACGGCGCGCAGAAGCCCGGCGCCGGGCAGGCCCAGCCCATCCCGGCGCAGCTGCCCAAGAGCACGAAGGCACCCACCCCGCCCGAGGAAGACGTCGTCTCCGTCCTCCGCGGCCCGGCAAAGGCCATCGCCGCCAACATGGTGACGAGCCTGGAAGTGCCCACGGCCACGAGTGTCCGCGCCGTTCCGGCCAAACTGCTGATCGACAACCGCGTTGTCATCAACTCCAACCTCGCCCGCGCCCGCGGCGGCAAGGTCTCCTTCACCCACATCATCGGTTACGCCGTGGTCCGGGCGCTCTCCCAGTTCCCGTCCATGAACGTCTACTACGACGAGGTGGACGGCAAGCCCGTGGCCGTCCAGCCCGCGCACGTCAACTTCGGCATCGCCATCGACATGCCCAAGCCCGACGGCACCCGCCTCCTGATGGTCCCGAACATCAAGAAGGCGGAGACCATGAACTTCGCCGAGTTCTGGCACACCTACGAGGACCTCATCAAGCGTGCCCGTAACGGCAAGCTCACCGCTGACGACCACGCCGGCACCACCGTCTCCCTGACGAACCCGGGCGGCATCGGCACCGTGCACTCCGTCCCGCGCCTTTCCAAGGGCCAGGCGGCGATCATCGGCGTCGGCGCCCTCGACTACCCGGCCGAATGGCAGGGCGCCAGCGAGAAGATCATCGCCCAGAACGCCATCAGCAAGATCCTCACGCTGACCTCCACCTATGACCACCGCGTCATCCAGGGCGCGGGCAGCGGCGAATTCCTCAAGCTGGTCCACCAGCTGCTGCTGGGCGCGCAGAACTTCTACGACGAAATCTTCGAAGCACTGCGCATCCCGTACGAGCCCGTCCGTTGGAGCCCCGACCTCCAGGTCGACCCCGCCGACGAGATCAACAAGGTTGCCCGCATCCAGCAGCTGATCCACTCCTACCGGGTCCGCGGCCACCTCATGGCCGACACCAACCCGCTCGAGTACGTCCAGCGCAAGCACCCGGACCTCGACGTCCTGACCTACGGCCTGACCCTCTGGGACCTCGACCGCGAATGGCCCACCGGCGGCTTCGGCGGCAAGCCGATGCTGAAGTTCCGCGATATCCTTGGCGTGCTGCGCGATGCGTACTGCCGCACCACCGGCATCGAGTACATGCACATCCAGGAGCCCAAGGAACGCCAGTGGTTCCAGGACCAGCTGGAGCACCCATACTCCAAGCCCAGCCGCGAAGAGCAGCTGCGCATCGTCTCCAAGCTCAACGCGGCCGAGGCGTTCGAAACCTTCCTGCAGACCAAGTTCGTCGGCCAGAAGCGCTTCTCGCTTGAAGGCGGCGAATCCCTGATCCCGCTGCTGGACACCATCATTTCGGACGCCGCCGACGACGGCCTTGACGAGGTTGCGATCGGTATGGCCCACCGCGGCCGCCTCAACGTACTGACGAACATCGCGGGCAAGACCTATGCCCAGGTGTTCCGTGAGTTCGAAGGAACCCAGGACCCGCGCTCCGTGCAGGGTTCGGGCGACGTCAAGTACCACCTCGGCACCGAAGGCACGTTCACCTCGGACAACGGCAAGGAGACCAAGGTCTACCTGGCCGCCAACCCCTCGCACCTGGAGGCCGTGGACTCGGTCCTGGAAGGCATCGTGCGTGCCAAGCAGGACCGTCTGGACCAGGGCGAGACCTTCCCGGTCCTGCCGATCATGGTGCACGGCGACGCCGCGTTTGCCGGCCAGGGCGTGGTTGCCGAAACCCTGAACCTGTCCCAGCTGCGGGGTTACCGCACCGGCGGCACCATCCACATCATCGTGAACAACCAGGTGGGCTTCACCACCGCACCGTCCTCCTCGCGTTCCTCCACCTACTCCACGGACGTCGCGAAGATGATCCAGGCACCGGTGTTCCACGTGAATGGCGACGACCCCGAAGCCGTGGTGCGTGTGGCGCAGCTGGCTTACGAATTCCGCCAGCGCTTCCACAAGGACGTCATCGTGGACATGGTGTGCTACCGCCGCCGTGGCCACAACGAAGGCGACGATCCCTCGATGACGCAGCCGCTGATGTACAACCTGATCGAGGCAAAGCGCTCGGTCCGCAAGCTGTACACCGAGTCCCTGATCGGCCGTGGCGACATCACCGAGGAAGAAGCAGAGCAGCTGCTCCGCGACTACCAGGAGCGCCTGGAACGTGTCTTCGCGGAGACCCACGCCGCCCAGACCTCGCCCATCCCGATCGTCACCGCCGACTCCGCCGCTGTTTCGGGCATCGAGCGCCCGATCGCACAGCAGGCCGACTCCGGAACGAACGCCCCGGCGTCGACTGCCATCTCCCCCGAGGTGCTCCAGCACATCGGCCGTGCCCACCTTGAAATCCCGGAGGATTTCACAGTCCACTCCAAGCTCAAGCAGCTCCTCGAGAAGCGCGAGCAGATGTCCCGCGAAGGCGGCATCGACTGGGGCTTCGGCGAAATCGCGGCCTTCGGTTCGCTCATCATGGAAGGCGTCCCGGTCCGCCTGGCCGGCCAGGACTCGCGCCGCGGCACCTTCGTGCAGCGCCATGCGGTCTTCCATGACCGCCTCAACGGCAACGAATGGATGCCGCTCGGCAAGCTCAGCGACAACCAGGCCAAGCTGTGGATCTACGACTCCCTGCTGTCGGAATACGCCGCCATGGGCTTCGAATACGGCTACTCCGTAGAACGTCCGGATGCCCTCGTGCTCTGGGAGGCCCAGTTCGGCGACTTCGTCAACGGCGCCCAGACCATCATCGACGAGTTCATCTCCTCAGCCGAACAGAAGTGGGGCCAGCGTTCCTCGCTCGTGCTCATGCTGCCGCACGGCTACGAAGGCCAGGGACCGGACCATTCCTCCGCCCGCATCGAGCGCTTCCTCCAGCTGTGCGCCGAGGACAACATGGTGGTCGCCAACCCGACCACCGCCGCCTCGCACTTCCACCTGCTGCGCCGCCAGGCCTACAGCCGGCCCCGGAAGCCGCTCATCATCTTCACGCCGAAGCAGCTGCTTCGCCTGAAGGCCGCGGCATCCGCCGTCGAGGACTTCACCTCGGGCGGCTTCAAGCCGGTCATCGGCGAGCACGAGGCGCTGCAGAACGTCGACCGCGTACTGCTGGTGTCCGGCCGCCTCTACTACGACCTGCTGTCCAGCCGCCAGAAGTCCGGTGACACCTCGACGGCGATCATCCGGGTGGAGCAGCTGTACCCGCTGCCGCAGGCGGAGATCGAGGCCGAGCTGGCGAAGTACCCGAACGCCGAGGTTGTCTGGGCCCAGGACGAGCCCGCCAACCAGGGCCCGTGGCCGTTCATCGGACTGAACCTGCCGCAGGCCTTGGACCGCAAGGTCCGCCTGGTGTCCCGCCCGGCCTCGGCCTCCACGGCTGCCGGTTCCATGAAGCGCCACGCAGCGGAGCAGAGCACGCTGCTGAAGCAGGCCTTCGAACGCAAGTAAACAACAAGGGTGCCCGGCCGGAGCTTCGTAACAAGCCTCCTGCCGGGCACTTCTGTTTAAATGGGTAGACATGCCAGGTGGCTACGGCTGCCAGGCACCGGCACGGACCGCAACGTTGGTGAAGAGGTAACAGTGGAAGACAGGAAGCTGCGCATCGCGGCTGTTGGAGATGAACTGCTCGCAGGACTCGGCGATCCCCGTGCCCTGGGCTGGCTGGGCCGGGTGCTCGCGCGGACGCCCCATGACGCCGTCGCCGTGGAGAGCTATTCGCTTCCCTGCCCGATGGAAGGCACCGAGGGCCTTGCCGGACGCTGGCTCGACGAAGCCGGCCGCCGCTTCAGCGACGCCCACGAAAACCGCCTGGTGATCGGACTGTCCGCCCGGGACATCGAATTCGGCCTGTCCACGGCCCGCAGCCGGCTCAACCTCGCGAACATCCTGGACGGCGCCACCCAGAACAACGTCGAGGTCTTCGTGGTCGGTCCTCCCCCAGGCCTGGATCCGGCACGCAACCGCCGGCTCGCCGAACTCAACGCCGCATTTTCGGATGTAACCACCCGCCGCAACCACCACTACGTCGACACCTTCTCGCCCCTGCTCAACCACGAACAATGGCGGACCGACCTCGCCTCGAACGGCGGCACCCCCGGCCAGGCCGGCTACGGCCTGATGGCGTGGCTGGTGCTGCACCGCGGCTGGTTCCAGTGGCTGAGGATCGCTCAGCCCGAATAGGACCGGCAGCCCTCGAGGGAAACCATTGCCATCGCCCGATTTGCGATATATCGTGACTTCATCAACGCGATATATCGCAATTTCTGGAGGGGTCGTGTCAGAACAGAACTGGACCGTCACCGGCCCGCAGACCATCGACGTCGACGGCGTCCGCTCGCTCAGGCTGGGCATCGTCAAGGGCCGTTTTGACATCGTCACGCATGACGAGGCCACGGCCCGCATCGAAGTATCCGAGATAGCGGGCGATCCGCTGAGCGTCACCGTCGTCGACGGCCGCCTGGAGGTCCGCCACCAGCTCCACGGGGCCCAAGGTTGGTTCCGCAACCTCATGGGGACCGTCAACAACACCAGCAGCAATACCGTGGTGATCGGCATCGCCGTCCCGGCCGGCATCACCGTCGAGGCCGGCACTGTCAGCGGCGACGGCATGGTCTCCGGAACCTCGGGGACCACCAGGCTCAACACGGTGTCGGGCTCCGTGCTCTCGGATGACACCAGCGGCGAACTGCATGTGAACACCGTCAGCGGGGAAGTCATCGCACGCGGCCACCACGGGGTGATGACCGCCAAGAGCGTCTCCGGCGAAGTGACCGCGTCCGGCGATTTCAGCAACGTCCGGGCCACAACCGTCAGCGGGGACCTCAGCTTCGACCTGCACGGCCACACTCACGACCTTGCCGCCCATTCGGTGTCCGGAGACGTGACGGTCAGGCTACCCCGGGACATCGGCGCGGATGTCGCTGCAAAGTCCGCCAGCGGCGCCGTCGTGATTGACGGACAGCTCCATGACCATCCGGGCAACAATGTGCAGGCGACCGTGGGCCCCAGGGACCGGATCACCCTGGTGCGGTGCAACTCGGTGTCCGGGAAGACCTATGTCATCCACGGCAGCGCCGCGGCCACCGGTTCTCCGGCGGCCGGCGGGCAGGTGCCCGGCGGGGGCGGGTTCTGATGCCGCCGGTCTTCGCCCACGGAGCCCTCCGGCTCTACTTGCTGGCCCTGCTGGAGTCCGGCCCGAAGCACGGCTACGAAATCATCAAAGCGCTCGGCGAACGCTTCGGCGGCACATACTCCCCCAGCGCTGGCACGGTCTACCCCCGGCTGGGCAAGCTGGAGGAAGAAGGTCTGGTGGCCACCGAGAATGACGGGCGCCGCACCAACTACTCGATCACCAGGGCCGGGCTGGCCGAACTAGACAGCCGGCGCGCCGAACTGGCCGAGGTCGAGGCGGGCATTTCGGCCTCGGTACGGCGACTGGCGGACGAACTCCGGGAGGACATCCGCAGCAATATGCGCGGACTGCGGGCAGACCTGGCAGCCAGTGCCGAGTCGGCCCGGGCGGCGGCTGTACCGGCCGGAACCGGTCAGGGAACGGGGCGGCATTCACCGGAAAGCGTGCGGCTCCTGAAGGAAGCAGAGCTCATGGTGCAGTCTTTCCGGGACGACATGCGGGTGGAACTGCGCAAGCATGCAGGCGCCGCCCAGCTGACGCCCGTCGCCCTGGAGACGGTCCGCACTGTGCTGGACCAGGCGCGCATTGCCATCAGGAACTCCATGCGGCCCTGATCCGGCCCCGACGCGGAGCGCGTCCGCCGGTTCGCCGCCCGGCCCCCGCGTGTGGGAGACTGGAGGGCAGCTTTGTTGAGTACAAGAAACGAAGGAGGCCGGCTATGAGCAAGCGTGCACGCAAGCGTCGTGACCGTAAGCGCGGCGGCGCAAACCACGGCAAGCGTCCCAACACCTGAGTTGTTGGAGCAAACATGGAAGGGCCCCGGAAACCTGATGGTTTCCGGGGCCCTTCCGTTGGAGCCTTCGGCCGGCGCCTAGACCTCCGCCGAGTTCATCGAATGGATGCGGTCCAGGATGGAACTCTTGAGGTTCTCCGGGGCGAACTCGGTGCAGGAACGCTTGACGACCGTGCGGATGACGCATTCCAGGTCGTATTCCTCGGTGCACTCGGGGCACTCCTGCAGGTGCTGCTTGATCTCGGCAATGTCCTCCCGGGTCAGCGCACCGTCAAGGTATTCATAGATACGCTGCATCCGCGCATCGTCGCAGTCGCCCAGTCCTTGGCAGCTCATTTCCGTTTCTCCTGTGTATTGCTTGCGGCGCCGTTCCCGGCCGGGGTGTCCGCGGCGCCCCTGATTCCCCGTTCGGCGGCGTAGTCTGCCAGCAGTTCCCGCAGCATTTTCCTGCCACGGTGCAGCCGGGACATGACCGTTCCGATGGGGGTGTTCATGATGTCCGAAATTTCTTTGTAGGCGAAGCCTTCGACGTCCGCGAAATACACCGCGAGCCGGAATTCCTCCGGGATGGCCTGCAGCGCACGCTTTACGTCGGAGTCGGGAAGATGGTCCAAGGCTTCCGCCTCGGCCGAACGCAAGCCGGTCGAAGTGTGCGATTCTGCCCTGGCAAGCTGCCAGTCCTCAATCGAGTCCGAGTTCGACTGGAGTGGCTCGCGCTGCCGCTTCCGGTACAGGTTGATGTAGGTGTTCGTCAGGATCCGGTACAACCAGGCCTTGAGGTTTGTTCCGGGGTTGTACTGATGGAACGCCGAAAACGCCTTGGTGTAGGCCTCCTGCACCAGGTCCTCCGCGTCCGAAGGGTTCCGCGCCATGCGCATCGCAGCCGAGTAGAGCTGGTCGACGTACTGCATGGCGTCCCGTTCGAAGCGGGCCCGCCGCTGTTCGGGCGTTTCGCTTGCGACATCGATGACGACGCCGGCGCCGGACTCTTCAGCTGCGGCCGGCGAGCCTGGTTGAGGCTGCTCCGCTGCTTCGTACATGGCCGCTGCGGCCGGGTCCAAGGTGCTCATTGCGTTCAAGTCTACTGTCACCCGGCGCGCACCCTTCTCCGGCTCCCGCACCGGTGCCGGCACTTCCTGACGGTCTTTCACCAAGCTCAAGAAAGCGGCTCCTTCCACTTGATACTGGCTTCGCACTCGTTCTGCGCGCAGGCCTCCCCGCGCGCAGCCGCGCCTTCTTCTCACAACCGCCCCTCCCGGGCAAATATTCCGCAAAGGTGCAAGACTAGGAGGCGACTGCACCCTTGACCGTTGCGGCAAGCCATCCAGGAGGCAAAACATGTCCCTCATCCGTTTTCCCGCCCGCCCGATGCTGGCCTCAAGCTTCGTAGTTTCCGGGATCGACAAGCTCAAGAACGCGGACGACACTGCCAAGCAACTCTCCCCGCTGCTGCGCCGGGCCTCGGATTCCCTGCCATTCCCGGCCGATGAAAAACTCATCGCCCGGCTTATCGGCGGCACCCAACTTGGTGCGGGCGCGCTGCTCGCTCTTGGCAAGCTGCCCCGCTTCTCTGCCGGCCTGCTGGCGGTCATTTCGGGGCTGAACGCCTTCGTCGAGTGGCGCTCGGCGGACATCAGCACCAAGGAAGGCCGCCTTGAGCGCCGCGCGCAGCTGTTGAAGAACATCTCGCTCACCGGGGGCGCGCTGCTCGCTGCCGTCGACACCGCCGGCAAGCCGAGCCTTGCCTGGCGTGCCGAGCACCTGGCCATGGACGCCCGCAAGGCCGGCGGCAAGCAGTTGAAGAAGGCGGACCGCGCCGTCCGCAAGGCAGTAGACAACGCAGTTGGAGCATAAAGAACGCATGACCGGCACCACGGAAGCCACCACAACCTCCGCACCCCTCTGGGACGCCCCTTTCGCGCACCGGCCCGTTGACGCCACGGTCACGGTTCCGGGTTCCAAGTCCCTCACCAACCGCTATCTGGTCCTCGCGGCCTTGGCCGACGGACCGTCCAGGCTCCGCGCTCCCCTCCACTCCCGGGATTCTGCCCTGATGATCGAGGCGCTCCGGCAACTGGGCGCCACCGTGACGGAGGTGCCGGGCGACGGCAGCTACGGACCTGACCTGCTGATCGAACCGATCGATCCGGCGGCGCCGGCCTCCGATTGCGCCATCGATTGCGGGCTCGCCGGCACCGTGATGCGTTTCGTGCCTCCGCTCGCGGCCCTTCGCAACGGCTCCTCGGCGTTCGACGGCGACCCGCACGCCCGCAAGCGACCCATGAACACGATCATCGAGGCGCTGGCCGCGCTCGGCGTCGGGATTTCCGGCCCGGATGGCGGGCCTGCGTCCTCGCTTCCTTTCACGGTGGACGGCAACGGTTCGGTACGCGGCGGCCACCTGGTGATCGACGCCAGCGCATCCTCCCAGTTCGTCTCCGCGCTGCTGCTGGTCGGCGCCCGCTTCACCGAGGGCCTGCACCTGGAGCACGTCGGCAAACCGGTGCCCAGCCTGGACCACATCAACATGACGATCGCCGTACTGCGCGGCGTGGGCGTCGTGGTCGACGACACCGTCCCCAATCACTGGGTGGTGTCCCCCGGCGCCATCCGGGCCTTCGACGAGCGGATCGAACAGGACCTCTCCAATGCCGGGCCTTTCCTGGCCGCCGCCCTCGCCACCAAGGGCACCGTCCGGATTCCCAACTGGCCGTCCAACACCACCCAGGTGGGCGATCTCTGGCGGGAGATCCTGCAGACCATGGGCGCCACCGTCAGCCTCGACAACGGCACGCTCACCGTGACCGGCGGGCAGGAAATCAAGGGCGCGGACTTCGACGAGACCAGCGAACTCGCCCCGACGGTGGCGGCCCTCTGCGCCCTGGCCACCGGCCCGTCCAGGCTCACGGGCATCGGCCACCTGCGCGGTCACGAAACGGACCGCCTGGCGGCGCTGGTCGCCGAAATCAACAGGCTCGGCGGCGACGCCGAGGAGACCAACGACGGCTTGGTGATCCGGCCCGCCAAGCTGCACGGCGGCGTCGTGCACAGCTACGCGGACCACCGCATGGCGACCGCCGGGGCCATCCTGGGCCTCGCCGTCGAAGGCGTGCTCGTGGAGGACATCGCCACCACCTCCAAAACCATGCCGGAGTTCCCGCAGATCTGGGCGGCCATGCTTGAACAGGACAGTGCCGCGCCCGGAGCCACGGAGCCCGGTCACTGACGATGGGACGCTCCGCACAGTCTTGGGATGAGTCCGACGTCCGGATCCGGCCCAACAAGAAGGGTTCCCGCCCGCGTACCAAAGACCGGCCGAGCCACGACGACGCCGTGCTCGGCCGGATCATCACGGTGGACCGCGGGCGCTACACCGCCGTGGTCGCCGAGGACACGCCCGAGGAACGCATTGTCATCGCCGCCCGCGCCCGCGAACTGCGGCGCAACCCAGTGGTTCCCGGCGACTTCGTCGGACTTGTAGGAGACGTGTCCGGCGCACCCGACACGCTGGCCCGCCTGGTCCGCGTCGAGGAGCGCAAGACAGTGCTGCGGCGCAGCGCCGACGACACCGATCCGGTGGAACGGGTGGTGGTGGCCAACGCCGACCAATTGGTGATCGTGGTGGCGGCGGCCAACCCGGAGCCGCGCACCGGGTTCATCGACCGCGCCCTGGTGGCAGCCTACGACGCCGGAATCGAGCCGCTGCTGCTCATCACCAAGGCGGACGTCAAGGATCCTGCGGAACTGTTGGCCAACTACCTGAGCCTCGATTTTCCGGTGATCATCAGCCGTACCGCCGATGCTGAGGCTTCCGGCATCGACGCCCGGAGCGACGACGGCCTTTCCGCGAGGCTCGACGGCAGCGCCGTCGGCCAGCTGCGCGAATACCTCGACGGCAAAGTAACGGTATTGCTGGGGCACTCCGGCGTCGGGAAGTCCACCATGGTCAACGCCCTCACCGGCGCCGAACGCGCCACCGGTGGCGTGAACGCCGTCACCGGCCGCGGACGCCACACCTCCTCCTCGGCCCTGGCCCTGAGGCTGCACGAAGCTCCCGCCGGGAGCTGGATCATCGACACCCCAGGCATCCGTTCCTTCGGGCTGGCATTGGTGGATCCGGACCGGATCATGCACGCCTTCCCGGACCTTGAGCCGGGCACCGAGTCCTGTGAACGCGGCTGCAAGCACGACGCCAACGCGGTCCGCTGCGGTCTCGACGACTGGGTCGCCTCGGGTTCCGCCGGGGAAGCGGGCCCGGCCCGCCTGGCCTCGCTGCGCCGCCTCCTGGGCGCGGATCCGCGCCAGGAGGCCAAGGAATCCAAGGAGCTGGGCACCGTCATCTGACGAGCCATGCTCCACGGTTCCCCGGGCGGGCTGTGTTTTACCGGTAGCTTGGAACCATGACCCAAGCCGATCCGAACTACAACGACGACCTCCGCCTTGCCCACGTGCTTGCGGATTCCGTCGATGCCCTGACCATGGAGCGATTCAAGGCCCTGGACCTGCAGGTTGAGTCCAAGCCCGACCTCACCCCCGTGACCGACGCCGACCGCGCTGCCGAGGAAGCCATCCGCGGCCAACTGTCCCGCTCGCGTCCCCGGGACGCCGTGCTGGGCGAGGAATTCGGCAGCACCGGGCACGGCGCCCGGCGCTGGATCATCGATCCGATCGACGGAACCAAGAACTTTGTCCGCGGCGTTCCCGTCTGGGCCACCCTCATTGCCCTGGTCGACGGCGACGAGGTGGTTGTCGGCGTCGTCAGCGCCCCCGCGCTGGGCCGGCGCTGGTGGGCGGTCAAGGGCGGAGGCGCCTACACCGGCCGCTCCCTGGCCTCGGCCACCCGGCTCAAGGTCAGCAATGTCTCGCGGCTGTCGGACGCCTCGCTGTCCTACTCGGAAATCTCGGAATGGAAAAAACAGGGCTCACTGGATTCCTTCTTGGACCTGGAAGACGCCGTCTGGCGCAGCCGGGCGTACGGCGATTTCTGGTCCTACTGCCTCGTGGCCGAAGGTGCGGTGGACATCGCCGCCGAACCTGAGCTCGAGCTCTACGACATGGCGGCGCTGGTGCCGATCGTGACGGAAGCCGGCGGCCGCTTCACCTCCTTGGATGGCAAGGACGGTCCGTTCGGCGGGAACGCCGTGGCAAGCAACTCGATCCTGCATTCCGAGGTCCTGAAGAAACTCAACCCTTCCATCGACGACCTCCTCTGATCCCTCCACAGGAGTTTCGGCGAAGATTCATCGGCAGGCATCCCCGTCGCGGGACGCCTGCCGATTTTTGTTCGGCAAACCGCCCCGAAACCGCTTTTCCGTAACAATCGGCTTAACAAAACCGGCTGGCTTTGGCACCTCGCGTATGGTGTCTTAGTCTCAAAGACAGGTCACGAGTGCCAGCGTGAAACCCCGGTTTGCTGGCCGGCAACCCTCCATCGCGGCGGGGTGCCCCGGGTGACGACCCGGCCGGTCCGGAACGGATGCGGCAAGCGCGGATCCCCTGCATGCAGGGTTCCCTTGAATGAGGACTCCCATGAGCACTGCCACTTTCACTTCGCCTGAACTCCGTCACAACGATTCCCCGCTGTCGCCGGCTGCCCGCCCGCTGGCCGCCGTCACCGGCGCCGAACTGCAGGCACCGCTCATCCAGGGCGGCCACGTACGCTACGCGAACCTGGATTATGGTGCATCCGCCCCGGCACTGACTGTCGTGTCCGCCTACCTGAACGAGGTCCTGCCCTTCTACGCGAGCGTCCACCGCGGCGCCGGCTACGCCTCGCAGATCAGCACCTCGGTCTACGAAAACGCGCGCAACATCGTGCGCGATTTCGTGGGCGGCCGCGCGGACGACAGCGTGATCTTCACCCGCAACACCACGGATTCGCTGAACCTGCTTGCCGGCTGCCTGCCTCTTGTGGACGGAAGGCATAGCGGCGAGGTCCTGTATCTGGACATCGAGCACCACGCCAACCTGCTCCCCTGGCAGCATGTCCCGCACCGCAGCATTGTGGCGGCATCGACCTTGGCGGAAACCCTGGCCAACGTCCGCGAAGCCCTCGCGCAGGGCGGCGTCAGCCTGCTCGCCGTGACCGGAGCCTCCAACGTCACCGGTGAGATCCTGCCCGTCAAGGAACTCGCCGCGCTGGCCCACGAGTACGGCGCACGCATCGTCGTCGACGCCGCCCAGCTCGCCCCGCACCGCCGGGTCGACATCGCCGCGGCGGACATCGACTACCTGGTCTTCTCGGGGCACAAACTCTACGCACCGTTCGGCGCCGGCGTCCTGGCGGGACGCCCCGACTGGCTCGACGCCGGCACCCCGCACCTCGCCGGCGGCGGCGCCGTCCGCGAAGCGCGCCTCGACTCGGTCATCTGGGCCACCGGACCGGCCCGCCACGAAGGCGGCTCCCCGAACGTACTCGGCGCGGCCACCCTGGCCAGGGCCACCCAGGTCATCGCGGAACTGGACCAGGACGAATGGCACGCCCACGAATCCGCGATCCGCACCCACCTGGTTGCGGGGCTGAAGGAAATCGAAGGCGTTACCGTCCACCAGATCTTCAGCGACACAGACCCCGCCGACACCATCGGCGTTGTGAACTTCTCCCTTGAGGGCTACGACGCCGGCCTGGTCGCCGCGTACCTCTCCGCCGAACACGGCATCGGCCTGCGGGACGGACGTTTCTGCGCCCACCCCCTGCTCAAGAGGCTCGGTCTCCCCTCCGGTTCCCTGCGCGCCAGCTTCGGCCTGGGTTCCCGGCTCGAGGACGCCACCCGCCTGATCGCCGGCATCAAGGCACTCAAGACCGAGGGCCTGGGCTGGGACTACGTCGTCGACGCCGGCCGCTGGGTCCCTGCCAACGACCACCGCAGCTACCCGCACTGGGCGCCGAACACTCCCGGCACCGCGGGCGCAGCGCCCTGCAGCACCGACTGAGTGCGGTAGATTCGTAGGGTATTTCAGGACCCTGTGAGGAGTGGACGCGTGGCTTTGCGATCCGGTGGACACCGCGGCGGGCCCAGGCTCCACGGCCCCAAGCTCAACAGCGGCCGGCGGCGTGAGCTCGGTTCGAGCTTCCAGGACGGCGGCGAGCACTACCATCGCGTCCGTCCCGGCTACCCTGCCGATTCCGCGGACTGGCTGGTGCCCGCCGGCGCCCGGACCGCCGCGGACATCGGCGCCGGGACCGGCAAATTCACCGCCCTGCTGCTGGAACGCGGCCTGCTGACAGCCGCCGTCGACCCTTCCGAAGACATGCTCGCGCAGCTTAGGAAGGATTACCCGGCGGCCACGGCACTCCTCGGCACGGCAGAGGCAACAGGGCTGGCGGACTCAGCATTCGACGTCGTCAGCGTTGCCCAGGCCTGGCACTGGTGCGATCCCTTCCCGGCAAGCACCGAACTGGCCCGCATCCTGCGACCCGGCGGGGTGCTCGGACTGGTGTGGAACCAGCTGGACACCTCGGTCCCGTGGGTCCATCGGCTCTCGCGCATCATGCATGCCGGGGACGTCCATAAAGCGGACTTCCGGCCCGTGGTGGGCCCGGAATTCACTGGCCTGGAGAGCCACCTGAGCCCGTGGGAGGATCCATTGCTTCCCGAAGACATCATGGAGCTGACGAAGTCGCGCAGCTACTACCTGCGGGCGAATGAGGCCACCCGGGCCAAGGTCATCGCCAACCTCCACTGGTATCTGCACGACCACCTTGGCCACGGGCCATCCGACGTCATCCGGCTGCCCTATGTAACACAGAGCTGGCGGGCGCGGAAAGTCTGAGCCGGGCAAATTTCCAGGCAGGCCGTTCACGGTAGGCTAGGACCGTGAAGACCGGTACGCCCTCATCCTCGATCGAGGACTACGTCAAGGTCATCTATTCGTTTACCGAGTGGCAGGACAAACCCATCACGTCCTCGCAGCTCGCCCAGCGCCTCGGCGTGGCGAACTCCTCGGTCTCGGAGATGGTCCGCAAGCTCAAGGACCAGGGCCTGGTGGACCACCAGCCCTATAGCGCGATCACCCTGACCCCGGAGGGGATGCAGCTCGCATTGGCCATGGTCCGCCGGCACCGGCTGATCGAGACCTATCTTGTGATGGAGCTTGGCTACAGCTGGGACGAAGTCCACGACGAAGCCGAACTCCTCGAACACGCAGTCTCCGACACGTTCATCGAACGCATGGCCCGGAAGCTCGGCGACCCGGCGCGGGATCCCCACGGCGACCCCATCCCCGCCGCTGACGGCACCGTCGCGCTGCCGCATGCCCACCGGATGGTCGAACTCGACAAGGGACATTCCGGCCGGATCACCAGGATCAGCGACGAAAACCCGGAGCTGCTGCGCTACCTGGCCGCAGAGGAAATCGACCTGGACGCCAGCGTGGAGGTGCTGGGCCGCAAGCCTTTCGGCGGGGCCTTGGTGGTGAAGATCGGCAGCGGCTCTTCCAGCCGGGAGTACGATCTCGCCGACGAGGTGGCCTCGGCTCTCTGGATCGCTTCGGAGTCGACGCACGAAGGCTGCACGCTGCCCGACGCCTGACGCTATCGGCCGTCCCCGCCCTGCGTCACCGGCTCCAGTTCGGGGTTGCGGATCCCGACGGCGGACGCGGCCGCCCCGATCATGAGCAGCACCGCGGTGACCACCGCGCCCTGGTGCAGGCCCGCCGTCGTCAGGACCGGGCCGGTGATAATCCCGGCAAAGGCGATGCAGATCAGGCCCGCGATGCGGGCCACCGCGTTGTTAATCGCCGAACCTATGCCCGCCTGTTCGCTTGGAACCGCGCCCAGGATGGCAGCGGTCAGCGGAGCGACGGTCACGGCCAGGCCGATTCCGAACACGATCTGCCCCGGCAGCACCTGGGCCCAGTAGTTCAGGGTCTGCTGCACCGTAAGCAGCAGCAGGAAGCCGATGCCGCATAGCACCGGGCCGAGGGTCATGAACCAACGGGGCCCGAACTTGCCGGCAAGGCCGCCGAAGTAGCTGGAGGCCAGCATCAGGATCAGGGTGGAAGGCAGCAGGGCGATACCTGCCGTCGTCGCGGTCATCCCGCCCACCTGCTGGAGGTAGATCCCCAGCAGGAAGAAGCCCAGGGAGAAGGCCGCATAAATGGCAAGGGTCGCGATGTTTCCCCAGCCAAAGTTCCTGATCGTGAAGAGCCGCAGCGGCAGCATTGGCGCCGGCGTCCGGGCTTCGTGGGCGAGGAACAGGATCAGGGCAACCACGCCGACGGCAAGCGGCACCCACACGAACGGGCTGCCCCAGCCGAGGTGGCCCTGTTCGATGAACGCGTACACGGGACCGCCGAGTCCGACGATTGCCAGGCTCGCACCACGATAATCGATGCGTCCCGCTGCGGGGTCCCTGCTGTCGTCCTCGCGCAGCCTCAGGACCAGGGGCCAGACCACGGCAAGCGGGACCACATTGGCAAAGAAGAAGAAACGCCACGACAAATAGTCGACCGAGAGCCCGCCCACCAACGGCGCCACGATGGCCGCGGCGCTGGTCCATCCGGACCACTGGCCGATGGCCCGCGACTGCGACGGACCGCTGAAGAAGTTCACGATCAGCGCCAGCGAACTCGGAACCACGAGGGCGCCGGCTACACCCTGCAGGGCCCGGGCCACCACAAGGACCTCACCCGACCAGGCCAGGCCGCAGAGGACCGATGTCAGGGCAAAGCCGCCCAGCCCCCATTCGAGTACCCGCACCCTGCCGAAATGGTCCGACAATGAACCGGCCACAAGGATCAGGCCGCCGAGCGTGAGCAGGTACGCGTCCACCACCCACTGCTGGATGACAAGTCCGCCGCCGAGTTCGCGCCCGATCGCGGGCAACGCCAGGTTGACCACGAAGGTATCCAGGAAGGCAATGAACGAAGCCACTATGGCCACCACGAGCACACGCTTCTGCAGCGGCGTAGCTGGAGGGAGCACGGCCGTGTCGTTCATGTGCACAGCCTACGCCCGGGCACGGACCTTGTATCCAGCCGAAAGGGGCGTAGTTTACAAAGTGGGGGCCGATGGTCTCCAGAGGTGGTCCCTGCGGTATCCGGCATAGGAGCGAGTCATGCCTGACAAATCACCACACCAGCACGAGATAAAGAAGAGCGGCAAATCCATCAAGCAGAAGCGGGCCGTCAAGCGCGCCAAGCACGACACCGAAGCCGCCATCGATCCCGTTGCGCATCTGAAAAGGAAATGAGAGCACCCGGGGCCACCGGCCCCGGGTGTCTTATTCGTCCTTATCGCTCATTTCGCTGGGGACCGCCACCACGTCCACGATCCGGCCGTCACGCAGCACCGACATCCGGAAGGGCTCCCCGACCGCCTGGGAGAACAGCAGTTTCTGCAGGCTTTCCGCGCTGGACACCGCCTTGTCCTGGGCCCTGAGAACCAGATCGCCAGGCCGCATTCCGGCCTGTTCCGCGGGCGAGCCTGCGATCACCTCGACCACCCGAAGGGCCTCCTTGTTCCCCGTCCTCACCACGGCGCCCACGTCCAGCGGGATCGGGGTGCTGACCAATCCGAGGTAGGCCCTCGTGACCCGGCCATCACGCAAAAGGGCAGCGATGATGCGCCGGGTTGTGCCGTTGATGGGAATCGCCAGGCCCAGGCCCAGCCCCGCAACGGCCGTATTGATGCCGACGATCCGCCCCTTCGTGTCTGCCAATGCGCCCCCCGAATTTCCGGGGTTCAGTGCCGCGTCGGTTTGGATGACGTCTTCGATCAGCCGGGTGTGCCTTCCCGACCGCACGGGGATGGAGCGGCCAAGCCCGCTGACGACGCCGGCAGTCACCGATCCGGACAGCCCCAGCGGATTGCCGACCGCAACAACGAGTTGACCGACCCGCAGGGATTCAGCGTTCCCCAGGACCGCCGGCGGAGGAGTGTGGCGGGCACGGAGCACGGCGAGATCGGACAAGGGATCGGAGCCGATGAGCTCGACTTCGCTGTGCGTGCCGTCAACGAAAACGGCCCTTCCTCCCTGGTGGCCTGCTACGACGTGTGCGTTCGTGAGCAGGTAGCCGTCCGCCGTGAAGACCACCGCTGAACCGGCACCAAGCCTGACATAGCCGTTGCGCCGGACGCCGTTCATTTCGAGGGCGGCAACGTGTGCCGTCACGCTCCCTGCCACCCGCATGACGGTCTGCGAATACGTGTCCAAAACGTCGTCGTCGGACACGGTCTCAGCAGGTTCCTCCGGGAACACCGCCTCCGGTTCGTTGCCCATGGCTGCCTCCTCAGGCCTTGATACCTGCTTCAACGCGCGGGGAACCGCCCCTAATCCGCGCAACGCTACGCCGTGGGTGAACCTGTTCTTCGGGCCAGTGAGGGCACGAAAAAAGGCCCCTGTTTCCAGGGGCCTCAATTCGTGGAGATGGGGGGAATTGAACCCCCGTCCGATGTCGTGTTGTCAGGGCTTCTCCGGGCGCAGTTTGCGTCGGATTTTCTCGGCCCCAGCCATGCTGCAAACAGCTGGCTGATCCGGGCCCAGTCATCTAAAAGTCCCGTTCACCCCAATGACGAAGGTAAACAGCAGTGGCTATCTGAATGACGCCAGGAACCGGGGCGATAGCAACCCCGGGCTGACGGACTGTCTTACTGCTTAGGCAGCAAGAGCGAAGTCAGTGCGCTTAGATTCGGCACTTATTGGTTTGCAGACAGCGTTTACGAGATAATTCTGCATCCTCGGCCCGCTTCACCTGTCGCGACTAACATCGTCGAAACCGATCATCCCCGTATTTTGTTACCAAATTCCGTCCGGCACAGCGGCAAGACCGCCATTCCGTCCGGACTATCCATCATAACGCACCGCGACGGGAAATCATTCCACGCAGCGCGGGCGGCTAGCGCCGGTTGCGTTCGCGCATTTCGCGCAGCGCCTCCCGGTTGTCCTGCTGTTCCCTGAGCGTCTGCCGCTTGTCATAGTCCTTCTTGCCTCGGGCAAGTGCGATTTCAACCTTTGCGCGGCCGTCCAGGAAGTAAAGCTGCAGCGGCACCACGGTGAAGCCGGATTCCCGGATCTTGCCCGCGATCTTGTCCAGCTCTTCCCGGTGGAGGAGCAGCTTGCGACGGCGGCGCGCGGCATGGTTGGTCCAGCTCCCCTGGTTGTACTCGGGGATATGGATTCCTTCCATCCACAACTCGTCGTTGTAGAAGGTGCAGAAACCGTCGACCATCGACGCATGGCCCTCGCGAAGGGACTTCACTTCGGTTCCCATGAGGGCGATGCCAGCCTCATAGCTGTCCAGGATGTGGTAGTTGTGCCGGGCCTTGCGATTGGTGGCCACTACCTTACGGCCACTTTCCTTGGGCACGGTAGAACTCCTTGGTTTGTTGAGATTCACCCCAGTCTACGCCAGGGGCGGGCCCGGAAAGCCGCGCCCCGCCCCGACAAAGGGGAGCTAGAGCAGGGTCATCGGGTCGACGGCGGCCGAGTCGAGCCAGGTCTCGAAGTGCACGTGGCAGCCGGTGGAGTTACCCGTCGTGCCCGAGTACGCGATCAGCTGGCCACGGCTGACCTGCTGGCCTTCGGAAACCACCACGCTGGTGTTGTGGTAATACACCGTGGTCAGCGAATGGCCGCCCACCACACCGTGCGAGATCTTGACCCTGTTGCCGCCGCCATCGTTGCCCCAGCCTGCCGAGAACACGGTTCCGGCGGCCGCGGCGTACACCGGGGTGCCGCAGCTGGCCCCGAAGTCGATGCCGGTGTGCATGTAGCCGCCCTGGCCGTAGAAGTCGATGGTTCCAGGAGGCGTGGCACGCCAGCCGAAACCCGAGGTGATCGGCACGTCGGCCGGCACGGGGTGGATCAGGCCGAAGGCCGAGGCCGGCGGCACCACCGGAGGGTTGTAGGGCTGCACGGGCCTATTCTGCGCACGCGCTGCTGCCGCAGCGGCTTCCGCGATCCGGCGCTGCTCAGCCTCCCAGGCCTCACGGAGCTTGCGGTCGCGTTCGGCGATCTCCGCGGCCACGGTGGCCTGTTGTTCCTTCACTTGCTGCAGCTTGGCCTGGATGCCGGGCTTGGCCGCCTGCAGTTGGCTGTTCAGTCGCGTGGTGTCCGCAATGAGCTTGTCCACTTCGGCCTTCTTGGCCGCGGCTTCGTCCCGGGCGGCCTTCTCACGCGCCAGGGCGGCATCGGCCTTCGCCTTCAGGTCCCGGATTTCGTCCTCGACCGCTGCGAGGCGCGCCTGGGAATTCACGTTGGTGGCGTTCTGCTGCGTCAGCTTGGTCATGGCGGCGTTCTGGCTGCGCATGGCCTGGTCGGCGAGGTCCATCGTTTCGGTGAGGCTGCCGCCGTCGTTCGATCCGAACAGCAGCGCGACGTTGGTGGGAACACCGCCGGACTTATAGGCCTGCGAGGCGATCTGGCCGATCAGCTTCTTCGTCTCGCTGATCTTCTGCTTGTCGTTTTCCAGCTGCTCGGTGATCTTGGCTTTGTTCTGCTGGGCCAGATCCACGCGCGCGGCCAGGGCTTCGACCTCCCGGACGGCGGAGGCTACGCGCCCCTGGGCCTCGAGCAGGGCCTGCTGCGCACCGGGCAGGCGGCCCTGGTAGACCACCAGATCACCGGCAGCCTTGGCAATCTTGGCATCAACGAACTCCAGGGACTGTTCCACCCGTGCCGCTTCGGCTTCCAGGGCGGACTGCTTGTCCTCGAGATCGTCGGCCCGGGCAATCGGCGCCGCTGCCCCAAGGCCAGCCGCCAACGCCACCGCCAGCGCAGCGGCCACGATCTTCATCCGGCGCGCCGCAAGCCGCAGCTGCACCGGCAGCGGGACCCTTCCCGACGCCGGCAGGCTTTTCTGCTCTTCGCTGCGGTTCATCATTACACCTTCAGGTATCGGCGGAGGGTTAGCAAGGAAGCGATGCCCGCCAGTCCGCCGCCCAAGGCGATCAGGACCGGCGCGACAACTAGCACTTGGGCGGAGGAAATGAACGGGGTATTCAGGAACTGCCGCGACAGATCGCCGTTGAGCCAAAGGGTCACGAGCCACAGCGTACCGGAGGCCAGGAGCGCCCCCACCACGGCGGGCGATCACGCCTTCGAGGATGAACGGCAGCTGGATGACGGTCTTGGAGGCGCCGACAAGCCGCATGATTCCGGTTTCGCGGCGCCGGCTGAACGCGGACAACCTGATGGTGGTGGTGATGAGCAGCACCGCGCAGACGATCATGACGACGGCGATCCCCATGGCAACCACGGAAGCCCCGTTCATCCAGACGAAGATCCGTTCAAGCACCTGGCGCTGGTCGCTGACAGTTTCCACGCCCGGCTGGGATGAGAAGGTCTCGCTGATGATCTGGTACTTCTCCGGGTCCTTCATGTTGATCCGGAAGGACGCCGGGAGCTGGTCCTGGGTCACCGAGTCCACGATCGGCGAATTGGAGAACTGGTCCTTGAAGTGCTGGAACGCCTCGGCCTGCGATTCGAACTGGAAATCGCTGATGTACTGCTTGACGGCCGGAGACTCAAGCATTTTGCCCAGGTTCTCCCGCTGTTCATCGGTAACCGCGCCGGAGGCGCAGCCGGCCGACGTCGAGGACTCGTTGCAGAGGAAGATCGCCACCTGGACTTTGTCGTACCAGTAGCCCTTCATCTGGTTGATCTGCATCTGCAGCATGCCGGCGGCCCCGACAAAGGTCAGCGACACGAAAGTCACCAGGACGACCGAAATCACCATCGACAGGTTGCGGCGCAGACCGCTGCCGATCTCACCGAGGATGAATGCAAGCCTCACAGCTGGCCTCCCGTCGCGCGGTTTAGTTCTTCGCCGCTGGCGTCCTTGAGCCGGCGGGACTCCCCGACCACGGGGATCATGGAGGTGTAGAGCGCCTTGGCCTCGTCACGCACCACCACGCCGTTCCGCAGTTCGACGACGCGCTTGCGCATTTCATTCACGATGTCGTCATCGTGGGTGGCCATCACCACGGTGGTCCCGTTCTGGTTGATCTTGTCGAGGACGCCCATGATGCCCATAGAGGTGATGGGATCCAGGTTTCCGGTGGGTTCGTCCGCCAGGAGGATGCCGGGCCGGTTGACGACGGCGCGCGCGATCGCGACGCGCTGCTGCTCGCCGCCGGAGAGTTCGTGGGGCATGCGCTTTTCCTTGCCTTCAAGACCGACCGTCTTGAGGACCTCGGGCACGGTTTCCCTGATGATGCTCCGGCTCTTGCCGATGACCTGCATGGCGAAGGCGACGTTGGCGAAGACGTTCTTCTGCGGCAGGAGGCGGAAGTCCTGGAAGACGACCCCGATGCCGCGGCGCAGCCTCGGCACGCGCCAGCTGGAGATGTTCGCGACGTTCTGGCCGGCCACGTACACCGACCCCGAAGTGGCCCGGTCTTCCTTCAGGATCAGCCGCAGGAAGGTGGATTTTCCGGATCCCGAGGCGCCGACCAAGAAGGTGAACTCCCCGCGTTCGATCTCGAGGCTGACGTCATCCAGCGCCGGCCTCGCATTGGGGTCGTAAACCTTGGTGACGTTCTCAAATCGGATCATGGCTCTTCGGCAACCCCGACCGACGCGCCGCATCGCGCGAAGCTCCAGCCACCGGTGCGGGGCTTTTCGTTTGGGGAAGATGGGCACCGGCCCTTCGACTATACGCACGGGTTCCCGGGAAGAACGCGGCCTCCCGGGGCGTGTCGCCAATCCTGTGCCGATCCTGTGTCTATCCTGCGCCAGGCCTGTGACTATCCTGCGCGGGGCCCAACCGGCTGCCGGTTCACCTCGTCCGCGGCTTAGCCTGCGGCGTTACGGTTTCCGGTGCGCCAGCGGATGCCCGCGTCAATGAAGTCGTCGATTTCGCCGTCGAGCACCGCAGAGGTGTTGCCGACTTCGTGCTCGGTCCGGAGGTCTTTGACCATCTGGTACGGGTTGAGCACGTAGGAGCGCATCTGGTCGCCCCACGATGCCTTCACGTCGCCGGCCAGGGCCTTCTTCTCGGCGTCTTCCTGCTCCTTCTTCAGCAGGAGCAGGCGGGACTGCAGGACCCGCATCGCGGCGGCGCGGTTCTGCAGCTGGGATTTCTCGTTCTGCATCGACACCACGATTCCCGTCGGGATGTGGGTCAGGCGCACTGCGGAGTCCGTGGTGTTGACGGACTGGCCGCCGGGGCCCGAGGAACGGAAGACGTCTACCCGGATTTCGTTGTCGGGGATCTCGATCGAGTCGGTCTGCTCGATGAGCGGAATGACCTCGACCGCCGCGAAGGAGGTCTGGCGCCGGCCCTGGTTGTCGAAGGGGCTGATCCGGACCAGCCGGTGCGTTCCGGCCTCGACGCTCAGGGTGCCGAAGGCGTACGGGGCCTTGACTTCGAAGGTTGCCGATTTCAGCCCGGCTTCTTCGGCGTAGGAGGTGTCCATGACGGACGTGGGGTAGCCGTGCCGTTCGGCCCAGCGCAGGTACATGCGCAGCAGCATTTCCGCGAAGTCCGCGGCATCCACGCCACCGGCGCCTGCGCGGATGGTGACCACGGCTTCGCGTTCGTCGTATTCGCCCGAAAGCAGGGTCACGACTTCGAGTTCGGCCAGGGGCCTTCCGGATTGACTCCAGCTCCGTGGCCGCTTCAGCCATGGAATCCTGGTCGCCCTCGGCCTGGCCCAGTTCGACGAGTACCTCAAGGTCGTCGATGCGGCCGGCGAGCTTGTTCAGCCGTTCCAGCTCGGACTGACGGTGCGAGAGTTTGGACGTGACCTGCTGCGCAGACGCAGGATCGTCCCAAAGGTCCGGAGCCCCTGCCTGTTCGCTCAGCTCGGCAATATCAGCCTTGAGCCTATCGACGTCGGACACCTGCTCGATGGAGGAGTACGTTGAGCGAAGGGCGCGGATTTCCGCGGAAAAATCAATCTCAGCCATGGTTGTTCAAGCCTACGCCATCGGAAGGGCCCGGTGTCCTGCCGGTGCCCGCGTGACAAACATGGAAGGAGCCGGGAGCCGGAACCAGGAGCCGGAACCGCCGCCGACTAGCGTGTGAGCCGGGAGCGCGCTGTGGACCGTGCTTCGATCGGAATGCCTTCCGGGAGGAGGAAACTCACGATCGGCGGATGCGCGACGGCGGTGAGGGTGACGTCCGCCGACGAGGAGTCCGGGCTTCCCGTGCCCCCTCCGACAGCAAGGCGGTCGAAGCGGGCATAGGCGTTGTTGCGGCTGAGGTAGGACGCCGTGACACTGCGGACACGTTCGCTGGTGAGCACCGCCGCCGGCCGGCTGGATCCCCTGGTCGTGCCGCCAAGGGTGTAGCTGTCGGCGGCCGCCACCGAGGCGCCGTCGGCCATCGACAGGAGCTTCTTGTGCTCGATGTACACGGCCGAGGCCGCCGCGACGACGCTCGCCAGGAGTAAGGCAAGCAGCGTGAAGCCGATGATCAGCACCATGGTCTGGCCCTGTTCGGACTCGCCCCGGGCGCCGTTGGCGCTCATCGGAACCTCCCGACAATCTGGGAAGCAGAGGCGTTCAGCCGGCCGGCATCGAGCCGGAGCGAATCGCCGAACGGCACCATGGGCAGCGGAACCGTGAGGTTTACGGTGACCGTGACTGTTGCGCCCGCAGACATGCAGTCGGCGCGGTCACAGGAAATATCGATCGTCGCGCGCTCTGGGGGGTGCCCGTAATCGGCAAGGGTCAGCACGGCCGCTTGTTCCGCCGCCGCCCGGGCCCGGCCGGCGTCTTCCTGGGCAACGAACACTTTGGCGGCCTGGTCCGCGGCACCTACCACCCCGAAAGCGCCGCCCTGCAACTGGCCGACCGTGACAATGAAATACACGAGCGGAACCATCAGCAGCAGGGCCAGGAACGTGAACTCGACGACGGCGCTCCCCTCTTCCCTTCCGGTGCCCGGAAGCGGTCCGTCGCCTGACCGTGGGCGGCAGAGGGAGACACGCAGCCGGGTACCAAGGCGCCGCTGAAGATCAACCGGGAAGCGCCGCATGGCCCTTCACCTCCAGCACGGAAACCGGGACACCGAAGAGACCTACGACCGGAAGCGGCGCCCTGACGGTGACTTCAAGGGTGCGGATCCCCCGGACCTCCGCTTCCGACGTCGAGATGTCCTGCGCGTAGCCCGGGTTCAGCGCGGTGCCGATCAGATCGGCGGTGCGATGCCGGGCATCGTCGGGCGTCCTGTCGGCAAGGGTGCCGTAGCGGGCGCCGGAAGACGCGGCGTCGATGAGGGTGTTGCGTACGTGCAGCACGAGGGTCAACTGGATGATGGCGAGGAAGAGGAAGGTCAGGAGGGTGCCGACCAGGACGAAGTCGACGACGGCGGAGCCCCGCTCGTCCCCGCGGGTGCCAGGGTGCAACGCACCCGTCCTGGTGTCCGGCAGCATGGATCTACTTGTTGACCTTGTCCATGGCATTGTTGAACAATTCGGCGAGCGCCGGGGTCGCCAACGCCAGCAAGCCGGCAACCAGGGCGGCGGACATCAGGGTGATCATCACCCAACCGGGGACGTCGCCCCGCTCGGACATACCGGCGTCGGAAGCAAGCCGACGGGCGCAGCGGGACCCAATGCCCTCGAGGAACCGGGACAGGTACCCCAAGGTGGTCACCGGCAGGCTCCGGAGTTGTTGCGTTGTCATGTTCTTCCCCATTTCCTTGTGCGGGTCATTTGTGCAGGTTTTTCTTGTTCGAAGACCGGGTTGCCCGGGGTGGCTGCAACTGGCATCAGAAGCGCGTGCATCAGAAGCCCAGGTTCAGGGCTGCGACGCCCGGGTAGACGGCAAACACGACAGTCAGTGGAAGGACGCCGAAGACCAGCGGCACCATCATGCCGATTTCCTTGCGGCCGGCCGACTCCATGAGTTCCCGTTTGGCGCTGTCGCGGACGTCCGATGCCTGGGCGCGGAGGACTTCGGCCAGCGGCGTGCCGCGTTCGACGGCGACAACCATGCCGTCGACGAAGCGCACCAACGCCCCCAGCTCTGTGCGCGCGGAAAAGTCCTGCAGCGCCTCGACCAGGGGCTTCCCTGCCCGCGTGGCGGCCAGGACAAGCGCGAACTCCTTCGCCAGTTCACCGTTCGCTGTCCGGCAGACCCGATCCAGCGCACCGATCGCGCTCTCGCCCGCCCCCACCGCGAGGGCCATGAGCTCGGCCAGGCTTGGGAACTCCGCGAGCATGCGCCTCTCCCGGCGCTTGATCTGGACGCCGAGCACGTAGTCGCGGAACAGGAACCCGCCGAGCGTCGCCCCCACAACCGAAACGAGCGACAGGCCGAGGTTGAAGCGTCCGGCCGTCGCACTGAAGACCGTGAGCACGATGGCCAGCACGAAGCCGATGGCCGCCCAGAGCAATTGCTCGGCGCGGAAGTCCAGAGCCGTCTTCCTGGAACCTGCCCGCGCAAGGCGCCTGTTCAGGGCCGTGGTCCCGAAGTTGAACTTCGCGAGGTGGTGCAAGCCGTCCTCGACCAAGGGGCGCAGGATCCTCTCCAGGGGTCCGAAAGGCGTGATGTTGTGTCCGGAAGTCTGCAGGAGCGTGGATTCAAGGTTGTGGGACCTGAGCTGCGGCTCAATCCGTTCCAGGAACGGGGTGGCCCGCATGAACGGCATGCGGACAAGGACGAGCCAAAGCCCGGCCCCGAGAAGCAAGCCGCAGAAAACGGCCATGGCGGAAAAGGAGTTCATCGGAGCACCCTCTCGTCCTCGGGGAGCGCACCGATCCTCAGCATGATCGAATAGCAGAATGCCGAGATCACCAGGCCGCCGGCCAGCACAGCAACGCCCATGGGCGTGTTGTAGGCGGCGATGGCTTCCGGCCGGCTCGCCAGCAGCATGAGGACTATCCACGGCGCCGCCACGGCGAGCCTGGCGGCGTTGATCGTCCAGGACTGTCTGGCAGCAAGCTCGCTCCTCGTCCGCGCGCTTTCGCGGAGGAACTCGCCAAGCGTTCCCAGAAGACGGCCGAGATCGGAACCGCCGACGTCGCGGGTCATCCGGAGCGCCTCGACGATCCGGTCGGCCACGGGATCAGCTAGGCGGCCCTTCAGCCTGTTCAGCGCGGCATCGAACTGGCCACCTGCACGGTAGTCGGCGCCGAAGTCCCGGAACAGGGTGCGCAGTTCCTCCGGGCCTTTGTGCCCGAGCTGGATCAGCGCTTCCGGCAGCGGCAGGCCGGCGCGGATGGCCGAGCGGAGGTGATCGACGACGTCGGGCCACAGGCCACGGAGCATCGCGGTCCGCCGTCGGGCCCGCCATCGCACGACGGCGAGCGGGAGCCAGGCACCGAAGAGACCGAAGCAAGCGGCGATAGGCAGGGATCCGGTGACGATGAAGAAGACCAGGACCACGAACAGGCCCAGACCGAGGCAGGAAGCAGTGAGGCCCGCAGAGCTGACCTTCTCAATGCCCGCGGTAAGGAGAAGGGTCTCCAGCCGCTTCGGCTTCCGTTCCCGGGTTGCGGCGGGAGCCTGCTCCCAGGCGGACCACCAGATGAGGAAGACCCCGAGTCCGCAAAGGACTCCAAGCAAGGGCGCCATCATCGCGCCCCCAGCAGCGCAGCGACGTCGAAGCCCGCCCGGGCGAATTTCTCGGTGGACGGCATGGCGTTCGCCTTCGGAAGCAATTGCCCGTCCTGCATCGTAAAGACCAGGGAAGATTCAATGATTCCGTTTTCCACGCGGCGGCCAAGGGAGAGGATCTCGGTGACCTGCCGATGTCCGTTGGCACTGCGGCTGCAATGGACCACGAGGTCGATGCAGGACGCCACGGTGGGGACGACGAAGGCACTGGAAATGTTCTCGCCGGCCAGCAAGGGCAGCGTGCAGATCTTCGTGACGGCGTCATGGGCGGAGTTGGCGTGAACGGTGCACATGCCCGGAAGGCCGGAGTTCAACGCGATCAACATGTCCAGGCTTTCGGCTTCCCGGACTTCACCGACCACAAGCCGGTCGGGGCGCATGCGGAGCGCTTCCTTGACCAGCCGGCGCAGCGGAATCTCACCCTGCCCCTCGAGGTTGGGCTGGCGGCACTGCAGGGCAACGACATCGCGCAGCGGGAACTGCAGTTCGAAGATCTCTTCTACCGTGATGACGCGCTCGCGGGAACCGATGTTTGCGGCAAGGCAATTCAGCATCGTCGTCTTCCCCGCCTGGGTGGCACCTGAGACGAGGATGTTAAGGCCGCTTGCCACGGCCGCGCCGAGGAACCGTGCGGACTGCGGGGTCAGGGTTCCGAGCTCGACGAGATGCTCCAGGCGGCTCGCCTTGACCACGAACTTGCGGATGTTCACGGCCCAGTGCCGGCGGGTGATGTCCGGAATGACGACGTGCAGGCGGGAGCCGTCCGGCAGCGCCGCGTCGACAAACGGTGAAGACAGGTCAAGACGGCGGCCCGAGCTCTTCAGCATCCGCTCCACGAGGTCGCGTACCTGCTGGTCGTTGAGGGTGGTCGAGGTGAGTTCCGATTCCCCGTTCCGCGCTACATAGACTTCGTTCGGCGAATTGATCCAGATTTCTTCGATCGTGGGATCGTCCAGGTAAGGCTGCAGCGGCCCGAAGCCGGCGACGGCGTCGAAGACCTGCTTCCGCGCGCTTTCCAGGTGGCCGATCGGAGGCAGCGGTGCAATCAATGCGCGTGCATCATAGTCGTTGACCGCGGCTTCGACCAGGCGATGCACCTCGACGGCCTGCTTGAGGGGATCGAGCCCACGACGGCGGATCAATTCCCGGACTTCGTCTTCGACGATGCGGACAGCGTCCATCTTCCCCCCAATGTGGCGCTCCCTCTGGCAAGGGATATAACGTTCAACGGGATCTAACGTGCAACGGGATCAAGGCTAGGGACTGTACAACACGGATCCAAGTCACATGGGTCCAGCTGTGGATAACCGGATCCCGGAAACCACGTTGGACACTCCTGTACCACTGGCCACTCCAGACACGCAAATGTTATGGTGTCCCGGTTAGGAGCCGGCCTTATTGATGCGCTGCACGGAACCTGGCACTGTGCGCGCAGTCGACGCTACGAACAAAGGCTCCCTGTGGGGCGGCGTCGAGCTGGAACAAGGAATGAAAAAGACAACCCCTGTAGCGGATTCCAAACGTTCCATCACACGCGGCGGGACCGTGCTATCCCTCCTGCTGGGATTGACTCTCTCCCTCGCAGCACCGGCGCATGCCCAGACCCTTCCACCGGATCCTTCGCCTTCCACCGGCTCAGCGCCTTCCACCGGCCCCGCGGCTCCGCTCGAACGGGCCCAGGATCCCGTGCCGCCCGCGCCGCAGGAAATTGTTCCGGCACCTGCCGTGGTTCCTTCCGTTCCCATGCCGGCCATGCCTGCCAGCGACGGCAGTTCCGCGTCGCAAGACATGAAAGACGCCATGCGTGCCGCCATTCCGAAGGGGGGTGCGGAAATGGGCCAACGTTCGCCCCGGGTTGTGGCGGACAAGAAGGCAACAGGCGGTGCCGGCACTCTGGGTTCCCGAGCCGTCGCCGGGGCGCTGCCAATGGCACCCGATCCGAACCACTGGCGTCCAAGCTACGGGGTGGCCGGCCAGGACGTCAGCGCCCACCAGGGCAACGTGGATTGGGCCTCCCAGTGGAAGCAAGGCTCCCGTTTCGCCTACGTGAAGGCGAGCGAGGGCAACTACTACACCAACGAGAACTTCGCCCAGCAGTACAACGGATCCAGGAATGTCGGGATGCTCCGCGGCGCCTACCACTTCGCGATTCCCAATTGGTCTTCCGCGGCAGACCAGGCCCGGTACTTCGTCGCCAACGGCGGGGGCTGGAGCGGCGACGGCTACACCCTGCCGCCGGTGCTCGACATCGAATACAACCCCTACGAAGGCCGTACCATCAACGGCTTCTACTTCGGCAATGTCTGCTACAACTTTTCTGCCGCCCAGATGGTCAAATGGATCTCCGACTTCGGCAACACCGTATGGTCCCTGACCGGACGCTACCCCGTCATCTACTCGACGACTGACTGGTGGCAGCGCTGCACCGGCAATTCCCCCGCGTTCTCCAACTACCCGCTCTGGATCGCAGCGTATCCTTCGTCACCGAGCAATACCCCCGGCACGCTGCCGGCGAGCTGGGAGACCTTCAGCTTCTGGCAGTACAGCAGCACGGGGCCTTTCCAAGGTGATTCGAACATCTGGAACGGTGCGACCTCCCAGCTGCAGCTCTTCGCCAGGTCGCGGGACGATTCCCGCGGAGCGATCTACAACAAATGGCTCGCCACCGGCGGAGCCACCGGTCCTCTCGGCGCCGCAAAATCCACCGCGGACATCTGCGGGCTGGTCAACGGCGGATGTTACCGGGCCTACGCCAACGGAAACATCTATTGGAACCCGGCAACCGGTGCGTATCCGGTCATCGGGACCTTCTGGACTGCCTGGGGAGAGGCAGGATGGCAGTCCGGCCTCGGCTATCCCACGGGCGATGTCACCTGCCCTTACGGCAGCGCGAGCAGCACCACCTGCTACCAGACATTCCAAAAAGGGACCATCTACCGCACGCCCAATGTCGGGACATTTGCGGTCAAGAATGCGTACATGCCCGCCTGGAGAGAGGCGAACTGGCAGGACGGGCTGGGATATCCGAAGGGCAACGTCACCTGCGGACTCTATGGCGGCGGCTGCTACCAGCCCTTCACCAAGGGCAACATCTACTGGAGCTCGGCCACCGGGGCCCACGCCGTCACCGGCGCCTACTGGACCGCCTGGCAGGAGGTAGGCTTCCAACCCGCCATCGGCTACCCCACAGGCCCCGTCAGCTGCGGACTCTACGGCGGCGGCTGCTACCAGCCCTTCACCAAAGGCAACATCTACTGGAGCTCGGCCACCGGGGCCCACGCCGTCACCGGCGCCTACTGGACCGCCTGGCAGGAGGTAGGCTTCCAACCCGCCATCGGCTACCCCACAGGCCCCGTCAGCTGCGGACTCTACGGCGGCGGCTGCTACCAGCCCTTCACCAAAGGCAACATCTACTGGAGCTCGGCCACCGGGGCCCACGCCGTCACCGGCGCCTACTGGAACGCCTGGCAGGAAGTGGGCTTCCAACCCGCCATCGGCTACCCCACCGGCCCCGTCACCTGCGGACTCTACGGCGGCGGCTGCTACCAGCCCTTCGCCAAAGGCAACATCTACTGGAGCTCGGCCACCGGGGCCCACGCCGTCACCGGCGCCTACTGGACCGCCTGGAAAGAAGCCGGCTTCCAACCCGCCATCGGCTACCCCACCAGCCGGGTGATGTGCGGCCTTTACGGGGGCGGCTGCTACCAGGCCTTCAGCAAGGGCAACGTCTATTGGACGTCGGCAACAGGGGCCCACGCGGTCACCGAACCGTACCGGGAGGCGTGGCGCCAGGCAGGCTGGCAGATGGGTAAGTTGGGATATCCGAAGGCGGCGGCCGTTGCCTTCCTTGGTTACCGCACGGTCGCATTCCAAGGCGGCAGCATGACCTGGACCGCCAGCGGGGTAACGGTCAACTATTCGTGACGCCGCGGCCGGCATCGGTGGTCCCGGCCGGGCCGGTGTCCCCCTTGAGCCGGCGTTGGATGACCAATGCCAGGAATCCCATCCCTATGGCAACGCCAACCCAGAGGCTGGAACCGAGCCGGTCCGACTGGCTGTAGACGGGGTGTCCGATGACGCTCAGGACCCCGTAGATCGACAGCCCCGCCGCTGCCCACCCGGCCATGGGGAGGATTCCGCGCCGTTTGGCGAGCACCATACCCACGACGGCCGTGATGAATGCTGCAAGATAAACGGCGTTCGCCGGGAGCGCTGCGAGGAAAGACAAAGCAAAATCACCCTCCAGCGCGATGAGTCGCTGCAGCGGGTCATCGACCGGCGGGAACCTGAAGTGGTCGGTGAAGGTGTCCTGGAGGCTGTGCTGCAGGCCAGGCAATCCCAGCAACGTGTTGATGAGGACGCTGGCGGCGGCGAACAGTGCGGTGACGACCGCTGCTGCCCGGAGTTGTGGTCGGCGCCGGTACTCCTTGAACAGGAGCATGGAGAGGCAAAGCACCAGGAAGCTCACGCAAAGCAGCATCGTTGATGAGTACTTGAAGAAGAACACCATTCCCAGGCCCGCCGCCATCAGGGCCACGCCCCGTTTCCGCGCACCGTTGAGCAACTGGGCCAGACCGACTGCCATGACGAGGGAGGACAGCAGCGTCGGGGCCTCCGCAAGCAAGGCGATGCCATGCGGCAGGCTCACCGGGAGAAGGTAGAAGGCCGCTTGCGCAATTGCCGCCGGCAACAAGGGGAGGTTGGCAAGCCGGGCGAGCCTGGCCAGCAAGAGACCGGCGATCGCCGTCGACAGGACGGCGACAATCCACAGTCCGGTCCGGTCGCCGAGAAGGTTCATCAGGGGCAGCGCTATCAGCGGATAGCCGATCCGGGGGCTGAAGATCTCCTGGTACTGCGGGTTCCTGTCGATGTAGCCGATCACAGGACCGTGCCCCGCCATGGTGGTGCTCAGGCAGTTTTCGACCGTTCCCGCGTACGGGATGGACGGGTTCTTGCAGAATTCCAGGTATGCCGCTTCCCAGGCTTCATCAGGCGATGCGCCCTGAAGTTCGTGGGCAATCCGGATGTACTGGACGGTGTCGCCCCAGACCACGCCCGGGCCGACTGCCAATGTGGCCACGGCGAACAGCAAAGCGGCTGCAACATGAACCCAGGCGTGCCGGACCCGCGTCGGCCGGTTTCCCATTATCCGGCCGGCAAAAGATGACACACGTGGCTCCTCGCTTCACTGCCCCCTCGCCACGAAGCAGTCGTTTTCCGTTCTTCGGAAAGGACCCGTGGCAATCAGTGAAGACCCGGGCCGGGACGCTGCGAACACAACGTGCAAGCGGGAATCCACCGGATCGAGTTTAGCGCAGCGGGCCCGGCGCGATTCACGCGCGGCGGGCTGAAGAAAAAAGGCGGGACCCGGCCCAGCCCTCTTTCCCGCGTCAGGGTTTGGCGTCCTCTAGATCGTGATTGCGCGTGACCGAGCCGGCCGGCCTGGACGCAACGGGGACCGGACGCAGCAGGACACCCTTGAGCCATTTCCCGACCCGGTGGAAATGCTTCTCCACCAACAGGTAGAACCCGAAAGCGACCACGTTGCTGGCAATCATCGAAAGGGCAATCAGTTGCCAGGCTGGCAGCGCGCCGTGCAGGAAGTACCAGAGGTATGACACAACCGAGAAATGGAGGAGATAAAGGGAGTAGCTGTAGCTCGACAGGAAGAGGCTGAACGCCCTGAACCCCCGCCCGAACCGTTCCTGGAAGGCGCCTGGCATCCGCCCGGACGCCGACCGTTCAGCGGCCACGCCGTCGAACAGGAAGTACAGATGGCAGAACGCGACGGCGGCCGGAAGGATGGTGCTGGCAGAGTGCAGGTTCTGGCGGTTGTAGTACAAGGCCACGAGGAACGCCGCAATGCCCAGGACCACCAGCCAGGCATGGAAGGAACGTGGCAGCTTGGCAACCCTGCTGCCCGCGAGGGCGTAAAGCATTCCAATGATCCAGGCCAGCGACTCATAGCTCCCCTTGGCCATGTACCCCACGGGCACTGCAATGGCGAAGATCAGCAGCACGGCACCGCCGAAGCCCAGCTTCACCTTCCGTAGGGCCACAAAAGCCAGGAGGCCGAAGGCGAGGTAGATCCACCACTCGGCGACCACGGACCACAGCGGTGCTCCGCTGCCCACGGGCCCAGCGTTTATCCAGGGTGCCCCGAGGCGTGGGCCTAGTTCCTGCAGGAGCGGGTGGTTGAACAACATGGTGAACGCGCCGGCTATCGCCTGCGGGCTCAGATCCACGCCGTCAAAAGGCAGCCTGGTCGTCCCCCGGAAAACCAGGAAGTCAAAACCGATGATCAGTACCAGCGCGGGGAAGAGGGGGTAGACCACCCTCGCCACCCGGTCGAGCAGATAGGAACCGAAAGTGAATTCGGGACGGTCCCGCTTCTTCAGCACCGCGCTGGTAATCAGGTACCCCGAAAGAACGAAGAAGATGATCACCGCGAACGACTGCATGTAAAAGACGCGGTGCCCGGGGACCATGAAGATACCCGGCAGGAAGATGTTCAACCCGTGGCCCAGAACGACCGCCTGCGCAGAAATCCCGCGGGCAAAGTCGAAGAAGACGATGGGCTGCCCCGCCTTGGCAGGAGCCTTTTCGGAGGTTCGCACAGACTCAGTCAACGCTGGCCCTTTCTGGCTTCATACGGGCACTGCCGGGGCGCAGCCTGGCACGCCACAGAGCGGCTCCCCCAAGAACCGCCACGGCGACGGACGCAACCGTGATGAGGCCGGTGGTGAGGTTCGTCGGCAGCAGCATCAGGACGACCGTATAGCCGACGGCCGCAATGCAGCACGCCACATAGATCCCCGGTGCCCAGCCACCGGCCGCACGTTTCCGGGCGACAGCGAAATAGGCAATGCCAAGCAGCAGGAACGAAGCCGCCGATGAAACCGCCACTCCGACGAGGTTCCCTGTCGACGCTGGCCAGAAAGCGACGGCGGCGGAAACCAGCAGGACCGCCGGGGTGACCACCGAGAGCCACCAGGTGGCGTTGTCCGCGAACAGCAGCGTGGAGGCGTTGAGGTACAAGACGTACCCCATCGCCGCGAGAGGCATGAGCTGGGCTACGGGGATGAGGCTCTCCTTGCCTCCCGCCATCAGGTGGACGACGAGGTTCGCCCCGGCCGCTGCAACAACGACGATCGCGAGTCCGGCAAGGCTCGCCGTGGTCATGGTGGAGCGCATGCGGGCAACCCGGTCCTGGCCGCGCACGGACATCAGGGCAGGAACCCAGGCATTGTTGAGGGCGCCGAGCAGTGTGATGGTTCCCAGGATGAAAACCTGGACCTTGCCGTAGTCGCCCGAAATGCCGTTGGCTGCCAGCGCCGCAAGCAGGAACGGCGCCCCTTGGGTGAGCAGCATGAGCGCGCCGGTGTGTGGCAGCACGGGGGCTCCGACGGCAATGGCCTCCCGCAGCGCACCCTTGTGGGACAGCGGCATCGCAGGCCGGCCGACGAGCAGCGACAGGATTGCGCTCAGGAAGACGAGGACGCCGTACCCTGCCATGAAGACCACGGCTTCTGCCCCGAAAAGGAGCATGGCAAGCAGTCCGCCGACGTATGCGGCCATTGACGAGCACAGACTGAGCGCAACGAACATGAGCGGGCGCCCCTGTGCCCGCAGGATTGCCTGGGCCGCCAGGACCGACGCCTGCAGTCCCATGGCCACCAGGGCGATCGCGAAGCTGGCTGTGCCGTTGCCGCCCGTGACGAGGCCGTAGGTACCGGCACCTGCCAGGCCCAGCAGCAGCCCGCCGATGGTGAGGAATCCGCTGATTGCGCGGGCCTTGGCCTGGCCTCCCGGTTCGAACCAGGCCTTCGTGATGGCTAGCGGCAATCCGGCGGAGGCAAGCACCACCCCGACCTGGATCAGCGAAACCGACAGGTACAGTTCCTGCCATTTGCCGTCGCTGTTGAGCAGGTGCAGGGCAAACGGCTGCACGATGAAGATGCCGAGGCCCTGCATGAGGGCACCGGCGAGGTACAGAAGCGAGTTCCGCCCGGTGTTGCTCACGGCGCCCGCGGCGGCTGGACCGCCGTCGGGCGCTGTCTTACTCACCGCTGCCGGCAAGCCACTCGAGGACACGGTCGATGACCCGCTGCTGGTCTTCCGGCGTGAGGTCCGTGGAACACGGCAGGGACAGGCCGCGTGCGAAGAGGTCTTCGCCGACGCTGCCTCCCACGCGTGCTTCGTCCTTCAGGGGCGGCTGCATGTGCAGGGGGCGCCACAGCGAACGCGACTCGATGTTGGCCTCGGCGAGGAAGTCCTGGAGCTCGTCCCGGGCGTTGGCGCCGCGCGAGGCGGGCACCTGGACCGAGTACAGCCAGTACGTGGACTCCTGGCCGTCCAGCTCCGGAGGGGTCTGGATCTCAGTACCAGCGAAGGCCTCGTTGTAACGCTTCGCAATGGCGCGCTTGGCTGCAACGAAGCCGTCAAGCCGTTCGAGCTGGGCGACGCCGAGAGCTGCCGCGATATTCGTCAACCGGTAGTTGAAGCCGATTTCGTCGTGCAGGTAGCCACGGTCAGGCTGGCGTGCCTGGGTGGAGAGGTGCTTGGCGCGGCGCGCCAGTTCCTCGTCGTTGGTCGTGAACATGCCGCCGCCGCCGGTGGTCATGATCTTGTTCCCGTTGAAGGAGAACGCGCCCATGTCACCGACCGTGCCGACGTGGCGGCCGGCCAGCGGGCCGGACGTCCAAGTAGCGCCCAGGGCCTCGGCGGCGTCCTCGATCACGAGGATGCCGTACTCCCGTGCGAGCTCGACTGCGGCAGCTGCGTCCGCGGGCTGGCCGAGGATGTGCACGATCTCGATCGCCTTGGGAAGCTTCTCCCCCGCGGCCTTCCGGCGCTCCAGTTCGGCGCGCAGCTTGGGCACGTCCATGCACCAGGACTCAGGATCCGAATCCACCAGGAGCAGTTCGGCGAACTGGTAGGACGCAGCGTTGGAGCTGGCCATGAAGGTGAAGTCGGACACCGCCACCATGTCGCCGGGCTGGATGTCGGCCAGGCGCATGGCGATGTGAAGGGCTGCGGTTCCGGAGGCACAGGCGACGGCGTACTTCGCTCCTACATACTCCGCGAAGCGCTTCTCGAAATCGCTGACGAAATGCCCGACCGAGGACACGAAGCCGCTGCTGATGGCTTCGTTCATCAGCGTTGCTTCGCGTTCGCCGATGTTCGGGATTGCTAGGGGTACTCGCGACACGGTTTGCCTTTCTGGCGGTTCAGCGGGCGTACTTGGCAGCGGCAGCGGCGTCGACGCCACGGGCCTCGATCCATTCGGCGGTGCGGCGCAGGCCTTCTTCGAGGCCGACCTGCGGGGCCCAGCCGAGCTCGGCGAGGGCCTGCGAGGGATCGGACAGCAAGTGCATCACTTCGCTGGCTTCGGGACGGACCCGGATGTCCTCGGTGATGATCTCCGCGTTGGAGCCCGTCACCTTGGCGGCCATTTCAACGAGCTCGCCGATGCTGACGTCGTAGCCGGTGCCCAGCTGGATGACCTGGCCCTCCAGCGGAATCTGCGCGGTCGCGGCCTTGAAGAAGCCGTCGGCGGTGTCTGCGACAAAGGTGAAGTCGCGGCGCGGCGTCAGCGAGCCGAGGTGGATCCTGTCGGCGCCGGCAATCATCTGCTGGAGCACGGTCGGGATCACGGCGCGGGCGGACTGCCGCGGACCGTAGGTGTTGAACGGACGCAGCACCACAACAGGAGTCTGGAAGGAGCTGGCCCAGGCTTCGCAGAGCTTGTCGGCAGCGATCTTCGTGGCGCTGTAGGGAGACTGCCCGCGGAGCTCGTTGTCGATCGTGATCGGCACCGTCTTCGGGGTGCCGTAGACCTCGGACGTGGAGGTGTTGACCAGGCGCGGCACGTCGTGGCGGCGCACGCCTTCAAGCACGTTCAGGGTACCGACGACGTTGGTCTCCACGTAGGAGCGGGGCGCCTGGTAGGAGTACGGGATGGCGATCAGCGCGGCCAGGTGCAGGACGACGTCGGAACCCTTGACCAGGTCCGAGACGAACTCAGCGTCGCGGATGTCGCCGAGCTGGAGGTCGACGGCGTCGCGCTCTTCGGGGCTCAGGTCATCCAGCCAGCCGTAGGAGCCGTTGGAGTTGTAGACGCAGAGGGCGCGCACGTTCGCGCCTTCCGCGATCAGACGCTGCGTTACGTGGCTGCCGATGAAACCATCGGCGCCCGTGACAACCACTGTCTTGCCTTTGATGTCCTCGAAATTCATGGTTATCACTGGCCTTTCGCTGTTGCTAGGTCTTTGGGGGTGCCGACGTCGATCCAGTCCGAATCAATGGGCCACGCGGCCACGGTCTTGGACTCATCGATGCAGGCTTTGACGAGTTCGGGCATGGAGTACGGCTCCATGTACGGCACCATCGCCAGGGCTTCGGGCGACACCGCGTAGATTCCGGTGCTGATTTCAAACTCGACCGTCGGTTTCTCGACAACCGAGTTGATGGACCGGTCCTCGGCGATTTCCAGGACTCCGAACGGTACCTGGTGGGTGTACGGGCGGGCCGCGACGGTGACCGCGGCGCCCTTCGCCTCGTGGAACGCCAGCAGCTCACCCGCCGAGTAGCGGACCATGAGATCGGCGTTGGTGACGATGACCGCTTCGTCGATCTCCTTGACCTCGTGGTGCAGCAGCCCCAGCGCGCCGGCCGTGTTGAGCGGCTTCTCGGGGTCCTCGTGGAGGTACTTGATGCTGCAGCCAAGGCGCGAACCATCGCCGAGGTGGTCCATGATCTTCTCGGCGAGGTAGGCCACCGAGACGTAGATGTTGGTGATGCCGGATTCGACCAGGCCGAGGATGATCCACTCGATGATGGTGCGGTCGGCAACCGTCATGAGCGGCTTAGGGGTGTCCTTGGTCAGCGCCCCGAGGCGGGTGCCCTTTCCGCCCGCCATGATGACGGCCAGGTTCTTGAGGGGCTTCCTGCCGACAATGTCGGTGAGGGTATGCAGACCGACGAGCGTGCCGCCGTCGTCCACTACCGGAACTTCGCTGATCCGCAGGCTGCGCATCAGGTCCAGGACCGAGGCGCGGGTGGCGTCGCGGCCCACCACATGGGGGTTGATGTTGGCGTATTCCAGGACCTTGGATTCCAGCTGCGCGCCGCGAAGGAGGCCCCGCCTGATGTCGCCGTCCGTCAGGACACCGTGGAGGACGCCGTCGTTGTTTGTCACCAGGGCTATTGCGGACGCGCCACGGTCGATGGCTTCCAGAGCTTCCCGCACTGTGGCTTCGGGGCCGATGCAGACCTTGCTCAGGGGGCCCTCAATAGTCATAGATTCAGCTCTCCAGCGGTTACGTCAACAAATGTCTTGCTCAGCCCGGTCGAAGGACTTTCCACGACGACCTTTTCGATGAGCCCGGCAGCATGCGAATTCCCGTATGGGTTGATCACAGCACGGCTCATCGCGCGGAACTCCTCGCTCAAAGCCTTTTCAATACTAGCGCGAATCTCCTGGCGGTCATCGCGGCAGTGAATGACGTTGGCGCCGTGCTCACGCCCCCGTTGCCTGTCCCCGACGTTGACGACGGGCACTCCGAAGGTGGCAGCCTCGAGGATTCCCGAGGAGGAGTTCCCGATCAGCGCCTGGACCGTGGCCATCACCCTCGGGTACAGCGGTCCCAGGCTTTCGCGGATGACGACGCCCGGCACACCCTGGGCTTCGATGTCCTTGAGGACGGCAATGATGTCCTCCCGGCCGGCGTCGAATCCCGGATAGGTAAGGATGGCGGTCCCCGACTGGCGGATGCTTTCTTCGAAGACCTGGCGGGCCAGTTCACCCGCATTGCCCTGCATTTCGGCCGTCGGCGGGTGGTAGGTCACCATCACGAGCGGCAGCTCGAGCGGCAGCCCGAACTCGGCTTCGAAGGCTGCCGCGTCCAGGGGCACGGGCTCGGCGAAGCGGTCAATGCCGGGCGCGCCCGTCTGGTGGATCCGGTCCGCGGATTCCCCCAGCTGCGCCACGCGGCGCGCGGCCTGGGCCGTGCTCACGCAATGCTGGTCGGCGAGCTTCGTCACCGCGTGCCGGACACGCTCGTCCAGGGCCCCTTCGGTCACTTCGCCGCCGTGCAGGTGGATGAGGCGGATGCCGCTGATGATGAAGGGCGGGAGGACGTACAGCAGTTCCCAGCGGTCACCGAGGACGACGACGGCGTCCGGCGCGAGGCTCCCGGCGAGCCCGGCCATCCGGGCCGAGAGCTCTGCTCCGGTGCGTGCCTGCGTTTCCGCGGTCAGCTCCTCGAGGTACAGCCCCTCCTCGTGGTGGGTGAACCCGCCCTCCGGCAGGCCGGCTTCGAGCAGCCTCGCAAACGCGGTTCCCTCCGGGAACCCGATAGCCGTGGCCACGTGGAGCTCGACGGCGTCGTCCGCGGCAAGCGCTGAGAGTACCGGCCCCAGCGGGAAGAGATCCGCGCGGGTCCCTACAAAAGCGAGGACCAACATGTTAGAGCAGGTCCTCCCCGAGCAGGGCCGTGCCGGCGGACACGGGACGGGCCGCGGTCTTGCCGATCACCAGCGCCGAAGGGGCGAGGCCGCCTTCGGGACGCAGGATCGCAACGTCGTCGGCGGTAATGATGGCGCCGGCCGCGATGTCCCGGGCGGCGTGGTAGGAGCGGCGGACCAGGGACGCGTTGGCTTCTTCGCTGGGCATCCGGCGCTTCCGGCCGTCGCCGAGGGCGGCGTGGGCTTCACGGACGGACCGGACGTAGTACGCGAACTCGTCCTTTTCGAGGGAGGCCGAGTGGTCCGGGCCGTTGCGGGTCTTGTCGGTGGTGATGTGCTTCTCCAACAAGGTGGAGCCGAGTGCCGTGGCGGCAATGGCGGTGACTGCGCCGGGGGTGTGGTCGGACCAGCCGACTTCCACGCCGAACTCCTCGCGAAGAGCCGGAATGGCGCGCAGGTTGGCTTCCTCCAGCGGAGCCGGGTACGCGGAGACGCAGTGCAGCAGGACCGTTGCGGGGGCCTTGGCTGTGGCTTCCAGCGCCGCGGCGATTTCCTCGCGGGTTCCCATGCCCGTGGAGACGATCATCGGGATGCCGAACTCGGCGATCGCCGAAAGGTACGGGGTGTTCGTCAGTTCGCCGGAGCCGATCTTCAGGCCCGGGACGCCCAGTTCCGCGAGCATGAGGGCGCTGTCGTAGTCGAAGGGCGTCGAAAGGAAGGTGATCCCGCGTTCGTCGCAGTGGTCGCGCAGTTCGGTCCAGGCGGCTTCCGGGAGGGTTAGGCGGGCGAGCATCTCCGACTGGGACTCCGCGAAGCCGGCCTTCTTCTGGTACGGGGTAGTTCCCGCGGAACTAGTGACCAGCGCTTCCGGCTTGAACGTCTGGAACTTGACGGCGTTCGCGCCGGTATCCGCGGCGAGATCGATGAGCTCGTGGGCGACGGCGACGTCGCCATCGTGGTTGACGCCCGCTTCCGCGATCACGAAGATTTCCTCTGCCGGGCCGATGCTGTGGCTGCCGAAACGTACAGAAGCGGGGCGCTGGTCATCCGTCAATGTGCTGGGCCTTTCGTTGGGTTGAGTCGCCGGGCGGGCACTCCCACATATGTTGCCATACCGTCCAAATGGCGGGCCGCCACTGCACCGGCGCCAAGGACTGCGTGATCGCCGATTCCGATGCCGGGCAGCACACGGGCTCCCGATCCCAGGAACACTTCCCGGCCGAGCGTTGCGGCCCCCAGGAGCACGGATCCGGGGGCCAGATGCGCCCCGGAGCCGACCTGGCAGTCGTGCTCCACGATCGCCCCGGTGTTGACGATCACGGCCTCGCCCACCCTGGCGAGGGGACCGACGTGGGCATGCTCACAGACTTGGGCAAGGGGACCCAGAACAGCGGTCGCATCCACGGTGGCGCTAGCCGCGACGAGCGCATCCGTCAGCCCGCTAAAGCGCTCGTCGGCCGTCAAGGCCACGGCAATCCTGGCTCGGACAGCGTTCGCTCCCACGGCGATGGTGACCGAAAGCGACTCCCGGTGTGCGAAGTCCAGGGCCAGTTCGTCGTCGTCGAACAGTGCCGGAAGGGAACCGTCCACGTTGCGGAAGGCCTCAGGAGCAGCCGTCCGGTCCGACAGCGTCCGGTCGCCGACGGCGGCGATGCGGTCACCGCGGCCCCTGATGATGGAGGCCAGGCTTCGGGCATGTCCGGAGGCACCGAGAATAAGCCACGACCTCATGCAGCTGCCCCGCGAGGCTGGAATGTGCGCCCTGCTATGTTGTTCCGGGCGGCACTGCCCCGGCGGCAGGCCATCTCAGGGTTCTCCATATACCGCCGCAACACCTCAGAGCTTGGATTGGCCAGATGACTTTCACATCATACTTTGACGGTTCCAGTGCTGCCGGAAGCCTCGCCCTTCCGCGGCTGGAGGCCGCCGGCGGCCGGAACATATCGGCCCTCGTGCGTGGAACCGGGTCCATCGGCGCCCGGCACCTGAGGGTGCTGCAGCAGCTGGGCGTGGAAAAGCTGTATGCCTGGCCCGTCCGGCCCGGCTCGTCCCTCCAGGACCGCCCGGACATTCCAGCGACGGCGGAACTCGTCGACGCCTACCCCGAAGCCCCGCTGGACCTGGTGGTCGTTGCCACGGATACCCGGCGGCACGTCGAGGACACCCTGGAAGCGCTCGCCCAAGCGCCCGGGGCGGTGCTCCTGGAGAAGCCGGTGGCACCTGCGGCCGCCGATGCCAAGGCACTCCTCGAACACGCGCGCGCCGGCACCATCTCGGTCAGCGCCCCGTTGCGGTTCCACCAGGGCTTCGCGGTGGCAGCCGAACTGCTCCCCCGCCTGGGCCGGATCACCAGCGCACAGCTCGTCTCGCAGTCCTGGCTGCCGTCCTGGCGGCCCAATCGTGACTTCCGGAGCAGCTATTCGGCCCGCAAGGAAGACGGCGGGGTCCTGCGCGACCTGGTGCACGACATCGACTACCCCATCATGCTGCTCGGCGCCCCCACGCAGCTGCGTTCGGCGCTCGGCAGTGGCATCCTGGGCATCGAGGCCGAGGAATCCGCCGACATCCTGTGGGACAGCCCTGCCGCGGTCCACCTCCGCCTGGACTATGTGACGCCGGTGAAGACGCGGAGCATCCGGATCGCCACAGACCAGGGGGCGCTGGTATGGGACGTCGTCAGGAACCGTGTGGCGCTCGAATGGCCCGCCACTGAAAGCGCGTCCGCCGGCAGCGTTGAGGCGGTCTTCGGCAACGATGCCGACGTCGACACGGTCCTGGCCCGCCAGTCACTGTCGATCCTGCAGCGCGCCGGGATCGACGGCGCGACGACCATGGACCGCTTCCGCCCGGCGAGCCTCGAAGAAGGAGTGGCCAGCGTCGCCATCTGTGATGCGGCACGCACGGCGTCGGCTTCCGGGAGGACCGAAAAGGTAGTGTGGTGATACTGCGGCCCGGCAAAACGGGCCCGCGAATCCACCACGAGGATGAAGTCAACAATGAATGAGAACCCGGCCGGGCCCAAAGTGCTCGCGGTCATTCCCGCACGCGGCGGGTCCAAGGGACTCCCCGGCAAGAACATCCGCCCCCTGCTGGGCAAGCCGCTCCTGGCGCACTCCGTGGCACTGGCTGGGCTGCTCGGCGACAATGTGCGCTGCATCGTCTCCACGGACGACGCCGAAATCGCCGGGGTCGCAACTGCAGCCGGCGCAGAAGTCCCGTTCCTCCGTCCGGCCGAGCTTGCCAGCGACACCGCTCCGATGAGCGTGGTCCTCCGCCATGCGCTTGAGGCGATGGAAGAACTGGACGGAACCCGCTACGACATGGTCCTGCTCCTGGACCCCACCAGTCCGACGCGGACCCCGGAAAGCGTGCGCGCCGCCATCGATTCGCTTGCCGCCTCCCCTGAACTCGACGGGGTCATCGCCGTCTCCGAACCGTTCTTCAACCCCACCTGGGTGGGCGTGAAGCCCGCACAGGACGGTGCTTCCCACCTTGAGCGCTACTTCAGCGAAGGCACCGGCGTGGTCCGCCGGCAGGACGTTCCCCGGTTCATGCGGATCAACGGCAGCTTCTACGTCTGGCGTTCGGAATTCGTCCGCCGGCTCGAAAACAGCTGGTTCGACGAAGGCCGGCACGGCTACGCGGAAATCCCCGAGACCCATGCCTTCAGCATCGACGACGAGCGGGAGTTCCGCCTGGTGGAGGCCGTGGTGAGTGCTGGGCTCGCGCCGCTGCCCGGCGTCGACATCCCGGGAGCGGGCGCGGCAACAGGCCTGACGGACGGAGAAAAGGCATGAGCACGGGAGACTCCCTCTTCTCGCTGCACGGCAGGCGCGCCCTGGTCACCGGCGGCAGCGGCCCGCTGGGCAGCGTTCTTGCTGATGCCCTCGCGAGCCATGGCTGCGACGTCATCATCTCCGACGTCAGTGCCGATGCGTGCAAGGACACCGCGGAAGCAATTGCCCGACGACACGGCGTGAAGGCCGTGGGCATCGCCTCCGACCTGCTCAGCAGCGAAGGAACGAGCCGGCTGGTGGAATCGATCGAGGGACCCCTGGACATCCTGGTCAACAACGCCGCTTTCACCGGTACCTCCGGAGTGCCGGGCTACGCCGTCCCGTTCGAGGAACAGAGCGATGAGGCGTTCGAGCTGGCATCGTCCCTGAACCTCCGGGCACCCTTCTCCCTGGCCCGGCAGCTCGCACCGAAACTGGCGCAGAGCGCGGGCGGTTCGATCATCAATGTCTCATCGATCTACGGCATTGTCGGCCCGAACATGGGCCTCTACGAGGGAACCCGGATGGGCAACCCTGCGGCCTACGGAGCGACCAAGGGCGGGATTGTCCAGCTGACCCGGTACCTCTCCACGGTGCTCGCCCCAAAGGTCCGGGTGAATGCCTTCGCGCCGGGCGGAATCGCGCGGGGGCAGGCCGACAGCTTCACGCAACGCTACGAGAAGCTCACCCCGCTGGGCCGCATGGCAACCGAGGATGACTTCCGCGGCGTCGTCGTCTGGCTCGCGTCCGACGCGTCCCGTTACGTGACCGGCCAGACGATCGCCGTCGACGGCGGCTGGAGCGCCTGGTAACGAACAAGAAAAAGGCCCTGGAGCGCACGCTCCAGGGCCTTTTTCAATCCCCGCCTAGGGCCGCAGGGGCTCCACCGCGGCCATCGCGGGCAGCTTCGGCAGCGGCGAGGGCAGGTGTTTGAAGGGGTGCCGGATCCAGTGCCACGGGGACAGGCCCGCTTCAGTGGCGTGTGCCCCTTCAGGAATCTTCTTCAGCCCGAGGACCGTCTGGGCCTTCGTCAGGGGGCCGCTCGCCCAGTACTCGAGGAACGGCACGGCGGTGTGGGAGTCCCAGCCCAGCAGCGTCTTCAGTTCCTCCGGGGTCCGCATGTCGGCGCGTCCGAGTTCGGCCTCGGCAATCTCCCGCAGGACCTCCTGCGGCGTGGATTCATCGTAGAACTCGGGCCAGAAGTCGCGCATGACGAGCCCGGGATCGGCGTGGGCATTCGCGCCGAGCTTGAAGTCGGGTCCGTAGATCGCCACGTCCGCGCCGGTGACGCTCGCGTACATGATGGACGTTGAGAGCCTGTTGGACACCACGCGGGGGGCTTCGGACATCATCCAGAGGATGCGGCCGATGAACTGCGGGTCCCTGCGGTCGCCGGCGCTGACGATGTCGTGCCCGGCGTTGCTCCATGCGGCCATGATTTCTTCATTGTGCAGGTCGTCGATGTGCAGGCAGACGGTTGCCGAGCCTTCGCGCTCCTTGATCATCTGCGCATAGGCTTCGTGGTCGCCGTCGACCTTCAACAGGGCCGTTCCGTGGAGCGGCAGGACGAGCGTCTTGTCCCGGCGCGCCGGGACGGCTCCGGCTTTGCGCGCACCGTCCAGGAGATACAGGTACGGGGCGCCGACGGCATCCAGCATGGGAGTGCCGTCGTCGAAGAAATTTCCGGGGTCACCGGGCTTCCAGCCCCGTGACGAACTGGTCCAGGACAGCCGACGGCGTTTGGGACCCCAGCTGGCAAAGTCGCCGAACTGCGCGGTCACCGGGCTGCTGACGGTCCAGCCGTGCTGGATCAAACCTGAGACATGCCGCAGGCGCTTGCTGCCGCAGTAGAGGGCAAAAACGGCGGAATGGCCGTAGTAGTGGTTCTGGATATCCATGTTTGCGCTACGGACGGACGGCGTGGGCTGCGAGCTTCCGCAGGCCGGGCCACATGCCCTTGGAGATCACCTTCGGGGTCAGCGAAGCGGCATTTAGCCGGGAGGTCAGGTGCCACTTAGCGGCGCGGGCGGCGTTCTTCCAGCCCTTGGCCGTGAAATCGCGCACACATTCGTCGAAGAATGCGCGCTCCTCTGCGAAACGGCGGCCGTCGAGGGCGCGGACGGAAGAGTCCGACTCGCGGTGGCGCCGGTACTGGAAGCAGACGGTGTCCAGGACCGCCATGCGCCCGCCGTGGAGGATGATGTCGATCGCGAGTGCCAGGTCCTGGACCACGTTGTACTGCGGGCGGAAGTCGTGGGTCTTGACCGCGTCGGCACGCCAGGCCACGGACGGGAAGTACAGCCAGTCGCCGACCAGGAGGCTTTCTGCGATGGCTTCGTCCGAGACAATGGCTTCCGAGGCCTTGCCGACGAGCCGGTGCCGCAGGAAGCTCTTGACCTTGTCGCCGAGCGGCTCGTAGACCGCACCGTTTTCGTCGATGACCTCGACGCCGGGCTGCACAATGCTGACTGTGGGGTCTTCGAAGGCCTTCCGCACGGTGCTGATGTAGTTGGGGAGCATGATGTCATCGGCTCCCATGATGACGACGATCTCGTGCTCGACGAGGCCGATGCACTTCTTGTAGTTGCCGTTCGCCCCGAGGTTCTGTTCGTTGCGGTAGTAACGGACCCTTTCATCGGAAGTGACGAGGCCGTTGAAGTATTCGGGCAGGCTCTCATCCGGGTAGCCGTCATCCACGATCGTGAAGCGGAAGTCCCTGTCATCCTGGGCGAGCACCGAGTCCACGGCGGCCTTCATCATGGCCACGTCACCGTAGTACGGCAGCATTACATCAATCGTCACTTGTCTTCTTCTCTCGCTTGAAGGCTGGTCTGCGTGGTTGACCCGGTGTCCGGAACCACGGCTTGGGTGTGTGCTCCCCGCTGGAGCTGCTCCACGGAGGAACGGAGAATGGCGACCTCTTCGGCCAGGATCCGGGTTTCGTCTTCCAAGATGGTCAGTTCCCGCGAAACGTGCAAACTCACGCCGACCAGCAAAAGGATCGACAGCGCGAAAAGCAGGTTGGACGGGACCACGACGCCCACAAGCGCCGCCGCCCAGTTAAGGAGGCGCGGGAAAAGGCCGAGGATGATCGTGAGCCCGCCGATGACCAGCCACAGAATGGCGTACTTCTCGCGAAGCCTTCCATTCCGGAGCATGACCAGCACGACGATGACCATGAAGATCGAAAAAACCAGTGAAGCGGCGACAGTCATGCCTTAGACACTTCCCTCTCCGGCGATGTCGCCTGACAGTGGTGCGTGCAGTTCCGCGGCACCGGGAGTCCGGCGGCGGGCAAGTGCGAAGCACAGGACAAGCCCCGAGCGCGCCAGGTAGATGGAAGACTTTACCGGCCCCTGACTCGGCGTGCCGGCCTGGCGTTCCTTCATTTCCACGGGAACCTGGGTGACCTTGCAGCCCGACTTGATGGCAACAACCAGCGAGTCGATGGTGTCTCCGAGGTACTCGGTGGGGAAATGGGAAATGTACTGGCGGATGGCACGTTCATTGGCGGCCCGGAATCCGGAGGTCACATCCGTCAACGGCGTATGGGCAACAGCCGAGATGACTTTCGCGAGGAAGAACATCGCCCATCGGCGGGGCCCCCTCGCACCGTAGCTGCCCCGGCCGGCAAAGCGGGCACCAATTGAAATGTCCGAATGCTCCAGCCCTGCCAGGACCCGGTCGATGTCGTGCGGGTCGTGTTGCCCGTCGGCATCGACCTGGATGACCGCCCGGTACTTGTGCCGGAGCGCGTACTTGAAGCCGGCCCGCATGGCCCCGCCCACGCCTAGATTGAAGGGCAGTCGCAGCACGGTGGCGCCCGCCTGTTCCGCAATCCTCGGGGTGTCGTCCTTGGATCCGTCATCGACGACGAGCACATCGTGCTGGGGTACGACGTCAAGCACGTGTCGGATGGTGTTTCCGATAGCTTCTGCTTCGTTCCATGCTGGCATGACAATGAGAACGCCAGAACGCCGTGAATTACCCATGATTGTGGATTGTATCAAGGAGAGGGGTCACACCAGGCAGCCAGACGGCGCGTTGCCACCACCGCCAAGCAACTCCCAGCCGGGCCTAGTAGTCTTGCGTTGACGTTTAGGAGTTGATCTATGTCCTGGTGGGAAAGCCTCCCCACGCTCGGAATCGCCATCGTTGTTTTCTTTGCCCCGGGCCTGGCATTGCTGTGGACCGCCGGCGTGCGGGGACCGAGCCTGGCCGTGCTGGCCGTACCCGTGACAACCACCGTTGTCGCGTCGGCCGGCATCATCTTCGGCTTCGCGCGGATTCCGTTCAACCCGCTTTCCATAGCCGCCCTGACCGTGCTGCTCCTGGCGCTGGTGACCGCCGTGCGGGTCCTGCTGCGCCGGAGGGGCGCAAGGTACAGCCGACTGGAACTCCCGGATCCGGACCGCGGCGTCTATCCCCGGACAACGGTCAACAAGGCCATCGTGCTCCTGGCCGTGCTGGTCCCGGCGATCATCATCGCCGCGCGCTACATGGCGGGTTTCGGCTCTCCCGAATCCTTCTCGGAGACTTTCGACAACGTCTACCACCTGAATGCCGTCCGGTACATCGCCGATACGCAGTCGGCCAACACCCTGACCCTCGGCAACCTGACGGATAGCTCCCACGGGCTGTACCCGGCCGGTATGCACGCACTCCTCGCGCTCGTCCTGATGTCGGGCGGCCAGGCCATCACCGTCGCCGTGAACTGGGGCTCTATCCTCTATGCGGCGGTCGTCTGGCCCTTGGGTTCCCTCTTCCTGGTCACCCGGATCGTCGGGTCCCGGCCGCTTACACTGCTGGGCGCCGGCGTGCTGACTGCCGGTTTCAGCAGCTTCCCGTACCTGATGGTGGCGTTCGGGATCCTCTACCCCAACCACGCGGCGCTGACCATGCTGCCGGCGGTGCTGGCCCTGACGATCGAAGCCAGCGGGATCCGTTCCGGTCAACTGAAGCTCAACGGGAACGCGATGCTCCTCCTGGTGGCAACCGTACCCGGCCTCGCACTTACCCATCCGAGTGCGTTCGTTGCGCTGCTCCTGTTCGCCAGCCCCGCCGTCGTCGGGGTCTATCTCCGCGCTGTCGCCCGCCGGTACCGCGGGGAAATCAACGGCCGGGCTTTCCTCTTCTGGACGCTCTCCGTCGCCGTCTATGCCATCGGCAGCCTCGGCGTCTGGATCGTCGTCCGGCCCCCGCAGAGCGCGGCCAGCTGGACCCCGTTCCAGACCAACGCCCAGGCCCTCGGTGAGATCCTGGGCAGCGCACCCATGGGCACCACGGTCGCCTGGATCATCTTCCTGCTGACCATCGCCGGCCTCTACGTCATTGCCCGGCGGATCCGGAAGCACTGGTGGAGCCTGGCCATGTTCGGCATTGCCGCCGTGCTCTATTTGATCGTTTCCGCCTGGCCGGTGGGTTCGTTCCGCTTCTTCATGACGGGCGTCTGGTACTCCGACAGCAACCGCTTTGCCGCGATGCTTCCCCTGGTGACGCTCCCCGTGGCTGCGCTCGGGCTGGACTGGATCATCGGCCGCCTCGGGCCGTTCCTCGCTCACTGGGCAGCCGCCGACGGCGAGGCAAGGAAGAGCCCCCTGCAGCCGTTGCGGGGGCTGGCTTCCCGGCTGCAGGGGCCGACGGCGTCCAGCGCCGCCGCCGCCGTCGTCGTACTGGTCGTCGGCGTTGCAGGCCAGGGCGGCACCTTGGCGATGGTGCAGGAACGGTTGTCGACGACGTTCGAGACGCGAAGCGATTCGAGCCTCGTCACTACCGACGAACTGGCGCTCATGAAACAGCTCGCGGACATCGTCCCGGCAAGCGACATGATCGTGGGCAACCCCCGCACGGGCGCCTCCATGGCGTACGCGTTCTCCGGCCGGCACGTGATCGCGCCCCACATCCTCGGTGCCCGCAGCGACAGCGAACGCCTCCTGATGGACCACTGGAGTGAAGCGGCCTACAACCCCAGCGTGTGTCCCGTGATCAAGGAAAAGCGAGCCTACTGGGCACTCGACTTCGCCGACCAGGAGATGACGCCCCGTGGCGAACCTCTCGAAGGCACCCGCGACCTTGCCGACGATTCCGCCCCAGGGGTGGACCTCGTCAAGGAGGTCGGCAAGGCGCGCCTGTTCAAGATGACCGCCTGCGGCTAGGCCACCATGCGAAAGGGGCGGGACACCTTAGGTGTCCCGCCCCTTTTCGTATTCGCCTTGGCGCCTCAGGCCTGCCGGGACTTGAACACGGCCTTGGCCAACTCGGGAACCACGTTACGGGCCGCCCACTCGGCGCCCCGCATGGACTGTCGTTGCAAGGCCACAGCCTCATCCCCGGAAACCACGTAGACAGTGCCGCGCCCGAAATCCGGGAAGTCCTTGCTTAGCGCCTTGTTGGCCTTGTAGCTGTTGAAGTCGCTGGAGGGAACGTTCACCACCATGACATCCGCGCTCAATTCCGCCGCCCGCGCCCTCGGCAAGTAGACCATGCCCTTCGGGAACCGTGCCGAAGCCTCCTTCAGGCCCTTGCCAAGGCTGGCCAGCGCAGGTGGAGCGGAGAGCCCCAGGGAGCTGAAGAACGCGGCGGGCGCCGAGCCTTGAATAGCAAGGACCAGATCAGACCCGGAGGCCGACGATGCCGAGACGAACAGGGCCGTGGCACCCTTCAGCACCGGATAGTCGGCCACGGAGTCCGTGACCTCCTGGCGGGTTTCGTCGATCAACGGCCCGGCCGCGTCCTGCAGCCCCGTGACGCCGGCGATGAACTCCGTCACGCGCTCCCATGCCTCGGCCGGGACACTGTCCGGTGCGAGGATCACCGGCGCAAGCGCGGACAGTGATTCATACTCTTCCCTGCTCAGCCGGCTGCCCACCGCGAGGAAGGCGTCGGGTTCCAGCTCGGTGAAGACGGACGCGGTAAGCGGCCGGCCGTCGTCGTACGTTTGCGACGTCTCGGAAGAGGGCAAAGCCCGCAGGCCAGCCCGGTACCACGCGGTGGAGTCCGCTGCCGGGCGGGACAACGGCACCACCCCCAACGAGACCAGGGTCTCGGCCTCCACCGTTCCCAGGGCAACGATCCGGGATGGCCGGGCCTTCAAAGTAGTGGTCCCGAAACGATGGGTGATCGACATGGGGAAGCCCGCATCCGAAGGCTTTACCTCCACGGTGCCCTTGTTGTTGGCGGAGCAGGCGGCCAGGGCCAGGGGCGCCAGGCCTGCAAAGGCGAGGAAGGCACGGCGGCTGGTGCTCGTATGCTCGGATCCGGACATCATTTCTCGTTTTCCCATCATGAAATCGGCATTTCTGTCTTGGCCGGGGCAGGCCTAGGCTCCCTGTGCAAGGCTGAGCAGCCTGCGTTCGAAGACCGGGGCAAGACTCTCAACATAACTCTTGCTCAGGTGATTGTTGTCGAAGAACACGAAGAGCCCGCCTGTCACCGCATAGCAACGGGCGTCGTCGCAGAACTGGTCCGACAGGTCCAGCACCTTGAGGTTGGCATGCCCAAGATCCGAGACTGCCTTCGCCGTAGGGTCGGCCACGAGGGCTTTGTTCCGCTGCGTTGCGCACGCCAGGGCATTGCCCTTGTTGTTGATCACGCAGTTGGGCGTGCTCTTGCCAAGGGTGAGGGGCGAGTCACGGACGATGATCACCCTCGTGCCGTTCTGGCCCCATTTCGCGATCCGCCGTTCCACGGAGGAGCGGTACTGGCTCAGCTGGTCGCGGCCTGTTCCGTCGTCGATCGTTTCCTTCACTGAGAAGGTCGACGCAACCACCAGGTCCGGGCGCTGCTCCATGATCTTGTCCGAGACCTGGCCGCTCCAGTCCAGGCAGCGAGACTGGCTCTTTTCGTCCAAGCGGGGAGCGTCCATGAACGCGACCCTTCGGACATCGGCCAAGGAGCAGCCTCCCGCCAGGCTCAGACGGACCTTCCACTGCTGCTTCCTGGCAAGGTCGAAGAACGCGACCTTCCAGTGCTCAGCATGGGAGTCTCCGATGAACCAGACCGTCTTGGCGTCCTTCTTCCCCCGGGAGTAGTCACAATCCTGGAGGTACGGCACCCCCTGGACCCTGATCTGGTCCGTCGCCGAACGGCAGCCGGAAACGGCGAAATAGGGTGACTCGGCCTTGCCGATGTTCAGGGCGTTCGGCGGACCGTATTTGCCGGGACAGGAAGCACCCTCGCTCAGGCTGGCTGCACCATAGCAGGGCGACTTTGCGAGGAGGGCCAACTGCTCCTGCTGGAGCTGTTCGGCATGCCCGGCGGAGAACACCATGCCGATCGCCATGGCGCCGGCAAGCGCCATCGCGCCGAAGCCGGCGAGGATGCTGACCCGGGCCTTCCGGTTCCGGAACAACCGCGAGCGGCCTGGATCTTCGACGAAACGCTTGGTCAGTGCGGCAAGGACGATCGACCCCGCACCGATGACGAGCTTCTCCCGGGTGCGAAGGTCATGGCCAAGCAGCGGCACCGCCAGGACGATCATGGGCCAGTGCCACAGGTAAAGGGAATAGGAGATGTCCCCCAGCGCCTGGACAGGTCGGAATCCCACGGCGGGCAAAGCGCTCCGTCCCAGAACCGAGCCTGAGAGGACGATCGCCCCCGTGCCAAGGACCGGGACAAGCGCCATTGCGCCCGGGAAGAGTGTCTGTTCGTCGAAGACAGCGAGCGAGACAACGAGGGCAACCGCGCCGGCTCCGGCCAGCAGTCCCATCCAAAGCCGCGCGGCCGCCGGCCGCATCAGCTCCCGTTCCTGCGCTCCACGCCCCGCGAGGGCGAAGGTGGCCAGGGCAATGAGGCCTCCGGCCGCGAACTCCCACGCCCTAGTGGTCGTGACGAAATATGCCTCGTTCTTGCTGCTGACCGTGAAATACACGCTGTAGGCCAGCGAGAGTACAAAGACCGTCCCCATGGTGGCGGACAGCAGGGGCAGCGGGGTCTTCCGGATGCGCAGCGCCAGCAGGAACGCCCCCGCCAGCAGCAGCGGCCACACCAGGTAGAACTGTTCCTCCACCGAAAGCGACCAATAATGCTGAACCGGTGTGGCCATTTCGTGGTCGGCCGAGTAATCGATGGACTTGGCGGCAAGGAGCCAGTTCTCGCCGTAGAAGACGGCGGCGAGGGTCTCCCAGGCGACGTCGAGCCAGCGGGAGTACGGCTGGATCAGCCATGAAGCCGCGATGCTGACGACGGCGACCAGCAGTGCGGCAGGAAGAAGCCGCCGCATGCGGCGGCCATAGAACCTCGCGAGGCGGACCTTCCCGGTCCCCCTGAGCTCTTCCACAAGGTGCCTCGTGATCAGGAAGCCAGAGATGACGAAGAAGATGTCCACACCGACGTAGCCGCCCGGCAGCAATTGGGGCCAGAGGTGATTGACGACGACGGCGGTCACCGCCAGGGCCCGGAGCGCCTGGATGTCGGCGCGGAACTTGCCCGCCGGTTTCGGCGTTGCCGGGCTCGGGACGGCAAGGGTGGAGGTTTGCTGGCTCACCGCATTGCCTCCCGGTGTGCGGCGGCAGCGGGAGCCTGGGTCATCGACTTCATGCCTTGGTGCGGGAACGCAGGAACTCGACAACCTCGTGGCTTGGGCCGTCCTTGAGCACGCGGCCGTGTTCCAGCAGGATGCCCCGCGAACACACCCGTTGCACGAGATCGAGGTCGTGGCTCACGACGACGAGGGTCTGGCCGGCGTCCACGAGTTCCTGGATCTTGTCCAGGCACTTCTTCTGGAAGGGCTCGTCACCGACGGCGAGGATCTCGTCCACGAGGAAGACTTCGGGGTCGGAATGAACCGCCACCGAGAAGGCCAGACGCAGGTACATGCCGGACGAATAGAAGCGCACTTCGGTGTCAATGAACTCACCGATCTCGGCGAACTCGACAATCGAATCGAAACGTTCCTTGATCTGGGTTTCGGACATGCCCAGGATCGCGGCGTTGAGGTACACATTGTCGCGTCCGGACAGGTCGGGGTGGAAGCCTGCACCCACCTCGATCAGGCCGGCGACGCGTCCGCGGGTGCGCACAGTCCCCTCGTCCGGCGTCATGACGCCGGAGATGTGCTTGAGGAGGGTCGACTTGCCCGAGCCGTTGAAGCCCAGCAGGGCAACCGTCTCGCCCTGGCGGATGTCCAGGCTCACATCCCGAAGGGCATGGAACTTGGCCGAAAGGTCTCCCTTGCGTCCTTTGAGGAACCAGATGAGGGCTTCCTTGATGGACCGGGTGTGGCGCAGCACGAACTGCTTGCTGATGCCCTTGATCTCTACGGTTATGGGGGATGCTTCGGACACTACAGCTCCTGCGCGAACTTGACTTCGAGCTTGCGGAAGGTGAATTGGCCGAGGGCAAGCACCGCAGCCGAAACGACAAGGGCAACCGGGAGCCAAAGCTCGAAGAGCTGGGGCGGGGCGGCAAGCGCCGCATCACCCCCCGCCGTCGAGGACCAGAAAGCGTAGTGGAAGAGCTCGACGCCGACCGTCACCGGATTTGACTGGTAGACCCCGAACCAGAAGCCGCCCAGGCGCTCGTGCACCATGCCCCACTGGTACATGACCGGTGAAACCCAGGTGGCGACCATCAGCATCATCTCGACGAAGTTCTCGGAATCCCTGAAGTAGACATTGACCGAACTGAAGAAGAGACCCAGCCCTACCGACAGCATGGCGAGCACCAGGAATCCCGCAAAGCCAGCGAAGATTCCGAGCGGGGTGGGCTGCCAGCCGGTCAGGAGACAGCCGATGAGCAGGACCACGAGCTGGGGGAAGAAGTGGGCCGCCGACACGAAGACCGAAGCCACCGGGAAGAGTTCCCGCGGCAGGAAGATCTTCTTGATCAAGCCGCTGTTGTACACAATCGACTTCGCCGCGTTGTTGAGTGCTTCGGTGAAGAAGTTGATCAGCACGATGCCCGAGAAGAGATACACGGCGTAGTTGCCGACGTTCTTGTTCAGGCCCAGGAACACGCCCATTGCGATGTAGAACACCACGAACTGGATGGCCGGCTTGACATAGGACCAGATGACGCCCAGCACGGACCCCCGGTAGCGGAGTTTGATTTCCTTCCGGACCAGGAGCTTGAGCAGGTACCTGCGCCGGAAGACATCCTTGAGCCCCTGCCCGATCCCGGGCCGGACCAAGGGCGTGTCCAGGAGGGAGGTCATCCTCGCTCCCCCAGCGCCTGGGCGTTCCGGTCACGGCTGTCTGTGATCGTGTGCTCGGCGAAGGTCTTCGACCAGGACTCGATGGAGGAGAGGGCCGGCATTTTCGCCTTGTACTCCGCGGAGAGTCCATCCCAGCGGCGGACCAACTGGAACATCGACGCCGCCGCGGAGGTCAGCAGGGACTTGGCCAACTGCGGATCCCGGACGTACCAGGAGGCACCGGTTCCTTCGGCGTTGGTGACGATCGCCGAATCGAACTGGGACACCGTCCACCACTTGTTGTCCTGGTGGGAAATCCGGGCCTGCGGCCGGGCGGTATCCTCGGCGGTAACGTCGGTGAAGAGTTGCCTGCGGAGGGTCTTCACGCCCCACGGAAGGAGGGTCTTCAGCGACGGGCGCGCTGCCACGGCCGCACTTCCGCCCAGGGTCTTTTCCTTTTGGGCCGTCGGGAAGTCATCCGGGTCGCTGAGGTACACGGTGTCGCTATGCTCGGCCAGCATGCTCCGGATCCGCGGCAAGGTGGTATCCAGCATTCCGTGCAGCCCATCGGGACCCTTGAGCAGGTCGTCCATCGCCCACACCCGGCCCTTCGCCGTCGCGTACTGCATCGAAAGCGTGTGCTTGAGGTCGGCGAAAAGGGCGCCCAGCAACGCACGGCCACCCTTGGCGAAGGGGCTGTACATCAAGGCGACCATGAGCCGGTTCCGGTTATGGAAGTAGGCCTGCCAGCCGACCAGATCGTCCTTGTCGCCCCAGGAGATGTGCCAGACGGCTGCGCCCGGCAGGCTGACGGTCTGGTACCCGTGCGCCTTGGCGCGCAGCCCGAACTCCACGTCGTCCCACTTGATGAAGACAGGCATGGAAAGCCCGATCTCCCGGATGATCGACGTGGGGATCAGGCACATCCACCAGCCGTTGTAGTCGACGTCGACGCGGCGGTGCATCCAAGGGGTCTGCCGCAGATTGGAAATCAGGAAGTCGTGCCCGAGCTCCATCTCCGCGTACGGCTGGTCCGGCTGGATCCGCTGCGGGTTCACAATCTCGCCCAGGGTGTGCAGGGCAGTCCGGTGGTGCAGGTCGAACATGTGGCCGCCGACGATCGTGGGCTTCCGGCAGTACCGGGCGAACGTCAGGAGGCGGGTGATGCTCTCGGGTTCGATCACGATGTCATCGTCCATGAGCAGGACATAGTCGCTGCCGTTGCCGCAGGCCTCGAACATGCCGCGCGAGAAGCCGCCCGAACCGCCCAGGTTGGACTGCTCGATGACCCGCAGTTTCCCGCCCAGGTCCTTGGCCACGTCCTCGAAGCCCGCGGCTGCCGAGACCTTGTCGCTGCCCTGGTCCACGATCAGGACCTCGCCCACATGGTCCAGGCACTCCGGGTGTGCCGCCAGCAGCCGGAGGTTGTTCAGGCAGAAGGACGTCTTGTTGAGGGTGGTGATCTCCAGGGTCACCGATGCGGCGGCAGGCGCCGGTCCCGGTGCCTGCCACTCGGCGGAATCCATGAACAGTTCACCGCGGCCGGCGACAAGGTCGAACCAGTACCAGCCGCCGTCGCCGAACGGAAGCAGGTCCAGTTCCACAACGGAAGTCTGCTCCCCCGTCACCGGAATGCTCTTCTGCTGCAGAAGGGCACCTTTCGCGTTGGAGCGGAAGACGACGATCGTGCCTTCCCCGCGGGTGCTGACGCTGAGTCTGACACGGCTGAGCGTGGTCCACTTCCGCCAGTATCCGGCGGCGAATGCGTTGAAGTAACTACCGAAGGAGACCCGCTCGCCGGGGCGCACCCGGGTTGCGCAGCGGCCGATGAAATCTTCCGCGTGGGCTTCCCTGGCCTGCGAGCTCAGGCGCACGGGGCGGCGGCCCTGCTTCCTGGCTTCCTGCTCCGTCGGGGCCGGAGTACCGGCTGCGGTCCCCATGTCAACGTAGAGCGGTGCAGTGTCCATCTCCGAATGTTCCGGGAAGATGACCCTCTGGAGGGTGACCCACTCCGGGCCGCCCTCGACGCCGGGCTGCCCGCGATGGGTTTCCGCGCTCACGCGTCCACTCCTCCGCTTTCGATATCCGCGCCGCTCTCGAAGTGGGGCCGGATCTTGTTGTCGAACATGGACAGCGCCGAACCGATGGCCATGTGCATGTCGAGGTACTTGTAGGTGCCGAGCCGGCCGCCGAACAACACATCCTTCTCCGCGGCGGCGAGGTCGCGGTACTTGAGCAGCTTCTCGCGGTCCTCGGGGGTGTTGATCGGGTAGTAGGGTTCGTCGCCCTTCTCGGCGAATCGGGAGAACTCACGCATGATGACGGTCTTCTCCGTCTGGTAGTCGCGCTCGGGGTGGAAATGGCGCGGCTCGATGATGCGCGTATACGCGACATCGGCGTCGTTGTAGTTCACCACGGAGGTGCCCTGGAAATCGCCTTCGTCCAGCACCTCTTCTTCGAAGTCGATGGTGCGCCAGGAGAGGTCGCCTTCGACGTACTCGAAATAACGGTCCACGGGGCCCGTGTACACAACCGGGATCTTTCCGACCACCTTGGACTTCGAGTACTCGTGCGAGTCGTCGAAGAAGTCCGTGTTCAGGCGCACCTCGATGTTGGGGTGTTCTGCCATCTTCTCGATCCAGGCGGTGTAGCCGTTGGTCGGCAGGCCCTCGTACTTGTCGTTGAAGTAGCGGTTGTCGTAGTTGTAGCGCACCGGGAGGCGGGAGATGATGCCCGCCGGCAGGTCCTTGGGGTCGGTCTGCCACTGCTTGCCCGTGTAGTGCTTGATGAAGGCCTCGTACAGGGGGCGGCCGATCAGCTGGATGCCCTTGTCGTTAAGGTTCTGGGGATCCGTGCCTGCAAGTTCCCCGGCCTGCTCCTGGATCAGCGCCTGGGCTTGGCGCGGCGTCAGGTTCGCGCGGAAGAATTGGTTGATCGTGGCCAGGTTGATCGGCAGGGAGAAGACCTCGCCCTTGTGCACGCCGTAGACCTTGTGAACGTAGTTGGTGAAGGTCGTAAACCGGTTGACGTACTCCCAGACCCGTTCGTTCGAGGTGTGGAACAGGTGGGCACCGTAACGGTGCACCTCGATCCCGGTCTGCTCTTCAGTTTCGCTATAGGCATTGCCGCCGATGTGGTGCCGGCGGTCAAGGACCACGACCTTCAAGCCTAGCTCAGTGGCGGCCTGTTCTGCGATTGTCAGGCCAAAGAAGCCCGACCCGACGATGACGAGATCAGCAGTCACAAATTCTCCTGGTTCGAATGCGGGCAGCCCAATAGGGTGCATTGGGCTGCATCCCAAGCCTACCCGAGATGCTCGTTCCGCATTCCTGCGCCCCTGTCTCCGCAGTTGTCCACATAGACGCATTCCTCCCTCGAAGCACGCCATAGGCAGACATACCTTGGGAAACGGGGCGCACCACCGGGGGAAGGAAACCGTCACATGCCATTCCATTGCACTCTGGTCCGCGGCCCGCTCTCTCCGTTACGGCAGGAACCTGTCGAGCTGACGGTGGAGATCGACGACGGTGGCCCGGGCTCGGCGGTCCAGGCCGCCGTCGCCGGACGCTTCCGCGCCGGTGGGCTGACAGTCAGCGGGCGGCCGCTTTCTTCCCTGACGGTCGGCCGGCCGCCTCTGGTGCCGGGCGCCGTCCTGGTGGACGGGGCGGAGGCGGATGGAGCTTACCCGACCCCGCCGTCCCGCGGCCGGGCGGCGCTGCACCTTCTGGTACACACCGGCCCGGGTGCCGGCCTCGTTGTGCCGCTGGAACGCGGCAGCTATTCAATTGGCCGGGGGAATTGCGACGTATCGATCCCTGATCCGGACCTCTCCCGGATCCATGCCATGCTCACGGTTTCGGATACCTCGGTTTCATTACGCGACAACGGCAGCTCAAACGGAACAAGCGTGAACGGCCGCAGGATCCGCGCTGCCGTTGTTTCCACCGATTCGCTCATCCAATGCGGCAAGTCGCTGATGACCGTTGTCTTTGACGGCAGCCCCCACGCCTCCACGCTTGTTGCCGCCGGAATCGGGACCGATGATCCTCTCCGGGTTCCGCGCCGCCCCGAAGCGTCGGGCCGCCTCAACCTGCTTCTCATGGCGGGTTTGCCGCTTCTCCTGGGCGTGGCGCTGGCCATCACCACTGGGACCTGGATGTTCCTTGCGTTCACGGGTATATCGGCGATAGCGGTACTGGTCCCGTTGGCGGCCGGTCGCAAGGAGCGCCGGGCCTTCAACTCTGCATTGCGTACTGCCGAATGCAACGACAGGGAACGAAGGGAACGGGCTGCACCGTCGGCAGCAGATATCGTCCTCGCGGTCTTGCCCGCAACGCCCGGGCCGTCAGGGCAGGACCCGCCCCGGCTCCGCGGCCCGGACTCCATCCCGGCGGACCCCAAGCATGCGGGAAAACAGGCCGAAACGGGAAGTACCGGCGGGGTCGCGCTGCGCATCGGCACCGGGCAGCAACAAGCGCGAATTGTTCTCGATCCGCCTGATCCGCTCTTCAAGGTCCCGGTCCTGCGCAGCTCCCCGGTCACCTTGGATCCCCGGCTCCGCGACATACCTGTCGCCGGCCCCGCGGCCAGGATCGCCGGTCTGTTCAACTTCCTGCTGATGCAACTTGCTGTGTTTCCGTGCGCATCTTCTTCTCCGGTCATCATCTGCGGCCGGGCGGAACTGCTCCCGCTGAGTGCCCGGTTCCTGCCACGGACCATCCTGTGCGCCGATCCCGATTCCGCGCTTGAAGCACTTTCCGGGTACAAGGAAGCAGGATTTCTTTTCCTGCCGGACCCGCAGGGGAAAGCGGACCCGCTGCTTCACGCCGCCGGCGCCGCCGGGTGGACGGTGTTTCGTCGGAGCGAAGGTCCGGACCACCAGGCCGTCATCGACTTGGCTCAAGGCTGCGGGATGCTATGCGATGGGAGGGGCAGCCTGTCCTTCGAAGCCGACCTCGTGGTCCCCGAAGTCTTCGATTCCTTCTGCAGGCTCCCCGGGAAGGAGGCTCCGCAAGCCAGGGACACCGCCGGCTTGCCAGCGAACTGCAACCTCGGCGACCTCATTCCTGTGGACGCGCCCTCGATCAGGAACCGCTGGGAGGAATCGACGAAGTGTCCAGGGCTCCCGGCAGTCATCGGCCGCGGGGAAACCGAACCCAGGACTCTCGACTTGGTAGAGGACGGCCCGCACCTGCTGATCGCCGGAACCACTGGCGCCGGAAAGTCCGAACTTCTTCGCACCATTGTCACGGCGCTTTCGCTCACGCATAGTCCCGAACGGGTCAACTTCCTGTTCCTGGACTTCAAGGGTGGGTCCGGGCTGGGACCGCTGGCAACGCTTCCGCATTGTGTAGGCCTCCTCACAGACCTCAAGCGTCGCGGCGTGGACCGGGCATTGGCCTCCCTGCGCGCTGAGGTGCGGCAGCGTGAACAGCTTCTGGCCGAGGCCGGCGTCGAGGACCTCGGGTCCTACCGTCTGAAGGCCCACCAGGAAACCACCCCCGGCCGTCGTTCCAGTCGCCGGCCGCTGCCACGGCTGGTTATCGTTGTCGACGAGTTCCGAATGCTCATTGAGGACTCGCCGTCGGCCCTTGCCGAACTCATGAGGGTGGCCACGGTCGGCAGGTCCCTCGGAATCCACCTGATCATGGCGACGCAGCGGCCGCAGGGCGCCATAAGCTCCGACATCCGCGCCAACGTCACCACCAGCATTGCACTTCGGGTCCAATCCGAAATGGAGTCCCGGGACGTCATCAACTCCCCGCATGCAGCACGCATCCCTCTGTCGCTGCCTGGCCGGGCGTACCTAAGCAGGGGGACAGAAGATTGCGAGCCGTTCCAGGCCGCTTCGCTGTCGGGTCCGACCGAAAAAGGTGCGCCCCGGAACGTCGTAGCTCATGAGGCGCTCCATGCTCTCAGGACTTGCCTGACCGGCCCGAAGCTCTCCCTGCCCGGCGTCGCCGGCAGAGACCCTGATCCCGGGGAAGCCGGCCGTCTGGTCGTTGACTCGGTCCGGACCGCCTGGTCCGGGCTGGAGAAAGCACAGCCGCGCAGGCCGGTTGCCTGGGAACTGCCTGAATCCGTCCGGCTGGACGGAGCAAGCGGCTCGCCCTCCGCCGGCCGCCATGCAACGGTCTTCTCTCAGGCCGGATTCCTGGGGGTGGTTGATCTGCCGGACAAGCAATGCACCGCTCCGTTGTTCTGGCATCCCGGGCAGCACGGTCATCTGGCGCTTCTGGGTCCGCCCGGCAGCGGCGTCGAAAGCGCCTGCCTCTCGATTGCCGCGCAGCTGGTGTCGGCTGACGGTGAAATCCACTGTTACGTCCTCGATGGCGACGCCTCTTTTCCAGCAGAGCCCCTGCCGTCCCGGGTCGGGGCCGTGGTGACGGTCCAGGAGCCGGGGAGAGCTGTCCGGGTTGCCGAACGTATCGCCGCGGAGATTGCGACGCGGCAAAGCAACGGAGGCGCAGGGCATATCCCGCTGCTGCTCGTCGTCACCGGTTGGGCATCCTGGCTCGCCCTTTTCCGCGCCGGCCCGCTCGCCTGGGCGGAGGACCTCTTCCACGGCATCAGTAGGGACGGAGCCAAGGCAGGCGTTCATCTCCTGGTGACGGGCGACAGGGAACTGACGACGTCCCGGCTCTACGGCTCGCTCCCCAACCGCGCATACTTCCCGCGCGGAAGCACCGAAGAGGGTCGCGTGGGTTGGCCGCGCTTCAACCCCCTCGAGCCATTCCCGGCCCGCGCGATGGTCTGCGGACCGATCCTCGGTGAAGGGCTGGCAGAGGCGCAGTTCGCCGAACCGCCCGAGGGACGATCCTGGCCGTACGGAGCGGTGCCTGAACCCGTGCGACCTGTGTTCCGGGTACGCCACCTGCCCCGGAGGCTTGGCCTTGCCGACGTCATCGCGCAATCCCGGAACGATGCTTCGGCGGCGCCCGACGGCGGGCCCTCCCCCGCCATCCTGTTGGGCTTGGGAGGAGACGAACTCGATCCTGTACGACTGAGGCTCCCACCGGGCGGAGCCACGCTCGCCCTGGGACACCCTGGCAGCGGCAAGTCGGGCCTGTTGGACGTACTGCCGGCCCTGAATCCTGGAATCCACTGGCTGCGCGCCGCACCAGGATCCGATCCCGGAGCATTCTGCACAGAGCTCCACGCACAGGCCAGGGCCGGTTCCATCGATCCCCGGGGCATCGTCCTTATCGACGACGCCGACCGGCTGGGAAGCCAAGCAGCCGGACTTGCGGCGGCGCTGCCGTCGCTGGGGATCCGCGTGATCGCAACTGCTGCCTTCAGCCAGGCCCTCTTCCAACGCGTCCCTCTGGCCGCCCAAGCGTTGGACGAAGGACGAGGAATCCTGCTCTCGCCCCGGCATCCATCGGACGGCGGCCTCTTCGGGATCCGGATAGAAGCGGGTCCGAAAGTTCCCGGCCGGGCGGTGCTTGTTCAGGACGGCGACTCACGGACCTTCCAGATCCCTTTCACGGAGCCCCCGGGTGTCGCGGCCTGAACCAGTCACAGGGCGCCCGAGGAACCCCCTGTCCGGGATGCGAAGGCGAGGACTTTCTTTTCGAACAGGAAGACGATCGCTGCCAAGGCGGGGACGATCATGGCGAGACCGGCAAGCGGCAATCCGCCGGTCATAGTCGGAATCCCAATGGTCAAAACGAACAGTTGGGCCACAAGGGCGGCCGCCCGGGTCCAGCGGTAGCCGCGGAACAGGAAGTGCCCCACCGCGAATAGCCATGCCGAAAAGACAAGGAGAAGGCCCAGGGTAAAAACCGCTCCCCAGAAGGACGCTACAGGTGCCCCGCTGACAAGCTGGAACGTGTAGAGACCTGCCGCGGCGAGAAGGGCCAACGCCTCGAGGAGCACCACAAGTGAAATGACAATGACCCCAACAGGCCGGGGACCTGTGCCTCCGCCTCCTGGGGAACCATCCTGTCGAGGCGCGTCAGCGTTCTTGTGGAATGGCTCGTTGGCGGGGTTCTCAGGGGGTATTGACACACTGGCACCCTACCGGACATAGTCAAAGACCGGTGGCAGGACCGGCAGCCGATGTGATGCATCGCTCACGTTTAAGAGGCATTTCAAAGGCTCGAACCCCTTGTTTACACGGCGTTAACATGACACGCTTGATTCAGACGACCAAGGGGGCCCATTGGGTCCCCTTTTCCTATGAAGCCTCTCGTGAATATTTTCACAAAGGCTCGACTAGTTCTGACGAATGGAGTGACTGATCAGCATGGATTGGCGTAACCGCGCAGCCTGCCTCGACAAGGACCCCGAGCTTTTCTTCCCCGTGGGAAACACTGGACCGGCCCTTCTCCAGATCGAAGAAGCAAAGAGCGTCTGCCGCCGCTGTCCAGTCGTGGATACCTGCCTGCAATGGGCCCTCGAGTCCGGCCAGGACGCCGGCGTCTGGGGCGGCATGAGCGAAGATGAACGGCGCGCCCTGAAGCGCCGCGCTGCCCGCGCCCGCCGCGCCTCCTAGGCAAAGGCGCCTCCTCGTCGGGGCGTCCGGGGCACCACGACAGGTCGGCAGGCAAGGGTACTAACAAACGAAATGCCGCAGGGCGGCCCGGACCAATGGTCCGGGCCGCCCTGCGGCATTTCATGGTCTTCAGTTCGGACGCAGGCTCAGGACGATCTCAACGGAGGTACCGCCGCCGTCGCGCGGGAACCATTGGATGCTGCCGCCCAGCTCGCTGGTGACAAGCGTGCGGACAATCTGCAGCCCGAGGCCTTCGGAATACGACCCTTCGGGGAGACCCACGCCATCGTCCGAAATCGTCACCGTCAGCATTTCGTCGCCCTGGGTCCCCGTGGACCGGTCGGCAATCAGCCAGACGGTGCCGGCGCGGCCTTCCAGCCCGTGCTCCACGGCATTGGTAACGAGCTCGTTGATCACCAGGGCCAGCGGTGTAGCGAAATCGCTTGGCAGTTCACCGAACAGTCCGGAACGTTCGGTCCTGACATATTGCGACGGCGATGCGACCTCCGCCGACAAGCGGAACTGGCGCCCGATCAGCTCGTCAAAGTCAACGCTCTGGGTGAGTCCCTGGGACAGGGTTTCGTGGACGAGCGCGATGGTGGCTACCCGTCGCATCGCCTGCTCGAGGCCTTGCTTGGCTTCATCGCTGACCATCCGGCGCGACTGCATGCGAAGCAGGGCAGCCACGGTCTGCAGGTTGTTCTTCACCCGGTGGTGGATCTCCCGGATGGTGGCATCCTTGGTCACCAATTCGAGTTCGCGGCGGCGGAGCTCGGAGACATCCCGGCAGAGCACCAGCGCGCCGAAGCGCTGGTGCTCGTCACGGAGCGGAATCGCCCTGAGGGACAGGCTCACGCCGCGCGACTCGATCTCGCTGCGCCAGGGCATCCGTCCGGTGACCACGAGCGGAAGGGTCTCGTCGACCATCCGCCGGTCCTTGAGCAGGCCAGCAGTGACCTCGGCGAGCGAACGCCCCTCGAGTGTCTCCACTTCGCCAAGACGGCGGAAAGCTGAGACACCGTTGGGGCTCGCGTACTGGACGATGCCGTCGGCATCGAGCCTGATTAGCCCGTCGCCCACGCGTGGCGCTCCCCGGCGGGAACCTGTCGGGGAAGCAAAGTCCGGCCAGAGCCCGAGGGTCCCCATCCGAAGCAGGTCGTAGGCACACTGGCGGTACGTCAGCTCCAGGCGCGAGGGCATCCGTGAACTGGAGAGATCCATGTGGGATGTGACAACGGCAAGGGTCCTGCCGTTGCGCACCATTGGCACGGCTTCCACACGCAGCGCCATCTCGCTGCTCCAGCTGGTTTCGCTGGAGCGCTCGATCGAGCGGCTGTTCCAGGCCTTGTCGACCAGGGGCTGGAGATCGGAGCGGATCCCCTCCCCCACGAAGTCGGCGTGGAAGACCGTGTGGCTGGTCGATGGCCGGACGTGGGCCAAGGCAATGTATCCGAACTCGGGGTGCGGAAACCACAGCGCAAGGTCCGCAAACGCCAGGTCGGCGACCATCTGCCAGTCGCCGACCAGGAGGTGCAGCCATTCGGCATCTCCAGGCCCGAAATCAGCATGCTCCCTGATGGGGTCTGTAAAGATTGCCACTGCACCTCCATATGCGGCGCCGGGTTTCCCTAGCGCCGGACGATTGACCTCAAGAGCCTCAATGCTACCGACAGAGACGCCATGTCGTCGGCTTCGAGGGCGTTGACCTCGTCGAACATGCTCTTCGCACGGCCCAGTTGATCGGCATTAAGCAGTTCCCACGCCTTCAGGCGATCTTCAGCCTCGGCACCGTTTTCGCTCGACTCGAGCACCGACGTCGTGATGTCCGCAACTGTCGAGTACAGGTCGTCCCGCAGCGCAGCGCGGGCCAGCGCCTGCCAGCGGTCGTCCCGCGGCAGGGCACTGATGCGCTCAAGCAAGGAATCCACGTGGAAGCGGTTGAACACCGTGTAGTAGACGTTGCTGACGTCTTCCACCCGGCTTGAACGGCTCTCCGCGATCCGGGCGATGTCCAAAAGGACGAAGCTCTCGAAAAGCTCGGACCACCGGCGGGCCAGGTCTTCAGGCAGCTTCCATTGGCGGCCGCGCTCGAGCCAGCCGCGGACGCGTTCCTTGTCGTCTCCGCGCAGGTACTCGAGCACCCTGGAGCGCATCGGGTCCAGCATCGGCTTGAAGGACGCGACGATATCGGCAATCGGCTTGCCGGCCAGGCCCTGGGTCAGGAGCCAGCGCACGGCCCGGTCGAGCAGGCGCCGGATGTCCAGGTGGACAGCACTCCAGTGCTCGGTCGGGAAGGAAGCAGGCAGTGCATTGAGCTCTGCCACCATCGAATCCAGATCGTAGATTTCGCGCAGGGCGACAAAGGCCTTGGCAACCGCCACCTCGTTGGCGGAGGTCTCTTCCATGGTCCGGAATGCGAAGGTGATGCCGCCGAGGTTGATCATGTCGTTGGCCACCACGGTTGCGATGATTTCGCGGCGCAGCGGATGCGAGTCCAGTTCGGCGTCAAAGCGTTCCCGCAGCTGCTGCGGGAAGTATTCACGGATGGTCCGCTGGAACCAGGGGTCGTCGGCCAGGTCGGAACGCCCAAGCGCTGCCGCCAGCTCAATCTTGGCGTAGGCCGCCAACACGGACAGTTCCGGGGAGGTCAGGCCCTGGCCCTGTTCGAGGCGTTCGCGCAGGCTTGCGGTGGTCGGAAGTGCCTCCAGGTCCCGCTTGAGGTCTGCGTGCTGTTCCAGCCAGTCCATCAGGCGCTCGTAGCTCGGGCTCCAGTCGGCCACGCGGGTACGGTCGTTGAGCAGCAGGATGTTCTGGTCGATGTTGTCTTCCAGGACGAGCCGGCCGACTTCCTCCGTCATGTCAGCAAGGAAGTCAGCGCGCTCGGCGGCGTCAAGCTTGCCGGCCTTGACCATGCGGTCCACGAAGATCTTGATGTTCACTTCGTGGTCCGAGCAGTCCACGCCCGCGGAGTTGTCGATCGCATCCGTGTTCAGGATGATGCCCTGGAGCGCGGCCTCGATGCGTCCGCGCTGGGTCAGGCCGAGGTTACCGCCCTCACCGACAACCTTGACGCGGAGCTCACGTCCGTCAACGCGGATGGCGTCGTTAGCCTTGTCGCCGACCTGCGCGTTGGATTCGCTGCTTGCCTTGACGTAGGTTCCGATTCCGCCGTTGTAAAGCAGGTCAGCGGGAGCGAGCAGGATCGCGCGGAGAAGCTCCGGCGGGCTCAGCTGGACGGTACCTTCCGGCAGGCCCAGCGCCACACGCACCTGCTCCGTTACCGGAATCGACTTGGCCTGGCGCGGGAAGACTCCGCCGCCCTCGCTGATCAGCGAGCGGTCGTAGTCATCCCAGGACGAGCGCGGGAGTTCGAAAAGCCGCTGGCGTTCAGCGAAGGAAGACGCAGCATCCGGTGCGGGATCCAGGAAAATGTGCCGGTGGTCGAAGGCCGCAAGCAGGCGGATGTGCCGGGAGAGCAGCATTCCGTTGCCAAAGACGTCCCCTGACATGTCGCCGACGCCAACCACCGTGAACTCTTCGTTCTGGGTGTCCAGATCCAGCTCGCTGAAGTGGCGCTTGACGGATTCCCACGCACCGCGGGCGGTGATGCCCATTGCCTTGTGGTCGTAACCGACGGACCCGCCCGAGGCGAAGGCGTCACCGAGCCAGAATCCGTACTCCATGGCAAGGCCGTTGGCGATGTCGGAGAACGTCGCCGTTCCCTTGTCGGCGGCGACCACCAGGTAGGAATCGTCGGCATCCTGACGGACAACGTTCGACGGCGGCACGATCGTCTCGCCGCCGGCGTCAGTGACCAGGTTGTCGGTAATGTCGAGCAGTCCCCGGATGAAGGTCTTGTAGCATTCGACGCCTTCCGCCATCCAGGCGGCACGGTCGACGGCCGGGTCCGGCAGTTGCTTAGCGTAGAAGCCACCCTTGGCGCCGGTCGGAACGATCACGGCGTTCTTGACCGTCTGGGCCTTGACGAGTCCAAGGATTTCGGTGCGGAAGTCTTCCCGTCGGTCGGACCAGCGCAGGCCACCGCGGGCGACCTTGCCGAAGCGCAGGTGTACGCCTTCGACGCGCGGCGAGTACACCCAGATTTCGAACATCGGGCGCGGGAACGGCAGTCCGTCGATCTGCGTCGGATCAAGCTTGAAGCTCAGGTGCGCCTTCCCCTGGAAGAAGTTGGTCCGGAGCGTGGATTCAATCAGGTTCACGAACGTGCGCAGAACGCGGTCGGCGTCGAGCGTCGCCACCCGGTCGATGGCCTCGGCCAGGCGCGCGCGTGCACTTTCCTGGCGAACCTGGCGGGTATTTTCCTCAACGGCGGGGTCGAAGCGGGCAGCGAAGAGTTCCAGCAGTCCGCGGGCGACTTCGGGATTCGAAAGCAGCGTGTCGGCGATGAACTCGAAGGAGTTCGTGTTGCCCATCTGGCGCATGTACTTGGCGTAGGCACGGAGCATGACCACTTGGCGCCACGGCATGCCTTCGCGCAGAACCAGTCGGTCGAAACTGTCCGACTCCACGGCGGCAGTGACTGCGGCAGCAAAGGACTCCGCAAGAAGCTTCCCGGTGGCGAGGGGGTCCACGCCGGACGGGTACTTGAGGCCGAGATCGTACAGGAAGAAGTCGCGTTGATCGGCGGTTTCGATCTCGAAAGGCCGTTCATCGAGGACTTCGAGTCCGAGGTTGTGGAAATAGGGCAGGATCTGGCTGAGGCTCTTGGGTTCGAGCAGGTAGAGCTTGACCCGGGCATCCTCCTCGAGGACCTCCCCCGCCCCCTTGGGGAGGTAGACATGAACTCCAGGCATCGCCTGGGCAGGCGTTTCACGGAGGGCCGTGGCCGCGCCGTACTCCTCAAACCGGGCAATGTCTTCCAGCGCATCTTCGACTTCGTAGTCCACCCGGTAGCTCGCGGGGAACGCTTCCGCCCACACCGCGGAGCGGCGATCGGCTTCCTCGCCGCTCCAGCGCTCCCGGACGACCTCGGAGATGCCTTCACCCCAGGAGCGCGAAGCCCTGACAAGCCGCTTTTCGAGGGCAGCGGCGTCTACTTCGCCCAGTTCGGCTTCACGCGGCAGGCGGATCCGGAAGAACACACGTGCGAGCGCGGACTCGGTGATCCGGGCTTCGTAGTCGATGCTCTCCGCCGCGAAGGTTTCGCGGAGTTCCTGCTCGATCCGCAGCCGGACGTTCGTGGTGTACCGGTCTCGCGGGAGGTACACCACAGCGGACATGAAACGCCCGTAGATGTCCGGGCGGAGGAACAGTTTAGTGCGGCGGCGTTCCTGGAGACGCTGGATGCCAAGGGCGGTCTCGGCGAGATCCTCGGTCTCGATCTGGAACAGTTCGTCCCTTGGGTAGGTCTCGAGGATGCCCAAGAGGTCCTTGCCGGAGTGCGAGTCCCTCGGGAATCCGGCGGAAGCCAGCACCGCGTCGACCTTCTCCCGCACGATCGGGATGTTGCGGACGGAGCCCGTGTACGCGCTCGTCGCGAAGAGGCCGATGAAGCGGCGTTCGCCATTCACGTTGCCGGCGGCGTCGAAACTCTTGACCCCGATGTAGTCGAGGTAGGCCGGGCGGTGGACGGTGGAACGGGAATTCGCCTTAGTGATTACGAGGGCCCGCTTCTCGCGCGCCTTGCGGCGGCCGGCGTCGGTCAGGTGCTGGATCTGGTGGGGGTGGTCCCCGGCGCGGAGGAGGCCCAGGCCGCTCCCGTCGCGCAGTTCCAGCACGTCCTCGCCGTTTTCGGTGATCAGGTCGTATTCGCGGTAGCCAAGGAAGGTGAAGTTTCCGTTATCCAACCAGCGGAGGAGGTCCTGGGTTTGCCGCAGTTCGGCAATGTCTTCGGGGTGGGTCACCCTGTCCAGGGAGGACGCAAGCTCAATTGCCTTGCTGCGCATCTTCGGCCAGTCTTCCACGGCGACCCTGACATCCCGCAGGACGCGGCGGATTCCGTCGAGAAGTTCCTGCTGGGCGGAATCCGGAATCCGGTCAACCTCGACGGCGATCCAGGACTCCATGTGGGAAGCGTTCAGGCCCTCGGCGAAGAGACGGGAAACATCGGGAAGGGCCGCGGTGTCACCGCTGGAGATACCTACGGTGGCTGGCACCCGGGCAACCCCGGCGAGCTCGCCGTCCGCATCGCGGGAGACCACGAACAAGGGGTGCATGACCAGCCGGATGGCGCAGTTCTGGCGCACCAGCTCGGCGTTCACGGAGTCCACGAGGAAAGGCATGTCATCGGTAACGATGTAGACGACGCTGCGGTCGGCCTCGTTGGCGATCTGGATGTTGGCGCTGCCCGGGTTGCGCTTCTTGGCGACGTCGCGATGGGCAAGTGCCCTGGCGTGCAGCCGCTCGGCGGAGTATCCGCGTGCGTCCTCCTCCGCCAGATGTTCGTAGTAGTCTCCGAGGAAACCTTCCGGGCCTACACCCGTTGCGGAACGATCCTCAACACTGGATCCTGACGACATCGACACACGCCTCCATCACATCTTTTTTGCTGCGTCTTTGCAGCCCACATGGCGAGCCTAACGCTTAAGCAGTCGCCTTGCTCTGGAAGAGCGTACAGAGGATCTTGAGTTTCCCTGGACAGGCGCACAAACCAATTCGGCGATTGCGTGACGTAGCGGAGATTCCGGGGCCACTTCGAAGAGAACCGAACCTGACAGCAGCGCCGCATCGCAGCTCTCCGGTTCCGAGGGAAGGAGGGCCTCGATCCCGCTGCCCGGCGCATAACGTTCCCAGGCCTCACGCAATTGGCGTTCCGGAGAGCGCCCAGCCGCAGAGGCACGGACCTTGTTGAGGATGATCCGCGGAGCAGACTGGGGAACGGCCCCCTCGAGTTCGGCCAGGCCCCGCACAAGCCTGGGGATCCCGATGGCATCTGCCGAGCCGACAGCGAACACGGTGTCAGCGACTTCCAAGCTTCGGAGCGTGGCGGCATTCCGCCGCGGCGCCATGGTATCGAAGCTCAGCTCCTCGTCCGCTTCAAGGCAGAATCCGGCATCGATCACGATGACGTCGGCCACCTTCCTGGACTGCTCGAAGACAGTCGAAAGAGCGGCTGCACGGAGTTCTGTCCAGCGGTCGGCCCTTGTTATTCCGGTCAGAACCCGGAACTCACCGGACTTCGTGAACACGGAAGCCGCAACCTTTTTCAGGGATTCCGTGTCCAAGAGCCCCTGGTCCGCGAGCCGGCATGCCTGGGCAAGTCCCGCCGACTCGTCGAGCAAGCCCAGGGTCGCAGCGATGCTGGCGCCATAGCTGTCGGCGTCGATGAGCAGGACGGACTTGCCTTCGGCCGCGAGCTCAGCGGCGATGTTCGCCGCCAGAAGGGTCCGGCCCGGAGCCCCGGCAGGGCCCCAGACTGCGATGATCTCGCCTGTGCCGCTTGGCGCTGGAGTCTCCTCCGTGACGACGGGAGCGGCAGGGCGCAACCCTGCCGCCGGGTCGGCAAGACCGGAGTCCCGCGGCTCCGGATGCCTCGGCCCGCGCCCCGTCAACTGGTGGACCGCGTCGGAAATCTTCGAGGCCAGACCTGCCGCGTCGACGTCGGGAAGCGCCGTGAGCACCCCGATGGCGCGCAACCGCGCCGCCTCCTCGGGGTCTGCAGTGAGTCCGACAACGGCGACACCCACCGCGGAAAGCCGGTCTACCAGGGAGGCCGTAAGGTCCCCGGTGCCTTCCGCGACGACGGCCGCCCGCGCCAGGCCGCTCTGGCAGGCGGCAAGCAGCTCGGCCAGCTCGTCGCAGCGCCGGACCACCGTCACCGGGCCGTGGAGTCTTTCGAGCCCGCCGACGAGATCGTCCTGCGACTGTCCGACGGTGACGACCGGGATGCTCATTTCGCCGTCCCTGCCGGGTTCCAGACCACGGCGACCTTTGCCTTGTTCGCCTGGGCGCCGAGCAGTTTCGGCATCTGTTCGTCAGTGACGAGGACCAGCACGACCGTTTGCTTGGATGCCCCGAGGGCGGATGACCCTTCGGTAACCTGGGCGATTTCCGCACCGGGCAACAGCAAGCGCGGTTCGGCGAAGCCGTTCTTGGCGTCGGGCAGCGACACCCAAACGTCCACCCTGGAACCGGGAACGGCCTGCTCCGGGAGGGAGTCTTCGACAGTGACGGCTACCGGCTTCCGGTCCAGGGCATCGGCATCGCCCAGGCTCTCCTTGGGCAGGAGCTGGTTCCTGGCGATGCGCTGGATCGCAACCTTTCCCTCAGGGAGGCCGGATTCAACGGTGACATAGCCCGCTTCGACGTCATCAAGCCGGACCTTCGCGATCGAGACGTCATCCCTGCTCAGCTTCTGCCCGACGGCGATGCCTTCCCTGGCCACGTACACCTGGACAGTGCGGTCCGCAGCCCCCACCAAGGCGATGACGCCTGCGACGGAGGCAAGCACAAGCAGGACTCCTACCAGGAGCCGGGGATCCTTCCATGAAGGTTTCCTGAGCCGCGCTGCCGCAGCCGTTGTGTTCGCACTCATGGTGAATCCCCCTGGTTCTCTGGGCGGCCGGGCCGGAAGTCGCCTTCATTCTGACGGCACTTTCCCGGGTTCCAAAGTCAAGACATCCAAAACGCACCAAATTGTGGATAACCGGATCAAACATGCCAGGAAGTGGCAAAATGGAGTCATGCCCCGATTCCTTACCTTGGCAGACGTCGCCGAACAGTTGCAGATCAACTCGCCGCAGGCCTATGCCCTGGTCCGGAGCGGCGAGCTGAAGGCCATCCAAGTCGGCGGCCGAGGTCAGTGGCGGGTCGAAGAGACGATGCTGGAGCAGTACATCCAGGAACGCTACGCGGAAGCCAGCCGCATGATCGAAGAGGCCAAAGCGAAGTCCTCCCACTCCTGAAGGAAACCGCCTAGAACTCCTGGCCCCGCAGGGAGCGCAGGGCGGCAAGCGATGCAAACGGCACCGTAACGACGGAGCTGACATTGCCCTGCCGTCTGGCTTCCCCCGAACCGGTGGCCGCCAGGTCGAAATGGTCCTTCCCAACGCGGTCAATCACCCCGAACAGCGCAGTTTCCTGGAGCATGCCCATCACCAGGTGCACGGTGACTTCCGCCCGGTCCCGGGCCAAGCCCCTCAGCGCACTCGCGAGACCCAACCGCGCCCGCACGCCGGGATCCTGAAGGACCTGGCGGCCCGTCCCTTGATAGCTGGCCGCCGCAGAATACGGCACCAGCCACTGTTGTGCCGCCTCGCTCAGGACAATCCATTCGCTGCCAACATGCGCCAGAACCCCTGAAACCCGCATTCCCGAGGACAACAGGACAGAAAGCTCCCGGCCGAGCGTACCTCGAAGGCGGTCAGCCAAGGCGATACCGGCCATTTCCACACGGGCGCGCTCCGAGATCTCGGATTCAAGCGCCAGCTTCTGGTCGGCGGCAAGCTGCGCCTCCATGTCCTGAAAGAGAGCGTCCCATCGCATGCCGCCAGCGTAGGCGGCCCTCACGGCCCGGTCAATTTTGCAGGAAAGTTCCTGCCCGACTAGACAAAATCACATTGATACGCTCAAAATTACTCAACGTACATCAAATAACATCAAACAGCATCAAACATGAGGAGACTCCCATGAATGAGACTGAAAGGCCCCTTAGGCACGACGCAGCGATGGCTGTGGTCATCCTGTTGCTGGGGTTCCTGCTCCTGGGTCTCGGCTGCCTCCTCCTTGAACGCTGGAAGATCGCGTCGACGCACAATCAAGGGCTGATGTTTGGGGACATCATCGGGTTCGCCGCCACCGGCGTGGGGATGTTGATCGTCGTCTGGTGGCTGCTCTCGCTGCTTTTGGCCTTCGCCTCGGCGATATGCCAGAAAGCCGGGCGTACCACGGGAGCGACGGTAGCCGGGCGGTTCAGCCCCTTGTTCATGCGGCGGCTCGCCATGGCCGTCCTCGGACTGAACCTGCTTGGTGCGCCCCTAGCCCAGGCATCACCAAGCCTGGTGGAGGCAGCGTGGACTCCTCCCAGCGGGTCCACCATTATTCCCGCGGCTTGGACGCCGCTTTCGCACACGACGGATGCCGCTGCGGTCCGGAAGCCAAGCACGGCCGAGCCCGGCTCGGTGGCCGAGATACGAAACACCTCGCCAGGGCGAGGCTCCGCCGTCGACATCGTAGAACCGCAGTGGCAGCCCAGGCCACCTGTCGCCGAGCCCGGGCTGGTGGGCCCCAGGATCACCCGCGCCGCACAGCAGGCGGACAGCCCTTCCGCCAAGGAGGTCGTGGTGCTGCGCGGCGACTCGCTCTGGTCGATCGCTGCCAGGGACCTGGGACCAATGGCCAGCGACGTCGAGATCGCCCGCCACTGGCCGAAGTGGTACGCGGCCAACAAGGAGGCCATCGGGGATGACCCAGGGCTCATCGTTCCCGGCCAAATCCTCCAAGCACCACCGAAGAACTGAGAACCGTCCGATTCCTACAGTCAGGATCCACATCATGAGCGCAGCAACCGCAATCCTACCGATTCCCACCACCCGCGTCAGCCCATCCGGGCCCGGTGCCACCGGGCCGTCCGGCACGGAACACGAAGTCAGGATGCACGCACTGCGAATCGCACAGGCGGCCATTGAAGTGCTTGCCGGCACCCGTCCTGTCCAGCAGCTTTCACGCTCCCTGGACCCGAAGTCCCTGACGTCCCTGCAACACCGGGCAGCCCTCACCCGGGCGCACGCCTTGCGGACCGGCAACGGCCACTCCCGGCACCACCGCAATCCCCAGGTCCGCTCGGTGCACATTTGCGCGGTTACCGAGTCCGTCTACGAAGCTGCGATGGTGGTAAACGAGGAGCTGCGATCCCGTGCCGTGGCCATGCGCCTCGAACTGAGCAACGGGGCCTGGAAAGTGACAGCCCTCGAGATCGGCTAAGCCCGGCCCCGGCACGCGCAACGTGCCCAGCTGAGGAGGCAGGCCCTGGATGGGAACAGCAGGAAAAACATGAGGACCGGAACGACGTTCCGGTCCTCATGTATTTCCTGCTGGGGCTGGCTACCCCAAGCGATCAGCGACGCTTCTTTCGAGGCGCTTTCTTTGCCTTGTCCTCCGCAGCTGCCTTGGCCGGGTTGCCTGATCGGCCGCCTCCGGACCGCCCCTCGACCCGGGTCTGGCTCGCTCCGTCTTCACCGGGGGCCGTGTACTGCAGCTGGGCCGGGCGCTCGGGCGCCTGCAGACCCGCCGCACGGATCTGCGGATCGTGGTGCTCCGTGTGGGCTCCTTCCACGCTGTCGTCGGCCACTACCACATCTTCCGCGGGCGTGACTTCGACTTCCAGGTTGTACAGGAACCCGATGCTTTCTTCCCTGATGGCCTCCATCATGCTCTGGAAAAGAGTGAAGCCTTCACGCTGGTATTCGACAAGTGGATCGCGCTGGGCCATGGCCCGCAGGCCAATGCCTTCCTTGAGGTAGTCCATCTCGTAAAGGTGTTCCTGCCACTTGCGTCCGAGCACGGACAGGACCACCCTGCGTTCCAGCTCGCGCATGCTTTCAGAACCAATGGCTTCCTCACGCTCCTTGTAGACAAGTTGGGCGTCCGAAAGGATCTCGTTCTTCAGGAAATCGACGGTGACCCTGGACTTGCCGCCAGCCTCTTCGATGATGTCCTGCGCGGAAACCGTCACCGGGTACAGGGTCTTCAGGTTGGTCCACAACTGGTTGTAATCCCAGTCGTCCCCACTGCCCTCGGCGGTAGCCGCGTCGATGAAGGCGTTAATGGTGTCTTCGAGGAAGAACTGGACCTTCTCGTGGAGGTCATCGCCCTCAAGGATCCTGCGGCGGTCGCCATAGATTGCTTCGCGCTGGCGGTTCAGGACGTCGTCGTACTTCAGCACGTTCTTGCGCTGCTCGGCGTTGCGGCCTTCCACCTGGCCCTGGGCGGAAGCGATCGCCCGGGATACCAGCTTGGACTCCAAGGCGACGTCGTCGGGCACCGAGCTGTTCATCAGCCTCTCGGCTGCGCCGGAGTTGAAGAGCCGCATCAGGTCGTCGGTCAGCGACAGGTAGAAGCGGGACTCCCCCGGGTCACCCTGGCGGCCCGAGCGGCCGCGGAGCTGGTTGTCGATGCGGCGGGATTCGTGGCGCTCAGTTCCCAGCACATACAGTCCACCCAGGCCCAGTACTTCCTCGTGCTCGTCCTTGACGGCCTTCTTCGCAGCCTCCAGCGCCCCGGGCCAGGCGGCCTCGTATTCTTCGGAGTTCTCCTCGGGGTCCAGGCCACGCTTGGCCAGTTCCGCGATCGCGGTGAATTCTGCGTTGCCGCCGAGCATGATGTCCGTACCACGGCCGGCCATGTTGGTAGCCACGGTCACGGCACCCTTGCGGCCGGCCTGGGCGACAATGGCTGCCTCGCGGGCATGGTTCTTGGCGTTGAGGACTTCGTGCCGGATGCCCTCCTTGGCAAGCAGCCGCGAAAGGTATTCGCTCTTTTCCACACTGGTGGTGCCGACGAGCACGGGCTGTCCGATCTCATGGCGTTCGGCGATGTCCTTGACGACGGCTTCGAACTTCACGATCTCGTTCTTGTAGACCAAGTCCGACTGGTCGAGCCGCTGCATGGGGCGATTGGTGGGGATGGGAACCACGCCTAGCTTGTACGTGCTCATGAACTCGGCGGCCTCGGTTTCGGCCGTACCTGTCATGCCCGAAAGCTTCTCGTACATGCGGAAGTAGTTCTGCAGGGTGACCGTGGCGAGCGTCTGGTTCTCCGCCTTGATCTCGACGTTTTCCTTCGCCTCGATGGCCTGGTGCATGCCCTCGTTGTAGCGGCGCCCCGCCAGGATGCGCCCGGTGTGTTCGTCGACGATGAGCACCTCGCCGTCGAGGATGACGTAATCCTTGTCCCGCTTGAACAGTTCCTTGGCCTTGATGGCGTTGTTCAGGAACCCGATGAGCGGCGTGTTGGCCGATTCGTAGAGGTTCTGGATCCCGAGGTAGTCCTCTACCTTCTCGATGCCGGCTTCGAGCACACCGACGGTGCGCTTCTTTTCGTCGACCTCGTAGTCGGTTTCCGCCTTCAGGCGCTGAACCACCTTTGCGAACTCGCTGTACCACCGGTTGGTGTCCCCTTGGGCGGGACCCGAGATGATAAGCGGTGTCCTCGCTTCGTCGATGAGGATCGAGTCGACTTCGTCAACGATGGCGAAGTGGTGTCCACGCTGGACCAGCTCGGACTTATCCCACGCCATGTTGTCGCGCAAATAGTCGAAGCCGAATTCATTGTTCGTACCGTAGGTGATGTCCGCGGCGTACTGCACGCGGCGCACCGCAGGATCCTGATTGGACAGGATGCAGCCGCTGCTCAGGCCCAGGAAGCGGTAGACACGGCCCATGAGCTCTGACTGGTATTCGGCGAGGTAGTCGTTGACTGTGACGACGTGCACGCCTTTTCCGGTCAGGGCGTTGAGGTAGGCCGGGGCAGTGGCCACGAGGGTCTTGCCTTCACCGGTCTTCATCTCCGCGATGTTCCCAAGGTGAAGGGCTGCGCCGCCCATGAGCTGGACATCGAAGTGACGCATGCCCAGGGTACGGGACGAAGCTTCACGTACCGCCGCGAACGCTTCGGGAAGCAAGGCATCCAGGAGTTCGCCATCCTGGTAACGGGCGCGCAGTACGTCTGTCTCCTCGCGGAGTTCCGCGTCGGTGAAAGTCTTGAAGGATTCTTCAAGGGCATTGATGGAATCGGCATAGCTCCGCAGCTGTTTCAGGGTCTTCTTGTCACCCGTGCGGAGAAGTTTTTCGATAAGTGATGCCACGTGAAGTTGCTCCCAGTCTCAAGCTGCCGAATTCTGGCGGTTTCAGTCTACGGGAGCGTACAACACCAAGCGGTGTTGTTCCCCTGAGAGCAGAGAGCGGCGCAGTGGACCGTCCGGGGGCCGGACCAACATGCGGGACCCAAGCCAGTGACGCTTCCGCTATGACCGGCTCAGAGCGTTCGCCAGCCTGGCGGCGAGATCGCCTTCGGGTGACACGACGACGTCGTCCAGTTCCAGCCAGCGGGCCATAAGCCGTAGTTCGGCAGCAAGCTCGTCCGCCGTGTCCGCCGGCGCGTCGGCTTCCGCATGGGCAGATCGGACGAGCAGCAAACGGCCCGTGCGATCGGCCTTCAAGTCCACCCTCGCCACGACGCTGTCCCGCAAGAGGAAGGGCAGGACGTAGTATCCGAATTTCCGCTTCGTGGCAGGGGTGTAAATCTCGAGGCGGTAGTGGAAACCGAAGAGTTCGTGCAGCCGCCGCCGCTCGAAGACCAGTGAATCGAAGGGGCTCAGGAGCGCCCGGCCCGTCACGTTCCGCGGACTCTTTGCCTCCGCGTGGCGGTACAGTTCCCGGTCCCAGCCCCGGACAGTCACCGGTTCCAGGCGGCCCTCCTCGACGAGCTTGCCGACCGCCTGGGTCGCCGCCTTGATCGGAGTCCGGAAGTAGTCGGCGAAGCACCGGACCGTCCCGATTCCGTGGGCCCGCGCGGCCGCATCGATCAGGCGCTCCATGGCAGCTTCCCGGCCGGCGCCGCCATCATCCGCATGCCTGTGGTTCGAGTCCGGAGCCTGCACTTCCGGCGGAAGAACCCGGGAGGTCAGGGTGTAACGACGTTCGAATTGTTCGGTCCGGGATGCCGCGCTGACCTGGCCCTCTTCGAACAAATGCTCGAGGACCTGCTTGACGAGGTTCCAGTTCCAGCCCCATTGCTCGTTCCGGCGGTCCTCCTGGTGGTCGAGCCGTGCGGTGAGCTGAGCCGCCGTCATGGGGCGGCTTTCTGCCAGGGCTTCCAGGATCCGCGCCGCCATGTCCTCCCGCAAAGCGCGGTCGAGGTGCCCCGCGCCCACCCAGCCGCGCCGCTGCCACAGGAGAAGATCCGCAAAGTGCTCGGGCCGGATGAAGCTTGCCTCGTGGGCCCAGTACTCCATCATGCGGCGCGGGCTCCGGGCCGAGAGGGAGTCGAGGATCCTGCGGTCGTAGTCCCCCAAGCGCGAAAAGAACGGCAGGTAGTGGCTGCGGGAGAGAACGTTGACCGAGTCGATCTGCACAAGCTGCAGGCGGGCAAAGGTCCGGCCCACCGCCCGTGATGTTACGGGACCGGTGGGCCGGACCTTGTCCAAGCCCTGGGCTGCCAATGCGATCCGCCGTGCCTGCTGAAGGCTCAGCGAAGCGGCCATGCCAGTCCTTTCGTCATGGGAGACGCGGCAGCCTAGGCCGTTGCTGCATGGTCATCGGAGCGGTAAGCGTGGATCTTCTCCTCCACCGCTTCATTTCCGGGCTCGCAGTTCGAGTCCAGGGTGATGACGCCATAAGTCCAGCCTCGACGGCGGTAGACCACCGATGGCGTGTTGGTCTCCTTGTCTACGAATAGGTAGAAGTTGTGACCCACTAGTTCCATGTTGTCCACGGCATCATCGATGGTGAGGGATGCTGCGGGGAAGACCTTCCGGCGGATCAGCACCGGAGAATCACCGGCTGGGATGTCGTTGTCGATATCGTACGGCGAAGCTTCTGCCCCCGGGACAGCCGGTTCCTCGTGGTTGCTTGCCGCAGCGTAGATGGGCTCCTTCGTGCTGACAGGTTCGAGGCTAGCCGTCGCTTCACGCACCGCCTTTGGTGTGTGCCGCCCGTGGTGGACCTTCTTCCTGTCCTTGGCCCTGCGCAGTCGTTCGAGCAGCTTGCTGTACGCGAGGTCGAAGGCTGCGAATTTGTCAGCGGCACTGGCTTCTGCCCGGATGACCGGACCCCTGCCCATGACTGTCACTTCCACTGTGAGCTGGCCCGGGTTCTGACGCGGATTACTTTCCTTGGAAACCTTGGCGTCGACCCTCTGGACCTTGTCCCCGAGCGATTCAATCTTGGAAATCTTCTCGCCCGCGTATTCGCGGAAGCGATCCGAAACGGTCAGATTCCGGCCGCTGATCATGAACTCCATGGTGCCCTCCAAATAACTCAGGTGACACGACAACGGCACTTTTGGGGGCTTTTCTGACGGACAGTCGAGCCCCTTTCCGAGCCGCTATCGACAGGTACATCTGTTCTTGGTACCCATCTCCGACGTTAGTTCATCGTTACCGCTAATTCACCCCTTCGGAGCTTTTAATTTGTTTTGAGTCACGGGAACGGTCTGCCGCCGCCTCTACGTCGGAACTCCTGCCACCCGGAGCGCGTGTCGCCGCAAGGACGACAGCGCCGCAGACCAACCCACCCGCCGCTTCAACGGCCCTTGCGGCCTCCGCGATGGTTGCTCCAGTGGTCAGGACATCGTCGACGACGACGCAGAGCTTGCCGGACACCGACTTCTCCAGCGCCCGCCGCACGGCCATGGATCCCCTGACACGGCGGGCCCGGCCACCCCTGTCCAGCCCCTTTTGCCCGGTGCTTCCCGGACGCCCGGAACTCGAACGGCCCGCCAGGCCTGCGCCGGCAGCGGCCAGGAGTTCCGGCAGCGGCATGGCATGGCCGGTCCGGAGAGAACCGGCCCAAGCGGGAAGGCCGCTCCGCCGCTTGCGCAGGACGTCTCGCACCACCCACCCGGTTCCTTCCCGGGAACGGGCCCGGCGGAGCAGCAGGTGGACTGGGCTGAACCCACGACGGCGGAAAGCGCCGGCGCTGCTGGGAACAGGAACCAGGCAGACGTGCCGGTTTTCCCCCACTGCCGCGCACAAGCCACGTTCCAGCATCCGCCCCAGCAACAAGGCAAGGTTGCGCTGGCCGAATTTCTTGAAGGACAGGACAGCCTGGGCGAGTTCTTCCCTGTAGGACCCGACCGCGACCACCGGCACCAGGACCCCGCCGTCCACTGAGAGAAGCGCCGGTGCCTGGGACTCGGCCCGGAACGGCCGGGAGCACAGCTTGCGGATCCGGCGGGCACAGGCACCGCAGACCTGGACATCCTCATGCCCGCAACAGACGCATTCCACCGGCGCGACAAGCGCCAGCAGTTCACCCCACGCCAAGGCAAAGGCTTCAAGCAGGAGCAGCGACGGCCGCGCATGCGAGCCCCGGTGACGGGCGGCAGGGTCCGCCACGGCGAAAAGGTCGGGATCGCGCATGCCGGGTGTACCGGCGTCGTACTTGAATCCTTCAGCCGCAACCACGGCAGCCCGGCCGGGCGCACGTTTGTCCATGCACACAGCCTCGGGCCCGGGCACCCGCGGCGCCAGCCGCCGACGCCGCTATGTGGAAAGAACCAGTATGTGGAAGCGCACTGTGGCTAGCCGGGGAAGGCGGGGTCGACCGGCCCTTTGAGTTGGAGTTCCCAGCCGTTTCCGACCCTTTGGAAGAGGCCCGCCGCGGACTGACCGTAGATTTCGTCCCCTCCGTTGCCGGCGCTCAGTCCGGTCAGCCCTGGCCAGGCCGGAAGCTGCTGCGGCTGCCCGGTGGACAGGGAAATCAGTTCGGGAACGACGTTGCCCGATAGCGATTCCTTCATGACCACGACGGTTGCGGAATTGACCCAGACCCCGTGGTCCACCCCGTTGGTGGCTTCGAGCGTAACCGGGGCGGTAAGGTCCTTGGGCGAGCCATCCGGGTTGCGGATGATGCCGGTGACCTGGACGGATGTCCTGCCGCGCAGCTCCGAGATGACCAGGGCGCGGGTGCCCTCCCGTGATACGCGGAATTCCTTCACGGAACGTCCGGCGAGCCATCGCGGTGCGAGGGAAACGGCGGGTACCGCTCCGCCCTTGGACACGGCGGAGGGTTTGAAGGCCACGACCTGCGTGCCGCCGTTTGCTCCCGGGCCCGCCGTCCAGACCCAGTCCTGAAGACTGAAGGACGGCCGGGTCAAAGTACTGCGGGTGGTCAGCGGACGGGGATCCTGGCCCGGCAACATCGAGTACAGGGTAGCGCCGGAGCCGTTGAGGAACGCCACGGCCTTCGACGCCGGCGATTCAGCGGGTGCTTGTGGTCCCAGCCCGGCAACCTGCTGCAGGTCCGGCAGCGGTGCCAGGCGGTTGTTTTCGTAACGGGCCAGTTCTCCGTTGCTCACCACGATCTGACGCGAAGGCACGCTCTTCTCCAGAACCGGTGGAAGCACGGCACCGGTATCCTCCACGCGGACCAGGTCCTGGTCCGCACGAAGCTGGACGCTGATCACATCCGGCTGGGTGCGGAAAGTCAGCAGGAGCTGGTTCTGCATGCGTTGCCGGTCTTCCGCGGAGGCCTCCACCAGCTCCTTCGCAGAAAGATCCACCTGGGCCGCTCCGGAAACGACCGGCACGGACTCGCGCACCAGGCGGATCCCCGAAGGGAAGGCGCTGACGACGGCTCCACGCAGGTACGGTGCCGGCCCGGCGAGCAGGGCGCTTGTCATGGCCTTGACGGTCTTCTTCTTGATGAACCACCTGAAGTCCGGCACCGCATAGTTGAATCCGGGGTCGTAGAAGTAGATCGGATACGCGCCGTAGATCACCCGGAAAGTCTGTTCCGGGATCGCGGTACCGTCCGGCACCTGGGAGATCCGCCATTCGCCGTCGACCTGTTCGACAGTCACCGGAATGCTTTCCAGGGTGCCTTCAGGGTAGTGCGTGGTAATGCCGTCGGCGTCAACGGCGTACGCGAGGTCCAGTTCGTACCGGTATTCGTTCTCGACGGCGGTGCGGACCACTTGCGCCTTGCGGTACACGAGGGTGCGCTTGTCCGATTTCCAACTGACCGAAAGGGACTGGGTCAGGTACTGCCGGGCGACCGCGTAATCGTCCGCGTACCCGCTGCCGGCGCCGTAGAAGTCCTCGATGACGGTTTCCGGACCGGCCCCGGGTTGCGGCGGCGGCGGGAAGAAGTCAGGCACGTTCAGGTTGCCGGCGCTTTCCTCCTTGCTCTTTCCGACCGGTCCGGAGCGCGGAATCTGGGCACAGGAACTGAGCACGAGCGCGACGGCCGCCAGGACGGCGAGCAACAACACCGGGATGCGGCGGAGACCCCTACGCACGGCCGGCCTCCCCCGCGCCGGGGGCACCGCCGTCGTCGGCCTGGCTGGAGGGGTACGACGGCTGCGCCGCGGCAGGGCGCGGCAGGGACTTCTCCTGCGTGTCAACAACCAGCACCTGGCGGTCCGGGGCGGTACCCGGGAGCCTGAGATCATGCGGCTCAAGGTGCAGCGGCGACTTCACGATGGTTCCGCCCTTCTTCAGCGGCAGGGTGAGGCGGAAGTTCGAGCCTGCGCCCTTCTGCCCCCAGGCCTGCAGCCAGCCGTTGTGGAGCTTGGTGTCTTCGGCGGCGATGGACAGGCCCAGGCCGCTGCCGCCGGTAGTCCGGGCACGCGCCGGGTCGGCCCGCCAGAAGCGGTCGAACACCCTGGCGGCCTCCGCTGGGGTCATGCCGATTCCGTGGTCCCGGACCGATACGGCCACGGCCTCGTGGTTCGCCGCCACCGTCACGTGCACCGGTTTGCCTTCGCCGTGCTCCACGGCGTTCAGGAGCAGGTTGCGGAGGATCCGGTCGATCCGCCGCGAGTCCATTTCGACGATGATGCTCTTGTTGCGGGACGTGAGCCGGACCTCGGAGCCGTATTCGGCAGCGACCGGGGCAGCACCTTCGATGACCTGTCCAATCAGCTGGAAAATATCCTGCGGTTCCGCCTCCAGGACGGCGGCGCCGGCGTCGAAGCGCGAGATCTCCAGCAGGTCCGAAAGCAAGGATTGGAACCGCTCCACCTGGTTGTAGAGGAGTTCGGCGGAGCGCCGGTTGACGGGATCGAAGTTGTCACGTGCGTCGAACAGGACCTCCGCTGCCATCCGGACGGTGGTGAGCGGGGTACGGAGTTCGTGGGAGACGTCCGAGACGAAACGCTGCTGCATCTGGGAGAGCGTGGCGAGCTGGGTGATCTGTTCCTGGAGGCTCGCCGCCATGTGGTTGAAGGACGCGCCGAGGCGGGCGACCTCGTCCTCGCCCTTGACCACCATGCGTTCCTGAAGCTGCCCCGCAGCCAGCTTTTCGGAGACGACGGCGGCATGGCTTACCGGGCTGACCACGTTCCGCGTAACGTACCAGGCGATGCCACCGATCATGATGATCAGAGCCGCCCCGCCCGCCCAGAGCACATTCTGGATCTGGTCCAGGGTCTGCTGGGCGTTTTCGAGGTCATAGAGCAGGTACAGCTCGTAGACGGTGCCGTTGAAGGTGACCTTGTTCCCGACGGCGATCCCCGGGTGGTCCTGGTTGCCCACCGGGAATTCGGTGGAGGCCCAGTACTGTTCCTTGCCCGACTCCTGCACGGCCTTGCGCAGTTCCGGCGGGATGACCCGTACGGTCAGCTGGTCGGAGGCCCGCGATTCAACCCAGCGGTTGCGCGGCTTGGTTTGTTCCGGGAGTGCCTCGAAGACGTAGCGGCGCTGGATCACCGAGCCGTTGCCTTCCACCGCGTTGAGGGTGTCGTAGACGAGGGTGATGACACTGGACTGGTCGTTGACCTGGGCACCGTCGAAGGTGTCCTGGACCTGCTTGACGTAGTAACGGCTCTCCGATTCGGCCTGGCTCAGCCGTTCCTGGAACAGGTTGTTGGCGATCTGGTTGGACAGGTAGGCACCGACCACCGCGAAGGAAATCACCGAGAGCAGGATGGTCATCATGACCGTCCTGAATTCGAGGGAGCGGCGCCAGCGCCGCAGCAGGGACTTCCAGAGGTAGCGCAACCCCGGCCGGAGATGCCGCAGGGCCGTCACCACCAGGCGTGATACCCGCAACTCGAGAATCAGGGCGCGGCGTGTCCAGATGCGGCCCAGGAGCAACACGCGCCGGACGTTGAGGGTCCGGCCGGTACCGCGATTGTCCGGTTCCTTGCCCGGCTGCTGTCCTGGAGGGACGGACCGGTCCTCCGGCATCGCGTCGGGCGGCGTGGTTCCGGAACCGGCCTTGCCGGAAGGTGACTCAGGATCCCGCTTTGTAACCGACACCACGGACCGTCAAAACAACTTCGGGCGCTTCGGGGTCGCGCTCGATCTTGGAGCGCAGCCGCTGGACATGGACGTTGACGAGCCTGGTGTCGGCAGCGTGCCGGTAACCCCAGACCTGCTCCAGGAGGAGCTCGCGGGTGAAGACCTGCCAAGGCTTGCGCGCCAATGCAACCAGGAGATCGAATTCCAGCGGGGTGAGCGAGATCCGCTCTCCGCCGCGGGTGACCATGTGGCCGGCGACGTCGATCGTGACGTCGGCGATCCGGAGGGTCTCGGGGGCCTTCTGCTCCCCGGGACGCAACCGGGCGCGGACCCTGGCCACGAGTTCGGCGGGCTTGAAAGGCTTGGGCACGTAGTCGTCGGCACCGGATTCCAGGCCGCGGACAACATCGGACGTGTCCGACTTGGCCGTCAGCATGACAATGGGGACATCCGATTCACCGCGGATCTGGCGGCAGACCTCGATGCCGTCGGAGCCGGGGAGCATGAGGTCGAGGAGCACGAGGTCCGGCTTCGAGGAGCGGAAAACGTCAAGCGCCTGGCCACCGTCTGCGCAGAAAACCGGATCGAAGCCGTCGTTGCGAAGCACGATGCCGATCATTTCGGCGAGTGCTTCGTCGTCGTCAACTACCAGGATGCGTGCCTTCATAGTTATATATTCCCCCATCGAATGGCCATTGTCCCGTTGACCCCCGATCACGGCATGGCGCCGGACGAGGCCGCGCCTGCCCCGAGGGCCCGGGGTACGGGCTATGAGCAGCGTCCGCGGAACTATAGGCTGGGCGGACACGGCACTTTTGGGGAGGAAAGCGTGTCAGAGCAGCCGGGACCCGGCGCCCAGCCGCCTTGGGGGCAACCCCAGCAGGGCGGCCAGCCGCAGAACCAACCGCAATGGGGCGCGCCCGGTCAGCCGGGACCCGGCGCCCAGCCGCCTTGGGCGCAACCCCAGTGGGGCGGCCAGCCGCAGTGGGGCGCGCCCGGTCAGTCGGGACCGTGGGGACAGCCTCAACCTTCGGGGTGGCCCCCCGCGCCGGGCAGCCCTTACGGCCAGCCACGGTACGTCGCGCCTCCCAAACCCGGGATCGTGCCCCTGCGTCCCCTGCTGTTCGGCGAAGTCCTGGACGGCGCCTTCCAGACAGTCCGCCGGAACCCTGCAGCCATGCTGGGCTCCTCGCTCCTGGGCCAGTGCCTGTCCCTCCTGCTCGCGGCCACATTGATCGCTGGCAGCATCGGCCTCCTCGCCCGCCTTGAACAGTTGGACAGGGGGCAGCTGGACAGCGATGCTGAGCTATCCGCGCTCCTCGGGCCGGTTCTCGGCCTGGCGGCTGGCGGGATGGGCGTCACACTGCTCTCCCTGGTCCTGTTGTCCATCCTCGGCGGGGTCATGGCCGTGCCGGTATCCCGCTCCTCACTGAACCGGAAGACCGGATTCAAGCAGATGTGGGTCCTCGTACGCCACCGCCTGCTTGCCCTCACCGGGCTGTCCTTCGTCCTGCTCCTGGTACCCGCCGTTCCCCTCGGCCTCCTGTTCGTCGTTGCTGTGGCCATCCTCGCCGGGACGGGTCCCGCCGGCTTCCTCGTCGTCTTTCCGATCGGGCTCGGCGCCGTGGCGGTGATCGTGTGGCTGTCCATCAAGCTGCTGGTGGCCCCGGCAGCCGTGGCCGTCGAGGAGCTGGGCGTCATCGAGTCCCTCCGCCGCTCCTGGTCACTGACTACCGCGAGCTGGTGGCGGATCTTCGGCATCGTACTGGTGGCCAGCCTGATTGTCGGGGTAATTGGCCAAGTGCTCCAGATCCCCATCAGCCTCGCGGTCGGCGGTATCAGTTCAGTAGTGACTCCGCACGCCGGCATCGAGCAGCAGACCAGCACGAGCACCCTGCTGACGGTGATCAGCATGGTGGTCAGCGGTCTGATTGGGGCGGTGGGCTTCGCCTTCCAGTCCGCTGTCTCCGCTTTGGTCTACCTCGATCTGCGGATGCGACGTGACGGCCTGGATGTGGAACTCCTGCGGATGATGGAATCCGGAAGCGACCCGGACGGGGTTCCGGGCCGCGGCCCCTCAACGCGCCGCCCGTTCCCTGGCGGCCGGCAGCCGGGATCGGGCACGGGATACCCACAGGGATGACAGTCCTTTCAGTGCTCGCGGGCTTCCTGCCCGCCGAAACCCCCGTCGATCCGGACCGCAACGAGGCCCGGCGCTGGGCGATCGAAGAACTCAGCAAACCGCAGTACGCCGAGGCGAAGCCAAGTTGGTTCGACAAGCTCGTGAACGACTTCCTGGAATGGCTGCGCTCCCTGAATTCCGAAGGTCCGGGCCTCGGCCAGGACTGGACCTGGCCGCTCGCCATCCTGCTCGCCCTCGCGCTCGTGGTCACGGCCGTCATCGTTGTCAGGCCGCGGCTCAACTCCGGGCGGAAGCGGTCCTCCGCCGCCGTCTTCGATGAGGAAACAACCCTCGACGCCGGGACCTTCCGTTCGCGGGCCGCCTCCGCCGCCGCGCTGGGTGACTGGAACACCGCCGTCGTCGAGCAGTTCCGTGCCATCGTGCGCTCGGCTGAGGACCGCACCGTCATCGATCCGCAAGCCGGCCGCACCGCCGACGAAGCGGCAGCACAGCTGGGACGCGCGTTCAGCAGGAGCCAGGCACAGCTGGACGAAGCAGCCCGGCTCTTCGACACGGTCAAATACGGGCACGCCGCGGCCGAGGCGGGACACTACGAGACCCTGCGTGTCCTGGACAGCCACCTGGCCACACTGAAACCGGACTACCAGGGCCGGCCCGGCCGGGGACTGGCGGTGCCGCGATGACGGCCCTCAGCCAACAGCACACGAAGGCCGGCACCCCGGGCTCGCCCGCAGGCTGGAAAGCCCGTCTTCGGCGGCACATGGTCTGGATCGTGATCGGGTGCGTCGTGGCCCTCACCCTGGGCTACCTGGTGATGTCCCGGCTGTCGTCGGGCCCGGATGAGAGGGCATTGTCGCCCCGCAACGCGGCCCCGGGCGGAGCCATGGCAACTGCCGAAATCCTCCGCGCACAAGGGGTGGACATCACCGAGCCCGGCTCCTTCGAACAAGCCGTGGCGATGTTGGAAGCCAAGGACGGTGCGGCGACGCTGCTGCTCTACGACCGGGACGGCTACCTCGGCGAGGAGCAACTCCGGGAACTCCGGGCCGCCTCGCACAGGGTCGTCGTGGTAAGTCCCGGCCGGCGGACCCTGCGGGGACTCGACGACGGACTCCGCAACGCAGGTGTTGTACCGCAAGGGCACGAGGTTACCGAGCCCGAATGCGGCCTGGATGATCCCCTCGCGGCCGGAGACATCTCCGCCGGCAACGGCCAGCTGTATGCCGGAAGCGGTGAAATTTGCTACCGCATAGGAGACGGCGGCCTGTACGCGGCCAGCGATGACGGCCGGGTGGTGGTGCTCGGCAGCGCTGCACTACTGAGCAACGATCTGCTCGACGAACGCGGAAACGCAGCGCTCGTCCTCCGCAGCCTGGGCGACTCCCCCGAGCTGCTCTGGTACCTGCCGGGCCTCGGCGATGTACCGCAGGACAGGAACCCGAGCACCCTGGATGAGCTGGCTCCGCCCTGGGTAGCGTTCCTCGGGCCGTGGCTCCTGGTCGTCGCACTCTTTGCAGTCCTGTGGCGCGGACGGCGGCTTGGACCGCTGGTGTTCGAACCCCTGCCGGTGGTGGTCAAAGCGGCCGAAACCGCCGAGGGCCGGGCCAGGCTCTACCAGGATGCCCGGGCAGTGGAACGGGCGGCAGCAAACCTTCGGGCCGGTACCTTGGTCCGGCTTTCGCGGGTGTTCGGGCTCGGTCCGGATGCCGGCGTCGACGCCTTGATGGACGCGATCTCCCGCAAAACGGGCCGCGCGCCCGCGCAGTTGCGGGAAATTCTTGATCACCGGCCGGATTCGCAGTCCGGCCTGGTGCGGTGGGCACAGACCTTGGAACAACTCGAGCAGGAGGCATCAGCCCGGTGAACGAAAACTTGAAGCAAAACACGCAATGGGACGGATACACCGGTACGGCTCCTTCCTACGATGCCGGCACAGGGGCACCGTCGCCGACTGCGCCGGCACCGGCAAAGCACCCGGTGGCGCCAGCGCCCGGCGACCCGGCCCGCCGGGCCCTCCTGGACGTCCGGCATGAGGTGGGCAAGGCCGTCGTCGGGCAGGATTCCACGGTGACCGGCATGCTGATCGCGCTGCTCTGCAGCGGCCATGTGCTGCTGGAGGGCGTGCCGGGCGTGGCAAAGACGCTGCTGGTCCGGGCTCTCTCCCAGGCCCTGAGCCTGGACACCAAACGGGTCCAGTTCACCCCCGACCTCATGCCCGGCGACGTCACGGGTTCACTGGTGTACGACTCCCACAGCTCCGAGTTCACTTTCCGGGAGGGGCCGGTCTTCACGAACATCCTGCTGGCAGACGAGATCAACCGGACGCCGCCGAAGACCCAGGCCTCACTGCTGGAGGCCATGGAGGAACGCCAGGTTTCGGCCGACGGCGTTTCCCGCCCCTTGCCTGTGCCGTTCATTGTCGCCGCCACGCAGAACCCTGTGGAATACGAGGGCACCTATCCGCTGCCCGAAGCGCAGCTGGACCGTTTCCTGCTCAAGCTCACCATGCCGTTGCCCGCCCGCGACGAGGAAATCGAGGTTGTCCGGCGGCACTCCCAAGGATTCGATCCGCGGAACCTTGCGGCCGCAGGAGTCACCGCTGTAGCCGGCAGCAGCGAGCTGGAAAGCGCTCGGGCGAAGGTTGCCGCTGTGCGGGTGGCGCCGGAAGTCCTGGGCTACATCGTGGACGTGGTACGGGCCACCAGGGCGGCACCGTCGTTTCAGCTGGGCGTCTCGCCGCGCGGCGCCACGGCGCTGCTCACCACGTCACGGGCGTGGGCGTGGCTCTCCGGCCGGGATTTCGTCACACCCGACGACGTCAAGGCACTCGCCCTGCCCTGCTTGCGCCACCGGGTGGCACTGCGCCCGGAAGCCCAGATGGACGGCGTGCACGTCGACGAGGTCCTCGGCAGTATCCTCGCCTCCGTTCCTGTGCCGCGCTGATGCCCGCCCACGTGTTGATCCGGGAGTCCTGAATGGCCATCACAGGAAGGCTCGTGCTGCTGGCGGCGGCCGCGCTTGTGCCGATGGTGCTATTCCCCGGCTGGGGAACAGCCTGGCTGCTGTTCTCCGGGCTGTTCTTGCTGGCCGTGCTTGACGCCATGCTGGCCGCATCCCCGCGCCAGCTGGTGTTGGAGCGCCTGCAGCCCGCGAACGTGACCCTGCATGCGGCGGCCGAGAGCCAGCTTCTGTTGACGAACAACAACGACCGCACGCTTCGGGCCATGGTCCGTGATGCCTGGCAGCCATCTGCCGGCGCGGTGGATCCGGTCCAGCCGATCACGGTTCCTGCCGGCGAACGGCGGCGCCTGACCGTACGGCTCGTTCCCCGCCGCCGTGGCGACCTGGCCGCCCCGCATGTGACGGTCCGTTCCTTCGGTCCGCTGGGACTGGCCGCCCGCCAGCGCACCCTGCCCGTGCCGGGCACCTTGCGTGTCCTGCCGCCCTTCCATTCGAAGCGGCACCTACCTTCCAAGCTGCGCAAGCTGCGGGAACTGGACGGCAAGGCCGCCGTGCAGATCCGCGGCGCGGGGACCGAGTTCGATTCGCTGCGCGACTATGTCCGCGGTGACGATGTCCGCTCGATTGACTGGCGCGCCACTGCCCGGCGCACCGCCGTCGTCGTCCGCACCTGGCGACCCGAACGGGACCGGCGCGTGGTGATCGTGCTGGACACCTCACGCACCGCCGCGGCACGAATCGATGACGAGCCGCGCCTGGACACCGGGATCGAAGCGGCACTGCTGCTGGCGGTGCTCGCTGAACGCGGCGGCGACAGGGTGGACTTCCTGGCCTTCGACCGCAGGGTCCGGGGCCGCGTGGATTCGGCGTCAAAGGGGACGCTCCTGGGGCGTTTGGTCCAGGCCATGGCGCCGCTGGAGGCTGAGCTGATCGAGATGGACTGGGGCCAGGTCCCGGCCCAGGTGCGGGCAGTGTCAGCGCACCGTTCCCTCGTGGTGCTCCTGACTTCCTTGGACAGTGGCGTGCCCGAAGAGAACCTCATCCCGACCGTGGCGCAGCTGGCGCTTCAGCACGTAGTGGTGGTCGCCGCTGTTCGGGACCCGCTGCTGGGTGCGATGGCAGCGGAACGGACGACGGCGAGCCAGGTCTTCCGTGCAGCCGCTGCGGAACGCGCGCTGCTGGACCGGGCGGCGGTTGCCGCACAATTGAAGCAGCTGGGAGCCGAAGTGGTTGACGCCGAGCCGCTGGACCTTCCGCCGAAGCTCGCGGATACGTACATCCGGCTGAAAGCTGCGGGCAGGCTGTGACGGCGGACCACCGCCGCTCCGGCACGGAAGGAGAAAGCACCGTGGACACATCCCTCGAACGCACCCCGATTTACGAGCGGGCGCTGGGCAGCAGCTTCCGCCGGCTGCAGCCGGAGTTGCAGGAGTACTTCGCCTTGGCTCCAGGTTCGGGCTCCTACGGGATCGGCGAGGGCGTGTTCGAACTGGTGGGGTGCCGCCAGCGCTGGCTGCGGCCGCTGCTGGCGCTGGCATCCGCGGAGGAGGCGCTGTTCCCCGAGTACGGCGAGATGGTGCCGTTCCGGATCGAGAACCACGCCCACCTCGACCCGTTCGGCCGTTCCAGCCTGACCGCCCGGCGCGAGATCTTCTTCCCCGGCCGCACCCGGCTCTTCCACGGCACCACCTCGGCCGTCGAGGAGGAGGGCGGCACGCGGCTGGTCGATTACCTCGGAAAATACCGGCGGCTGGCCACGGATCTTCGGCTCGGCGTGACGCCAGAGGGCAGGCTCCGGGGAATCTCCGGGGCCACACGGGCGTTCCTGGGGCCGCTCCGGCTCGGCCTGCCAGCATCGTTGGACGCCAATGCCTACGCCGAACAGTGGTGGGACGCCGGGGCAGGCAAGCACCGGATCCAGGTGAAAGTGCTGCAAAAGCACGTCGGCCTCGTACTCGTCTACGCGGGATACTTCGACTACCGGCTGGCCCCGTTGCTGCCGCAGCCCGCGGCCGTGAACGGGACCGCTGTCGGGCTCCCGCGTTACGCGGAGCCGGACCGCTGGGAGTCCCGCGTATAGGGTTGTTCTCCCTAACCGAGTGCGAGCTGGTTGAGCCCGTCCGTCAGCCGGGTCAGCCGGCCGAGGATCTCCTTCGCCCCCACCGGGCTGTGCCCGGCCAGGCCGTGGGAAGGGGTCACACGCAGTGTAGCCAGGGACGACGCCGGCAGGCCCAGCTGGCGCCAGGGCCGCCAGACGGCTTCGACCAGCTCCGCCGTGCGCGGAAGGGCCGCGCCCGGTTCGCCCGCAGGCAGGGCGCCGGCCCACACGCGTTTGCCGGACTCTACCGCGCCGGCCAACTGCTCCCACTGCCGCGTGGTCAGGGCCTTGAGCGGGACAGCGACGCCGTCGGCCCCGGAGGCGAGGATCTGGGCGAAGGGGGCTTCGATTTCAGGCACGGCGATCACCGTCTCCGCGACCCCCGCCGCCTGCAGTGCACCGACCACCCGGCGCCAAGCGGCGGTGGCTTCATCCTGCGGGATCGAACGCAGCGTGCGGTAACCGCTTGCCGTCGGGATGGTGCCGGCAAGGATGGCGGCGATGTCCGGCTCGTCCAACTGGACCACGACGCCGGCGCCGGGAACCGCTGCCCTGATACGGGCGATGTAGTCGGCGACGCCGGCGGCCAGGGAGTCGGTGATGTCGCGGCGTGCGCCGAAGTCGAGCAGGGCGCGTTCGCCGTTGTGCAGGTAAAGGCCGGCGGCCAGGCTGAGCGGTCCCCTGAGCTGGATCTTCACCGCTTCCGCGGAAGCGTCTTCGGCACCGGCGACATCGGCCAGCACGTTGATGTCGGTGGCAAGGGCGGACTGCGCGCGCTGCTGGTCCTTGCCCGGGCGGTCCACAAGGCGCCAGCCGTGCGGCTGCACGTCCACCGCAAGCTCAACAAGCAGTGCCGCGGTCCGGCCCAGGGAGTCGGATCCGACGCCCCGGTCCGGGAGTTCGGCAAGGAAGGGCAGATGCGGGCTGCCGAGTTCCCCGCGGATGGTGCGGGTGGCTTCCAGTGGATCGTCGCCGGGCCAGGGCCCCAGGGCGGTGGCCGTTACCTGGCCTGATGCGAGTCCAGCCAGGGAGTGTTCCTGCACGATTCAGTCCCGGCTGCCCTGGTGGCCTTCGGCAATTGCCTCGTGATGGCGGATCACTTCGGAGATGATGAAGTTCAGGAACTTCTCGGCGAAGGCCGGATCCAGGTGCGCTTCCTCGGCCAGGCGCCGAAGCCTGGAAATCTGGGCGGCCTCCCGCCCCGGGTCGCCCGCGGGCAGCTTGTGGGTTGCCTTGAGGACGCCCACCTTCTGTGTTGCCTTGAAGCGCTCAGCCAGGAGGAAGACGAGGGTGGCGTCGATGTTGTCGATGCTGGAGCGGATGGACAGCAGCTCATCCATGACCGAGCGGTCCACCTGGCCGGCCAGCGAGCTGGCGGCGGGATCGAAGGATTCGGTGGTCTCGGAGACGTCTTCGGATCGGGCGTCTTCGGAAAGTAAAGGCTTCGGCTCGGTCATTGCACCAGTCTATGGCGCTCGGCTGCTTCTCCACGGATTCGGCGCCTGAGCGCCTCATCCATGGAGCCTCTGCAGTCTCCCTTATTAAGCCCTCCGCCTTGCCGGTGCTACTCCTGCCGGGGAAACGCTGTTCGGGGAAGCCCTGCGGGGAGCAGAATGGGGCAAAAGGAGAACCCCATGAAAATCGCAGTCCTTGGAACAGGAACGGTGGGCCACGCCTTGGCCGGAAGGCTGGTGGAGCTGGGCCATGAGGTGATGATGGGGTCCCGCGAGGCGGGAAATCCGAAGGGCACGGACTGGGCCGCCTCCGCGGGGCCGAACGCCTTTTCGGGATCCTTTGGCCAGGCTGCGGCCATGGCGGAGCTGGTCATCAACGCCACCCCGGGAGCGGTGTCCCTGGCAGCGCTCAGCGAGGCCGGCGCGGCCAACCTCGACGGCAAGGTGCTGCTGGACGTCTCCAATCCTTTGGACCATGCTGCGGGTTTTCCGCCGTCTCTTTCAGTCTGCAACACCGACAGTATTGCCGAGACCATCCAGCGCACCTTCCCGCGGAGCCGCGTGGTCAAATCCCTGAACACCGTGGGCGCACCGGTGATGGTGGATCCGCGGCGCCTGGCCTACGGAGAACATGACATGTTCCTGGCCGGCAACGATCCCGAGGCCAAGCGCGTGGTGGAAGGGCTCCTGCGCGACTTCGGCTGGCAGCCCGGCCGGATCCGCGACCTCGGCGGTCTGGACGCGGCCCGGGGAATGGAGATGTGGCTCCCCTTGTGGCTGCGGATCTTCATGAAGCAGCCGCAGGGCAAGCCGTTCAATCTGGCGATCGTTTCGGAAGACTGACGACGACGGCGGCATGGTCGGCATGCAGTGATCCCGCAGCGTGCGTAAAAGGGGCCCCGCGCCCGTTCGGCAGCCTGATTAGCCGCCGAAGGGCGCGGGGAATAGCACGCAGAGGATCGCGTTAGGCCGCCCCGCAGCGCCCCTGCCGGCTCAGCCTCCCAGCAGGGCGCGGTGCGCCTCCCGGCGAAGGGCCTGTTCCTCCGGGTCCGGGACCGGGAGCGAGGCAATCAGCCGCTTCGTGTAGTCCTGGCTGGGGGCGCCCATGATCTGGCTGCCGATCCCCTGCTCCACAAGCCGGCCCTTGAGGAGCACGCCCACCCAATGGGAGAGCATGTCCACCACGGCGAGGTCGTGGCTGATGAACAGGGCCGCGAAACCGTACTCCTCCTGGATGTCCTTGAACAGTTCCAGCACCTTCGCCTGCACGGAGACGTCCAGGGCGGAGGTGGGCTCGTCGGCGATCAGCAGGCGCGGGTTCAGCGCGAGCGAACGGGCCAGGGAGGCGCGCTGGCGCTGACCGCCCGAAAGCTCGTGCGGATACCGTGCGGCGTACGAGGCCGGCAGTTGCACCGACTCAAGCAGCTGCGACACCCGGAGCCGCGCCTGTGCCGGGCTCGGATGGGTGTGGATCAGGAGGGGTTCGGCGATGCACTCCCCCACCGTGAGGTGCGGGTTGAACGAAGCCGCAGGGTCCTGGAACACGAAGCCGATGTCCTTGCGCAGCGGCTTGAAGCGGCGTTCCTTGAAGCCCAGCATCTCGTAGCCGAAGACCTTCAGGCTGCCGCCGGTGGCCCGGTTGAGCCCGGCGATGGCCCTGCCGATGGTGGACTTCCCCGAACCGGATTCGCCCACCAGGCCGAAGACCTCGTTCTCCGAGATCGTGAAGCTGACCCCGTTGACGGCCTTGAAGCCCGGAGTGCCGAGGCGTCCCGGGAATTCGATCGTGAGGTTCTTTGCCTCCACCAGGATCTTTCCGCCCTGGTGCAGCCGTTCCGTGGCACCTTCCGACGCCGAGTCCCGTCCAAGGTGCGGGACCGCGGCCAAGAGCCGCTTCGTGTAGTCCTGCTTCGGTTCCGCGAACAGGGTCTTGGCGGTCGCTTCTTCCACCACGTCTCCCTGGTACATGACCACCACCCGGTCCGCCAGGTCAGCCACCACGCCCATGTTGTGGGTGATCAGCACGATCGAGGTGCCGTACTTGTCGCGGAGGTCCCGCAGCAGTTGCAGGATCTCGGCTTGGACCGTGACGTCCAGGGCCGTGGTGGGTTCGTCCGCGACAATCAGCCCGGGGTTCAGGGCAAGCGCCGCGGCGATGATCACGCGCTGCTTCTGCCCGCCGGACAGCTGGTGCGGGTAGTAATTGACGCGGATTTCCGGGTCCGGAATGCCCACCTTGCGCAAGGCTTCGGTGGCGCGTTCCTTGGCTTCCTTGGCCGAGATCCGGTGCCCGTCCTTGGCGTGCGCGCGGATGCCTTCGGCGATCTGCCAGCCCACCGTGAACACGGGGTTCAGCGCGGTGGACGGTTCCTGGAACACCATGGCAACATCCCGGCCGCGGATCTTCCGCAGCGTGGCCGGGCTGACGCTGATGACGTTGTTGCCCTTGATGAGCACGGCGCCGGAGCTGGTTGCCGTTTCGGGCAAAAGGCCCAGGATCGTCTTTGCGGTGACGGTCTTCCCGGAGCCGGACTCACCCACGATGGCCAGCACTTCGCCGGCTTTCACTTCGAGGCTGACGTCCTTGACGGCCTGCACGTCGCCGGTGTCCGTGGCGAAGGTGACTTTGAGCCGGTCGATCTCCAGGACCGGTTCACCCGCGGGCTTCGCCTCGTCCGAAATGTTTCCGAGGTTGATGGTCATGGCCTGCCTGCCTTCTTCACTTTGCCGCCGGCCCGCTTGTTTCCGGCGGCCCGGCGCCCGCGCAGGCGGGGATCGTTGAGGTCGTTCATGCTTTCGCCCATCAGGGTCAGGCCGAGGACGGTCAGGACAATCGCGACACCCGGGAACACACCCGTCCACCAGATTCCGGAGGTGGCATCCGAGAGGGCCTTGTTCAGGTCGAAGCCCCACTCGGCTGCCGACGTCGGCTCGATGCCGAAGCCGAGGAAGCCCAGGCCCGCGAGGGTCAGGATCGCCTCGGAGGAATTGAGCGTGAAGATCAGCGGCAGCGTGCGGGTGGCGTTCTTGAAGATGTGCCGGCCCATGATGCGCCAGCTGGAGGCGCCCACCACCATGGCCGACTCCACGAAGGGTTCGGCCTTGAGGCGGATGGTCTCGGCCCTGATCACGCGGAAGTACTGGGGCACGAACACCACGGTGATGGAGATCGAACAGGCCAGGATGCCACCCCAGAAACTGGACTGGCCCTGGCTGATGACGATCGACATCACGATGGCCAGCAACAGCGAGGGGAAAGCGTAGATGGCGTCCGCGATGACCACCAAGACTCTGTCCAGCCAGCCGCCGAAGTAGCCGCTGAGCAGGCCGAGAGCCACACCTACGAAGATGGACATCGCTACGGACACCACAATCACGGTCGCCGCAGTCTGGGAGCCCCAGAGCACGCGGGACAGGACGTCGTAGCCTCCCACCGTGGTCCCCAAGAGGTGCTTGCCGCCAGGGGCGGCCTGCGCCGGGAAAGTGCCCGAGGTGTCGGAAATCTGCGAATAGCCGTACGGCGCGAGCAGCGGCGCGAACACTGCGACCAACAGGAACAGGCCGGTCAGCGAGGTCCCAATCAGCAGCATGGTGCGCTGCAGCCCGACGCTCTGCCGGATGTGCGAGGTCACGGGAAGCCGGTCCAGCAGCGGCTTCTTGCGGGGAATAGGCGGAGGGACGGCCGCCATTGTGGTCTCAGACATCAGTACCTCACCCTCGGGTCGATGACCGCGGCAAGGATGTCCACCAAGAAGTTGGTGACGGCCACAATCACAGCCAGCAGCATGACGATGCCCTGCACTGCGACGAAGTCGCGGGCGGTCAGGTACTGCGCCAACTGGTAGCCCAGGCCCCTCCATTCGAAGGTGGTCTCGGTCAGCACGGCACCCCCGAGCACGAGCGCGATCTGTAGTCCCATGACCGTGATGATCGGGATGAGCGCAGGCTTGTAGGCGTGCTTGGTGACCAGCCGGAACTCGCTGACGCCGCGCGAACGTCCCGCTTCCACATAGTCCTTGCCGAGCGTGCCGATCAGGTTGGTGCGCACCAGGCGCAGGAAGACACCCGCGTTGAGCAGCCCGAGCGCGACGGCGGGGAGCACCGCATGCGCGGCGACGTCGCCGAATGCCTGGTAGTTTCCGCTGCGGAGCGCATCCAGCCAGTAGATGCCGCTGGGTGCCGCGAGCTGGGACATGGCCAGTTCGGTGCTGGTCGAAGCCCGTCCGGAAACGGGAAGCCAGCCGAGGGCCACGGAGAAGGTCAGCTTCAGGAGCAGGCCCGCGAAGAAGACCGGGGTGGCATAGCTGAGGATGGCGAAGAATCGCAGCACCGCATCGGGCGTGCGGTCACGGCGGTGGGCCGCGATCATGCCGAGCGGGATGCCGATCAGCAGCGCCACCACTATGGAGTTGAAGGCCAGTTCGAGGGTCGCCGTGCCGAAGGTGGCCAGCATGTCGACGACCGGCCGCCGGTCCGTGATGGTAGTGCCGAAGTTGCCGGTGGCGATCTGGCCGAGGTATTCGAAGTACTGCACTAGGATGGGCCGGTCGTAACCGGCTTCGTGGATCCTGGCGTCGAGCTGGTCCTGCGGGAGGCGTCCGCCGAGTGCGGCGGTGATGGGGTCGCCGGTGATCCGCATCAGGAGGAAGACCAGGGTGACCAGGATGAAGATGGTGGGGAAGATCAGGAGGAAGCGGACGAGGATGTACCGTCCCACTCCCCCAGTGCCGCGTTTGGGCGCGGCCGGGCCAAGGACATCAGGTGTCTCGGCCTCGATGAGTGTTGCCATGAGGAATCCTTAGTAGACAGTCAATTCGCGCATTCGCCTTGCTCACAACAGGAGGCGGGGCGCACCCCGCCTCCTGTTGGACGAATTACTTCGAAATGCCGCCCAGACGGAACTTGAAGGACGCATCCAAGGTGGAATCGACACCCTGTACGTTGACACCGGCCACGGCGACCTGGGCACCCTGCAGCAGAGGCAGGGTGGAGATGTCCTCGGCAAGGAGGTTCTGGACATCCTGGATGTCCTTCTCACGGGCAGCCTTGTCCGGCTCGGTCAGCTGCTTGGCGATCAGCTTGTCGACGTCGGGGTTGGAGTAGTGGTTGTTCATGAAGCCGCCCTTGGGGAAGAACGGGGTGAGGTAGTTGTCAGGGTCCGGGAAGTCCGGGAACCAGCCCAGCTGGTGCACAGGGTAGGTGTCCGCCTTGGACGCCTTGTTGTAGGTGACCCACTCCGTGGACTGCAGGTTCACCTTGAACAGGCCAGACTTCTCCAGCTGGTCCTTCACCATGGCGTACTCATCGCCGGAGGACTTCCCGTAGTGGTCCGGGTTGTACTGCAGCTTGATGTTCACCGGGGTGCTGACGCCGGCATCGGAGAGGACCTTCTTGGCCTTGTCTTCGCTGGGCTTGCCGTTGTCTCCGTAGAGCGTCTTGAAGGCTTCATTTGCGCCCAGCTGTCCCGACGGAATGTTGGACCACAGGGGCAAGTAGGTGCCTTTGTAGACCTGGTCGGAGATCGCCTGGCGGTCCACGAGGTTGGCCATTGCCTGCCGGACGGCATGCGCCTTGGCAGAGTCGGCGTCGGCGGTCTTCGCGCCGAAGGGCATCACGTTGTAGTTGAAGACGATGTACCGCATTTCACCACCCGGGCCCACGTGCACCTTGACCTTGGAGTCCTTCTTGAGGTCCTCGATGTCCGTGGCGCTGAAGCTCCGGTGGGCAACATCGAGGTTGCCCTGCTGGGTGTCCAGCTTCATGTTGCTCTGGTCCGTGTAGTACTTGATGGTGGCGCCGCCGTTGACGGGCTTCCCTAGGAGACCCATGTAGTCCGCATAAGGCTTGAGGCTGATGAGCGTGTTCTTGTTGTAGCTCTCGATCGTGTACGGACCGTGGAAGGCCTTGGCCTTGACGATGTCCTCGTCGGACAGGAGCTTGTCGGCCGGGAAAGCTTCATCGTCAACAAGGACGCCGGCAGGGCTGGAAAGGACTTGGGCGAAGGTCTGGTCGTTACCTTGCTTGAGCGTAAAGACAACAGTTGCCGGGTCCGGGGTGCTGATCGAGGCGATGTTGGTCAGCAGGGCGGCCGGACCGTTCGGGTCCTTGATTTTGACCTGGCGGTCGAAACTGAACTTCACGTCCTTGGAGTCCAGGGTGTGGCCGTTGGCCCATTTCAGGCCGTTTTTGAGCTTCACTGTGTATTCGGTGGGCTTGGTGAAGGATGCCGATTCGGCGACGTCCGGCTGCAAGTCCGGGCTGCCAGGCTTGAAGTTAAGGAGGAACGGGAAGACCTGGTTCATCACCATGAACGACCCGTTGTCATACGATCCCGCCGGGTCCAGGGCGGTCACCTTGTCGGTGGTCCCATAAGCAATCGTGCTTGTGGCCCCGCCTGAACCGGTGGAAGACGTACCGCCCGTGGGGCCTGTGCAGGCCGTCAGAGCGAACGCAGAGACACCCGCGAGCGCGATGGCGCATCGCAGGGCTTTCTTGTTGATTGCCATCAGTGAACTTTCCGTTCTGTGGATTTGGCTTTTCGGTGGGTCCGGCGTGCCGGCAACGGATGGTTTCCGGGAGGCACGCACAGCTGATGCACCGATTCAACCAGAACAAACGGTCGGAAAAGAGGGATTCCTGTGATTTGAAACACAAACTTTACTTTTGCGGGGTTGCTCGGCTTTGTCTCGTCCATTGGGCCCCGTCTTGTCCATTGCCGCGGCATGGCCCCGGGAATAAAGTTGAGGTGCGCTCCGTGGCCCGCCGCCGCCGTCGGCCTTCCGGCCCGCCCGGAGCAGGTTGTGCTCGTCGGTCCGCATGCGCTCTGCCGCAGGAGGGCCGTCCTGGCGGCGGAGCTTGGGGCCGCCTAGCTGAATCCGCGCAACTTCCGGTCAAAGGACGCGCTCATGAACAAGGCAGCCCTGTGTGTGGGCATCAACGAATTCAAGTTCCTTCCGCAATCCAGTTGGCTCCAGGGATGTGTCAACGACGCCAACGATCTCGCGGCCCTGTTGGAGGGCCGTTATGGATTCCCTTCCTCCGACATCACGGTCCTGAACAATGCCGACGCGGACAAGGATGCCGTCATGGCCGAGTTGTCCCGGCTCATGGACCTCGCGGTATCCGGCGAGGTCGAGCACCTCGTCTTCACCTTCTCCAGCCACGGCACGCAGATCCCGGACACCAGCGGGGACGAAGCCGACCGTCTGGATGAAGCCTTCGCCTGCCACGCCATCAACAGCATTGGCGACGCATGGGACCCGGCGACAGTGATCGCCGACGACGAACTTTCCGAGCTGTTCTTGAAACTGCCGGACGGCGTACTCATGGAGGTCGTGCTGGACACCTGCCACAGCGGCACCGGGCTGAAGTCGCTGGACCTGCTGCCCGGCCGGCGGCCGCGCTTCCTTCCGGCGCCGACGGCGCGGGCGGTCGCGGCCTCCGAATTCAGTGACACCCGGGTGCTGCGGGACCTGATCAAGGCAGGGGGTGCCACGAAGCCCGTGCTCATGGCCGCGTGCCGCGCCGACCAGACCGCCGCCGATGCCTACCTCGACCAGCGCTACAACGGCGCCTTCACCTACAACCTGGTGAAGGCCTTGGAATCCGACGGTACCCTCCCCCGCACGAACATCCTCAAGGCAGTCAGCAAGGGACTGAAGGCCGGCGGCTTCGATCAGGTGGCCCAGTTGGAGGCGTCGACGTCGGCCCGCAAGGCGGCGTGGGGAGCGCCCGGATAGCTATGAGGCTTCAGTCACCCGTGCGGTGGAACCTGCCCTGCACGCCGCTGGACACTTCCTGTTCGGCGGCGTGCTGCTCGTCCGAGACGAACATTGCCGATTGTCGCTCCCGCGCCATCACGGGCTTGAGTGCCGCGTAGACCAGCCGGCCGCCGGCGTCGAAGCGGAGCAGTCCCCCGCCACGGATGTCCACGTACTCGCTCTTGGTCTTCAGACCCAGCCTGATTGAAGCCTCGCGGCGGCTCATGCGAACCGTCTGGACGAAGGAAGCGCCGATTTCCGAGACCACGAAGCCGTCGGGCGACACCCGCTCCGACGTCCGCACCCGGGTGGAACTGAGCGGGGTGCGCCGTTCCAGGCGGGCGGCGTCGAGCAGCCGGGGGTTTTCCCAGACGAAGCGCTGGACCTCCTGCGGATCCGAGCCCAAGGCGGCGAGCCGGACCGGATAGCGCAGGCCACGGTAGTTTTCCACACCGGAAATGTTGGCCAAGGGGACCCGCCGGATCCCGATCCTGGAGAACTCCTCCTGGATCGCTTCCCGGTAGCCGTGCTGGTCCTCGGGGACCATGTCCAGGTCCGCGGCAATGATGCCCCGTAGGAGGTCCCGCCAGAGGACATCGACCGGGGGCATGTAGGACAGGCCGCGGATCACCATGCGGAGCACCCTCGTGCCCACGATGGAGCCGGAATCAGCCATCTGCTGCAGGCTCTGCCCTTCGCCCATCCGGCGGTTCCGTTCCATCCAGAGCCGGTGGACGGCTCGCAGGACGGCGCCCACCACCACGGTTCCCCTGGCGTGCGGTTCGGGGTTGTCCTGCCAGTTGTCCGGGACGACGTCGACAAAAGGCTCCCGTAACGGGCCGCGGGCATACAGGTCCCTGGCGAAGTCGAAGAGCGTGCGCATCAAGGCGTCGTCGTCGAGCGCGGTGTCTGGGCCCGTCTTTCCTGCCGCGGCCAGCAACTGCCGGTATACGACGTCCCGGGAAGAGAACACGGAGAGGATCGCCACCAGGTCGGCAAGGGCCTCGTGTATGGCGAGCTGTTCGATCCCCGCCAGCTGGTCCGCCCAGGCCGGCCGGAATCCGTCGAGGATCGCGTGGGTGACCTCATGCGCAACGATGTCCCGGTACAGCGCGGTCGGGACCTTGTAGCCCATGCGGTCGATGGAGCCGAAACGGATGATGTTGGTGCCGCGTTCGTATCCGGTGTCCGTGGCGGTGACCAGGTCCCGGGCCTTGAGGATCAACCGGCCTTCGGGGTGCCAGGGCATGCGGCGGCCAAGGGTCGATTCGAAGAGGTGCAAGGTGGAGGCGGCCACTCCGTAGACGTGCTGGGCGAGGAAGCGCGAATCGTCCAGCAGCTCCCGCAGCTCGCAGGGCGGATCTTCCGAAATGAACTGCCAAGGGTTTCCCGGCACTGTCAACGACACCGGGACCACGTTGGTGCCGCGCCATTTCCTGATGTGGACGCTCAGCCGGTGGCCGGTGGGGCCCCGGCGCAGCCGCTCAACGGGGATCCTCAACTGCGTGGTGATCGGCGCCATGCCGTTGCTGCCGATGGGCCCCTCCGCAAGGACTGTCAGGGGGACCATCTGACCGGCTTTGATGTCCCCCGGGGCCTTGTCCTGAAATGCCACAGCCATCGCCGCCCCCTGCGCGGAACCCCAGCAAAGCCGCAGCGGAATGCTGCATAGCCAAGTATCTGCCCGCGGGCAGCCGGAGGCAATGGCGCGCGACGGCGGCCGGTCAGGGCGGCGCGAGCCTAGAGGGCGGCGCGCTGCAGGGAGCGGGCGGCGTCGATGGTCGCCTGGCCCAGCACCCGGGTGCCCTGGTACAGCACCACGGTCTGGCCCGGGGCGACGCCGCGCAGCGGCTCGTTGAGGGTGACCACCAGGCCTTCACGCTCCACGCCGGAATCGTCCATGACGGCTTCCACACGGGCGCGGGCAGGCACCGGATCGCCATGGGCCCGGACCTGGGCGTGGCAGTCGAACTCCGCACCGGTGCCGACCTCGGCAATCGGGAGGCCGGCCCAGGAGACCTTGATGCCGCGGATCTCGTCGATCGCAAGGAGGGCTTCCGGCCCGACGACCACCTTGTTCTCCTTGGGCCGGATTTCCAGCACAAAGCGCGGCTTGCCGTCCGCGGCGGGCGTGCCGAGCTTCAGGCCGCGGCGCTGCCCCACGGTGAACGCGTTGGCCCCCGGGTGCTCGCCGACCTTGGCGCCGGTCTCATCCACGATGTCGCCGGTGCTCATTTCGATCTTTTCGGCCAGCCAGCCGCGGGTATCGCCGTCGGAAATGAAGCAGATGTCGTGGCTGTCCGGCTTGTTGGCCACCGACAGTCCGCGGCGCTCGGCCTCGGCCCGCACCTCGGCTTTGGAGGGGGTATCAGCAAGCGGGAACATGGAGTGCTTGAGCTGCTCGTGGGTCAGCACGCCCAGCACGTAGCTCTGGTCCTTGGCCCAGTCCGCGGCGCGGTGCAGTTCCGGGTTGCCATCGGCGTCGTTGATCACCTTGGCGTAGTGGCCGGTACACACGGCGTCGAAACCGAGGGCGAGCGCCTTCTCCAGCAGGGCGGCGAACTTGATGCGCTCGTTGCAGCGCATGCAGGGGTTGGGCGTGCGCCCGGCGGCGTATTCGTCGATGAAGTCCTGGACGACGTCTTCCTTGAAGCGCTCCGAGAAATCCCAGACGTAGTAGGGAATGCCCAGCACATCGCAGGCGCGCCAGGCGTCCCGCGAGTCCTCGATGGTGCAGCAGCCGCGGCTTCCGGTACGCAGCGTTCCGGGCATGCGGGACAGCGCCAGGTGGACCCCGACGACGTCGTGCCCCGCCTCGACGGCGCGGGCGGCGGCAACGGCGGAATCGACGCCGCCGCTCATGGCTGCAAGTACTCGCATGCTGGCTTTCTGCTGGATATGGGAGGAAGATCGCGCCGGAAGACACCGCGCGCCCGTCCATTCTACCGTCTGCCGGATCCAGCCCGGAAACACTTGTCCGCAACCCTTGACCATCCCCGGCTCCGCTTCTAAAGTCAAAATTGACGGTTTTAGATGCGTGAGCGATCCAGCCGATACGAATCGAGGCATCATGGACACCGGACATTTCGTCATCGCCGGAGGAGGCCTGGCCGGCGCCACCGCCGCCCGGACCCTCCGCTCGGAGGGTTTCACGGGCGCCATCACCATCGCCTGCGCCGAAACGCACGTGCCCTACCTCAGGCCGCCGCTCTCCAAGGAACTCCTCCTGGGCAAGGATGGCGAAGTCAAGGTCTCGGTGGTGCCGCAGGACTGGTACGGGGAGAACGGCGTCGAAATCCTGCTCGGCGATCCCGTGGTCGCCGCGGATCCGCAGGCCCACACCGTGCGCCTCGGCTCCGGGAAGGAACTGGAGTATTCGAGGCTCCTGATCGCCACCGGCGCCCAGCCGCGGAAGCTGCCGCTGCCGGGGAGCGAGCTGGCGGGGGTCGGCACCTTCCGCACGCTGGACGACTCCCGCCGGCTGAAGGAAGCACTGTCCGACGGCGGGCGGCGCCTGGTCATGGTGGGCTCCGGTTGGATCGGGATGGAACTGGCCGCGGCCGCCCGGAGCTACGGCAACGAGGTTACGCTGCTGGGCCTGGAAGACGTGCCCCTGTCCACGGCCATCGGCCCCGAGCTTGGGGCATTCTTCCGAGAGATCCATGAATCCCACGGCGTTCACTTCCGGCTGCCCGCGAGCGCCAGGGAAATCAAGGGCACCGACGGCCGGGCCAGCGCCGTCGTCACGGATTCCGGGGAGGAGATCCCCGCGGACATCGTGGTCATCGCGGCCGGCGTCATACCGGACACCGCCCTGGCCGGGAATGCCGGGTTGAAACTGGAGAACGGCATCCTAGTGGACGCGTCCCTGCGCACCAGCAGTCCCGATGTCTTCGCCGCCGGGGACGTCGCCAACGCCCTGCACCCCTTCACCGGGGAACACCACCGCAACGAGCACTGGCACAACGCCCTCAGCGGCGGAAAGGTGGCAGCCAGGGCCATGCTCGGCCAGGACGCGAAGCTGGACATGGTGCCCTATTTCTATACGGACCAGTTCGACGTCGCCATGGAGTACTCCGGGTTCCCGTCCCTTGCTGCGGGCCAAAGCCCCTTGCTCCGCGGTTCCATGGACGACAGGAGCTTCCTGGCATTCTGGCTGAACCGGAACTCCTCGGGCAGCAGCGCAGTTGTTGCCGGGATGAGCATCAACCGGCCGAAGGTGCACAAGACACTCAAGGCCCTGATTAGCGGGCGCGTCCAGGTGGATCCCGCGCGACTGGCCGACCCGGAGGTACCCCTGGAGGAACTGCTCCCGGAAGGCTGAGCAGTGCTCTGTAATCAGACCGCGGCCGGCCCGGGGGACACGGTCCCCGAAGACCTCGCTACTGTGGCCGCCGTCTGGATGCTGGACTCGTGTCCCGCCATGCCCGCCTGCTTCGCCCGGGCGTAGGCGTCCGGCAGGGCCTTGAGCAGTGCATCGACGTCGGCCTCGCTCGAGGTATGTCCCAGGCTGAAGCGCTGGGCCCCGCGTGCGGTGTCCTCGTCCAGCCCCATCGCCAGCAGTACGTGCGAGGGCCGGGGCACTCCGGCCGTGCAGGCCGAGCCCGTGGAGGACTCGACGCCGGCTAGGTCGAGGAGGAACAGCAGGGAGTCGCCTTCACAGCCCGGGAAAGTGAAGTGGGCGTTGTTCGGCAGCCGACCGTCGCCGGGGGCCCCGCGGAGCACTGCTTCGGGCACCGCCGCGCGGACGCCGTCGATGAGCCTGTCGCGCAGGGCCGCGATCCGCGCGCTTTCCGCGGGCAGCCCGGCGGCCAGGGAGGCTGCGGCGGCGGCAAAGGCCGCGATCGACGCCGTGTCCAGGGTTCCCGAACGGACATCCCGCTCCTGCCCTCCCCCGTGCTGCACCGGCGTCAGCTTGACCGAGCGGCCCAGGAACAGGGCCCCCACGCCGACCGGCCCGCCGATCTTGTGCCCGGAGACGGCCATCGCCGCCAGGCCGGACTCCCGGAAATTGACCGGCAAGGCACCAAAGGCCTGAACGGCGTCCGAGTGCACCGGAATGCCGTGCACTGCGGCCAACTCCACGATCTCCGGGACGGGCTGGATGCTGCCTACTTCGTTATTGGCCCACATGACGGTCACCAGGGCTACCGTGGCGGGATCGCGTTCGATTTCCTCGCGCACCGCATCCAGCAGCACCACGCCGTTGCTGTCCACCGGCAGCCAGGACACCTCGGCGCCTTCGTGCCGTTCCAGCCATTCGACGGTGTCCTGCACGGCGTGGTGCTCGACGGCGGAGCACAGGATGCGGGTCCGGCGCGGGTCCTCGTCGCGGCGGCTCCAGAACAGGCCCTTGACTGCCAGGTTGTCCGCTTCGGTCCCCCCGGAGGTGAAGATGACCTCGGAGGGATGGGCGCCGGCCGCCGCGGCCAGGGTTTCCCGGGCATCCTCCACGGAGCGCCGGGCGCGACGGCCTGAAGCATGCAGCGATGAGGGATTGCCGGTCCGGGCAAGCTCGCGGGTCATCGCCTCGAGCGCGGCGGGAGCGATGGGGGTGGTAGCGGCATGGTCCAGATATACAGGCACATTAAGAGTCTATCGACGGCGGCAGACAGTTCGGTGGCTCAGTCCCCGGGCAGGATCCGGGCGCAGCAGTGGCCGGGGCGTTCGTCCCCTGCGATCCGATTGCCGTCGATGCCGCAGGCATCGGCGACTCCCGCCAGGAAGGCGCCGTTCATTGCGCACACAACGTCAGGGTGGCTCCGGGAGAGCTTGTGGAACGGGCAGTTCAGCAGCGCGTGGCCGCCGCCGTCGTCGTCCGCTTCCGGCTGGTATCCCTGCCCGGCGAGGACTTCGAGGAAGTCCCGCCCGCCGGCACCGGCCTCGGCGCCTTTGGCCCGAGCGGCCCCGAGCAGCGCCTCGCGCGCAGCGCCGCCATCCTTCATGGCGGAGCTGACAGCGGCGGCGAGAACGACGCCGGCGAGATCGTAATTGCGTTCGGGGACGGAAACGCCGATCTCGGCGAAGAGCGGCACATAGAGCTTGGCGGGACGCCCGGAGCCGGGTCCGCCTTTGCCGGCGGGCTTACGGAACTCGACGCCGAGCAGCCCGTCGCGGACCAGCCGGTCCAGATGGAACGATGCCGTGCTGCGCGGCATGCCCAGCGCGGCGGCGGCATCGTCCCTGCCTGCCGCGGCACCGACCGAGCACACATATTCGTACAGCCGGCGGCGGTTCTCGTCACCGAGCGAAGACAGGGCGGATAGCCGTTCGCGCCAGGAAAGTCCGGTCATGGGACAAGGGTAACTCTAAAAAGGTATCCGTTGATTAAATTCCCTGAAAATTCTAAAATCAAACTATCTAATTTTAGAAGGATACAAGGCAAGCAACAGGAAGGAAGAGCCATGAAAACCCAGGAGACTTCAGCACGCGCCGGCAGGATCGCCGCCATGGACCCGGCACGGCAGGGATACCTGCTGCTCAGGACCCTATTCACGGTGGCGCCGATCCTCTTCGGCGTGGACAAGTTCACCAACATCCTCACGGACTGGACGGGCTATCTCGCCCCGGTGGCGACAGCCGTGGTTCCGGTGACGCCCCAGGCATTCATGTACGGGGTGGGGGTCGTGGAAATCATTGCGGGCATCGCCGTCGCAGTGCGCCCGCGCATCGGCTCCCTGCTGGTGGCGGCGTGGCTGCTGGGCATCATCGTCAACCTGCTGGTCCTGGGCGGCTTCTTCGACATCGCCCTCCGGGACTTCGGCCTTCTGGTCGCGGCCCTGGCACTCAACCGGCTCGCAGGCAGCCCAACGGCCGCAGGACCGGGCCGGGGGCGGTGAGCTCCCGATTGGGCCGGATCAGTCGCTGGGGCGGGATCAGTTACTTGGCGGGATCAGCGGAAGGTAGTTCGCCACGTCGGCTTTGGCTGTTGCCAGGGCGGCCGGTGAAGGACAGGCCGCCGAGAGGTAGACCGATGAGCCGGCGGTGGCGAACATCCGCGCAAGGACGCTGAATGCTTTGCCGTCTGCCGCCGGCCGCGCATTGAAGGCGAGCACTTGGACCTTGCGCCGGGGCTTGTCATTGTCCGCTCCCCAGCGCAGGTTCTCGGCTTTCAGGGACGCGGGTTCTATGCCGGGATCCAGGTAGGCGAACAGGGCTTCGGTGGAGGCTTTGTCGTCGCCGGCGACGGCGAGCGCGCCCTGGTTGAGGCTTAACCTGGTGATCACCTGGCAGCCGTCCTTCCGCACGAAGCGATTCTGCCCCTGGACGTTTTCCTGCACCAGCTTCCAGCCCGTGGCTTCCCGGAGGCCGTCCGCGATTCCCACCGGAACGCCGGCGGCGAGCGTCCCGCCGGCGCTGAGCGGAAGGTCCTTTGCTGCCACGGCATCAGCATCGTGGCCGGGGGTGACGGTGGGCGTCGCCAGGACGGAGGGAGCGGGTGCCGGGGTGGTCGCCCCGGGGTCGGGAACGCTGACGCTGCAGGATGCCAGGGCTGCCGCCGCGACGATGGCGGCGCCAAGGTATGCGAGCGGTGCCGCCCGTCGTTCGAATGTCTCCAAACCGTCGCCCCAATCATTCCCGGTCCTGCCCTTGCCGCCTCCGAGTCTAGCCCGCCGGCTCCTGCCGCACCCTTGGGAACCCGTAGGAGGTCGTGGTTCGTTGTCCCTGAAGGCTGGCTAAACTGGCCCCAAACCAGACCTCCAGAGAAAGGGCCGTGCTTGGCCGAGGGCAGCAGTTCCCATTATCAGGTTCTCCGTGTCTCCGTGAATGCCACGGAGCAGGAGATCAAGCGGGCTTACCGCAAGGCCGCCCGGCTGGCCCACCCTGACCACGGCGGAGATCCGGCGGTGTTCCGGCAGGTGACCCTTGCGTACGAGACCCTGGTGGATCCCCGCCGCCGGGCCGAGTACGACCGCCGCTATGCCAGCGCCGCCCGGCCTACAGCCCCTGCCGACTACGGCGGGAGCGATGCACCAGGCCCGGCAAGCCGCACCACCGTCCACCGCCCCAACGTTCCGCGCAACACGGCCGGGGACGCGCCCGTATACGTCCCGGCCTTCGATGATCCTCTTGAGGTTCCGCTGCTTTCCCCGTCCGAGGCCGCCCAGCAGGTCCACGGCATGCCGCGCAGGCGCGGAATCTTCGGTGCCGAGGCCAGGATCCAGCGGGAGATGCGCACCGTGCAGCTGATCAGCCGCCAGGTGCTGCCCGCGATCCCTTCCGCCCGGCTCATCAACGGGCTTCGCTCGCCATCGGACAACAGCCACATCGACCATGCCGTACTCGCGGGGTACCGCCTGGCACTGATCGGTTCCATGCTGCTGCCCAAGGGCGCCTATGCCTGGGACGGGGTGGCCTTGAGGCACGGAGGACGCGCCGTGCCGCCGCCGCAACTGGATGTGATTGCCCGGCACATGCAGGACATCTTCCCGGAACTGAATGTCACTGCCTGGGTAGTGGTCCACGGGCCGGACAACAATCCGCACGAACCCGTGATCGACCGCTACCGTCACGCTGAAGAAAGCGGGGGCGTCCAGGTGGTCAACGCCGCCGGGCTCGCCAAGGGGCTCAAGCAGTTCCTGTCCTCCGGCCCCGTGCCCAACACCGTGGTGGTCCCGGTCCTGGCGCGGCTGCTGCGCGGCATGCACTGACCCCCTTCCTGATGGGCGGGCGACGGAAGACCCCGGCATCGGAGGCCGCTGGCGTCCGAAGCCGCGGCGGCTGGCTAGGATTGATCCGTGTTCCGCATCCTCTTCCATACCCCTGAAATCCCGGGCAATACGGGCAACGCCATCCGCCTTGCCGCCATCACCGGCGCCGAACTGCACCTTGTGGAGCCACTGGGCTTCGACTTCTCCGACGCGAAACTGCGCCGGGCCGGGCTGGATTACCATGACCTCGCCGTCGTCACGGTGCACAAGGACATCGAAGCGGCGTGGGAAGCCCTGCAACCGGAACGCGTCTTCGCCTTCACCTCCGACGGCGACACCTCCTATGCGGACATCTCCTACCGGGCCGGGGATGTGCTCCTGTTCGGGCCGGAATCCGTGGGCCTGCCGGACTGGCTGAAGCAGGACCCGCACATCACCGCGCGGCTGCGCCTGCCCATGCTCCCGTCGCTGCGCTCGCTCAACCTCGCCAACGCCGCCTCGATCGCGGTGTACGAAGCGTGGCGGCAGAACGGCTTTTCCGGCGCACGCACCTGATCCCGGCGCAGCCCTTGACCTTGACGTAACGTCAACTTCTACGCTGGAACCATGAAGCAGGAAGAGTGCACCTGGAGCATCTCCGAAGTGGCGAAGGCCAGCAAGGTTTCATCTCGGACCCTGCGCCACTACGAGCAGCTCGGGCTCCTGGAGCCGGCGTACACGGGCCACAACGGCTACCGCTACTACGGGGAGCCGGAGTTGCTGCGCCTGCAGAGGATCCTCCTGCTTCGCGAACTTGGCCTTGGGCTCGAGACCATCGGCGAAGTTCTGGATGGCCAGGCCGATCCCGTGGAGGCACTTACCGTCCACCGGAAATGGTTGCTGGCCGAGCGTGACCGCCTGGACCGCATGTCGAAGACGGTCGACGCCACCATCACGGCACTACGTCAAGGAGCACCAATGTCAGCTGAAAACATCTTCAAGGATTTCGACAACAATCCCTACGAAGCCGAAGCCCGGGAACGCTGGGGCGACAAAGTGGTGGACGAATCCAAGGCCCGCTACGCGGCCATGACCCCTGAGCAGAAGCAGGAGTTCATGGAGCAGGCCGACGACGCCAACCGGGCCGTCCTGGACTGCCTGAACGCGGGACTGCCGGCCGACGACGCCAGGACCCTGGCCGCCGTCGAGCTCCACTACCGGTGGACCCTCCGCAGCTGGACGCCGAACCGGGATTCGTATGCGGGCCTCGGCCGCATGTATGTCGAGGATGCACGCTTCAAGGCGTTCTACGACAAATACGATGAGCGCCTGGCCGCGTACCTGAGCGACGCCATGACTGCCTACGCGCAGGCGCGGCTCAGCTGATCCCGCCCTGCACGGCGTCCTTGGCCACCAGGTCAAGCCGCTCGATGACTTCCTGGGCTTCCTCGGCCGGGGACGCGGACACGGACAGCGAGATGTGGTTCTCGTCCGCACCCGGCTCTTCGAGTGCCTCGAACTGGGATTCAAGCAGCGACGGCGGCATGAAGTGCCCGTGCCGGGACGCGAGCCGGTCGGAGATCTTGTCCTTGCTGCCCTGCAGGAAAACGAACACCACGTTCTCCCCGCGCAGCACATCACGGTATTTCTTCTTGAGTGCCGAACAGGTGATGATGCCCGGCTCCCCCACCTCGGTGCGGGAACGGATCCAGCCGGCGATCAGCTCAAGCCACGGCCAGCGGTCCTCGTCGGTGAGGGGCTGGCCGGAGTGCATCTTCGCCACGTTCGCTTCCGGATGGAGGTCATCGCCCTCCGCGAGATCCCAGCCGAGGCGTCCGGCCAGGACACCGCCGACAGTGGATTTGCCCGAGCCGGAAACGCCCATGATTACCAGGACAGGTTGCTGCGCAGTCTTCGCCATTAAAGTCTGTCTTCCTCAATAAATATGATTTAACCGTGTTCAAGCATATGACATGCATTACACGACGGCAATATCAGAACCCGGCGATGGTCTGGGACCCGTTAACGGAGACGACATGGAAGGCCTCGGCACTGTTGCCCTCCGGCAATCCGGCCCGGCGCCCGTTGTGGCGCAGCATGCCACGCACCGTGCGTTCCATGGCTGCCAGGTCCGGATGCTGGCTGGCGTGGACCCGGATCGCCTTGAGCTTTTCCTCCACGTGGCCGGTGACATCGACGAAATGGTTTTCACGGGACTCCGGGCCCGCGAACAGCCAAAGCCACGGCAGCCTGTAGGCGTCAAGACCGGCTTCGGCGAGCTCCGGATAGGCGAAGGGATTCTCCAGCGCCGGGTAGACGGCCCGCGTGACGATTTCGCCCACGGCGAGGTGGTCCGGGTGGCTCTTCTGGATCCGGTCCCAGTTCCGTTCCGGATGCATGGCCAGCACGATCTGCGGACGGATTTCGCGGATCAGCTTCACCACCTGCTTGATGACGCCGTGGTTCACCTCGAGGTAGCCGTCGCGTTCGTGCAGGTAGTGGATGTCCTCGACGCCGACTATTGCCGCGGCCCGCCGCTGCTCCTGAGTCCGGGTGTCGGTGATCTCGTGGTGTCCGTCGACGTCGAAGCCGCCGGCGTCGCCGTCGGTCATGATGCAGTAGCTGACCTGCACCCCGGCAGCCGTCCAGGCGGCGATGGTGCCGGCTGCGCCGAAGTCGATGTCGTCGGGGTGGGCGGTAAAACAAAGCACCCGCTCAACGCGCTCCGTGGAGGCATTGAACGGGCTCTTTGCTGACGTGGCGTCAGTGCTCAAGGATCAGCCTTTCCGCTTCTTGATCTCTTCGGTTGCCTGCGGAACGACCTTGAAGAGGTCGCCGATGATGCCGAAGTCGGCGATTTCGAAGACGGGAGACTCCGCGTCCTTGTTGATCGCGACAATCACCTTGGAGGTCTGCATGCCGGCCTTCTGCTGGATCGCGCCGGAAATGCCCGCGGAGATGTACAGCTGCGGGGAGACGGTCTTGCCGGTCTGGCCCACCTGGAAGTCGTGGCCGATCCAGCCGGCGTCGGTGGCCGCACGGGAAGCGCCCACCGCGCCGCCCAGGGCGTCGGCGAGTTCCTCGAGGGGGCCGAAGTCGCCGTCGACGCCGCGGCCGCCGGCCACTACCACGCGGGCTTCGGTGAGTTCCGGGCGTCCACTGGCCGGACGTTCGCTGCGCGCCGTGATGCGTGCAGCCGAGGCAGTGGCGTCAGCCGGAACCTCGACGGTGACGCTCTCCGGGGTACCAGCGGCGGGTGCCTCGGCGACGTCGACGCTGTTCGGCTTGACCGTCAGGACGGCGACGGCGGTACGCGCCTTCGCGGTGGTGGTGTACGCACCGGCCAGGACCGACTTGTGGGCGGTGCCGTCGGCGTCGACCCCAACGACGTCGGTGATCACGCCGGCGTTCAGCTTCACGCCCAGGCGGGCAGCGATTTCCTTGCCGTCTGCCGAGTTTTCCAGCAGGACGGTGTCCGCACCGGAGGCGGCAACCGCCGCGGCGAGGTAGGCAGCCTTCGGGGCCACCAGGTAGTCATCCAGGTCGGCCACGGACGGGCGGTAAACCGCGGTGGCGCCGTGGGCAGCGATGGCTGCCGCGACGTCGTCGTGCAGTTCGCCGTTGAAGGCCACCGCGCTCTCGCCCAGCGAACGGGCGATGGTGAGCAGTTCGCGGCTGCTCTTCTTCAGCGCGCCGCCCGGGTTGTCAATGAAAACAAGTGCTTTTGCCATGTGTCTTGGGTCCTCTTAGAGCAGCTTCTGGGCGGCCAGGAAGTCAACTAGCTTGATGCCGGCGTCGCCTTCGTCCGTGATGATGGTGCCTGCAGTGCGCGGCGGGCGGGCAGCGGCGGTCTCGACGGCGGTCAGGGAACCTGCGGCGCCGACCTGACCGGCGTCGATGCCGATGTCGGACAGGGCCAGGGTGGTGATCTTCTTCTTCTTGGCCGCCAGGATGCCCTTGAAGTTCGGGTACCGGGGCTCGTTGATCTGGTCGGTCACGGAGACGAGCGCGGGCAGCGATGCCTCCACGGTGTCCGAGTGACCGTCGCCGTCGCGCCGCGCGGTGAGGGTGGTGCCGTTCAGTTCCAGCGCCGAAGCGAAGGTCACCTGGGGCACGCCGAGGCGTTCGGCAAGCTGTGCCGGGACCAGGGAGGTTTCGCCGTCGGTGGAAGCCATGCCTGTCAGCACAAGGTCCACAGGGCCGAGGTAGCGGATGGCCGCGGCCAACGCGAGGGACGTGGCGGCGGCGTCGGAACCGGCGAGGGCGTCGTCGTTCAGGTGGACACCGGAGCTCGCGCCGATCTGCAGGGACTTCTTGACGGAGTTCACGGCCCCGGCCGGTCCCATGCTCAAGGCAATGACTTCGTTGCCTGCCTTGGCACCGCCGCGGGCTTCGCTCAGCTGCAACGCGGCCTCAAGGGCGTACTCGTCCAGTTCCGAGAGGATGCTTTCGTCACGGTCGACAGTATTTCCCTGGCCCGTGAGGTGTCGGTCGAACTGCGCGTCAGGGACGTGCTTGACCAGAACAACAATCTTCAATGTCTCTTCCACTGTGTTCGAGGCAGCCTTCCTTGCTTGAGGATGGCCAGCGGCTGGGCGCATGGCCATGGGCGCCCGGCTCGCGGGCTTCGTCCTAGCTAAGCATATTGCGGCGCAATTCGATGTGCCCGCGTTAACGCCTGTTTCGGCGCTGGGGGCGGTTTCACGCGGAAGCGGACGGCACCCGATGGTCCCGCCCGCTTCCGCTTCCGACTTACCGCTGTTACTGCTGTTACTGCTGTGGAGCGGCGTCCAAGGTGACGTCGATTTCGCGTTCCTGGCCGCCCCGCAGGATGGTGGCCTTGACGGTTGCGCCGGCTGCCTGCTCGCGGACGGCGGCGGTCAGCTGGTTTGGGTCGCTGATGGTCTGCCCTGCGAACTTGACCACGACATCACCCACCTTGACGCCCGCCTTCTCGGCGGCGGAACCCTTGGTGACACTGGCGACTTCTGCGCCCACCGAGAAGCTGGCGCTGCTTCCGGTGGCCGACTTGGCCTGCACACTGACGCCAAACTGGCCGTGGCTGGCCTTGCCGTCCCGGATGATTTCCTGGGCGACCCGCTTGGCATGGTTGATCGGGATGCTGAAGCCCACGCCGATGTTTCCGCTGGAGGTATCCGAAGTGCCGCTGCCGGCCGAGGCGATGGCGACGTTGATGCCGATTACCTCGCCCTTGCTGTTAACCAGGGCGCCGCCCGAGTTGCCCGGGTTGATGGCGGCGTCGGTCTGGATGACGTTGATGGAGATGGAGCCCTGGTTCGCGCTTGACTGGTTCCGGCTTTCACCGGGGGGAGCGAATTCAAAGCCTCCTTCGCCGTTTCCCTCGGAGCTGTCCGGGGCTTCCTTCGGCGCGGCCGAGGACGCCACGCTGATGGTGCGGTTGAGGGTGGAAACGATGCCGTCCGTGACGGTGCCGGTGAGGCCAAGGGGGGAGCCGATGGCGACGGCGGTGTCCCCCACGTTGATCTTGCTGGAGTCACCGAGGGTTGCGGGGACCAGACCGGACGGATCCGCGACCTTGATCACCGCGAGGTCGGACAAGGGATCGGTGCCCACGACGCTTGCCTTCAGCACGCGGCCATCGTGGGTGCGGACTTCGATCGAGGCGTTGGCGGTGGCGCCATCGAGAGTCACTACGTGCGTGTTGGTGAGGATGTGCCCCTGGTCGTCGATGATGATGCCTGAGCCGGTGCCGCCCTCGCTGCCGCTGGACGCCTTGATGGTGACCACGCTCGGCGAGGCCTTGGCCGCTGCAGCGGTGATCGCGTTGACGTCGTCCTTGTTGTTGACGATGACAGTGCCGCCGCCCTGGCTGCTGGTGCTCGCTGCGGGAGCCTGGTTGTCAAAGAGCTGGTTGCTGGCTGCCACAACGCCGCCGCCGACGAGTCCGGCCGCCAGGATGCTGGCGACGAGGGTCCCGACGCCGAACGCCGGCTTGCGCCTGGTGTCTGTCGCCGTGTTCCCCGGGGCTCCGGCGGGGGCACCCAGGTGGGAGAACTGCTGGGTGTGCTGGCTTGCAGGGTGCTGCTGGGAGGGGTAGCCAGGCCCAGGGTGGTGGCTGCCGGCGGTGCCGTAGAACGGAGCGTGCTGCGGGTACGACGGGCCTGCCTGCGGGGCCGCGCCCTGGTGAGGCTGCTGGAAGGGCTGGCCGCCCGCTGAAGGTTGGCCGCTCTGGACGGGCTGGCCAGGCTGGTAGGCAGGCAGCCGTGTGGTGGGCTGCTCCCCCGGGTGCCCGCCCGGAGCAGGGGTGCCAGTGGGCTGGCTGGCCTCGCTGCCGTACGGGGCCTCGGCATTGTTGTCTTCCGGGGTCTCGCGCTCAGCTCCCGGTCCCTGCGCTGGGTTCTCCGTCATGGGACTTCCTTTCTTCCTCGTCTGGCATTAACTATGGCCGCTTTTGCTGGATCAAGATCGGATGTTTGCTGAAAGCTTGCTGAACGCGGAAGCCAGCCATGCGCATCCTCCGCGGGCCCCTGGACGAACAGCCGCAAAAACTGCCTACAACGCGGGAAGTTCCGGCTTTTCTCCACGTTTCGCTGGCGGCATATTCGGCTCGGTGGACGCCTTTTTGGGTGCACCATAGAATCACAATGGAATTGCCACAGCGACCCTGCGGCTCTACAAACCATGCGTGGGGGCGCTGCTGCATTCTGTGACGATTGTTCCGGCCTGGACCAGTCGCAGACGTGCTGAAGGGTTGCGCATGCGGTCAATGTTGAAACGAGTTCTCGCCGTCATTGGCCTGACCGGATTATTGGCCTTCCCGGCCGCATCCGCATGGGCGGAAGACCCGGTGGACCTGAACCCGACCACCAAGATCGTGGACGATGCCGGCGTGCTGGGCAGCAGGACATCGGAAGTCCAGGACGCCATCAAGAAACTCGGAACCGAGCACTCGATGGTGCTTCACGTCGTCACGGTCAAGAAATTCGAAAACCCGACCAATCGGGAGGCGTGGACCGACAAGGTCGCCGAAAAGGCAAGCCTCGGATCCAACGCCCTCATTTTCGCAATCGCCACCGATACCCGGCAGTACATCCTGAACAAGGGCGGCAGCAAGATCACCGACGCCCAGATCGAAAGCATCAAGAGCAACGCCATTGGTCCGCAGCTTGCAAACAGCAACTATGCCCAGGCAGCGATCGACGCCGCAGCGGCCATCGGCGACGCCGCAGGCGGGGGCAAAGGCACGGTTCCCAATGGCGGCTCCGGGGCTGCCGTGCTCGTTGGCGCGGGCATCGTAGCGGCCGGCGGCGTCGGTACCTACCTCTACCTGCGCAACCGCCGCAAGAAGGGAGCTATGGGTTCCGGCACGGCATACTCCCCCGGACAGGGAGAGCCCGATCCGCTGGCCTCGTTGAGTGTCGAGGAACTGCGCCGCAAGGCCGGCTCCCTGCTGATCGAGGCGGATGACGCCATCAAGTCGAGCGAGCAGGAACTCGGCTTCGCCCAGGCACAATACGGTGACGCCGCCGTCGGGAACTTCACGAAGGCGCTGCAGGAAGCCAAGACGCACATGACAGAGTCCTTCAAGTTGCAGCAGCAACTCGATGACCATATTCCGGATACCGAAGAGCAGCAGCGCAGCTGGCTGGGCGAAATCATCCGCCGCTCTGAAGCCGCCCTCGCTTCGCTCCGGGAACAGAAGGCAGACTTCGATTCCCTGCGGGAGCTCGAAAAGAAAGCCCCGCAGGCCCTGGCCACCGTTGGGACGGGCGTCCGGGAAGCGGAGGCGAAGATTGCCAGTGCCGAGCAGTCCCTCAACGGACTCCGCGCGAAGTACGCCGGCAGCGCCCTCACGCAGGTCGCCGACAACATCACGCAGGCCAAGGAACGGTTGGCCTTCGTTCAGAACGCCACGGCGGCAGCCCAGGAAAAGCTGGCCGCGGGCGAAAACAGCCTTGCTGCTGTTGCCGTGCGGGCGGCCGAGGAAAGCCTCCACCAGACGAACGTCCTGATCGATGCCATTGGAAAGACCGCCGGCAGCCTCGATGAAGCCCGCGCCTCCCTTGAGAGCGCAGTCGTGGACACCAGCCAGGACCTCGCCCAGGCCAAGGCCATGATCCAGTCGGGGGCGCATCCCGAACTGGCCGGGCCCGTGGCCGGCGTGGAGTCGGCACTTGCGCAGGTGAAGGCCGAAATCCAGGCCGGCAAGATCGACCCCATTGCCACGCTCGACAAGGTGGAGAAGGCGCACCAGGCCCTGGACCAGTCCCTTGGCGGAATCCGTGACCAGCAGGAACAGGCCCGCCGCGCGCAGGCCTCGCTTCAGCAGACGATCATGGCGGCCCAGGCCCAGATCAGCGCCACGTCCGACTACATCACGGCCCGCCGCGGCGGGGTGGGCACCGAAGCCCGGACCCGCCTTGCCGAAGCACAGCGGAACCTTGACTACGCGCTTTCCATCTCCCGGAACGATCCCGTCACTGCCCTCGCTTACGCACAACAGGCGCACGCGCTGGCGGCACAGGCCGCTCAGGTGGCTCAGTCCGACGTCGAACAGTTCGGCGGCTATGCCAACCAGGGCTACAACAGCGGTGGCATGTTCGGTGGCGGCGGTGGCGGCCTGGGCGGTGCCATTCTTGGCGGCATCCTCATCAACTCCATCTTCGGCGGAGGTGGAGGCGGCTGGGGCGGCGGCCACAATGACGGCGGCGGGGGTGGAGGCTTCTTCGGCGGCGGCGGTGATAGCGGCGGCGGCTGGGGCGGCGGAGACGGCGGCTGGGGCGGGGACTCCGGCGGAGGCGGTGACTTCTAGCCCACAACGGGAGCTTCTAGCCCACAAAGACTAGGCGGGGCCCAAGCCCCACGTAGAAGCGGTACAACAACTGATCACTGGATTCAGTGGGACCCACTGAGCAGGACGAAAGGCAACACCATGGTTAAGCAGTCCATTTTCGGCAGGATCGCCCAGCTCGCCAAGGCGAACATCAATGCCTTGCTCGACCAGGCTGAGGACCCGCAGAAAATGCTGGACCAGATGGTCCGTGACTACACGAACAACATTGCCGAGGCGGAGTCCGCAGTGGCCCAGACCATCGGCAACCTCCGCATGCTCCAGGCTGACTACAACGAGGACATCAAGAACGCCCAGGACTGGGGCAACAAAGCCCTCGCAGCGTCCCGCAAGGCGGACGAGTACCGTGCGGCCGGCGATGCCGTCGACGCCGAGAAGTTCGATAACCTGGCCAAGGTGGCCATCCAGCGCCAGATGACCGCGGAGGGCGAAGCCAAAGCCGCAGAGCCGAACATTGCCTCCCAGAGCGAGGTGGTGGACCGGCTCAAGGTCGGCCTGGACCAGATGAAGAACAAGCTCAACCAGCTCACGGCCAAGCGCAACGAACTGGTTGCCCGTGCCAAGACCGCCCAGGCCCAGTCCCAGGTGCACGACGCCCTCAAGAGCATCGACATCATGGACCCCACCAGTGAGGTCGGCCGCTTCGAGGAGAAGATCCGCCGCGAAGAGGCCAAGGTCCTTGGCCAGCAGGAGCTCGCCGCGTCCAGCCTGGACGCCCAGTTCAACCAGCTTGAAGACCTCGGCGAGCAGACCGAGATCGACGCCCGCCTTGCGGCCCTGAAGTCCGGTGGCTCGACGGCGGCGATCGGCAGCGGTTCCGCTGCGCCCGCTGCCCCGGCCGTCAACGAAGCGGACTTCGACAAGCTGTAGGCCGCGGCGTCACGGCCTGCGGCGTCAACCGCCCGAGGACAAACAGACAGCCCGGTGGCCGGTCCTTCCTGGACCGGCCACCGGGCTGTTCATCTGCCAGACTTGGTGCTTAGTCAGTTGCCCCCATCTCAGGGGCGCTTTGCTTCGACGGCCAAGCGGCCAACGATCAGCCTCATGATCTCGTTGCTGCCCTCCAGGATCTGGTGGACGCGCAAATCCCGGAGAATCTTCTCCAGTCCGTATTCGGACAGATAGCCGTAACCGCCATGCAGCTGGACCGCCTTGTTGGCGACGTTGAATCCGGCGTCTGTGGCGACCCGCTTTGCCATCGCACAAAGCCGCACCGTGTCCGGCGCTCCCCGTTCCAAGGCGTCTGCGGCCCGCAGGAGCAGCGTCCTCGCAGTCTCGAGCTCGGTGTCCATGTCCGCGATCTCGAACAGCAATGCCTGCTGCTTGATCAACGGTCCGCCGAAGGCAGAGCGTCCGCTCAGGTACGCAATGGATTTCTCCATGGCGGCTTGGCCCCCGCCGAGGGAGCAGGCACCCATGTTGACCCGGCCGCCGTTGAGGCCCTTCATGGCAATACCGAAGCCGCTGCCTTCCTCCCCCAGCCTGTTGGCGGCGGGCACCCGGACGCCGTCGAAAATCACTTGCCGGGTGGGCTGTGCGTTCCAGCCCATCTTCTTCTCGTTCGGCCCATAGGACATGCCGGGGACATCGGCAGGCACCACGAACGCGGTGATGCCGTGGCTGCCCGAGTCGGAGGTTCGTGCCATGACCACGTAGACACCGGCGGCCCCGGCCCCGGAAATGAACTGCTTGGTGCCCGTCAATAGGTAGTCATCGCCGTCCCGCACAGCCTTGGTGGTAAGCGCAGCGGCATCCGAACCAGCCCCTGGTTCGGTGAGGCAGTAACTACCCAGCACTTCCATCGAAGCAAGCCCCGGCACCCACTTGGCGCGTTGCTCCTCGTTTCCGAAAGCATCGACCATCCAGACAACCATGTTGTGGATGGAGATGTAGGCCGCGATCGTAGGGTCCGCCTTGGACAGCTCCTCGAAAATGAGCACGGCATCGGTGCGGCTGAGGCCCGAACCGCCAAACTCTTCCTTTACGTAGATGCCGCCCATCCCGAGCTCACCGGCCTGCCGCAGGACGTCAACCGGGAAGTGTTTATGTTCGTCCCATTCGGCCGCATGTGGGGCAATGGCTGTTGCCGCGAAGTCGCGCACCATCTCGACTACCGCTTGCTGCTCTTCGTTGAGCTCGAACATGGGCACTCCTTTATCCGGGTTGGCCGGCTAGTTGCCAGGGTTTATTTGCTGACCTTCCCCGTCAAGGATGCGATGGGGCGAAGGAACAAGGGCCTGGCAAGGAACCAGGCGGCCACGATCACGGCGAGCGAGGCGGCGAAGATCCCGAAACCGATCCAGTTCTCGTCGCTGCTGCCGCCGTACATGTGGTTCAGGTTGCGCAGTGCTCCCGTTGCGAGCACCAGGGTGACATGCACGAGGGTGAAGGCCACGAAGTAGACCATCACCGGGAAATGCACGGCGCGGGCGAATTCGATCGGGTAGATCTTGTTGATGGCGGCCTTCTTGGGCCAGGCCGAGGAGGTGCGCAGGCCGGTAAGGATGGCGAGCGGGGCGGCGATGAAGACGGTGGCGAAGTAGGTCAGCAGCTGGAGGGCGTTGTAGTTGACCCAGCCGTTCTCAACAGGCCAGTTGAGGGAAAGGTACTGGATTCCGGCCGAGACCGCGTTCGGGAACACGTCCCAGCTGGTGGGGACGATCCGGACCCACTGGCCCGTGGCGAAAAGCAGGATGATGAAGAGCAGGCCGTTGAGGACCCACAGGGCATCCAACGTGAGGTGGAACCACAGGTCCAGGCTCATCTTCGTCGGAGCATTCCTGGTACGGATGAGTCCCTTGTTGTTGCGGGTCCAGTATGCCGGGGGCCGCTTGGCGGTGCGGACCTGCCAGCCGGAGCGGACGATGAGCACCAGGAAGAAGACGTTCAGGAAATGCTGCCAGCCCAACCAGGCAGGGATCCCCACCGCGGTGCCGGCGGGCAATTCGGAGCGGCCCGGATAGTCGTGGAGGAAGGATTGTCCGGCTGAGCTGCCAGTGAACCATTTGGCCAGCAGCACGAAGATGAGAAGGAGCAGCAGGGCGCCGGAAACGGCCAGGACCGGTCGAAGCCACTTGCTTTGCTTCGCTGACGGCTTCTTGGTGGGGGCGGACATCTTCGCAGACACCTCTCGGGGAACTTTGGCAATCATGGACGCATCAAGCTAACAGGCTTTCGCCTGCCGCAGCCAAGGCCTGTTACGCCAGTCTTCGGATGCGGCCATCGGGTGCCCGTCACTGCTGACTTTCCTTGCCGTCCGGGCGCCCAAAACCGAGAATACTAGGAAATCCAACTATTCTCCATGGGCCAAAAACAAAAGATCCGGACCAGTTTGCACTGATCCGGATCTTCTTCCAGTTGCGGGGACAGGATTTGAACCTGTGACCTCTGGGTTATGAGCCCAGCGAGCTACCGAACTGCTCCACCCCGCGTCGCGGTCTCTACTCTACCCTATTTTCGGCGGGCTCCTGACCACCTGCTTCGCGACGGCGGAAGCGCCTCGAAAAACAAAAGATCCGGACCAGTTTGCACTGATCCGGATCTTCTTCCAGTTGCGGGGACAGGATTTGAACCTGTGACCTCTGGGTTATGAGCCCAGCGAGCTACCGAACTGCTCCACCCCGCGTCGCAGGAACTACATTACCGTCCGGTGAATGCGGGGCCAAATCCAGGCGACGTGACGTCCGTCTCCCCCGCCGCCGGAATGGGTCAGGTGGCGGGAAACGGAAAGAGCCGGCGCCCGCCATCCATCGCGGGCACCGGCTCCCTCAAAGGGTTTACGTTCCTGGACCCTAGCCGCTCTGCGTCGGGGTCGGCGTCGCGGTGCTCGACGGCGACGGCGACGGTGTCACGCCAAGGCGGGATTCGGCGTCGAGCGCTTTCTTCAGGGCCGCGGCGAGCTTGCTCTGCTGGGCTCCGTAGGCCGCGAAGTCGCCCTTCTTCAGGGCGTCCTGGCCGGCTTGGATGGCATTGTTGGCTTCGTCCAGGGCCGCCTTAAGGTCCGCCTTGGCGTCCTCCGCTCCGGACGGGGCGTTCGGCGTGCCGGGCGTCTGCCCGTTGTTTGCCGAGTCACCCGCCTGGGCTCCGGAGTTGCCACCGAACAGCTGGTCCAAGGCCTCGTCCAGCGTCTTTGCGAAGCCCACTTGGTCACCGAAGGCGACCAGCACGCGCTGCAGCGTGGGGTACGAGGTTTCGCCCGTGGATTTCACGTAGACCGGCTGCACGTACAGCAGGCCGCCGCCCACGGGAAGGGTCAGGAGGTTTCCGTTGAGGACATCGGTAGCGCCCTGGCGCAGCAGATTCAGATCCTTAGACACCTCGACGTCGGAGTTGAACTTGTTCTGCGCTTGGCCGGGGCCAGGCACTTGGGTATCGGTGGGCAGCTGGAGCAGTCGCAGCTGGCCATAGCCTTCCGCCTTCACGCCCTTGCTGCTTCCAGCCTCGGAGTCAGCCGACAGGAAGCCGTACAGGATGTTGCGGGCGTTGCCGTTGACGGTCTGCGGGATGAAGGAGGAGGTCAGCTGGAACGCCGGCTTAGTCTGGCCGGGCATCTGCAGGGACATGTAGAACGGGGGCTGCTTGGGTGGATCCGCGCCAGGCACGGTCGGATCGTTCGGCACGCTCCAGGCGTCCACGTTGTTGTAGAAACGGTCCGGATTGGTGACGTGGTAGCGGCCCAGCAGTTCGCGCTGGACCTTGAACAGGTCCTCCGGATACCGGACGTGGCTCATGAGCTGACCGGACATTTCCGAAAATGGCTTGATGGTGCTCGGGAAGATCCTCTGCCAGGACTTCAGGATGGGATCCTGGTCGTCCCACGCATAGAGTGTGACCGAGCCGTCGTAGGCGTCCACGGTGGCCTTCACCGAGTTCCGGATGTAGTTGACGGTGCTGTTGGGCAGCACCGCCGTGCGGCCGGCAGTGGTCTGCGTATCCGCCGTGACGTTCTGCAGTTGCTGCTGCTGGGAGTACGGGAAGTACTGGCTGGTGGTGTAGCCGTCCACGATCCACTTGACCCGGCCGTCGACCACCGCAGGGTAGGCATTGCCGTCCACGGTCAGGTACGGGGCCACCTTCTCCACGCGTTCGCGCGGCGTGCGGTCGTAGAGGATCTGGGACTTCTCGTTCACGCCGTCGGACAGCAGCAGGTCCGAGGACTGGAACTTCATAGAGTACAGGATGCGGTTGAACCAGTTGCCCACATTCGGCCCGCCGTTGCCCGTGAAGGTGTATTGGGTGTCTGTGGAGCCGTCCTTGCCCGCGGGCCGGTCCTGTTCGCGGTGGGTGGAGCCGTCCGGGGCGCCGACCACCGAGTAGTCGGTGGTGTTTTCGCCGAAGTAGATCCGGGGCTGGTAGCTCGAGTCGTTGCCGAGGACGCCGCTGGAGGGGATCCCCGAAAGCAGGAAGTCCGGCTTGCCGTCAACAGTGAGCTTGTTGCCCTTCGCGGCAACCACGCCATACCCGTGGGTGTACACGATGTGCTTGTTGTACCAGGTCTGCTGGCCGGTGCTGATGCCGTCGGAGTTGAGCTCGCGGACCGCGATGACGGTGTCCTGGGTCTTGCCGTTGACGGTGTAGCGGTCGACGTTCAGGGCCTTCGGGAACTGGTAATACGGGCGGTACTGCTCAAGCTGGCCGAACGCAGAGGACACCAGGTTCGGGTCGAGCAGGCGGATGTTGGCCGCTGTCTGTGCGTCTTTCGCCAGGGCCCCGGAGCTGGCGGTGGTGGTCGCCTTGTAGGGCTGGACCTGTACCTTGTCCAGGCCGTAGGCGGCACGGGTCATGGAGATGTTCCGCTGGATGTACTTGTTCTCCAGGGTCTGCTCCGAGGGGCGCACCTGGAACTGCTGGATCACCCAGGGGTAGACGCCGCCGGCGAGGATCGAGGTGATGATCAGCATCGCCGTGCCGATCACCGGCAGGCGCCAGCGGCCGATAACGGCCGCGATGATGAAGAGGATGGCCACCAGGCCCGCCGCCACCGCGAGGATGGACTTGGTGGGCACGACGGCGGTGACGTCCGTATAAAGCGCACCGGCCCAGCGGCCGCCGTTGTTCTGCACCGTGCCGTAGACATCGAGCCAGAAGTTCGCGCCCAGCAGGAGCAGGAACAGGGCACCGCTCACCGCGAGGTGGATCTGGGCGGCACGGCTGGTGAACACGCCGCGTTCCATGAGCCGGATGCTGCCGTACAGGTAGTGGGTCAGGATTCCGGCGATGCCGGCGACCACCACCACGCTGATCAGGAATCCGGTCACGAAGCCCAGGAACGGCAGGGTCATCAGGTAGAAGCTGATGTCCAGGCCGAACTGCGGATCCTGCTGCCCGAACTGTTCCTGGTTGAAGAACAGCAGCACCTTCTGCCACTGGCTGGCGGCGGCGCTGCCGGCGAAAAGGCCAAACAGTATCGGCAGGCCGATCATGACCACACGGCGCACCGGTTCAAGCTGGACCTGGTAGCGGCTGAGGTTGTCCCGCACGTCGGAATCCGGGGCGTAGACCGGACGCGCACGGTACGCCAGGCGGATCGAGGCATACACGGCGCCGAACATGAGGACGAACCCGCCGGCAAAGGTCAGGATCCGTGCAAGGTTCTCGCGGACGTAGACCTCGAAGAAGCCAAGCTGCTGGTACCAAAGGACGTCGGTCCAGACGTTCGAGAAGAAAACGAAGGCCACGACTGCGAGCGCCACGACAATCAAGGTGGGAGTCAGGGCACCCCGTCTCAGCGGCGGTCTTCCGGGCGGGCGGGTGCTTGCAGGACGGGACAAACCAGGTACCTCATAGCTCGTTGTCAGATATACGGTTCAGTGCGAGTGTTCAGCGGCCTGTCCCCCGCAACACAGTCCAGCCATGCTGCGCGGTCCGGGGCCGTCAAATATGCCACGAGTGGCGGCGGAGCTAAGTTCCATCGCCAGTCTAGTTCTTGGTACAGGCCGGCAGCCCGGAGGTGTCCTGCCCTTCGGCGAGCCGTTTCACGGCCGCTTCGGCATCGCCGAGCGTCTCCACCTTGACCACCTGCAGGCCGTTGGGGACATGGCCCACCACATCGTCGCAGTTGGCTGCGGGAGCCAGGAAGAGGCTGGCTCCCTTCGCCCGCGCACCGTGCATCTTCTGCGCGATTCCGCCGATCGGTCCCACCACTCCGTCAGGGGAAATTGTTCCGGTTCCGGCAATGTGCTTGCCGCCGGTAAGGTCGCCCGGGGTGACGGTGTCGATGATCCCCAGGGCGAACATCATTCCGGCACTCGGCCCGCCCACGTCCTCAAGGGAAATCTTCACCTGGAACGGGAACGTGAACTTGTACTGCAGCGCCACGCCCAGCAGCCAGCGGTCGTTTTCGCCCTTCTTGGGGGTGATGCTGACGGTGACCGCTTTGCCCTGGCGCTCAACGACGACGGCGGCAGGGGCTCCCGCAGTGGCGGCCAGTTCGCCCTGGATGACGGCGAGGGTCGTCACGGCCTTGCCGTTGATGGACGTGAAGACGTCGCCTTCACGGAGTTTCCCTTCCGAGGCCGAATTGCTGCTCAGCCCGGCGACTTCGAGTTTCTGGCTGAAGGGAATGTCCAGTTCCTTCAGGGCGGCGGCGACCGCGTTCTCCTGCGAGGACGTCATGGCCAGGGCGCTCTCCTGTTCGGATTCCTCCTTGGTGATGCCCTTGGGGTAGATCAGTTCCTCCGGGTAGACCGCCTTGGAGCCGTCCAGCCAGGCCTGGAAGGCCTCCACCAGATTGACCGGACCGTTGGGTCCGCCGCTGATGTAGACCGTAGTCAAGTCGAGGTTGCCCTTGGCGGGGAAGCTTTCGTGCCCGCTGACGGAAATCACGGGCTTTCCGTTGGCCGAACCCAAGGTATTGAAGGTCGGTCCGGGAGACTCCACCACGTAGGGAACCGGGAGCGCCACGGCGGCAATGCCCAGGAGGATCACGAGGGCCCCCGAAATGAGCATCGCGGTGTATCGGCCGTTGCGCGGCAGGGGCTGCTCCGTGCCCTCAAAAGGTGCCGGCTCCTGGAACTGCTGCCCGCCGTCGTCGAAGCTTCCGGTACCCCGGCCGTTCCAGGGGTTCGGCGATGTGTTCAATGAATTGGCCTCTCCGTGCGCACCGGCAGGTGCGCAATGTCGTGTCGCCGGACGCTTCGCGCCCGGCACCCTTCTCAACGTCCCACCCTACGACGCCGTGCCCGCCGGATGCTGCTTTGCCTAGAGCGAACGGGCCTCCCGCAAGGCAGACAGCCCCGTCCCTGCGCGGTAACTTGAAGATGATCCCAGTCAGCAGCGACGATCGGCGGCACCATGACTTCCAAGCCCAATACCCCCTCCAACGGGGACGATGCACCCCAGGATCCTTTGGCGGAAATGCTGAAGAACCTGATGGGCGGCCAGGGCATGGGGGACATCGACCCGGCGGAGCTGGCCAAAGCAGCGGGCCTGCCCAACGATCCTGCCCTGCTCCAGCAGATGTTCTCCCAGGTGCAGGCCATGATGAGCTCAAGCTCCGAAGGACCGGTCAACTGGCAGCTGGCCCACGAGAATGCGCGCCGGGTGGCCGCGGCAGGGAGCGATCCCTCGGTCACTTCCGCACAGAGCCGCGCCATCGATGAAGCGCTCCGGCTGGCCGAACTCTGGCTGGATCCGGTCACGGACCTGGAAGCCACCGGGCTGATCGGCCGCGCGTGGTCGCGTGCGGAGTGGGTGGAAGCGACCCTTGGCACCTGGAAGCGCCTGACCGAGCCGGTGGCGAACAGCATCGCCAACGCGCTTTCGGACGCGCTGACCCAGCAGATGCCGGAAGAGATGAAGTCCATGATGGGCGGTGCCTCGTCCATGCTGCAGAACATGGGCGGCGCCATCTTCGGCATGCAGCTGGGCCAGGCCATCGGCGCCCTGTCCGCGGAAGTTGTCAGCTCGACAGACATCGGCGTTCCCCTTGCCGACCTGGAAATGGCCTTGCTTCCCAGCAACGTTGCCAAGTTCGGCGAGGGCCTCAGTGTCCCGGAAAGCGACATCCGCCTCTACCTTGCCGTCCGGGAGGCGGCACACGCCCGTCTATTCGTCCAGGTCCCGTGGCTCCGCGGCCATCTGCTCGGCGCGATCGAAGCCTATGCGCGAGGCATCCACATCGACATGAGCCGGGTCGAAGACCTGGCCCGCGACCTCGATCCCGGCAACCCCGAAGGCATCCAGGAAGCCCTGTCCCAGGGCGTGTTCACTCCTGAGCGCACTCCGGCCCAGTCCGCTGCCCTGGAGAAGCTGGAAACGGCCCTGGCCCTGGTGGAAGGCTGGGTGGACGAACTGACCGCCGCCGCAACGGAGAAGATGCTGCCCTCGGCCGCGGCCCTGCGTGAAACCGTGCGCCGCCGCCGCGCCACCGGCGGGCCCGCCGAGCACGCGTTCTCCTCCTTGGTCGGCCTGGAACTGCGGCCCCGCAGGCTCCGCGAAGCTGCCACCTTGTGGGCAGCATTGAAGGAAGAGCGCGGAATCGCCGGCCGTGATGCCATCTGGCACCACCCGGACCTCTTGCCGACGGCCGAGGATCTCGACGATCCCAAGGGTTTCTCCGAACGCCGCCGCCTGGCCGAAGCCAGCGACAGCGAGGTGGACGACGCCCTTCAGAAGCTGCTGAACGGGGGTTACGACTCCCCCACGGACTCTGCCGGCCCGGATGCCGGGGACGCCCAGGACGGCGGTACCGAAGACGGCGGTACCGAAGACGGAGATACCGGGGACGGCTCCAGCGGGGCGAAGGCCTAGCAGCCCCCGGATTCCCCGGCTGGGCTTCCCGGTCCCCTCCCCAGACCGCGCGACGTGGCGAAGGCTACTCCTTCAAGGAAAGCCTTCGCCCGTTGCGTTTCCGGGTATGCCTCCAGGAGGCGCCAGAACGCGGCATTGTGCCCGGCAACCAGCAAGTGGGCCAGTTCGTGCAGCAGCACGTAGTCGATCACCCATTGCGGCATGGGCTTCAACTTGTCCGAAAGCCGGATGCTGCCTTCCGCCGGTGTGGCCGAGCCCCAACGCGAGTTCTGGTTGCCGACCCACCGGACCGACGTCGGGACTGCCCGCCCGCCCAGGTACCTGTCCGAAAGCGCCGCCGCGTGGGCGGCCAGCTCCGCGTCCCCTGATGGCCGACGGCGTCCAGCGCCTTGCGCGCGGCGCTCCCCCTGCCGCTTGAGCTTCTCGAGCATCCGCCGCACCCATTCACCCTCCTGCGCCTGGGTGAACGACGCAGGGATGGCGACGACGGCGTTCCCGTCCTCCCAGAAAGCGGCCACCGTGCGGCGACGGCGCGACGACCGGCGCACGACAACGGGGGCGCCGTCGTGGGTGAGTTCGGGCATCGGGGTACGGTCAGGAGCCATCGCCGTTCCCGCCTTCGGCCAGCACCGCGAGGACGGCCTCCCCGTACTTTTCCAGCTTCGAAGGGCCGACGCCGGCCAGCGTGGCAAGCTCCTCCAAGCTTGCGGGGCGGGCCTCGGCGATGGCGGTCAGGGTTGCGTCGGTGAAGACCACGAACGCCGGAACCTCCGCGGAGCTTGCCTCGTCCTTGCGCCACTGCCGCAGCGCCTCGAACGTCTGTTCCTCGTAGCTGGGCGGGCACTGGCGGCAGCGCCCGATCTTGCGTTCGGCGCCGGTGGCGAGCATGCTGCCGCACACCCGGCACGACGCCGGGGCAGCAGCCTTGCGGCGGGGCAGCGGGCGGCTGCGGGCGCTGGCCGAACCGACGGAGTCGGGGCGCAGTCCGTCGAGGAAGCGGGACGGCTTGCGGTTGGCGCGCCCGCCCGGTGTGCGGGCCGTCGACCAGGACAGGCTGAGGTGCTCGCGTGCACGGGTGATGCCGACATAGAGGAGGCGCCGCTCTTCGTCCACGGCTTCCGGGGTGTCGGCGAAGGAAATGGGCATGAGGCCTTCGCTCAGGCCGACCAGGAACACAGCGTCCCATTCCAGGCCCTTGGCGGCATGCAGCGAGGCCAGGGTGACCCCCTGCACCGTGGGGGCATGCTGGGCGACGGAACGTTCCTGGAGTTCGTTGACGAACTCGGCGAGGGTGAATTCCGGGCCGCGGTTCACCGCAAGTTCGTCCGCAAGGGCCACCAGTGCGGCCAGGGATTCCCAGCGTTCCCGCAACGCGCCCCCACCGTGCGGGGCGGAATCGGAGTAACCCAGCGATGCCACGATGTCCCGGACCAGCTGGCCGAGCGGTTCGCCGGCGGTTTCCGCGGCGGCACGGGTCGCGGCGCGGAGTTGCAGGATCGCGTCGCGTACTTCCTTGCGGGCGAAGAAGCGCTCCCCGCCCCGGAGCTGGTAGCCGATACCGGCCGAGGCGAGGGCCTGTTCGTAGGCTTCGGACTGCCCGTTGGTGCGGAAAAGGACGGCGATCTCGCTTGCCTGGACCCCGGCGTCGAGCAGTTCGCGGATCCGGCCCGCAACCACGGCGGCCTCGGCTTCGTCGTCGGGGCATTCCATGAACCGGGGTTCGGGCCCGCCCGGGCGCTGTGCCACCAGCTGCAGGGGCTTCGCCCAGGCGGCGTCGGCGGCCGGCCCGCCGCTGCGGCGGGAGCCCAGCAGTTCGTTGGCGAGCTTCACGACCTGGGGTGTGGAACGGTAGTCACGGACCAGCTTGACGACGGTAGCCTCCGGGAACTGCTTCTTGAAACCCAGGAGGTGCTTGGGCGATGCTCCGGTGAAGGAGTAGATGGTCTGGCTGGAGTCGCCCACCACGCAGAGTTCATCCCGGTCCCCGAGCCACAGCTCCAGGAGCCGCTGCTGCAGCGGCGAAACGTCCTGGTATTCGTCCACCACGAAATGCCGGTACTGTTCCCGGACCGTGGCGGCCACTTTCGGATCCTCCTGGAGGATGCCCACGGTGATGAGCAGCACGTCCTCGAAGTCGATGACGTTGCGGTCCGTCTTGACGTCCTCGTAGGACTGGAAGACCCGGGCGACGGCGGTGAGGTCGAAGCCGCCGGGGGTGCCGCGGCCCTGGGCGTTCTCCAGGTAGTTGGCCGGGGTGAGCATGGAAACCTTGGCCCATTCGATTTCCGCGGCGAGGTCACGGATGGACGCGCGATCGGTGCTCAGACGCAGCCGGCGCGCGGCCTCGGCGATCATGGTGGCCTTGTGGTCCAGCAGGTTCGGCAGCGTGCCGCCGATAGCCTGGGGCCAGAAGAACTGCAGCTGGCGCAGGGCTGCTGCGTGGAAGGTGCGGGCCTGGACATTGCCGGCGCCCAGGTCCCGCAGGCGGCTGCGCATCTCGGCGGCGGCCCTGGCTGTGAAGGTCACGGCGAGCAGGCGCTGCGGGCTGTACACGCCGGAGTGCACGCCATACGCGATGCGGTGGGTGATGGCCCTGGTCTTTCCTGTTCCGGCTCCGGCCAGGACGCACAACGGTCCGGACAGGGTGCTGGCAACCTCGCGCTGTTCGGCATCGAGGCCGCCCAGGATGCGGTCCTCCAGCGAACCTCCAAGGACGTGGGTCTCAGAGGTCACTTCTGGAGGTCCTCGATGGCGCCGCCGTACCAGTGCTCAATCAGGGAACGCGCAATCGACAGCCGGGACGGGATCGTGATCTCCCCGGAGAGCACGGCCTCCTGGAGTTCCTCGCGGCTGAACCAGCGCGCCCGGGTGACCTCGACGCCGTCGGGCCGGGCCTCTGCGTCTTCGGTGAAGGCGGTGAACCCCAGCATCAGGGACGCCGGGAAGGGCCAGGACTGGGAACCCAGGTACTGACAGCTGCTGACCCGGACGCCGACTTCCTCTCCGATTTCACGGACCACTGCCTGTTCAAGCGACTCGCCGGGTTCCACGAAGCCGGCCAGGGTGGAATGGTTGATCGACCCGGCGGGTCCTCCGCCGCCAAGGAGCACCCGGCCGTCCGGACCGACCACCGTGACGATGATTGCAGGGTCCGTGCGCGGGTAGTGTTCGGAGTTGTCCTTGGGGCAGCGCCGCACCCAGCCGCCGGCCTCGATGTCGGTGGGGGTGCCGCATTGCGGGCAGTGGGTGTGCGTGGCATGCCAGTTGGCGATGGCGCTGGCCTGGATGAACAGCGCAGTGTCCGTGGCGTCCAGGCGGGCAGCCACTTCCCGGAAGCCCACCCAGGAAGCAGTCGCGGGGACGCCCACGGTACCGGGCTCGGGGGACGCGGCGGGAACGAACAGCAGCACCGGAGTGTCCCGCGGGTGGGCTGCATCCGTCAGCGTCCTGCCGAGGTAAATCGCAGTGACCGGCGCCCCGGAGGCCTCCCGCAGCGAGGCCAACAGTGTCCCGGCGTCGCCCAGCCACAGGGCATCCCCGTCGACCAGGGCCTGCCGCTCCGCCAGCACCATCGCCTTCGCGGTCCCGGAGGCGATGAGTTCTTCGACTACCCCGGGCTTGATGCGTTCGGCGGATCCCCGGTCAACCATGGCAGGACGGACTGGGAGAAGGGTGTCCGTCAGGTGGTTCGCCGGGGCCCGGAACTCGGTAAAACTCATGTACCTACCGTACTGACTCGCACCGACAAATAACATTTGCCCTGTTCAGGGGGCCACGGCCTGCGCAGCGGCCTTCCGCGGCAGCTTTTCAGGCCCGATCTGGAGACTCGCCGCGGGACATCGCCCGGACGGCCGTCCGTGACTCTACCGTGGGAGGTGTGAGAAGAACACCGCTCGAACTGGCCGCAATTGCAACAGCGGCAGTGCCCGGCCTGGCGCCGACAGCCACTGCTTCCGCCCCGGACGACGCCGCCGATTTCGACTCGGCCTTGCTGCTCGACGCCGACGGCAAGCGCTGGCGGGTTCGCTCACCGAGGCATGCCGAGGCCAGCGCCCGGCTGGAGACAGAGTTCATGGTGCTGCGGGCGTTCACCCCGGCCATCCGTGCGGAACTTCCCTTCCTGCTTCCCAGCATTGCCGGCACCGTGCGGCAAGGCTCATTGAGCACGTTCGTCTACACCCACCTGGCCGGTTCGACCCGCAGCATCGAGGAACTTTCAGCCTGCAGCGACGCCTTGGCCAAGGAAATCGGAATTGCCCTGGCCGCCGTCCACGACCTGCCGCAAGCGCTGGTCAACAACGCCGACCTTCCCAGCTACACGGCCAATGAGTTCCGCCAACGCAAGCTCAATGAGCTGGACCAGGCCGCTACCACCGGCAAGATCCCCACGATCCTCCTTCGCCGCTGGGAGCATGCGCTGGAGGACGTCGCACTGTGGCGCTTCAACCCCTGCGTTGTCCACGGCGACCTGCATGAGGACAACCTGCTGGTGGACGGCGACCGGGTGACCGCTCTGACCGGCTGGACCGATCTTCGCATCGGCGACCCCGCGGACGACTTCGCCTGGCTGGTTGCCTCCAACGAGCAGTCCTTCGTCGAGGCCGTGCTGCGGCACTACACCGAGGCCCGCCGGGACAAGGCCGATAACCATCTGCTGCGCCGCGCTGCACTTCTCGCTGAGTTCGCCCTGGCCCAGTACCTGGTGAAGGCCCTCGCCGCCGGGCACGCTGCCATGACCGCCGAAGCCGAAGCCATGCTGAAGTCGCTGGCGGACGACATCGGCGAGCAGGAAGCGGCCGACGAAGCTGCCGCCGGCGAAACCGCCGCCGCGGCTCCGGCTCCTGCGCAGCCGGGCGTCAGCGCGTCTTCCGGCGTTACTGCGTCTTCCAGCAATACCGCGTCTTCCGGCGTTACTGCGTCTTCCAGCGTTACCGCTGCCGCGCAAGCGGCCGCCAGTGCGACGACGCCGGCGGTCACTGTGAGCGCGGTGCCCACCCCTGCCGTCAGCGTCGCTCCCATCCCCGGCGCCGGTCCGGGCGCCACTGAAACCGATCCTGGGGACGACGCCCCAACGGCCTCGGAAACCTCGACGGCGGCCATCCGGATCGTGCAGACGGCCGCCACGGATGCACCGGAAGACAGTTCCTCCGCGGAGTCGGACGGTCAGCCGGGCGCGTCCGCCGAGGACGGTTCCGCGGACGGGCCGTCCGAGGACGACCCGTCCGCGGCAGGCGAGGCGGGCCTGCAGGGCGCCGACAATCGATAGCCTGCAACACCCTCCTCGGACCTACCCTGTAAGTTCACTCCCCCGGCCGGGAAAGCGCGTCCGCGATGATCGCCTCGAGCTCCGCCGCTGAGCCGAGGTCGTGCGGACGGACCACGGCGTCGTCCGGGACGTAGTAGAAAGCAGCACTGACCGTTTCCAAGGGCACTCCCTTCAGGCGCGCCCAGGCAAGTCGGTACACCGCCAACTGCACCGAGCGACTGGCGAGGCGGCCGCCGGAGGGGCGCCTGCCGGTCTTCCAGTCCACCAGTTCCCAGCTGCCGTCGGCATTGCGGAACACGGCGTCGATCCGTCCGCGGACCACCACGCCGGCGATGCTCGTCTCCACCGGCACTTCGACGAAGGCGGGAGCGCGGTGGGCCCATTCGGAGTTCTTGAAGGTATCCACCATGTCGTCGAGGCCGTAGGCGGCATCGATATGGGCGTCGGCCCCCGATTCCTCGCCAAGGTCCAGCATTCCGCTCGTGCCGAAATACTCCTCCACCCACGCATGGAACGCCGTTCCCTTGCGGGCCGCGACCCCGGGTTCGCGGGGCACGGGACGCCTGAGCTGGGCGAGGACCGCATCCGGATCGTCACCCAGTTCCACGAACATGGACGCGGAAATGTGGCCCGGCAAATGGATGTCCTGGACCGGTTTCCGCTGCCGCGAGCGCTTCAACAGCAGATCGGCCTCCGTCGCCCACCCGGCAGCGGCCCCGTAAAGCACGGCCCCGCGCAGCGGAGCTGCCCCGCCCGGTCCGGCAGGGTCCTCCGGGAGGCACAATGGATCTCCCGGGCGCAGCCCGTCGATGGCCCGCCGGACGCGATCCGCCGCGGCGTCCATGGCGGCGCGACGGCCCGGCACGTTGCGCAGCCGTTCCCCGGTCCGCGGGTCACAAGGACCTTCGAGCGGATCGTAGGGGAAGATCGCCAGTTCGGCAGCGACGGTCAGCGGGCTTTCCGCCGGCAGTTCGTCTTCGCGCAGGGACCCAGCATGGATGCCGGCGGCAGCCCCGGCGTCGGGCCTATCCGGCAAGTCGACGGCGTCCATCAAACCGTCCGCCAGACCAGGCGCTTGCGTCAGCCCTGGTGCTTCCGTCAACGGCGCGAGCTCGGAAAGGAATGGCGAAATCTCGGCGATTCTGGACCGCGAACCGTTCCAGGCCGCGCTCGACAGCCAAAGCACGAATTTGGCGCGGGTGTACGCGACATAGGCCAGGCGCCGTTCCTCGGCTTCCCCGTGGTGCTGGACTTCGGCCTTGAACACCTTTTCCGCGTCCAACCAGCCCTTCTGGTCCGGCTGGTCCAGGTCCCATTGCGGCAGGTCCGCACGGTCGCCGCGAAGCGGCCACGGAAGTGCTGCCGCTCCGCTGCTCCACCGGGAGTCCCTGCTGCTGGGAAAGGCCCCCGCGTTGAGGCCCGGTACGAAAACGACGTCCCATTCCAGGCCCTTGGAGGCGTGGACCGTGAGCAACTGCACGGCCTCGTGGTTGACCTCAGTGGCGGCGGCGTCCAGCCCGCCTTCCTCGGACGCGGCGGCTTCGAGCCAGGAGAGGAACGCCAGCAGGTCCACCCGCTGGGAGGTCTGCAGGAATCCGGCCGCGGCGTCCTGGAAGGCATCAAGGTTCCGGCGGGCCTGGTGGATGCTGATCCCGGGCTTGGCGGCCACTTCGACGTCGAGCAGCATGGCCCGTTCTACCTCACCCAGCAGGGTGGTGAGGTCGTCCCCGAGGAAGCTGCGCAGCATCCTCAGCTCCGTCGAGAGCCTGCCCAGCCGTTCCTGGGCGGCGGGGGTCAGTGAACGGCCGTGGGCCGATGTCCAGCCCGGGCGGGGCAGGAAGTCCAGGGCTTCCACGAGGCTCGCGGCGTCGGTGATATCGCCTTCCACGAGGACGTCAGCGGCGCCCTCGTCTGCGGCGAGATCCGCCATGAGGGCCTCCGGGCCGGGGCTGCCGTGCGCGCGACGCCGGGCGAGGAAGCGCGACCAGTCGTGGAAGGCCATGAGGTCGGCCGTGCCGATCCGCCACCGCGCACCGGCGAGCAGGCGCATCAATGCGTCCGAGCGGCCCGGATCGGCCAGCACCCGCAGCGTGGAGACGAGGTCCACGATCTCGGGGGTGTCGAGGAGACCGCCCAGGCCGACAATTTCGTAGGGAATCCCCTGCAGTTCGAATTCACGCCGCAGGACCTCCATCTGCGCCCGTCGGCGGCAGAGAACCGCCATGCTCGGCAGGACGGCTTCCCCTGCCGGGTCGGTTTCGAAGATGGTGCGGCGGTAGCGCATGACATCCCGGGCAACTGCCGCTGCTTCGTCCTCATCTGTAGCGAAACGCCCCAGGACGACGTTGCCTTCCACGGCTGCCGGGCTTGGCCGCAGCGGCGGGACCGACACCGCGCTCCCCTGCGTCCGTTCACCGGCCGGCCCACCGGACGAGGCCGACTTGTTCAGGGGTGCGGAGATGACGTTGGCCGCGCCAAGGATGTTGCGGCCGTTCCGCCATGCCGTGGTCAGGTAGGACACCGGGGCCGGAACGAACGACGCCGGGCGGTCGCCGTCGTCGTTCCTTGCCGGGAACTCCTGGACGAAATGGAACAGCTGCCCGGCCGAAGCGCCGCGGAAACCATAGATCGACTGGTTGGGGTCCCCCACCGCCGTGACGGCATGGCCCTCACCGAAGAGCCGCGAGAACAGCACGAGCTGGGCGTGCGAGGTGTCCTGGAATTCGTCGAGCAGCACTACTTTGTAGCGGGACCGCTCGGTGGCGGCGGCCACCGGGACGTCCCGGGCGATTCTGGCCGCCAGCGCCACGAGGTCGCCGAAGTCGAGCACGCCCCGTTCGCGCTTGGCGGCCTGGTAGCGGCCGACCATGTCCGCGACGCTGGCGCGGGTCAGCAGCATGGCGTTCAGCTCGGAGGCGGCCTGGGTGGGGTTCTTCTTGGCTCCTGCCTGGTAGGGCAACTGGCTGAACTCCGCGGCCCTCTCCGTGAGCCACGACTGGACTTCGGCGGGCTCCCGCAGGTGCTCCGCACATTCCCCCGCCAACTGCACTACCGCGTTGACGAGGGTGGATTTCGCCGCGGTGAAGTGCTCGTAGGGGCCGTCGTAGCCTTCGACGACTTCGCTGGCCAACTGCCAGGCCTGGGCTCCGCCCAGGAGCACCACGTCGCGCTCGATGCCCAGGCGCAGCCCGTAGTCCGAAACTATGCCGCTGGCGTAGGAGTGGTAGGTAGACACTTTGGGCTCGAGTTCATCGGAACCTGCCAGCCAGTCAGGGAAACGGTGGCGTCCGGGGTCTGCGGCGGCGATCCGCTGCAGGGTGGCCAGCTTGGCCCGGATGCGGCTGGCCAGTTCCCCTGCCGCCTTCCGGGTGAAGGTGACGCCGAGGACCTCCTCGGGCCGGACCCAGCCGTTCGCCACCAGCCACACAACGCGGTCTGCCATGGTGGCTGTCTTCCCCGATCCGGCACCGGCGATGACCAGCCGGGGAGAGAGCGGCGAGGCGATGATGGCCGACTGTTCATCGGTGGGGCGGTTCTTCTCGCCCATGACGGCGGCGAGTTCGCCGGGGGTGAAGCGCGGCTCGGGAACCGCTGCACCGGGTTCCGGTGCGATCCCGCCCAGTGCCGGGGCGAGGGTGTCGAGCGTCATTCCGTAACCTGCTTTCCTCGGGCACAGAGCGGGCAAATCTCGGGCAGGCGGCACCCGTGGCCGCCGTGGCCGCCCTTGGAAGGATCATGCCGGGCTTCGAACGTGGCCCCGGACATGAGGGCGGCAGCTTCGTTGACCATGTCCTGTGCCCAGTTGTCTCCCGCTTCGAGGGCCTCCTGGACCTGGATGCCGGGAGCCTTGGTCTTGGTACCAAGCTGGGCCAGCACGGCTCCACCGGGGACAGCTCCGTTCGGAGCAGCACCCTCCGGAAGGCCGGTCCCGGCGTCGAACGCCCCTTGGAGCACGGCAGCCTGGTAGGCGCCGAGCTGCGGGTGGCGGGCGAGTTCGGTCTTGCCGGGCTGTCGTTTGCCCGTCTTGAGGTCCACGATAACGAGCCTGCCCTCGGCGTCGATCTCCAGGCGGTCCACCTGGCCCCGGAGCATGGCGGCCCGCTCACCGACCGGCGGCAACGGAACCTCGAAATCAAGTTCGACACCGAGGAGATGCCGGCCTTCGCTGCGCATCACGAGGATGTACTGGGCCAGTTTCCGGACCATGGCCTCTGCCCGCTGGAAATCCAAGCGGCCCTCCCAGTTGTCCTTCATGCCGAGGGCCGGCCAGCGCCGCGCCAGTTCCGCAAGGTACTCGGCCCCCGAAGCGTCGGGAAGTTCCTGGGCGATGGCATGCACCAACGTGCCCAGGCTCCGGGCGAAATCAGTGGCGGCCTCGCCGCCGGCAGCCTGCACGAACCAGTCCAGGGGAGACTTGTGCACGGATTCGACCTTGGACGGTGACACCATCACTGTCCCTCCTTCCGGGACCACGGCGGCCTCGCTGCTCAGCGGAGCCAGGCCCCACCAGCTGTCCGGATGGGCGCCTGGGACCGGGGGTTCGGCCGAGGCCAGGTGCGCCAGGACCCTTGCGGCTTCTGCGGCCTCGTCTTCCGGACCCGCGGCGGGCACGCCGCGGACAGGAGCGGGAGCGGACGGATCAGCCTGGACCGTCGGATCAGCCTGGACCTTCTGGCGAAGCTCGGCCACGAGGGCGCGGAGGGTCATGGGGCGCTCCACCGGCGTGTAGCCGCGGCTGTACTGGCCGGGGCCAAGGGGCGCCACGTAGTCCAGGAACGCCGAAGGCTGCTCGTCTTCCGACGACACTGCCGTGCAGATGAGCAGTTCCTTGGCGCGGGAAACGGCGGTGGAAAAGCTGCGGAGTTCGTCGTAGCGGATGTCGCGGAGCCGGCTGAGCGGGCCGCGCTGCAGGGCGTGGTCCACGCCGTGCTCGACGGCGTCCGCAAACAGGGTGCTGCCCAGGAGCTCACCGCGCAGCCGGGTGTTCGGCCACACCCCTTCCTGCAGGCCTGCCACAATGACCACTGGCCATTCCCTGCCTGCCGCGCTGGCCGGGGTCATCAGCTCCACGGCTTCTTCCAGCTGGGCGCGCGCCGCCAGGGTGTCCATCGGCAGTTCCTGGTTCATCAGGTACTCCAGGAACTGCTCGGCGCCCGACCCCGGCAGCTGGTCGACATACCGTTCCGCGGTGTGGAAAAGGGCCATCATCGCGTCGAGGTCGCGGTCCGCGCGGGCACCCGCCGCGCCGCCGTCGAGCGCCAGTGCCGTCCACCGCGCCGCCAGTCCGCTGCTTTGCCACAACGCCCACAGCACGGTCTCGGCATTGGCTCCCGCCTGCCCCAAGGCTTCCCCGCCGGCCGCGATCATGCGCGCGATGCGCCGCGCGGAACTGCCTTCGATTCCCAAGGAACCCAGGGCGCCGGGTTGGAGCAGCGCTTCCACCAGCAAGGATTCGCTGGCCCGCCCGCCGCCGCCCAGCAGTTCCTCCCGGCGCAGCGACTGCCGGAGCCGTCGCAGTTCGATGGCGGTGGCTCCGCCGATCCGCGAGGTCAACAGGGACACAGCGAGTTCCGGCGTGAGTTTTGCGCGATCGAGCACCACGCCGTAGAGCTCCAGCAGGGGACGCACCGCAACCTCGTCGCGGACGGCGGCGTCCGCCACCGGCACCTGCACCGGGATTCCCTGCCCGGACAGGTAGCGCTGGAGCTGGGCGAGCTGCCCGCCGTTGCGCACGATCACGGCAAGGTCACTGAATGCGCGGCCTTCACGCAGCTGGGCCTCGAGGATGCGCTGGGCCACGTAGCGGAGTTCGTGGGCGGGGGACGGCAGAAGGTGTGCCTCCGCGCGGCCTTCCTGGCCCTGGGCACCGCTGATTTCGAGGCGCCGCGCCAGCTGGCCGCCCTGGCGCTGCGAAATGCGCGCGGCGACGCCGAGCCAGGCCTTCGCCACGGCAGGCGCCTGGCGGTGGGCGGTCCATAGGGGAAGCTCCTGCACGGTTCTTTCCCCAAGCGGATCTCCCTGGACAGGGTCGCCGCCAAGCAGTCGGGGCAGCTCCGCCACGAGATCCGGGCGGGCACCGCGGAATCCCTGGACCACCGTATCCGGGGAGGACGTGATCAAGGCGTCCTTGCCTTCGGCGATATCGGTGAGCAGTTCGAAAACCGCCGGGTTCGCCTCCTGGATGTCGTCGACGAGGATCAGCTGGAGCCGTTCGCGTTCGGCTGCCAGGAATCCGGGCGCGTCCTGGAAAATCTGCCGTGCGGCCGTGATGATCCCCGCCGGGTCGAAGGCCTCGGGCATGCGCAGGTCCAGCACGTCGCGGTATTCCGAATAGAGGTGGGCGGCAGCCATCCAGTCCGGGCGGTCGCATTCGTAGGCGAGAGCGGTGAGGTCCTCGGCGGTGCGGCCGGATTCGATGATGCGGTCGAAGAGCTGGCGGATCTCCTGGCGGAAACCGCGGGTGGCCAGCGCCGCGGAGAGGTCCTCCGGCCAGGGCAGTTCCAGGCCTGGCCGGCTGTGGCCCTCGAGCAGCTCTTTGATGATGAGGTCCTGCTCGGGGCCGGAAAGGAGCTTCGGCGGCCGCGGCAGCGGCAGGACGCCTTCCGCCTTCGCCCGCCGGATGAGATCGAAAGCGTAGGACGCCCAGGTGCGCGCCGGCGTCGTGCTCAATGTCCGCCCGAGGCGTGCGGTAAAGCGGTCCCGCAGTGCCGAGGCGGCGTGCCGGCCGGGCGCCAGGATCAGGATGCGGCCGGGGTCGATGCCGTCCCGCTCCACCCGCCGGACAGCTGTTTCGACCAGGACGGTGGTCTTTCCCGTGCCGGGCGCGCCGGGTACCAGGACGGGCCCGGAACCATGCGGAAGCCCGACGACGGCGGCCTGGTCGGCGGACAGCGGCGGCACCGTGCAGATGTTTTCGCGCGGCGGGACAAGCCGGAGGCGTGCGGCTGAATGTGGGGTTGGCGGCTGTGTCGTTGCGTGCTGTCGGGTCAGGGGGGCGCTCACACAGTCATTTCATCATCGGGCACTGACATTTGATGGAGCTGACGCTCCAGCTCCTCCGAAATAGCGTCGATCCGGTCGAAGTCCTCCTCGCCGGGCGCCCAGCGGGCGGCGGCGATGTCGACCCGCCAGCGGCCCTCGCCGGTCCGCAGGAATGCCTCATGGTCACCGTGCAGCGCCGTTCCTTCCGCGAGGTAGTGGCGCAGTGCATCGGCTTCATGGCCGGGCGGGGCTTCGCCGCTGGCCCGCAGGATCCGCCACCAGGCCACCGCGCTTCCGTAGTGGCTCATGACCGAGCCGACCTGGCGGGGGCCGCCGTGCCCCAGCAGTTCGGCGACGTCACCGTAGGCAAGGGCGGCACCCGGGGGCACGAGGTCCACGACGCCTAGCACCGCCGTCACAAACTCCGTCCGCATGTTTCCAGCGTATCGGCTGCCGCCACGGTGTCGGTTTCCAATCTTGTCGGGGGCTGCCGGTAGCGTGAAGGCATGAGCTCCTGGAACACCCTCCCCCGCGCCGCGTTCGACCTCGAGACCACAGGCCGGAACTCCCGTGCCGCAAGGATCGTCACGGCGTCGATCACGGTGGTGGACGGCCAGGGGAACGTGATCAAGGAACGCGAGTGGCTGGCTGATCCCGGCGTCGAAATCCCCCAGGAAGCGAGCGACGTCCACGGCATCACCACCGCGAAGGCGCGCGCGGAGGGCCGCCCGGCCGCCGAGGTGACCAGGGAGGTCGCGGCCACCTTGCAGGAACTGTTCGACGACGGCGTTCCCGTCATCGCGTTCAACGCCAGCTACGACTTCACGGTGCTAGCTGCCGAATCCGCCCGCTACGGGGTGCCGCAGCTGAGCCGGTTCCCGGTCCTGGACCCCTACATCATGAACAAGCAGGTGGATCGCTACCGCAAGGGCAAGCGGACCCTCGGCGCCCTGTGCGAGGAATACGGCGTGGACCTGGAGAATGCCCACACCTCAGCCGCGGACGCCCTGGCGACCTTGCGTGTTCTTGACGCCATGGCGGGCAAGTTCCCCAAGCTGCACATGCCTGCGTCCAAGCTCCACCAGTTGCAGGTCGACTGGGCGGCGGCGCAGGCTGCCGACTTCCAGTCCTACCTGCGCCGCAGCAAGCCCGCCGCCGTGATCGAAGGTGACTGGCCGGTGCTTCCGCCGGAAGACGCCAGCCGCGGCGGCTTCTGAGCGGCGTGGTTCCTGGGGCACCTGGCTTCCAAGTGAAGCGTGGCTTCCTTGTGCAGCGTGGCTTCCAAGGCGCCTTAGCACCCAATCGGGCATGACGCATGTCACAGGACCCGGCCCCGGGAACAGGGGCTCCGAGGGCCGGGCACAATTCATCCATTGCGTTTTCTTACGGTCGTTCTGATGAAGGTTTGTGACTTTGCGTAATAAATCTTCGGAATATTGACCACTGTTGCGAACTATGTTCGGAATCTTTGGGCCTTAGGGCCGGATGACATACTTAAGTTTGGCGGGTTGAGTTCTGCTAGGGCCCACGAATGAACCTGTGGCCGCATCCCCGCCCGCGTCACCGAGATCCCAGTAATTCCAATGAAAGTGAACGCTTGATGAAAATCAAAGCTCTGAAGTGGCTGTCTACTGTCCCCGTAGCCGCTGCCCTCGCCGTGTCCCTTGCCGCATGCGGCGGTGGAACGTCCCCGGCCAGCACGGCTTCCCCCACGGACGCCCTTGCCGGTGCCCAGAGCACCGATAAGTACACCACTGCAGACGTCACGCCCCTGGACAAGATCGACAAGGGCAAGCTGGGCCTCCTCACCGACGGCACCATCAAGGTGGGCACCCTTTCCGACGCCCCGCCGAGCATCTTCATCGACAAGTCCGGCAATTTCACCGGCTTCGACAACGAGCTGCTCAAGGCCATGGGCGAGAAGCTGGGCCTGAAGGTCGAATTCGCGTCCACCAAGTTCCAGAGCCTCCTGGCCCAGGTCAAGAACCAGCAGTTCGACGTCGGATCCTCCTCGATCTCCACCACCGACGCCCGCCGCAAGACGGTTTCCTTCACCAACGGCTACGACTTCGGCTTCATGGCGCTGGTGTCCAAGACGGACAGCCCGGTCAAGAGCATCGCCGACCTCAAGGAAGGCGTCCGCGTGGGCGTCGTCCAGGGCACGGTCCAGGACGACATGGTCACGAACCAGCTGGGCTTGGATCCGGTCCGTTACCCGGACTACAACACCGCCTACGCCAACGTGAAGAGCGGCCAGATCGACGCCTGGCTGGCCCCGTCCCAGCAGGCCGAGGGCCAGATCAAGGAAGGCGACGGCACCAAGATCCAGGAGAAGAAGGTCGCTACGCAGAACTTCTCCGCATTTGCCGTCTCGAAGGACAACACTGCCCTGATCGAGGCCCTGAACTCCGCCCTTGATGCCGTTATCAAGGACGGCACGTGGACCAAGCTGGCCAAGCAGTGGTTCCCGGAGCGCAAGACCGACGCCGAGCGCATGCCCGATGGCTGGAAGCCGGGCAGCAAGGCTGTTCAGGTCCCCGCCGACAAGTAAGGGCCGGCCACCAGCCGAACCGCAGTAAAACCAACGCTCAAGCCTGGGCCCGGATTCGGGTCCGGGCTTGAGCGGCTAAACCGAGGAGTCATATGGACGCATGGAGCCGCCTTGCGGACACCTTTCTGAACTGGGGCTACATCGCCGAGGTGCTGCCCACGATGTTCTCGTACGGCCTGCTGAATACGATCGTCCTGGCGCTGACCTCCGGGCTCATCGGCACCATTCTGGGCATCCTGTTGGCCTTGATGGGCATTTCCAGGAATCCCGTGGCACGCTGGATCGCCCGTATCTACACCGACATCTTCCGCGGGTTGCCGGCGGTGCTGGTCATCCTGGTCATCGGCCTCGGCTTCGGTCCGCTGCTGAAAGACCTCGCCGGGATCCGCAGCCCCTACCCCCTCGGCATCATCGCCCTGAGCCTGATGGCCGCAGCCTACATCGGTGAGATCTTCCGCTCGGGCATCCAGAGCGTGGACAAGGGCCAGCTTGAGGCCTCCCGCGCGCTTGGCTTCGGCTACGGCCCCTCCATGCGCATGATCGTCGTCCCGCAGGGCATCCGCCGGGTGCTCCCCGCCCTGATGAACCAGTTCATCGCCCTCATCAAGGAATCTTCCCTCGTCTTCACCCTCGGCCTCATGAGCCGCGAGCGGGAACTGTTCCAGATCGGCCAGGACTTCGCGGCCAACAACGGCAACCAGTCCCCGCTGGTCGCTGCGGCCATCTTCTACCTGGCCCTGACCATCCCGCTCACGCACCTGGTCAACTACATCGACAACCGCCTGCGGACCGGCAAGGAACAGAAGCACGAACCTGACGAGGCCGCGGCCGTCATCGGGAAGGGAGCCCACGCATGAGCCAGTTCACCTCCGGATCCCTCACCGGCAAGAACCTGCACCTGGCCTTCGGCAGCAACAAGGTGCTGCGCGGCATCGACATTCATGTTGAGAAGGGCACCGCGGCCTCCGTGATCGGGCCCTCCGGATCCGGGAAGTCCACGCTGCTGCGCGTCATGAACCGGCTCATCGAGCCGGACCAGGGCGACATCCTGCTGGACGGCCGCTCGGTCCTCAAGGACAACCCGGACGAACTCCGGCGCCGCATCGGCATGGTGTTCCAGCAGTTCAACCTCTTCCCGCACAAATCGGTGGGTGAGAACGTGGCTTTCGCGCTGCGGAAGCTGCGGAAGCTGCCCAAGGACCAGGCCTGGGCCGAAGCCCTGGATCAGCTGGACAAGGTGGGCCTGAAGCACAAGGCAGGCGTGCGTCCCGCGACCCTCTCCGGCGGCCAGCAGCAGCGCGTGGCGATCGCCCGGGCCCTGGCCATGAAGCCCGAGGTGATGTTCTTCGACGAAGCCACCTCCGCGCTCGACCCCGAGCTCGTCAAGGGCGTCCTTGCCCTCATGACGGATCTCGCCAACGAGGGCATGACCATGGTGGTGGTGACCCACGAAATGGGCTTCTCGCGCAACGTTTCCAACCAGGTGGTCTTCATGGACGGCGGCGTGGTGGTGGAGAACGGCAGTCCGGACCAGCTCTTCACCGAGCCGAAGACCGAACGCCTGCAGAAGTTCCTCTCGGACGTCCTCTAGGCAAAGCCACCAAATTCCCGGCACCCCTCGGTGCCGGGAATTTCGGCTTAACGGGAAGCTATTGTCCGGCCTTGACCCGGAGCACGGTAAGCGCCGCGGCGTCCACGGCCCCGCGGAAGGCCGGTTCCGCCGTCGCGCGCCGCAACACCTCGTTGAACATTGCCGGGACGTACCCGGTGTTGGCGCACAGCACCATCGTGCCTCCGGCGGCAATGAAGTTGCCGGCCCGCTCCCCCACGGTCCAGGGCGAAAGCTGCGCGGCGTTGCACAGATCGTCGGAGACGATGACGCCGGTGAATCCGGCGTCCGAACGCAGCATGGTGCCCATGACCACCGGGGAGAAGGGCGCGGGGCGGGCGGAGTCGATGAGGTTGTAGTACGCGTTGGAGACCATCACCCAGCGGGTGCCGCTGCGCATGGCCGCCGTGAAGGGCGCCAGATACGGATCGTTCCGGGTGGTGACGGTGTCGCGGACATTGCCGCTGACGTCGGTGTTGAGCGTAACCCTCCCGAGCCCTGGATAGTGCTTGACCACGGGGGCCACGCCGGCGTCCCGCAAGCCCGCCGCCACGGCGTTCCCGTAGGCGGACACCACGGCGGGCGTGTAGCCGTATTCCCGCTGGAAATAGCCGATCGGCGCGTTGGACGGGGCGAAAGCCGCCCCGGGGACGGTGTCCAGGACCGGTGCCAGGTCGACCGTGACGCCGGCCCTGAGGAGTTCGGCACCCCAGATGCCGGCCTGTGCGCGCAGCTGTGCCGGCGTGTAAGCGGTTTGGGCCAGCGCGGTGGGGATCTCTGAGAAACCCGGTCCCCGCAGTACCTGCACGTAGCCGCCTTCCTGGTCAGTGGCCACGGACACCGGCACGGTGTTTCCCGACTGCCTGGCGGCAGCACGCAGCGAGGCGACCACCGCGGCGGTCGCGGCAACACCGGCCTGGCTGCGTCCGGCCAGGTAGATGTTTCCGATGTGCCGGCCCAGCAGCCCGGCCACCACATCGGCGTCACTGCCGCCGGCGTTGGCCGCGACCATGAACAGTTGCCCCACGCGTTCCCTCAGGTCAAGGGCGGCGAGCTGTTGCTCTGGAGTAGGCACGGCGGGTGTGGTGCGCGTGGGCACCGGCGTCGGAACGGGCTTGGGGGTGCCGGGCGGCGTGGTAGCCGTGGGAGGCGGATGGGTCGCGGTGGGCCGGGCCGTCGGTGTTGCCGATGCCGTGGCGGATGGCGTCGCCGAGGGAACTGCGGACGACGGCGTCACGGCGGCGGAGCTCGGCGGCGTGCCGCGCGTGCCGCTCAGGGCCGGGACGTCCGAGCGGACGAAAGCCGTGAAGAGTGCGGCGGCAATGATGGCCACGATGATGAGGGCGGCGCCGGAGTGCAGCAACCGGGAGCGGCGGTCGGATGCCGGTTCCGTCGGATGGTCGGGTGTGTTGTTTCGGGACATGAATCCACTGCCTGACTGGCGCCTACTGTAGGTGAGGCCAGACTACGCCTGCCACGGCCGGCAGCGGGGGAACCAGTGCCGTCCGTGCGGGTATTGCGGTATTTCAGGCAGGAACCGCCTGCGCGGCGGCCTTGGCGGCGGCCGGAAGGGCGTCGAAGATCCGGTTCATCGCGGCGTCGTCGTGCGCCGCGGAGAGGAACCAGGCCTCGAAGACGCTCGGGGGCAGGTAAACGCCGGCGTCGAGCATGGAGTGGAAGAACGGCGCGTAGCGGAACACGTCCTGGGCCTGGGCGTCGGCGTAGTTGTGCACGCCGTTGGCAGAGGTGCCGAAGGCCACCGAGAACAGGTTTCCGGCGCGCTGGATGGAGTGGTCCACACCGGCTGCGTCCAGCGCGGAAGACAGGGCCGCGGAGAGCTCCAGGGACCGCGCGTCCACGAAGGAGTAGACCTCGCGCGTCGCATGCGTCAGGGTCGCCACGCCGGCCGCCATGGCCACCGGGTTACCGGAGAGCGTTCCCGCCTGGTACACGGGACCAAGCGGTGCGAGGTAGTCCATGACGTCGGCACGCCCGCCGAGGGCCGCCGTCGGCATGCCGCCGCCGATCACCTTGCCGAAGGTCAGCAGGTCCGGGGTCCAGCCTTCGGATGCACCGCCGGTGAGTCCCCAGTAGCCGGCGTAGCCGGTGCGGAAACCGGTGAGGACCTCGTCCAGGATGAGGAGAGCGCCGTGTTCGCGGGTGATGCGGGACAGCGCGGCGTTGAAACCGTCGCCCGGTGTGACCACTCCCATGTTGGCCGGTGCGGCTTCGGTGATGACGGCGGCGATGTGCTCGCCGTGCGCGGCGAACGCGGCCTCGACGGCGGCGATGTCGTTGTACGGCAGTACGAGGGTTTCGGCAGCGGCGGCTTCGGTGACGCCGGCCGAGCCGGGAAGCGCCATGGTGGCCAGGCCGGAGCCTGCGGCGGCCAGCAGGCCGTCGAGGTGGCCGTGATAGCAGCCGGCGAACTTCACGATCAGGTTGCGGCCGGTGAAGCCGCGGGCCAGGCGCACGGCTGTCATGGTGGCCTCGGTGCCGGTGGACACCATGCGGAGGCGCTCGACGGCGGAAACGCGTTCCTTGACCAGTTCGGCCAGGCGGGCCTCGTCCGGGGTGGACGCGCCGAAGGAGAGGCCGCGGTCCACGGCGGCGTGCACGGCGTCGAGCACGGCGGGGTGGGCGTGGCCAAGCAGCGCAGGACCCCAGGAGCAGACCAGGTCCACGTAGTCCTTGCCGTCGGCGTCTGTGAGGTAGGCGCCTTTCGCGGAGACCATGAATCGCGGGGTGCCGCCCACGGAACCGAAGGCGCGGACGGGCGAGTTGACGCCGCCTGGCATCAGGGTCTGGGCATGGGCGAAGAGATCATCCGAACGAGTCATGCCCCTATTCTTTCATCCCGCAGAGGAAGGAATTTGCGCCCCTGCGGGATGAAAAGGGTCACGGGGCGAGCAGTTCGGATACCCGCGGCGCCACCTTGGAGCCGAAAAGCTCAATCGAGCGCATCATCTTCGAATGGGACAGGGTGCCGTTGCTGTACTTGAGTTCGAAACGGTCGGCGCCGAGGGTTCCCTTGAGCCGGGCGATCTTGGCGGCCACGGTGTCCGGCGAGCCGACGAACAGGGCCCCGTCTTCTTCCACGAGGGCCTCGAACTCGCCGCGGCCGGCGGGGCCCCAGCCGCGTTCGGCTCCGATCCGGTTGCGGGTGGCGAGCCAGTGCGGGAAGTACTCTTCGCGGGCCTGTTCGTCGCTGTCCGCCACGTAGCCCGGCGAATGCACGGCGAGCTGCTTGGGGTCGTGGCCGGCCTCGGCCAGGCTCCGGCGGTAGAGCTGGGCGAACGGCGCGAACCGCTCCGGCTGGCCTCCGATGATCGCCAGCACCATCGGATAACCGTAGGCCGCGGTGCGCACCACCGACTGCGGGGTGCCGCCGACGCCGATCCAGGTGGGCAGCAGCCTGTTTTCGAGGTGCGGGTAGACCATCTGGCCGTGCAGCCCGGAGCGGGTGCGTCCGTCCCAGTTCACCGGTTTCTGCGAACGGACCCGGTGGAAGAGCTCCAGTTTCTCCTCGAACAGGACGTCGTAGTCGGCCAGGTCGTAGCCGAAGAGCGGGAAGGACTCAGTGAACGAACCCCGCCCCAGGATCACCTCGGCACGGCCGTTGGAGACGGCGTCGAGGGTTGCGAAGCGTTGGAAGACGCGGATGGGGTCATCCGAACTCAGTACGGTGACGGCGCTGCCCAGGCGGATGTTTTCCGTGGCCGAGGCGGCCGCGGCCAGCAGCACCTCGGGTGCGCTGACGGCGAAGTCCCGGCGGTGATGCTCCCCCACCCCGAAGGAATGCAGCCCGACGGCGTCGGCCAGCTTGGCCTGTTCCACCACCTGGCGCAGCACCACGGCATGATGCTTGGGCTCGCCCGCGTCGTCGAGGTCGACGTCGCCGAAGGTGCTGACGCCCAGCAGCATGGCGTCTTTCGCAACGGGTCCTGTCGGGTCGAAAGCCGTCGGATCAAACGCTGTGGGATCAAGGGACGGGCTGGTTCCGGGAGCTTCGCTATTTTCATGCATACGCATACAAACCGCGAAGCGCCCGGAAACATTCCCGGCGGTGCGGGCTCAGTCTTCCTTCAGCCAGCCCGCGAGCTCGGACGCCCAGTACGTCAGCACCATGCCGGCACCGGCGCGCTTGATGCCCAGCACGGATTCGGTGATGGCGCCGCGGCGGTCGATCCAGCCGTTGGCGGCCGCGGCTTCGATCATCGCGTACTCGCCGGAGATCTGGTAGGCGGCCACCGGCACGGGGCTCATCGCGGCGACATCGGCCAGGATGTCCAGGTAGCTCATGGCCGGCTTGACCATGACCATGTCCGCGCCTTCTTCGAGGTCCAGTTCCACCTCGATGATGGCCTCGCGCCGGTTGGCCGCGTCCATCTGGTAGGTCCGGCGGTCGCCCTTGAGCTGGGAGTCCACGGCTTCGCGGAAGGGTCCATAGAACGCCGAGGCGTACTTCGCGGCGTAAGCCAGCACGGCGGTGTTCTTGTGGCCTGCTTCTTCGAGGGCCTGGCGGATCACGGCGACCTGGCCGTCCATCATGCCGGAGGGGCCCAGCACGTGCGCACCGGCGTCCGCCTGGGCCACGGCCATCTGCCCGTAGATCTCCAGGGTGGCGTCGTTGTCCACGTAGCCGTTGGCATCGAGCACGCCGCAGTGTCCGTGGTCGGTGAATTCGTCCAGGCACACATCGCTCATGACCACGAGCTCGTCGCCCACCTCAGCCCGGACATCACGGATGGCCTTGTTCAGCACACCTTCGGGGTCCAGCGAGGCGGAACCGGAGGCGTCGCGCATGGCCGGAACGCCGAACAGCATGATGCCGCCGACACCCAGCTCCACGGCCTCAGCGGCCGCCCGTTTGAGCGAATCGGTGGTGTGCTGCACGACGCCGGGCATGGAGCTGATCGACGCAGGCTCGCTGAGGCCTTCGCGGATGAAGGCGGGCAGGATCAGCTCGGCCGGGGCCAGCCGGTGTTCGGCCGTCAGGCGGCGCATGGCCGGGGTGGTGCGGAGCCGGCGGGGCCGGTGGTTGGGGAAGCTCATGTCTTACGTCCTTTCCGGGGCGGGCGGCCCTGCGGTGGCGAACAGTTCGGTAAGGGCGGCGACGATGCCGTCCGGGGTGGGTTCCGTGGCGGTCGCGGCGACGGTGATTCCGAGGGCAGCGGCCTCTGCCGCCGTCGAGCGTCCGATCGCGATGAAGCGGCAGTCCCGCAGCGGCAGCAGGGTTGCGGCGATCCGGCGTGCGGCGCTGGGTGAGGCGGCAACGACGGCGGCCAGGGCGCCGTCGTCGATCAATCCCCGGGCACGTGCCGGCTCCAAGAGGGGCAGCTCGGCGCCCTGGGTGACGGACCAGGCGGCGGCCTTGGCCAGTTCCGTGTCCAGCCGCTCCTCCGGGCGGGCCGGGAAGTCGACCGTCCGGTAGGCGGTCACGACGGCGACCTCCGCGCCTTTGCCGGTCAGCCCGTCCGAGAGCAGGGAATCGGCGATGTCCGCCTGCGGCAGCAGGACCCGCCCGGGACCGTCGGGCCACACCTCGAGCAGGCCCGCGGCGGACTGGCTGCCTTCCGGCGCCAGGTCCACCCGGATGCCCTCGGCTTCCAGGATCCGGCGCGAGGACGGACCGATGGTTGCCACCCGCACACCGGACGGCAGGAGCTCGGAAAGCTGTTTGCCCTGCTCCGCCGCCTTGGCCTTCAGTGCGCGGACCGTGGTGATGCTGCTGACCACGAGCCAGTCGTAGCGTCCGCGGGCAAGCCCGGCCAGCGACTCCCCCAAGGCCTGTTGATCGGCCGCACGTTCGAAGTCGATCAGCGGCAGCAGCAGGGGTTCTGCGCCGGCGGCCGACAAGGCCCGTGCCAGGGAGCCGGCGCGGTCGGGACTCCTCGTGATGAGGACTTTCCGCCCGAGCAGCGCGCTGTCCGCGGAAGCACCGGAACGGGGCCCGTCCGCCGACTCAGGAAGCGGCAAGGTCGGTGATCTCCGCGGCGCCCGCCGCGAGCAGCAGTTCGGCGACTTCGATGCCCAGCAGGGTGGCGCCCACCTCGTTCAGTCCGTCGGTGGCCTTCTTCTCGCGTACAGTCTTGCCGCCGTCGACGGAGCAGACCACCGCCTCGAGGTACAGCATGCTGCCCTTGCGGTAGGCGATGGCGCCCACCGGGGCGGCGCAGCCGGCTTCGAGGCGGGCGAGGACGGCACGCTCGGCTGTCACGGCGAGGCGGGTGTCCTCATCGTTCAACGCGGCCAGGGCCTGGGCGAGGGCCTCCTGCGAGCCGCCGGCCGCGGCATCTGCGGTACGGCATTCGATTGCCAAGGAACCCTGCCCCGGGGCGGGGAGCATGGCGTCGCTTTCGAAGAATTCGCTCACGGTCTCAAGCCGGCCGATGCGCTCCAGTCCGGCGGCGGCGAGCACGACGGCGTCGAGGTCGTTGCTCTTGCCGGGCACCACGGCGTCGGTGGCGTTGCCGGGCAGACCGGGCACGCGGCCCAGGCGGGTGTCCACGTTGCCGCGGATGTCGATGACCTCGATGTCCTGGCGAAGCGCCCGGAGCTGGGCCGCCCGCCGCGGGGACCCGGTGCCGACCCTGGCCCCCGCAGGGAGTCCGGCCAGGGTGAGCCCGTCGCGGGCGCACAGCACGTCGCGCACGTCCACCCGCTTGGGAGTCGCCGCGATGGTGAGGCCGGGTTCGGCGCCCGTCGGCAGGTCCTTCAGGGAGTGCACGGCGACGTCGCAGCGCTTGTCCAGGAGCGCCTCACGGAGGGCCGCCACGAACACACCGGTGCCGCCCATCTGGGACAGCGAACCGGTCCTGACGTCACCTTCGGTGGTGATGTGGACGAGTTCGACGTCGAAGCCTCCGATGGCGGCCAGCCGGTCCGCCGTCTGCTGGGTCTGGGTCAGCGCGAGCTTGCTGGCCCGCGTGCCGATCCGGACCGTCACTTGGTGGCCCCGGACACCGGGTAGGCCTCATGCCCGGTGCCGACGGTGGAGCCGTTCTCCGCGATGACGGGCTTGGCGCCGCGGAAGTTCTCGGAGCAGTTGGCCGGCAGGACGTCGTACCAGGGTCCGAGTTCCGTCACGTGCGGGCGGTCCGGGATGTGCTGTTCCACGGTGCGTTCGCAGATCAGGTCCACCAGGCCGGAAACGAACTTTCCGTGCGTGCCGGGCGTCGGCACGCGGGTAGCGGCGATGCCAAGGTTCCTGCAGGTTTCCAGTGCTTCGGTGTCCAGGTCCCATGCAACTTCCATGTGGTCCGAGACGAAGCCGAGCGGCACGATCACGGCACCCTTGAGTCCCTGGCCGGCCAGCTCTTCGAGGTGGTCGTTGATGTCCGGTTCCAGCCACGGGATGTGCGGGGCGCCCGAGCGGGACTGGTACACGAGGTCCCATTCGAGCTCGGGGGCGACGGCGGCCATGATCGCCCGGGCGTTGGCCAGGTGCTGGGCCACGTAGGCGGAGTTGCCCTCGAATTCGCGGGGCTCCTCGGCGGAGGCGCCGGCGGCTTCAGCGTCGCGGGTGGGAATGGAATGCGTGGCGAACAGCACGCGCACCGGGGCGTCCGGGGTCCCGGCAGCGGCCAGTTCTGCGCGGACCTTGGCCAGGCCTTCGGCGGTGCCTTCGACGAACGGTTCAATGAAACCCGGGTGGTCGAAGTAGGCGCGGACCTTGTCCACTTCGAGCTTGCCGTCCAGGCCCGTCTCGTTCAACGCGATGCCGATGTCCTCGCGGTACTGGCGGCAGCTGGAGTAGCAGGTGTACGCAGAGGTGGTGAGCATGAGGATGCGTCGGTGGCCGGCGTCGTAGGCGTCCTGCAGCACCGGCGCGATGTACGGGTCCCAGTTGCGGTTGCCCCACAGCACGGGCAGCTCGATGCCGCGGGCGGCGAGCTCGGCCTCAATGGAGGCCTTCAGATCGCGGTTCTGCTGGTTGATCGGGCTGATTCCGCCGAAGGCGCGGTAGTGGTGCGACACCTCTTCAAGGCGCTCGTCCGGGATGCCGCGGCCGCGGGTCACGTTGCGCAGGAAGGGGATGACGTCATCCTGGCCCTCGGGGCCGCCGAAGGAGGCCAGGAGGATGGCGTCGTATTCCTTGGGAGCCTGGCGGAAGCGCTCGGTGATGTCGTTCGGTCCGGTGGAAACGGCCAGGTTCACGCGAGGACTGCTCATGCGAGGACCTCGGCGATCTCGGCGGGGGTGATGCGGCGGCCGGTGTAGAAGGGGATCTCTTCGCGCACGTGGTTGCGGGCGTCGGTAGCGCGCAGGTGGCGCATGAGGTCCACCAGGTCGACCAGTTCCGGAGCTTCCAGGCCCAGGATCCATTCCCAGTCGCCCAGGGCGAAGGAAGAAACGGTGTTGGAGATGACCTGCGGGAATTCGCGGCCCAGCAGTCCGTGGTCGCGCAGCATCTTGCCGCGCTCTTCGGCGGGCAGCAGGTACCACTCGTAGGAGCGTACGAACGGGTAGACACAGAGCCAGGTGCTGGGTTCGACGCCGCGGGAGAAGGCCGGGGTGTGGCTCTTGGCGAACTCGGCTTCGCGGTGCACGCCCATGGCGGACCATACGATGCCTGTGCCTGCGAAGAGGCCGCTGCGGCGGATGTCCCGGACGGCCGCCTGCAGGGCTTCGGGCTTGGCGCCGTGCAGCCACACCATCACGTCGGCGTCGGCGCGCATGGCAGAGACGTCGTAGCTGCCGCGCAGGACAACGCCGTCCTCGGCAAGCCTGGCGGTCAGTTTCTCGAACTCAACAACAGCGTCGGCGCTGCGCTGGAGGCCTGCCGAACGCTTGAAAACAGTCCACAAAGTGAAGAACTGTTCTTCGTTCTCAGCAGTTTTAGTGACAGATTCGGCAGAAGTGTGGCTCATGGTTCAAGTTTGCCCCCTGCGGGGCATGAAGTCGAAATGACGCACTTCTACAAGTCGTAGAAGTGCGTCATCTCACAATTTCAGGGAGTTCCGGGCGCTTGGGCACCGGGCAGGACCGCCTCGATCTGGCTCGCGGTATCGGCGACAACCGCGGCGAGTCCATTGCCTGCAAGCCAGCCGCCCACCAGGAGAAGTCCCCCGGCCTCGCCGCTCACCTTCCGGACCTCGGCCACCCGCTGTTTGTGGCCGACGGCGGCAAACGGCAGGGCGCCGGCCCAACGGACCACGTCCCAGTCCAGCACGTCCTCCGTACCGAGGGGCACGCCAAGCAGGGTGGACGCATCGCGAAGCGCGGCTTCGAAGAGCGCCGCATCGTCCAGGGCCGCGGGATCGACCGTGGACGCGTCAGCAGTTCCACCGTGCGCCCGCCCATAGGACAGCCTGAGCACGTGGGTGCCGGGTCCCGCTTCCTCGGCAAGCCAGTCCCATTTCGCGGTGGCGTGGGTAAGCGCCTTGGCCTGGACGCCCGGTACCTGGGGCGCCACCAGGATTCCGGTGCCCCGCGGCCGGGAATCGAGTTCGGGCTTGTCCACCACCAGGCTCACCAGGCTGACCAGCGGCCCGGCGGCCGGGCGGAGCGCTGCCAGCTCCGGCAGCGCGGACTCCAGCAGCCCGACGGCGGCCGGACCGTCAAGCGCGACGACGAGCCGTCCGGCCTCGTAGTCCCGCTTTTCGCCGCCGCTGACGGCCTTCACGCGCCAGGCGCCGCCGGTGCGAGCAACGGACTCCGCCCGGGTTCCGGGCAACAGGGTGACGCCGCGGGAGCCCAGATCGGCCAGCAGCGCGGAGACGAGCGTGTTCATGCCGCCGGCCAGCCCGGCGACGGCGGAGCCCGCCTTCCTGGCTTCGCTGGGGTCTGGCGCTCCGACCACCCTGCGCTGATGCGCGACGGCGGCCGCCAGGGAACCCGTGGAGCGCATGGCCATGCGCAGGCCGGGTGCGACCATGTCGACGTCGAGCAGTTCCGGGTCGGCCGAATGCACGCCGCCCACCACGGGCGACACCAGCCGGTCCAGGACGCGGCGGCCCATCCGGGCACGGACCAGGGCGGCGACGCTGGTGACATCGCCGCCGGCACCCCAAGTGGCGGGCAGCCAGCGGTCAAGGGAAGCACGGAGGGCGCCGGCCAGCCCGAGCGAACGCCGCACCTCCGGGTCCCAGGGGTTGGCCGGGATGCCGAGCACTCCGGTCTTGGGAAGTTCCTGCGGCCCGTCCGGCAGCTGGACCCAGGCTCCGCCGGGATGCGGGGCCACGATGTTGTCCGCCAGTCCGAGCTCGCGGGCGAGGTCGGACACGGCGGTGGAGCGGGTGGCGAACGACTCGGCACCACTGTCCAGGACCAGCCCGCCGAGTTCGTGCCTGCCGACGCAGCCGCCCCATTCTTCCCGGGCTTCCAGAACGGTGACGGCCAGGCCGGCCGCGGCGAGCCCGCGGGCCGCGAGGAGGCCGGAAATGCCGCCGCCGACGACGACGGCCGTCCGGCGGCTTTCCTGGTGCACCGGCGCTGCCGGCCGGCCGCGCACGGCCTACTCCGCCGGGATCGAGTGGATGAGTTCCACCACGCGGGTCAGCACGGTGGGGTCGGTTTCGGGCGGGACGCCGTGGCCGAGGTTGAGCACATGGCCGGGGGCACCTGCGCCGGCTGCGATCACCGAACGGACGTGTGCCTCGAGGATGTCCCACGGCGCCGAGAGCAGGGCGGGGTCGATGTTGCCCTGCAGAGGAACCGTGCCACCGAGGCGCCGGTTGGCTTCGTCGAGAGGCAGGCGGTAGTCCACGCCCACGACGTCGACGCCGACGTCGCGCATGGCCACGAGCAGTTCGGAGGTCCCGGTGCCGAAATGCACCAGCGGGGCACCAAGGTGCCGGACGTGGTCCAGCGCGCGGGACGAGGCCGGAGCCACGTGCTCGCTGTAGTCGGCCAGGCCCAGCGAACCTGCCCAGGAGTCGAAGAGCTGGCCGGCGGAGGCGCCGGCTTCCAGCTGGGCGCGCAGGAACATGCCGGAGGCGTCGGCGGCCCAGTTGGCCAGGGCGGCCCAGGCCTCCGGGTCGGCGTGCATCATGGTGCGGGGGCCGAGGTGGTCGCGGGACGGCCTGCCTTCCACCATGTAGGCGGCCAGTGTGAACGGCGCACCGGCGAATCCGATCAGCGGCGTGTTGCCGAGTTCCGCGACGGTGAGCCGCACGGCTTCGCGGATGGGTTCCAGTGCCTCCCAGCTCAGCTGCGGCAGGGCAGCCACGTCGGCGGCGGTCCGGACGGGCTGCTCCAGCACGGGGCCGACGCCGGGCACGATGTCCACGCCCACGCCGGCGAGCTTGAGCGGGATGACGATGTCGGAGAAGAAGATCCCGGCGTCGACGTCATGGCGGCGGACCGGCTGCAGGGTGATCTCTGCGGCCAGCTCGGGGCGCAGGCACGAGTCCAGCATGGCCACGCCCTGGCGCACCTTCAGGTACTCCGGAAGCGAGCGGCCGGCCTGGCGCATGAACCACACCGGTCGCCGGCTGGGCTTGCCGCCTCGGTACGCCTGGATCAGGGGCGAATCCGCGGTGCGGCCGTCCATCAAGGGGTGGCCGGCGTCGAGTCCGGAGGCCACGGCGTCCCCGGCAGTGGAAGGGGCAGGCTGCGCGGAACCCGGCAGGGCAGAGCTGGAAGTCATGCCTTCGATTGTGCCGAAAATCGGGGGCAAAAGATAACGACAGTCTGTCGCCGACCGCCGCCATGGCATATGTCACGCCGGTCAGTGGCAGGAGCCATCACGTGCCTGTTGTTCTACGAGGCACCGAAAAAGCTATGATGTCTCTGCTGTGGTTCTTTTTTCTCTGGTGGCAACACATGCCGACATCGACCTTGAGACCGTTGCTCAGCTGAGCACCGGTTCTTCCGTGCTTGCCTCCTCCGCCCTCGCCGAAAGCGGGCTTGTCTCCGGCGCCGTTGTCCTGGCCACCTGCAACCGCTACGAAATCTACGGGGAAACCGCGCACGCGGAGGACCTTGAGGCGGCCCGTTCCGCACTGGTCGGCAAGATCAGCGGATTGAGCGGCCTCAACGAGCAGCTCGTCTCCAAGGCCTTCAGCACCAACAGCGGCTCCGAAGTCAGCCGGCACCTCTTCGCCGTCAGCGCCGGCCTCGATTCCGCCGTCGTGGGCGAACGCGAAATCGCCGGACAGGTCCGCCGCGCCCTCATCACCGCCCAGCACGAAGGCACCGCCAGCCCGGGCCTCGTCCGCCTGTTCCAGGCCGCGTCGAAGACCGCGAAGGATGTCGGGGCGCAGACCGCCCTTGGCTCGCGGGGCCTCTCGATCGTGTCCGTCGCACTGGACCTCGCCACCGATCTCTCGGACGACACCGACTGGGGCAACAAGAAGGTCGTCGTCTTCGGCACGGGCGCCTACGCCGGAGCCACCATGTCCCTGCTCCGTGAACGCGGCTGCAAGGACATCTCCGTCTATTCCTCCTCGGGCCGCGCCGAAACCTTCGTGGCCACCCGCGGCGGCACCGCCCTCGACGCCGACAAGCTGCCGGCCGCCGTCGCCGCGGCCGACGTGATGATCGGCTGCAGCGGTTCGGACAACCGCGTGGAAGCCGCCGAACTGGCGCGCATCCGCGAGTCTTCCACCGGCACGCTGATCGCGATCGACCTTGCCCTGACCCACGACTTCGACCCCACCGTCGGCGAACTCGACGGCGTGGAGCTGCTGACGCTCGAATCCGTCCGGCTCGCTGCCCCGCAGGAGCAGGCGGAGTCCCTCGCCCAGGCCAGCACCATTGTGTCCGGCGCCGCGGCCGCTTTCGAGCAGGAGCGCGAAGCCCGATCGGTCGATGCCGCCATCGTGGCGCTGCGCCGCCACACCATGAGCGTGCTGGACGCCGAGATGGAGAAGGTCCGGGCCCGCCACGGCTGCACGGCTGCCGCCGAAGAGGTGGAGTTCGCGCTGCGCCGCATGGTCAAGCAGCTGCTCCACATCCCCACGGTCAGGGCACGGGAACTTGCCGCCAACGGCCAGCAGGACGATTACGTTTCAGCACTCGAGGCTCTCTATGGAATCCAGGTGGAGCAGCCTGCCACCCCGGCCCGGCAGGCCGAGTGCCCGGTGGACCACCAGTCGGTGGAGGGCCGGAGCGCGCGCGGCACAGCGGACGGCTTGCTCCCCCGCGCGGAAAGCGCCTGAGCGCCACCCGGGAAAACTCCCGGCGTAGCCCGCCCAGGTGGTCACTCACCCAGGCGGTCACTCACCCAAACGCGTTGACGCCCGTCATATCCGCGGATAGGGCCCACAGCCTTCGCGCCGCCTCCGGATCAACCGCGTGCGGGTCCACTCCCCTGTACCGCGCCAAGGGCGACGCCGGGTCCGTGGGCTCCGCAATGTCGCAGTCCTCGCAATACACGCCCCCCATGCCGGCCAACGCCGGGGACGTGGCTGTCCAAACAGACGTGGCGGCGCCTTGTTCGGGGGTTTTGAAGCCCTCCCTGACCTTGCCCTCGGCGTTCATCCACCCGGCCGCGATCATTTCGTCGCGCGCCAGGTGGCGCTGCAGTTCGGTCATGATCCCCCCGGGATGCACGGCGAATGCCCGTACCCCGCCTGCCTTGCCGAGCCGGTCAAGTTCGACGGCGAACAGCGCATTTGCCGTCTTGGCCTGGCCGTAGGCCTTCCATTTGTCGTAGCCGAGGCCGAAATTGATGTCCTCGAAACGGATGGGCGAGAGTTTGTGCCCGGTGGAGGACAAAGACACCACACGGGCCGAGCCGGCGGCGGACAGCGCAGGCCACAGCGTGTTGACCAGCGTGAAGTGGCCCAGGTGGTTGGTGGCGAACTGGGACTCCCACCCCGGCCCCACCCGCCGTTCCGGGCTCGCCATGATTGCTGCATTGTTGATCAGGATGTCGAGGGCCTCGCCGGAGGAACGGAACCATGCGGCGAATTCCTTGACGGAGGCCTGGTCTGCCAGGTCCAGCCCAGCCACCGCGACCGCGTCGGCCGGCAGGCCCGCGGAGTCGAGGACCTTCCGGGCATGTCCCGGGCGGCGTGCAGGCACGGTGACCCGGGCCCCGGCGGCGGACAGCGCCCTGACTGTCTCCAAGCCAAGCCCGGAGTAACCCCCGGTGACCACGGCGGTCTTCCCTGTCAGGTCAATGCCGGCGACAACTTCCATGGCGGTGGTGCCGTGGCCGAATCCCGAAGCAATGGGCCGCTGCGGTGTCCTGGAGTCCTTGCTCATCCTGCAACCTCGTGTTCTCCCGGCGTGGCCGGGGCTCAGTACACCGCCTTGTGCGGTTCCACCTCGCGCACCCAGGCCAGGATGCCGCCGTCGAGGTGCTTGATCCGGGTGTACCCGGCCTTGCGGGCGGCAGCCATCACCGCAGCGGAGCGTGCCCCGCTCTTGCAGTGGAACACGATGTCCTTGTCCTGCGGCAGCTCCGCCCAGGCTTCCCCGGCCAGGATCCTGCCCTGCGGGATCAGCACGGAGCCGTCGATGTTCACGATGTCGTGTTCGCCGCTCTCCCGGACGTCCACGAGTTCGAAGTCCCGGTCCCCCGCCTCGCGGGCTTCCAGCATGCCGGCCAGCTCGGTGGCGCTCACGGTGGGCACGCTGCCGGCGTCCACCACGGGGGTGATGCCGCAGAAGGCCTCGTAGTCGGTGAGTTCGGTGACCGGCTCCGCTTCGGGGTCCTTGGCCACCTTGATCTCGCGCCAGCTGCCGCCGAGCGCGTCGAAAAGCGCCACGCGGCCCAGCAGGGAGCGCCCGACGCCGGTGATGAGCTTGATTGCCTCGGTCACCATCAGGGAGCCGACGGCGGCGCACAGCATGCCGAAGACGCCTCCCTCGCCGCACGAGGGGACCGAGCCGGCCGGAGGGGCTTCCGGGTACAGGTCCCGGTAGCTGGGACCGTGCTTGGCCCAAAACACGCTCACCTGGCCGTCGAAGCGGAAAATGGAGCCCCACACGTAGGGCTTGCCGAGGATTTCGGCGGCGTCGTTGACGAGGTAGCGGGTGGCGAAGTTGTCGGCACCGTCCAGGATGAGGTCGTAGCCGGCAAAGATGTCCAGGGCGTTCGAGGAATCCAGTCGCTCGTTGTGGAGCTGCACGGTGACCAGCGGGTTCAGTTCCCGGATGGCGTCCCGGGCGGACTCGATCTTGGGGCGGCCGACGTCGGACACTCCGTGGATGATCTGGCGCTGGAGGTTGCTCAAGTCCACGTCGTCGTCGTCGATGATGCCGATGGTGCCCACGCCAGCGGCGGCCAGGTAGAGCAGGGCCGGCGAACCGAGGCCGCCTGCGCCGATGACCAGCACTTTTGCGTTCTTCAGGCGGCGCTGACCCACCGAACCGATCTCCGGAATAATGAGATGGCGCGAGTAGCGCTCTACTTCTTCGGTGCTCAGTTCCGCGGCGGCGTCAACCAGGGGAGGCAGCGCGGCGGACGTGGTGGGGGCAGCAAATGCAGTAGCCATACTTCAATGTATGCCCGCCGCTGCCGACAGGTCATATTACCGGGACGTAAAGTGGTCATAACTGCAAAGGAAAGGCGGCAGACAAGTGGCTGAAAGCGCACGCACACAGCAGGTGGTACCGGCTAAGCAGGAGCGGAGCGGCGCAACACGTTCCGCCAGGCTTCCGCGGGACGAACGCCGCGCGCAACTGCTCAGTGCCGCCTTGGAAGTGTTCGTGGCCAACGGCTTCCACGGCGCAGCCATGGACGAAATAGCCGAGACCGCACGGGTCAGCAAACCGGTCCTCTACCAGCATTTCCCGTCAAAACGCGAGCTCTACATGGCCCTGTTGGACAGCCATCTGGCCACGCTCACGGAGCTGATGCTCAGCGCCCTGAACTCCACCACGGACAACAAGCAGCGCGTGCAGGCGGTGATGCGCGCCTACTTCCAGTTCATCGCGGCCGACGACCAGGCCCACCGTCTGGTGTTCGAATCCGACCTGATCAACGATCCCGATGTCAGCTCCCGGCTTGAGACCTTCAACCGCACCTTCGCCGACGCCGTGGCGAAGGTCATTGCCGAAGACACCAAGCTGCCGCCTATGGAGGCCCAACTGCTGGGCCGCGGCCTGGCCGGAATGGCCCAGGTCAGTGCCCGGTACTGGCTGGAGACCGACGGCGGGCTGGACCTCGATGTGGCCAGCGAGTTGATCTACCGTTTAGCTTGGCGCGGAATCAGTCGCTTCCCCAAAGAGTCCTAGGCTAGAAATAGAGAACTGAGTAAACCCTAAACCGGCTGGGAGGCCTTGCTGTGGAAGTAAAGATCGGCATTCAGAACGTTGGCCGTGAGATCGTGCTGGAATCTGCGCTCGATGCCGAGGCCGTCGCGAAGATTGTCAGCGAAGCCATCTCCAAGGGCAGCGACCTGCGCCTGAGCGATGAAAAGGGCCGGCAGGTCATCGTCCCGGGCAGCGTCCTGGGCTATGTGGAGATCGGCGCCGAGGAAGTGCGCCGCGTGGGTTTCGGGGCCCTCTAAGACCTTTCTGCCAACCAGCCAGCCGGGAGGAAACATGCTTTCACTTGTCATTGTGGCCTTGGTCACCGTTGCCGCGGGCCTGATCGTCTGGGCGAACGACAAACGCCACGGCAAGTACGGCATCGCGCTCCCGGCGGGCGTGGCGCTGGCCGTCGGCATGCTGAGCTGGACGATCTTCATCATGCTCGGCTTCGGCTACCAGCCCGGCCTGACCTGGATCCCCTGGGTGCTGCCCATGGTGATCGGAACGGCGGCCGCCGTGGCCGTCGTCCTCTATCTGGGACGGATCCGCACGGCACACGATACGGCGAAGCTGACCGCCGCCCTGCGTCTCTAGGCTCAGCCCGCAAGCAAGTGTGGCCACCAACCATCACGGTTGGTGGCCACATTGCGTTCAGGGTCAGCCGGCGGGAGGGAAACGCTCCGCTTGGGCCACGGCGCTGGCGGCCGCCGCAGCCTCGCTGCAGCGCCGCGCGCCGCGGATATCGCGGCCGGTGACTGCCGTGCCGGCGTCGTGGGAGGTGAACCGCAGGAACACCCGGTTGTAGCGCCAGTCCAGGTCCGGGTGGTGGTTCAGCTCCTCGGCGATCTGGCCGACGGCGGCAATCAGCTCCAGCGCGGCAGCGGACGTCGGCAGCTTGTAGACCGTCACGAGCCCGCCGGAGCGGTACTCCCAGTCCGGCAGGCCAGGCAGGGCTTCATCGATTTCCGCCTGGCTCAGGATGTCCTTCGCTTCGCTCATGGCACTCCTTGCAGAACCCGTCAGAGGAATTCGGCGCGGCCTTCCATTGCCGAGGAAGCCAAAGCGTGCTCGCGGCGCGGGATCCGGCCGGCCTGTTTCGCCAGCCTACCGGCCACCACGGCGTGTTTGAAGGCCTCCCCCATCTGCACCGGATTCTGGGCGCGGGTCACCGCAGTGGCCAGCAGCACGGCATCGCAGCCGAGTTCCATGGCGAGGGCGGCATCGGAGGCCGTGCCGATTCCGGCGTCGAGCACCACGGGAACGGAAGCCCGGGAGACGATGAGTTCGATATTGTGCGGGTTCAGGATGCCCAGGCCGGTGCCGATCGGCGCGCCAAGCGGCATCACCGCGGTGGCCCCGAGGTTCTCCAGCCGCAGGGCCAGCACGGGGTCGTCGTTCGTGTAGGCGAAGACCTTGAAGCCGCGGTTCACCAGTTGCTCGGTGGCGTCGACCAGTTCGACGGCGTCCGGCAGCAGGGTGTGTTCGTCGGCGATGACTTCCAGTTTCACCCAGTCGGTTTCGAGGGCTTCGCGGGCAAGCTCGGCGGTGAGCACGGCGTCCTTCGCGGTGAAACAGCCGGCTGTGTTGGGCAGGACGCGGATGCCATTGTCCAGGAGCAACTGGAACAGGGACCCGGTCTCGGCGGGCGAATACCGCCGCATGGCCACGGTGGTCAGTTCGGTACCCGAGGCCAGCAGGGCGGCGCCCAGGCCGTCCAGGCTCGGTGCCCCGCCGGTGCCCATGATGAGCCGCGAGCCGAACTCGACGCCGTCGATCACCAGCGGATCGTTCTGTGTCCGGATGCTTGTGGTGGTCATGCTTCAGCCTCCCTGTACCGCGGTGACGATTTCGAGTTCGTCGCCCTCTGCGAGCGCCGTCGCTGCCCACTGGCTGCGCGGAACCACCTCGGCGTTGCGGGCGACGGCGACGCCGATCTTGCGTCCGTCCGTCGCCTGGCCGCTGGCGTCCAGGCCGCGCCCGGTGAGTTCCGTGACAAGGGTGGTGACCGAGGCGCCGTCGCCGATTGAACGGTGGTCCCCGTTGAGCTTGATGTTCATGCGTGTTCCTTGATGGTGGCTGGTGCTGGGTGGAGGGAGTTCGGGAAACGGTCGGGCCGGAACCTGGTCCAGCGTTCGTCGCGGCGGCCGTCCATGAGCCCCACGCAGATGGAGGCGGCCGCCGGGGTGAGCAGGACGCCGTGCCGGAAGAAACCGGTGGCGACGATCAGGCCAGGCAGCTGCCCGCCGTCGCGGCCTGCACGCGGAGCGGCGGTGCCGACCCGGCCCAGGAGGGGCGCGTTGTCCGGGGTTCCGGGACGGGCACGGGCGGTGGATTCGAGCAGTTCCAGCTCCGCGACGGCGGGAAGCAGGACCTGGGCGTCGCGGAGCAACTGGTACACCCCGCCCGCGGACACGACGCTGGCCGAACTGGGCCCGTCCTCGCGCTGGCTGGCGCCGATCACCACCGTGCCGTCGTCGCGGGGCACGATGTACACGGGCACCCCGCGGACCAGGCCCCGCACCGTCGCCGTGAGCAAGGGCTGCAAGTGCGGTGGCACGCGCAGGCGCAGGATGTCCCCGTACACCGGCCGTAGCGGCAAGGCGAGCCATTCCGGCAGTCCCTCCAGTGCGGAAGCACCCAGGCCGTTGGCGACCACGGTTTCCGCGGCCCGGACCCTGGTGCCGTCGGCCAGGAGCACCCCGGCCACCGAGGCGTCCTCCACCGAGGCGTCCTCCCCCGCCGCGTCCTCCCAGAGGAGCCCTGCGGCTGCCGTGTTGAGCAGGAAACCGTCTGTAGCTCCGTCAACCCAGCTCGGGTCCTGCGGTGAGTGCCGGCCAAGGCTTTCGAGGATGGCTGCGGCAAGCCGGCGCGGGTCCACTTGGTGGTCTCCGGGAATTTCGAAGGCACAGGAAATCTGCGGGCTGAGCAGGGGCTCGCGTTCGCGGGCCTCGCGCAGCGGCAGGGCCCGGATCTCCAGGCCCAGGCCCAGTTGGACGTCCCGGAGGTCGGCGAAGGCCCGGCGGTCGGCGGCGTCCGCACCTACGGCGAGGGTCGGCGTCGTGCGGTATCCGGTGCCCCGCGCCGCGGACTGCAGACCTTCTACGAAGCCCGGCCAGAGCTGCGAGGAGGCGAGCATCAGCTCGAGGAGGTCTTCCTCCTGATAGTGCAGCTCGCTCACCGGTGCCAGCATGCCTGCCGCGGCGAAGGTTGCACCGGTCGCGGGGGCGGGGTCGATGACCACCACGGACCGTCCCGAGCGGCGGGCTTCATGGGCGATGCCGAGGCCTATGATGCCCGCACCGATGACCGCGACGTCGGCGGTGAGGGCGGGATTCCGGGGTGCCGGGTGAAGTGTGTCCATGGGTCCTTCCCTACGCCGGCATTAACCGGATCAGGTCAAGCGGTCGGCGCTGAAGCCCTCTCAGCCGGACGGTCTTATTACGACGGTCGCGGCTCCCGCAGTACCAGCCCAGTTTAGGGGAACTACTCTGGTTTCCATGACCCAGCATGTTCTGCACACCACTGCCCGCCTCTACCTGTGCACCGACGCCCGGAAGAAGCAGGGCGATTTCGAGCAATTCGTCGACGCCGCGTTCGAAGGCGGAGTGGACATCATCCAGCTCCGCGACAAGACGATCGAAGCGGCCGAGGAGCTTGAACTGCTGGAGGTCCTGCATGCGGTGGCCCACCGACACGGCCGCCTCTGGGCCGTCAACGACCGGGCGGACATCGCCTCCCTTTCCGGGGCCCCGGTATTCCACATCGGCCAGAAGGATCTTCCGCTGCGCTCGGCACGGAAACTGCTGCACGACCCCACGGTGATCGGCCTGTCGACCCACACCCCGGAACAGGTTGACGCCGCGATCGCCGCGTCTCCGGGCCGCAGCGGCCTGGATTATTTCTGCGTGGGTCCGGTGTGGGCAACGCCGACGAAGCCGGGCCGGGACGCGGTCGGTCTGGACCTGGTCAAGTACGCCGCGAATGCGGTGCACGCCGCCGACGAGGAACGGGTGGGCGGCGTCCAGCTGCCGTGGTTCGCCATCGGCGGCATCGATCACGGCAATGTGGAAGAGGTGGTGCAGGCCGGAGCCAGCCGCATCGTGGTGGTGCGGGCGATCACCGAAGCCAGCGACCCGACGGCGGCAGCGCAGTCGCTGCTCGCAGCCCTGCCCGAGGCTTAATGGGCCCGCAGTCACAATCGGTTCAATGACGACGGCGGCCGCCGCCCCGGGTGCTTATTGCACCTTGGGCGACGGCCGCCGTCGTTGTTTCAGCGGAAATGCTTAGGCGCCGTAGCGGGCGCCTTCAGGCTTGGACTCGATGACAGTCAGGACCAGCAGGATGATGCCGCCGACGAACGGGATCAGGCCCAGAAGGACGAACCAGCCGCTGCGGCCGGTGTCGTGCAGGCGGCGGACAATGATGGCCAGGTTCGGCACGAGGTGGGCAAGGCCCCAGAGGCCGGCCAACGCGCCGAAGAGCAGGGCCGCGGCAGGGAACGCCTGGGTTGCCGCCTGCTGCTCCGCAACGGTGGTGGCGGATGCGACGGATGCCGTATAGCCCGCCAGCACGACGTAATACGGAATCCAGAGCACGAAGTTGACAATCGCCTGGTACAGGGCGACCCACCAGTACTCGCTGCGGTTGGAACGCCCGGAGAATTCGGCGTAGCGCCGGTAGTACTGCTTGATGGCCTCTACGAAGCCGACCTGGGCGCGCGGGGCAAAGGTCCGCGGCGCCGCGTAGTAGGGCGGGACCGGGCCACCGTAAGGCTGGCCCGCCGGGTTCTCGTAACTCATTGAAGGATCTCCCTCGGATAATGGATGCGATGTGTGGCGAGGGAGCTGCTTATATCCCCCACCCGCAACACTAGACGCACAGGCACCACGAGGAAACAGTCTGCGCTTCCCATTGACGCAGGGCGCAATACTGCGCATCACGGCGTCGTTTCCAGCCCAATCCGGATCGGTTACCCTGACTTTCGTGTCACATCACCGGATAACCCCGAATGTCAGTAAGACGTCGAACCAGCTGGCGGAGGCACTCGCCGCGCTACGGACGGAACTGGAGCTGCCCGGGGACTTTCCACACGACGCCATTGCCGAGGCCAAGGAAGCCGTGGCCCGGCACTCCCTGCCACCGCTGGACCTCGACCACATCCCTTTCGTGACCATCGATCCTGCCAGTTCCACGGACCTCGACCAGGCGCTGCACATCGAGCGCGCCGGCGAAGGCTACAAGGTCTTCTACGCCATCACCGACGTCCCCTCCTTCGTTACCCCCGGCGGCGCCCTGGACGAGGAGACACGGCACCGCGGGCAGACGTTCTACGCCCCGGACGGACGGATCCCCCTGCACCCGGAGGTCATCAGCGAGCACGCCGGCAGCCTGCTGGCCGGGCAGCGCTGCGGCGCGTTTGTCTGGGAGTTCGCATTGGATGCCGCGGCGGAGGTCCGCTCGGCATCGGTGCGGCGGGCCAGCGTCCGCAGCCGGGCGAAGCTCAACTACCGCGACGTCCAGGCCGAGATCGACGCCGGCACGGCAGCACCGGTCCTGCAGCTGCTCAAGGAGGTGGGCCTGAAGCGCGTGGACCTGGAGCGCCGTCGCGGCGGAGCGAGCCTGAACATGCCGGACCAGGAGATCGCTGCCCTGCCGCTGGGCGACTACCGGATCGTGGCCGCGCCGTCACTGCCGGTGGAGGACTGGAACGCCCAGATCTCGTTGATGACCGGCATGGCGGCCGCCGAGCTGATGCTGGACGGCAAAGTGGGCATCCTGCGCACCATGCCCTCTCCGGACGAGCGCTCGCTGCTGCATTTCAAGCGCCAGACGGCAGCGCTCGGCAAGCCGTGGAGGGACGGCGACGGCGGCATGAGCTACGGCGAATACCTCCGGACTTTGGACCCCACTGACCCCAAGCAACTGGCCATCCTGCATTCGGCGGGCATGCTGTTCCGGGGGGCCGGCTACACCCCCTTCGACGGCGAGGTCCCCGGCTACGTGCTGCAGTCCGCCATCGGCGCACCCTACGCCCACGCCACCGCCCCGCTGCGGCGCCTCGTCGACCGCTTTGTCCTGGTGATCTGCGAGGCCCTGAGCAACGGCAACGGAATTCCCGCATGGGCCCGCGAGGCGCTGCCGGCGCTGCCGGCGATCATGGCCACGTCTGACCAACTGGCCGGCAGGCTCGAGCGGCTGGCGCTGGACACCGTGGAGGCCGCGCTGCTCGTGAGCCATGTGGGCGAGGAGTTCGACGCCGTCGTCATCTCCGGCTCCAAGCCGAACGGATCCAAGCCGAACGGCAACAATGGCAACGGGAACGGCAACGGCCGCCCCTCCGGCGTCGTGCAGATCGCCGAACCAGCAGTCACCGCCCGCTGCGAGGGCGAGATGGAATCCGGCACCAAGGTCCGTGTGCGGCTACTGGCCGCCGATATCAACACCCGGCAGATTTCCCTCGAACTGATCGGCTGACGTGGCGTCTTCAGCGGGCCAAGCGGAGAAACCGTTACACTTGACCCGTAGTAATGGATGCCCGGTCGTTGATTCATTTCCTTTTTGACTCAACAAGCCCGCACCTACGCGATCTTGAGATTTGCCCGCTGGTCACCAGTGCCAGTATTCAGATAGCCCGCGATCGGCTTCCACTGGACCTGCTTGCGCCCCTCCGTGCTCCGGAACGGCTCCGCCGGAACCGTCGAGCACACAGCGCAGCCCAAATGAATAAGGAAACTCCCCTGTGAGTGAATTGCACACCCATGAAGTCCTAAGTGACGGCAACGAATCGATCGAACCCGAGGAAACCATCACCTCGGACGAAACGCCCCACGAGATCGAAGAGAAATCCTTCGCCGACTTCAACGTCCGTGCCGACATCGTGGAATCGCTGGCCGACGCCGGTATCACCCACCCCTTCCCTATCCAGGCCATGACCCTTCCGGTCGCCTTGGGCGGCCATGACATCATCGGCCAGGCCAAGACCGGCACCGGAAAGACCCTCGGCTTCGGCATCCCGGCCCTGCAGCGCGTCGTCGGCCAGGACGACCCCGGCTACGAAAAGCTCGCCGTCCCGGGTGCCCCGCAGGCACTCGTGATCGTTCCCACCCGGGAGCTCGCGGTGCAGGTGGCCAACGACCTCCAGACCGCGTCCCGCAAGCGCAACGCACGCATTGCCACCATCTACGGCGGCCGCGCCTACGAACCGCAGATCGAGGCCCTGCAGAAGGGCGTCGAGCTCGTTGTCGGCACCCCGGGGCGCCTGATCGACCTCTACAAGCAAAAGCACCTGAGCCTGAAGAACGTCAAGATCGTTGTCCTCGACGAGGCCGACGAGATGCTGGACCTCGGCTTCCTGCCCGACGTCGAGACCCTGATCGCAGGCACCCCGGCGGTACGCCAGACGCTGCTGTTCTCCGCCACCATGCCCGGCCCGGTCATCGCGATGGCCCGCCGCTACATGACGCAGCCCACCCACATCCGCGCCGCCGACCCCAATGACGAGGGGCTGACCAAGCGCGATATCCGCCAGCTCATCTACCGTGCGCACAGCATGGATAAGACCGAGGTCGTCTCCCGCATCCTGCAGTCGAAGGGCCGCGGACGCACCATCATCTTCACGAAGACCAAGCGCACTGCCGCGAAGGTGGCCGAGGAACTGGTGGACCGCGGCTTCGCAGCCGCCGCCATCCACGGCGACCTCGGACAGGGCGCCCGCGAGCAGGCCCTGCGTGCCTTCCGGAACAACAAGGTGGACGTGCTCGTTGCCACCGACGTCGCCGCCCGCGGTATCGACGTCGAGGATGTCACGCACGTCATCAACTACCAGTGCGTTGAGGACGAGAAGATCTACCTGCACCGCGTCGGCCGTACCGGCCGGGCCGGCAACAAGGGCACCGCCGTCACCTTCGTCGATTGGGACGACGTTCCGCGCTGGGCCCTCATCAACAAGGCCCTGGGCCTGAACGTGCCTGAGCCGGTGGAGACTTATTCCTCCTCGCCGCACCTGTACACCGACCTGGATATCCCGGAGGGCACCAAGGGCCGACTGCCGCGCGACAAGCGGGTGCTGGCCGGCGTCGACGCCGAGGTCCTGGAGGATCTTGGCGAGACCGGCAAGAAGAACTCCCGTTCCGGCGGCCGTGGCGGAAAGTCCGACGGCGGACGCCGCCAGGGCGGTTCCGGCGGCTCCGCGTCCAAGGACAGTGACGGCGGCCGTACCCGTACCCGTCGCCGCCGCAGCGAAGGTGAGGCAGCACCGTCGGAGGGTGCAGTCCGTTCCGCCGCCTCGGCCGATGCCGCGCAGTCCGGTGAGGGCACCGGCGAGAAGCCGGCGCGCGCCCGCCGTGCCCGCACCCGCCGCCGCAACGGCGAGGTTGTCTCCTCCGCCGCTGAGAACGCCGAGGCATAAACGCCTCAATGACTGACACTGTTTGGGCGCCGGACGGCAGCAACCTGGTGGTGCATGCGGACAACGCCGCGTTCCTCCCCACGCTGCCGGACGGCGCCTTCACACTGATCTACGTCGATCCGCCCTTCAACACGGGCAGGGTGCAGCGCCGCCAGGAAACCCGGATGGTCCGCAACGCCGACGGCGAAGGCGATCGGCTTGGCTTCAAGGGCCGGTCCTACGACACCATCAAGGGCGCCCTGCACAGCTACGACGACGCCTTCAGCGACTACTGGTCTTTCCTGGAGCCCCGGCTGCTCGAGGCCTGGCGGCTGCTGTCCGAGGACGGCACCCTGTACCTGCACCTGGACTACCGCGAGGTGCACTACGCCAAGGTGATGCTCGATGCGATCTTCGGCCGGGAATGCTTCCTCAACGAGATCATCTGGGCCTACGACTACGGGGCACGGGCAAGGAACCGCTGGCCCACGAAGCACGACAACATCCTTGTCTACGTGAAGAACCCGGCGAAGTACCATTTCGACAACGACGAAGTGGACCGGGAGCCCTACATGGCTCCCGGCCTGGTCACAGAGGCCAAGCGGAAAAAAGGCAAGCTGCCCACGGACGTCTGGTGGCACACCATCGTGTCCCCGACCGGCAAGGAGAAGACCGGTTACCCGACGCAGAAGCCCGAAGGGCTGGTGCGCCGGATCGTTTCGGCCTCAAGCCGGCCCGGGGACTGGTGCCTTGACTTCTTCGCAGGGTCCGGGACGCTCGGTGCGGTCGCCGGGAAGCTTGGCCGCAGGTTCGTCTGCGTGGACCAGAACGCCCCCGCAATCGACATCATGCGCAAGCGCTTGGACGGCAAGGCCGAGTTCGTGGAGCAAGCGGCCGACGAAGCCGCAGTCTGATCACGCCAACCCGCTGATCACGCCAACCCGCGGTTCCCCTGATTACAGCAGTTCACACCGTCAGAGGCACGCCACCTGGATGCCGTGCTCGGTTTGGCGGTTGTCCACTACGACGTTGGCGCACCTGTTCGCCAACAGTGCGACGGCGTCACCGTTCATGTAGTTCCCCTGCTGGCCGGCCGGGGTGACATGGTCCGTCACGCCGATGAGCGTCAACGATCCCGGCGGAACAAAGATCCACACATCGGGCTCAAAGGGAAGCACCACCCAGTTTCCCTGCACATAGACGGTGCCGATATCGGTTTGTACCGCCGTGGCGTGGGAGGTATCCACGGGCCTGCTGGCATTTTCACAGTGCAGTGCCTGTGCTGCCGGGGCGATGAACATCAACGCGAAGAATGCTGCGCCGACAGCAATGATTTTCCTGATCACAATGACTCCTCTGGGTGCAGAGACCAACAGTGTCCAGCCTCGGCCGATGGCCGCTCCCCAGCATCGGAAACACTACTCGGGCGCGACCCCAAGTCAAGGCATTTCAGGGCCGCACCACGCGGCAGCCCGTGCCCAGTTCCTCGATTTGTGCCAGCACCTCCGGGCTGGTGACGTTTTCCCCCAGCACGTTCACCTTGCCCTTGCCGTGGTAGTCGGAGGAACCGGTCATGAACAGCCCGTTCTCCGAGGCGAAACGGCGCAGGAACGCCCTGCCTTCTTCCGGGTTGTCCCGGTGCTCGACCTCCAGGCCCAGCAGGCCGGCGTCGGCCATTTCGTGGTAGGTGCGCTCCCCCACCACCCGGCCGCGCGCGGACGCCACAGGATGCGCGAACACCGGCACCCCTCCTGCGGCCCGGACGAGTTCGACGGCGAACGCCGGCTCCGGCGCGTAGTGCTGTACGAAGTAGCGCGAGCGGGAGCTGAGGATGGCGCTGAAGGCTTCCGTGCGGTCGGCGACCGCGCCCGCCGCCACCAAGGCATCGGCGATGTGTGGCCGGCCCACCGTCGCACCCGGGGCCACATGGTGGATGACGTCGTCCCAGCTCAGCGGGTAGTCCTCCGCCAGCAGGCTGACCATGCGCTGGGCACGGGTCAGCCGGGCGTCCTTGGATTTGGTGATTTCCTCCAGGAGGCCGGGATGCGCGGGGTCGTGGAGGTAACTCAGCAGGTGGACGCTGATTCCTTCCGCGGTGCGGCAGGAGATCTCCATGCCGGGAACCAAGGCCACGCCGTGTTCCAGGGCCGCCACGGAGGCCTGTGCCCAGCCGTCGGTGGAGTCGTGATCGGTCAGCGCCACCACGTCCAATCCGGCCGCCGCGGCTGAGCGGATCAGCTCGCCCGGGGTCTCGGTTCCGTCCGAAACGTTGGAGTGGGTGTGCAGGTCGATCTTCACTTTCCCAGCCTAATCCCCACCGCCTCCCAAACCTCGCTGCGCTCGGTTCGGGCCCCTCGGCGGCGTGGGCCCTTGCAAGGGCCTGCACGTCCCGCTCCGGGCCCGGACCGTCGCGTTGGCCCGCGCCGTGGGCAGATGGGAACATGGGAGCGTGAACGATGCAGAAAACACCCAAAATTCAGCTGAGCAGCCCTTGGAAGACCGCGTCAACAACCGGTCCCAGCGCCCCACATCCGATGCCTTCAAGGCCTTCATGGCCAGCAATTGGGCACCCGCCGCGCAGGTGACCCCTGCGCGCGATGCCGTTGCAGACCATGCTGCCGCCCGCCGTCGGGCAATCTCCGAGAAGTTCGCAGGCGAACGGCTCGTCATTCCGGCCGGCCCCCTGAAGGTCCGTTCCAACGACACCGACTACCGCTTCCGCCCGCATTCGGCCTTCGCCCACCTGACCGGCCTCGGCCTGGACCACGAGCCCGACGCCGTGCTCATCCTGGAACCCGTCGAGGAAGGTAGCGGCGACGACGGCGGCAACCACCGCGCGGCCCTCTACTTCCGCCCGCTTGCCGGCCGGGACACCGAACAGTTCTACGCCGATGCCCGCTCCGGGGAATTCTGGATCGGCGCCCGCCCCACGCTCGCCGAATTCGAAGCGCGGCTGCGCCTGCCGACGGCACACATCGACGAGCTCGAGGTTGCCATCACCAAGAACGTGGGCGCCCCGGAAATCGGCGGAATCTCCATCCGCCTGGTCCGCAAGGTCGACGAAAACATTGACGCACTCGTGGACACGGCCCGCTACAACACGGCCAAGGACCCGGAAAACCTGGACCTCGCGGAGCTGGACGCCCTGGACGAACTCCTCAGCGAGGCCCTCTCCGAGCTGCGCCTGCTCAAGGACGAGTGGGAAATCGAGCAGATGAAGACTGCCGTGGCCGCCACGGTGGCCGGCTTCGCCGACGTCGTCCGCGCCCTGCCGCGCGCACTGACGCACGAGCGCGGGGAGCGCGTCGTCGAAGGCGCCTTCTTCGCCCGCGCCCGCGAAGAGGGCAACGAGCTCGGCTACGACACCATCGCGGCCTCCGGCAACAACGCCACTGTCCTGCACTGGACCCGCAACAACGGCAAGGTCAACGCCGGCGAACTGCTGCTGCTGGACGCGGGCGTCGAGGCCGAGTCGCTGTACACCGCGGACGTCACCCGCACCCTTCCCGCCAACGGCACTTTCTCCGATGTTCAGCGCAAGGTCTACGAGGCCGTGCTGGACGCCGCCGACGCCGGTTTCGCCGCCGCGCAGCCGGGCGCGAAGTTCCGTGACATCCACGCCGCGGCCACCAAGGTCCTGGCCGAGCGCCTGGCCGAGTGGGGCCTGCTACCGGTCTCCGTGGAGGAGGCCATCAGCCCCGAGGGCCAGCAGCACCGCCGCTGGATGCCGCACGGTACCAGCCACCACCTGGGCCTGGACGTCCACGACTGCGCGCAGGCCAAGCGCGAACTGTACCTTGACGGCATCCTCACCGAAGGCATGGTGTTCACCATCGAACCCGGCCTGTACTTCAAGAACGAAGACCTCGCCATTCCGGCGGAGTACCGCGGCATCGGCGTACGGATCGAGGACGACATCCTCATGACGGCCGACGGCCCGGTCAACCTGAGCGCAGCCCTGCCGCGCAAGGCAGAGGACGTCGAAGCCTGGATGGCGGGCATCTACCAGGACGCCGAGTAGTCCGGACGGACATGTCCGTCTCCCCGTCACGGGAATGGACATAACACCCATATGTCCATTCCCTGCTGCCGACAGGGGACATGTCCACCTGGGATCGGGTGGACGGACGCCAAAGGGGCGGGCCACCGGAAGTCCTTCCGGTGGCCCGCCCCTTTCGTTGTCCCTGGCAGTTGGATGCCCGACGGCGGCTACTGCTGCCGGTGCGCGTCCTCGCCTTCGGCGTCCTGGCTGCCGTCTTCGTGGCCGGCGCCGCCCGGCTGGGCGGCTTCCGGATGCGCAAGCGCTGCGGGAGCCTCGCCGGGTTCCACGCGGATGCCATACTGCGGCCGCCCGTCCGGAAGGTCCCGGTAATGCGCCGAGCCGGGCGCGGGGGCTGCCGCCGGGGGCTGTGCAGCCGCGGCGGCGGGCTGTGCCGCCGGCGTTCCGGCCTGCGCGGCGTCGCCGCCCTCCTGGGTTCGCTGCCCATAAGGGTCGCGCCATGCGGCAGGGCGTTCCGGTGCCTGCCCCGGCTCCTGGTAGGGCGGCTGGTACGGCTGTTGCTGGGGCGGAGCCTGCTGGCCCTGGTGGCTGTAGGGCTGCGGAGCACCTGCGGCCTGGGCCGGATTCATCGGCAGCTGGTGGAGCAGGCGGCGGGCTTCCTGTGCCGCTTCGTAGGCCACGATGACGTCGTAGTTGCTGGCAACCACCTGGCTGGTGGAGGTGAAGTCGCGCTTGCCGCGCTGCATGGCATAGGTGACGATCCCGAACAACATGAAGAACGCTGCACCCATCAGCACCGAGGTGATGATGGAGAACGCCCCGCCGGTCGGAGAGAAGAAGGAAAGCATGACGCCCACGAACAGGCCGAACCACATGCCGCTCAAGGCACCGGACAACGCCACCCGGGGGTAGCTCAGCCGTCCGGTCACCCGTTCCACCATCTTGAGGTCGTTTCCCACAATGGAGACATGCTGGACAGGGAACTGCTGGTCCGCCAGGTAGTCCACCGCCTTTTGGGCATCAAGGTACGAGGTGTAGGAGCCAACGGTGTCGCCCTGGGGGACGCTCCGGGACTCCTCCGTGGCCTTGGGTGCACCGAAAATGTTTGCCATAGCCCCATTCTGTCGCATGCACATGTGCGTCGGCTGAAATTCAGCTAAAAGAGAGCAGACTCGGTAGCCTGTAAAGGTGAGCACACAACCTTCCCGCGTCTTTGTCGCGCGCCTGCTCGGCCTCGATGTTTTCGACCCCCTGGGCGATCGTCTTGGCCGCTTGCGCGATGTCGTCGTGCTCTCCCGCGGGACCCGCGGCGCACCGCACGTAGTGGGCATCGTCGTCGAGGTTCCGGGGAAGAAACGGGTCTTCGTGCCGATGACCCGGATCACCTCCATCGACCAGACCCAGATCATCTGCACGGGCCTGGTGAACCTGCGCCGCTTTGAACAGCGCGGCGCCGAAACCCTTGTGGTCGCCGAAATGTTCGACCGCCGCGTCACCCTCGCAGACGGCAGCGGGGACGCCACCATCGAAGACATCGCCATGGACCAGCACCGTTCCAAGGATTGGTTCGTCAGCAAGCTGTTTGTCCGCCGGGGCCACTCGCTTTCCCCGCTCAGCCGGTTGCGCCGCAACGAGACCATGATCATCGACTGGGCGGATGCCCAGCAGGGTGCCCGCACCGAACCGCAGGCCGCCACCCAGTTCGTGGCAACGCACGAGGACCTCAAGCCGGCCGACTTCGCCGAGGCCCTGCAGGAGATGAGCGACAAGCGCCGCCTTGAGGTCGCCAGCGAACTCCAGGACGAACGCCTCGCCGACGTCCTCCAGGAACTCCCGGAGGACGACCAGGTGGAGATCCTTTCCGCCCTCGACGTCGAACGCGCCGCCGACGTGCTGGAAGAAATGGATCCGGACGACGCCGCCGACCTCCTCGCCGAGCTCCCCACCGCCCAGGCGGAGGAACTGCTCCAGCTCATGGAACCGGACGAGGCCGAGGACGTCCGGCGCCTGCTCGAATACGACGAGGACACCGCCGGCGGCCTCATGACCCCCGTGCCGGTGATCCTGCCGCCCGAAGCAACAGTGGCCGAGGCCCTCGCCCACGTCCGCCGCGAAGAACTCTCCCCCGCCTTGGCTTCCTCGATCTTCATCACCCGCCCTCCCTTGGAGACGCCCACGGGCCGTTTCCTCGGCGTCGTGCATATCCAACACAGCTGCTGCGCTTCCCGCCGCCGGAACCGCTCGGCAACCTGGTGGACAAGAACCTGGAGCCGCTGTCAGACCACGCGCATATCAGCGAGGTCGCCCGGACCCTGGCCACCTATGACCTCAATTCCCTTCCGGTCGTTGACGACGCCGGCCGCCTGGTGGGGGCGGTGACTGTTGATGACGTGCTGGATCACCTGTTGCCCGATGACTGGCGCGCCCATGAGGATGACGCCCCTGTGAAGAAGCTTGGAGGCCGGATTGGCTGACAACACCCCGCCCAAGCCCGGTTCCCGCAGCGGCAAGCTGCCCTCGTTCGGAGGCCTCGACACTCCCCTGAGCGGCCGCAAACGGATCCTGCCTACGTTCCGCCCGAACCCGGACGCCTTCGGCAACGCCACGGAAGGCTTCGCCCGCTTCATGGGCACGCCGCAGTTCCTGGTCTACATGACTGTCTTCTGTCTCTTCTGGTTGGGCTGGAACAGCTTCGCCCCGCAGGAGTGGCAGTTCGACCGCATGGATCTGGGTTTCACGCTCCTGACTCTTATGCTGTCCCTCCAGGCTTCCTATGCCGCTCCCCTGCTGCTGCTCGCCCAGAACCGGCAGGATGACCGCGACCGGGTCTCGCTGCAGCAGGACCGCCAGCAAGCCGCACGCAACCTGGCCGACACTGAATACCTGACGCGGGAACTGGCTTCCCTGCGCATCACGCTGCGCGAGGTCGCCACCCGCGACTACGTCCGCGCGGAACTGCGCTCCATGCTGGAGGACCTGCTGGAGGCGCAGGAAGAGCTCCGTGCCCATGAGACGGCGGACAGCGGCGAGGGCGAAAGTCCCCGCGAAAAGGTCAAGGAAAAGCTGAGGGAGAAGCGGGACAAGCAGCGGAACCCGCGCACCCAGCAGATCCCCAAGGTCCGCCCCCAGCACTCCACCGGGCAAGTGCCTGGCGGGAACCAGCCCGAAAGCCGGCACTGAAACACATGAGCACACCGTCCCCAGAGGCACTCGACGCCGCCCTGGCAACTGTCATCGACCCCGAACTCCGCCGGCCCATCACCGAGCTCGGAATGCTGGAGTCGGTCCGCGCGGATGCCTCCGGCACTGTCCACGTGGCCGTGCTGCTGACCATCGCCGGCTGCCCGCTTCGGGACACCATCACCGCCGACGCCACGGCAGCACTTTCGCGCGTCCCCGGCGTCACCGGCGTGGACGTGGAACTGAAGGTCATGGACCAAGCCCAGCGCGACGCCCTCAAGGAGCGGCTCCGCGGCCCCGGCGGGCAACGCGGCATCCCGTTCAACCAGCCCGGTTCCCTCACGAAGGTCTACGCCGTCGCGAGCGGCAAGGGCGGTGTGGGGAAGTCCTCGGTGACGGTCAACCTTGCCTGCGCCCTGGCGGAACGCGGCCTGCGGGTGGGCATCGTCGACGCCGACGTCCACGGATTCTCCGTGCCCGCGCTCATGGGCATCACCCAGCCGCCCACCCGCGTGGACGACATGATCCTGCCCCCTGTGGCCTTCGGGGTGAAGGTGATCTCCATCGGCATGTTCGTCGAAGGGAACAAGCCGGTCGCCTGGCGGGGCCCCATGCTGCACCGGGCGCTTGAGCAGTTCCTCACCGACGTGTACTTCGGCGATCTGGACGTCCTGTTCCTGGACCTTCCGCCCGGCACCGGGGACATCGCGATCTCCGTCGCCCAGCTGCTGCCCGGCGCAGAAATCCTGGTGGTCACCACCCCCCAGGCGGCCGCCGCGGAAGTCGCCGAGCGTGCGGGCACCATCGCTGCCCAGACGGGCCAGAAGGTGGCCGGCGTCGTGGAGAACATGTCGTTCCTGGAAATGCCCGACGGCGGCCGGATGGAACTGTTCGGAAGCGGCGGCGGGGAGCTCCTCGCGAAGCGGCTCGGAGCAGTGGTTGAAAGCGACGTTCCGCTGCTGGGCCAGATCCCGCTGGACATCCGGCTCCGCGAAGGCGGGGACGCGGGACGGCCCGTGGTGTTGGCGGCGCCGGAGACGGCCGCGGCCCAGGCGCTGCAGGACATTGCCGGCAGAATCCAGGCCCGGCCGCGGGGACTGGCGGGGATGCCGCTGGGAATCCAGCCGCGCTAGGCGGGCTTCCCCTCGTTTGAAATCCGGGGCTAGGTGGCTTCGCTGTCGAAGGGGGCGGCTTCGCCCTCGGCGAGCCGCTCCACCACCCGGGCGGGCTGCTGCGGAGCCGGTTCGGCCGCGACGGCGGCAACCGCTGCGGCAGGTGCGCCCGCGCTGACCGGCTTCGTGTCGTCGTCGAGCAGCGCTTCCTTGATGATGCGGCGCGGGTCGTACTGGCGCGGGTCGTACTTCTTCCAGTCGACCTCGTCGATGTCGATGCCGACTTCTTCCTTGATCTGCTCCCGGGCGCCCGAAGCCATGCGGCGCACTTCCTTGACCAGATTTGCCAGTTTCTGGGTGTATTCGGGCAAGCGGCTGGGACCGATCACCAGAACACCGATGATCAGCAGGAGCAGAAACTCCGGGCCATTGATTCCAAACACGCTACGAAGATTACCCTGTCCGTTGCCCTGCTCAGAAACCAGCGAGGTTGGCCAGGGTGCGAAGTCCGCGCCGGACCCTGTCCTGCCAGTTGTCCGGAGTTCCGGCGGCAGGAGGAAGCATGGAATCACCCGCACGCACGAGCTCCGGGACGGCGTCGTCAGCCTTCTCCGCGGGCAGGTCGGAGGCATAGCTCAGCAGGGCCGCCGGAGAGCGGTAGACAGCCTCCCAGCGGGTTCCGTGGCTGACGGAGAGCCTGGCGCCGGAGGCCGTGTTTCCCTGGAAATGCTGTTCAACAACAGTTGCGTGATGCGTGCCGTCGGTCAGTTCCAGCTCGACGGCGGGACGGCCGTCCTGCATGGTGGCCCTTGCGGACACCACCCGAAAACCCATGCCGGAGAGTTCCGGACAGGCCCAGCCCTTGTTGCGCAGTTCGGCCAGTTGAGCGGCGCTCAGGGCCACGCTGCCGTCCTTCACCGTGGCATCTCCGGGGACGTTCCCGGGGACGGCGGGTTCGAGGGAAAGGTTGCCGGCCAGGGACGCACCCACCAGGCTGCGCACTTCACGATCCGCCGCGCCGGCCGCCTCAGGACGCACGTCACCGGCCACCACGTAGGCTGCAGCGGCGAGCGCCCCGGCACTGACCAGCAATCCTCCGGCAGCAATCCCTGCCGCCCTGAAAACGAGGACGGTGCGGCGAGTGCTGGGGGCCCGCCCCATGCCAGCATCGCCTGATTCGGCAATCCTGCGAGTCTGTTCAATTAGCCGTGCGGTAAGTTCCTGGCTGGCTTCGGGCACGCTCGCCTTCCGCAACCGCTCCAGGTACTGGCGTTCACGGAGCACCTCGGACTGGCATTGCGCACAGCCTTTGAGGTGTTCCGGTGTCCGCTTGTGCCGCAGGCCACGCCCGGGCGCTGGCCGCCGCCCGTTCAGCAAACCCATGGCGACCTCAATGCAGTCCGGCGATCCGGGGCATCTTCAGCCGCGGCGCGCGGGCCTTGGCGGGTCGAGGGTCGCGGTGCGCGAGCTTCTCGCGCAGCATGGTGCGGCCGCGGTGGATCCGCGACCTGACGGTGCCAAGCTTGACGCCCAGCGCCTCGGCGACCTCATCGTAGGAGAGGCCTTCAAGGTCGCAGAGGACGACGGCGGCCCGGAAGTCCGGCGGGAGTTCCTCGAGGGCGCGCTGGACGTCGAGGTCCAGGTTGTTCAGTTCGAAGCTCTGCTCCGGCCCCGGTTCCTGGCCGGGAAGGCGTGATTCGGCGTCCTCGGCCAGCGCGTCGAAGCGGATCCGGCTCTTGCGCCTCGCCTGGTCCAGGAAGAGGTTCGTGGTGATGCGGTGGAGCCAGCCGTCCAAGGTGCCCGGCTTGAAGTTCTCCAGGGAACGGAACACGCGGACGAAGACCTCCTGGGTGAGGTCTTCGGCGTCGAACTTGTTTCCCGTGAGGCGGTAGGCAAGGCGGAAGACCTTGGCGGAATGGTTCTCCACCACTTCCTCCCAGCTGGGCGCGACCCATTCCGCGCTTGTCTGTTCTGCGCCGGTGGCTTCCGCGGCTGTTGTACGGAATTGCGCAGCAATTTCTGCCGGCATCGTCCGCTCCCCTCGCACCCTGTGGTCACCCGGTGCTATGGTGCCGCCACCGCTCGGGTGGCTGGAAAAATATCATCGCAGGATTCGCTGGGAGTTTCCTGACTGCGGCCGGTTTTCTCCTCAGGGCTGATTTTCCCGCCCGGGTACCAGACACAGTCGCGTTGTACCCGGTGGAGCCGGTCCCGCGGCCCCGCACCAAGTAGGCTTGGGAGGACAATCCCCTTTGCCCGGAAAGCGAAATCCCATGAGTGCCGACAAGTCAAGCAGCTGGTCCTACGCAGAAGACTTTCCTGCCGAGGACGAGGTGCTGCTCCGCGCCCGGGAACGCTCCTTCGAACTTGGAGTGACTGCAGTCAGCGCGGGAGTCGGCGCGGTGCTGACAGTGCTGGCCGCGGCGTCGAAGGCCCAGACCGTGGTGGAGGTCGGCTCCGGGGCTGGCGTCTCGGGAGTCTGCCTGCTTCGCGGACTCGGTCCGCAGGGCGTCCTGACGACCATCGATACCGACGTCGAACACCTCAAAGCGGCACGCGAGGCCTTCCTCGAGTCCGGCAGCCCGGCGAACCGCACCCGCACCATTTCCGGGCGGGCAGCGGACGTGCTCCCCCGGCTGACTGACTCGGCATACGACCTGGTGTTCATCGACGCCGACAAGGCGAACTTCCCTGTCTACGTCGAGCAGGCGGTGCGGCTCCTGAAGCGGGGCGGCACCCTAGTGGTCAACGACGCCCTCGACAAGGACCGTGTCTCCAACCCCGCTGCGCGGGATGCCACCACGGTTGTCCTGCGGCAGGTCGGCAAGGCAATCCGCGACGACGAGCGCCTCGCCTCGGCGATTCTGCCGACGGGCGACGGCCTGCTGGTGGCCGTGAAGAAGTAGCGCCGCAAACGAGCGTCAAACAAAAAAGCAGGGCCCCGGCTCCTCGCCGGGCCCTGCCCTGTAAGAACTATTCGGTAACGCCTACCAGGCATTCCTTCAGGTTCGCCGCTTCCGCTGCGTTCAGCTCGACAACGAGCCGTCCTCCGCCTTCGAGCGGCACACGCATGATCAGGCTGCGGCCCTCTTTGGTTACTTCCATAGGGCCGTCGCCTGTACGTGGTTTCATAGCCGCCATTAGGAAAATCCCCTCCAGTTGTCCCAAATCTGCCAGCCCGGCCGGGCTGGCTCCGCGCGGCAAGTGCAGCTTCGGCAGCTACGACCCAAGGGCCGTCGTCGCCGGGTGCCCGGAGGCACCCCCTGACCTTGCTTGTGTCCATTATCCCGTAATTACCCGTGCGTAGCTAATCGAATGGATTTACTGGAGGTGCCGCATGGGCCCTGTGGAGCCCCGGATCGACGCGGATCCTAGGGCGGATAGTCACCGCCGCCAGGCAATTGTGCCCAGGCCCAAAGCCACACGATCCAGACGATCTGGAGGAGGATAAACATCACGGTCACGGTTCCCCGGTAGGCACGGGAACGCGAGAGCAGGGCTGCCCCCAGCGCCAGTGGAAACAGCGGAAGCAGCATCCGGAAAGTGCTCGTCTGCGGATGGAGGAACACCAGCAGGTAGCCCATGTAGCAGGCGCACCAGAGGCGCAGTTCAGTGCCGAGAGCGCGCGCCGGCGGGCTCATCAGCATCAAGGCAAAGAGTCCTGCGAATACGAACGGCGCCAGGATGCCGAGCACCGGACCGAACAAGGTCTGGCCGGTATCGAACCAGGGTTTGAAGGGCACAAGGTCATCGCCGCGCCAGGCGGTCTCCGTCCGGGTGTAGGCCCGGATGTCCCCGGTCCGCGCCCATGCCAGGAGCGGCCAGGCAAGCGCGCCGGCAGCGCTGACGACGGCCAGCGCCCCGAGAGCCGCCAGTTCCTTCGTTCCCGGCACATTGCCGCCGGCAGCGTCAGCCCGGCCACGCACAAACTTCAGCCAGCATTGGTAGGCCAGGAAAAGCCCCACCATCGCCGCGAAGGGCACGCCTGTGGGCCGCGAAAGGCACATGAGCACAACCACGGGCATGGCGGCCAGGTATCTGCGCCGCACCACCAGCAGGAGCGAGGCGGCCAGCAGCAGCAGGTTCAGCGGTTCGGCGTAGGGCACTTGCAGGACCGCCGAAACCGGGAAGGTCGAGAAGAACACCACGCCCCACAGGGCCGTACCACGGTCCGCGAATTCCCTGAAGAGCAGGAACACCACCAGGGCTGCACCGAGCCCGGCCAGCATCGCGACAAAGGTGAGGGCTGGCAGGATCCCGAGGCCGGTGAGCATCGACAAACCCCGGCCCAAAGCAGGGAACAAGGCGTAGAAGGCCCAGGTGTTCTCCTCCACCGAGCCATCAGCATTGAGCGGCAGCACCGACGGGTAGCCGTTTTGGGCGGCCTGCGCATACCAATGACCGTCCCAGATACTGATGAAATCCCAATACCCCGGCGAGGGGGGATACCAGGGGTTGATTCCCTGGTGCAGCGCCGCCGCCATGAAGATGCAGGCGCTGACGATCCGGGCGGCGAGGTAGACGAGGGACACCTGGAGCCACCACGGCCAGACCGCCGCCAGGCGCAGCAGGCCGCCACCGCGCCGGAGGCCGCTTCCCGGCAGTTCCGTCCGGAAGGAGCGGCTCACGTCCCGGTGTCCCCGTCATGGGAGCCGGCAGCCTCCAGGAACCGTTTGAGGCCGCTGATCTCGGCGTCCTTAGCCGCAAGTTGCTCGCGCAGATCATCGAGCACCTGGTCCACCTGGTCCATGCGGTAACCCCTCAGCGCAAGGGCGAAACGCACGGCGTCGACGTCGGACGGGCTTGCGTTCTCCGGAAGCAGTACCGGCGGGAGGTTGGGCACGGTTTCATCCAGCCCGACGGCGGACCCGCCGCCGCGCAAGGCGCCGGTCGCCAGGAACGCCGCGGCGCCCACGACCACCACCGCCAGGAAAACCAGGAAGAAGCTCACAACCCCCATCGTGCCAGACCTTGGCCGGGACTACTCCGGCCGCTGGTCGCCGTTGCTCGACGGCGGACGCGGGATTCCGTGCAACACGCGGTGTACGGCGTCGGCGGGGTCGTCCACCAGCTGGATGAGGTCCAGGTCCTTTTCGGACACCATCCCCTCCTTCACCAGCGTCTCCCGGATCCATTCGATCATGGGGCTCCAGAAATCCACGCCCAGCAGCACGATCGGGAAGGAGGTGACCTTGCGGGTCTGCACGAGGACCATTGCCTCGAACAGTTCATCGAGGGTCCCGAGCCCGCCGGGCAGGACGATGAAGCCCTGGGCGTACTTGACGAACATGGTCTTGCGGGCGAAGAAGTACCGGAAGTTGATTCCCAGGTCCACCCAACGGTTGAGGCCCTGCTCGAACGGCAGTTCGATGCCAAGGCCGACCGAGACTCCATTGCCCTCGACCGCACCCTTGTTGGCCGCTTCCATGGAACCCGGACCCCCGCCGGTGATCACGGCGACCCCTGCCTCAGCCAGGTGGCGACCCACCTGCACGCCCATCTCATAAAAGGAACTGCCGGGCTTGGTACGGGCAGAGCCGAAGACACTGACGGCCGGTCCGAGTTCAGCCAGTGCCCCGAACCCTTCAACGAACTCGCTCTGGATTCGCAGGACGCGCCAGGGGTCGGTGTGGATGAACTGGTCCGGTCCGCGGGTGTCCAACAGCCGCTGGTCCGACATCGGCGCCGCGGCCTGTTTCCGGCGGAGCTCCAGCGGCCCTTTGTGTTTCGCAGGCGCTTCCGCGATGAAGGCCGGTGCGGGCACAACGGCGCCCTGTTTGCCGTTCGCGTCCCGGGCCGGAGGCGGTGTCTGTCCTGAAGGCTGGCTGGTGCTCATTGACCAAGGCTATTACGTCTTCCTGCCCAGCAAGTTCCCGCTGGAAGGGGGTGTTGCGGCACGCCCGGGCAGAGGTATCTGTTCAGTCACGATCTGCGGAAAGTTGCTGTGATCCGGATCATCTTTGGAGATTTCTTCGCTAGATTCGTCCTATGACTACTCAAGCGTCCGGCGATGCGCTCGTCTCACTGAACGGTGTCAACAAGCACTACGGCCAGCTGCACGTCCTCAAAGACATCAACCTCCAGGTCCGCAAGGGCGAGGTGGTGGTGGTCATCGGTCCGTCGGGGTCGGGCAAGTCCACCCTGTGCCGCGCCATCAACCGGCTGGAAACGATCGATGCCGGCGACATCTCGATCGATGGCAAGCACCTCCCGGAGGAAGGCAAGCAGCTGGCACACCTGCGGGCCGACGTCGGGATGGTCTTCCAGTCCTTCAACCTCTTCGCACACAAGACGATCCTGGAGAACGTCACCCTCGGCCCCATCAAGGTCAAGGGCATGAACAAGGCCGAGGCGGAGAAGGAGGCCATGAAGCTGCTCGAACGCGTCGGCGTCGGGCACCAGGCCCCCAAGCTTCCCGCCCAGCTCTCCGGCGGCCAGCAGCAGCGCGTCGCGATCGCCCGTGCCCTGGCCATGAAGCCCAAGGTCATGCTCTTCGACGAACCGACCTCGGCCCTGGACCCCGAAATGATCAACGAGGTCCTGGACGTCATGGTCCAGCTCGCCAAGGAAGGCATGACCATGATCGTGGTCACCCACGAGATGGGCTTCGCCCGCAAGGCCGCGGACCGGGTGGTCTTCATGGCCGACGGCCAGATCGTCGAGGACGCCACGCCCGAGGAATTCTTCACCAACCCGCAAAGCAACCGGGCCAAGGACTTCCTCTCCAAGCTGCTGACCCACTAGTCCGAGCAACACCCTGATCCGTTCCACATTCGCACCCAGGCCGCATCCCCGGCCCAATGAAAGGAATGTCATGAAGTCTCTCATCACCCGGAGGAAATCCCTCCTGGTCGCTGCCGGTGCAGCCCTTGCCCTGACCCTGAGCGCCTGCGGTGGCGGCGGCACGCCGGGCGGCACGTCTTCCGAAGGCACCGCTCCGTACAAGGTTGCCGAGAACGTCTCACTCACCGGCAGCCCTACCTTCGACAAGATCAAGTCCGACGGCAAGATCCGGATCGGCGTCAAGCAGGACCAGCCCGGCCTGGGCTTCAAGGACGCAGCCACCGGCGAATACAGCGGCTTCGACATCGAAATCGCCAAGTGGGTCGCCGCGTCCCTGGGTTTCTCGAAGGACAAGATCGAATTCAAGCCGATCCCGTCCGCGAACCGTGAGTCTGCCATCACCAACGGCGACATCGACTACTACGTGGGCACCTACTCCATCACGGACAAGCGCAAGAAGCAGATCGATTTCGCCGGCCCGTACTTCATCACCGGCCAGGGCCTCCTGGTGAAGAAGGACAACAGCACCATCAACAGCGAGAAGGACCTTGACGGCAAGAAGGTCTGCTCCGCCACCGGCTCCACGCCGATCCAGAACATCAAGGCGAACTTCCCCAAGGCCGTTCCCCAGGAATTCGAGACCTACTCGCAGTGTGTCGACTCCCTCAAGAGCGGCACGGTTGACGCCGTCACCACCGACCAGGCCATTCTCATCGGCTACGCCGCCCAGGATCCCGACAACCTGAAGGTGGTCGGTGAACCGTTCACCACCGAGAAATACGGTGTCGGCCTGACGAAGGGCGACAAGGCGCTGCGCACCTTCATCAACGACATGTTCACGAACGGCAAGGACACCTGGCAGAAGATCTACGACTCCACCCTCGGTACCTCCGGCACCAAGGTTGAACAGCCGGCCGTAGACAACTACTAGAATCCGACGGCGGTGGCGTGGCCGTGCGGCCACGCCACCGTTTCCTCCCCTGAGCGAAAGCGATTAGCTCGTGAGTACTCTGTTCGACAACATGGACCTGTTTGTCACCGGGTTCAAGAACACACTGATTCTCTTCTTCTTTTCGGCGATTGCGGCCCTGATCCTCGGGACCATCGTCGGGGCAATGAGGGTCTCCCCCATCCCCGCCGCCCGCGCCACCGGCACCCTGTACGTCAACGTCATCCGCAACACCCCCCTGACGCTGGTGCTGTTCTTCTTTGCCCTCGGCTACCCGAAACTCGGCTTGCCCCCTATTGACTTCATTACGGCTGCAATCATCGGCCTGAGCCTGTACACCGCCACCTACATTGCAGAGACGCTGCGTTCCGGCATCAACACCGTGCCGCTGGGACAGGCGGAAGCGGCCCGCGCCATCGGCCTCACCTTCGGCCAGACCCTCAGCCTGGTGGTGCTGCCCCAGGCTTTCCGGTCAGTGATCCCGCCGCTCTTCAGCGTCTTGATCGCGCTGCTCAAGAACACCACGGTCGCGGCCGGTTTCTCCGTGGCCGAGGCCGGTGCCATCCGCGCCAACCTTTCCGAACGCGGCGAGCCGGCCCTCGTGGGGCTGCTGTGGGTCGCACTGGTCTTCATCATCCTGGTGGCCGGGCTCTCACTGCTCCAGCGTTACTTCGAAAACAAGTGGAGGGTTGCGCGATGACCTCGGTACTCTTTGATGCCCCGGGCCCCAAGGCGAAGACCCGCTACCTGTGGCTCGGCGCCCTCGCAACGCTGCTGGTCGTCGGAGTGGTGGCGTTCGTCATCATCCGCTTTGCGGAATCCGGCCAGTTCACCGCGGCAAAGTGGCAGATCTTCACCTTCCCCCTGGTCCAGCAGACGATCCTGCAGGCAACCGGAGCCACGCTCAGCGCCTTCGCCACCGCGGCCGTCCTGAGCCTCGCAGTCGGCGTCATCCTGGCGGTGGGCAAGCTTTCGGACCACAAATGGGTCTCGGTCCCGTGCTACTGGTTCGTTGAACTGTTCCGGGCCGTTCCCCTGCTGATCCTCATGATGATCATCTACTACGGCCTCCCCACCCTCGGGATCCAAGGCATCACCCCGTTCACCGCGGTGGTAGCCGGCCTGACCCTCTACAACGGCTCCGTCCTCGCTGAAGTCTTCAGGGCCGGCATTGAATCGCTGCCCAAGGGCCAGCGCGAGGCCGGGGTGGCGATCGGCCTCCGCAAGTCGGGCGTGATGCTTCACATCCTGTTCCCGCAGGCCTCCCGGGCCATGCTTCCGGTGATCATCTCGCAGCTCGTGGTGATCCTGAAGGACACCGCGCTTGGCTTCATCGTGACCTACAACGAAGTGCTGTTCCAGGCCAAGTTCTTCGGCTCCCAGGCCCAGTACGGCTCGCCGATCGTTCCCGCGGCAATCGTGGCAGCCGTCATCTACGTCGGCCTCTGCCTGATCCTCGCAGCTATTGCCAAGTACGTGGAGAAGCAGCTCAGCCACAGCAAGAAGCTGGCGAAAGGCGGGCCGGCACCCGTCGCCGTCGCTGAGAAGGTCAATCTCGAGAGTCAGTAACGCTGCGCACCAGAAACAAAAACAGCTCCCCGCCATCGTTGTGGCGGGGAGCTGTTGTCGTAGCAGGCGGCGCGCTCAGTCAGCCAGCCACAGCCGCAGCGCACGGAAGCACTCGCGGATGGCATCGGCATCGACATGTTCGTTGTCCTTGTGGGCCAGCAAGGCGTCGCCGGGGCCGAAGTTCACCGCCGGCACGCCCAGTTCACTGAAGCGCGCGACGTCGGTCCAGCCGTATTTCGGCTTGGGCTCGGCGCCGACGGCGGCCACGAAGGAGGCGGCGGCGGGGTGGTTCAGTCCGGGCCGGGCGCCGGCGGCCGCGTCGGTGCGGACGACGTCGAAACCTTCGAGGAGTTCGCGGACGTGGGCTTCGGCCTGGTCCGGGTTCTTGTCCGGGGCGAAGCGGTAGTTGATCTCCACCACGCAACGGTCCGGGATTACGTTGCCGGCGGTGCCGCCGTTGATCTTCACCGCGTTGAGGCTTTCGCGGTAGTCCAGGCCGTCCACGTTGATGGTCCGGGGCTCGTAGGCGGCCAGCCTGGCCAGGATCGGGGCGGCGTCGTGGATGGCGTTGTGGCCCATCCAGGCACGGGCCGAATGCGCTGCCTCGCCCACCGTGGTGACGTCGAAACGCATGGTGCCGTTGCAGCCGCCTTCCACCGTGCCGTCCGTGGGTTCCAAGAGGATGGCGAAGTCGCCGCGCAGCAATTCGGGGTGATTACGGACCAAGCGGCCAAGCCCGCTCTTCTCGGCTTCCACTTCCTCGTGGTCGTAGAACACGAAGCTGACGTCCTTGGCCGGCTCCGCGCCGCCGTCGAACATGGTCGCGGCCAGCGCGAGCTGCACCGCCACGCCGCCCTTCATGTCGGTGGCACCGCGGCCGTACAGGACGCCGCTGCCAGGCACACCGGAATCCCAGCTGGACGGGACGGTGCCACGGGCGCCTTCGGTGACGGGCAGCGGAACGGTATCCAGGTGGCCGGCGAGGATGACGCGTTCGGAGCGTCCGAACTCGGTGCGGGCGACGATCGCGTCACCGTCCCGGACGATGTGCAGCCCCGGGATGGCGCGGAGGCCGTTCTCCACGGCGTCTGCCAGGGCGGTTTCATTTCCGGACACGCTGTTGATGTCCATGAGCGCGGCGGTGAGCAAAGCGACGTCTTGTCGCAGGTCAAGAACAGGAACGGATTCTACGGTCACCCGTCCACTTTATCCGGAGAAATGCGACCACCCGGGCGGTTTCACGGTTTCTGCCGGGCCAGCCACGCTCGCTAGACTTGACGCCATGACTGAAACCGCCGCGTCTGCCGTTCCCGACAACACCTCCGCTGCCGATCGTGCCGCCTACGGCTTCGGCCTGGCAACCATCGCCACCAATGCCGCCGGTGAAGCCACCGTGCTGGATGTCTGGTTCCCGGAACCCGCCCTGGGCGTGGCAGCTGAGTCCCTGCGTTCGATCGAGAACGCCGACGAGTCCCTGACCGCACTGGCTGCAGACGGCGATGACGCCGCCCGCGGCACCCAGCAGAAAGTGGTCTTCGCCCAGATCAACCTGGATGAAGCCCCTGCGGACACCGTGGACGCCTACCTCCGCCTGCACCTGCTCTCGCACCGCCTGGTCAAGCCGAACAGCATCAACCTCGACGGCATTTTCGGCAAGCTTCCCAATGTCGTGTGGACCAACTTCGGACCCGCCGCCGTCGAAGGTTTCGAACTGACCCGCGCCCGCCTGCGCAAGCGCGGTCCGGTTACGGTCTACGGCATCGACAAGTTCCCGCGCATGGTGGACTACGTTGTGCCCGCCGGTGTCCGCATCGCCGACGCCGACCGGGTCCGCCTGGGCGCCCACCTCGCCGACGGCACCACCGTCATGCACGAAGGCTTCGTGAACTTCAACGCCGGCACCCTCGGCACCTCCATGGTGGAAGGCCGCATCTCCGCGGGCGTCGTGGCCGGTAACGGCACGGATGTCGGCGGCGGCGCCTCGATCATGGGTACCCTGTCCGGCGGCGGCAAGGAGCGGATTGCCCTGGGCGAACGCGTGCTCCTGGGCGCCAACTCCGGCGTGGGCATCAGCATCGGGGACGACTCCGTGGTGGAGGCCGGCCTCTACGTAACCGCCGGCACCCGCGTCCGCGTCCCCGGACCGAAGGACGAAAACGGCGAGGACACCTCCAGCATCGTCAAGGCCATTGAGCTGTCCGGCATGCCGAACCTGCTGTTCCGCCGCAACTCCACCACCGGCGAAGTGGAGGTGCTTCCCCGCAAGGGCCAGACCGTGGAACTCAACGAAGCACTCCACGCCAACTGACCGGACCGGATGCGCCGCCTCCGACGCACCCTCACACTGCTGCTGGCGCTGGCCCTCACGGCGGGCGCCGTCTACGCAGTCACAACGGTCCTGCAGCGCTCCGAGACCCTGGTCACGGAGCGCTGCACCGCCGTCGTCGGCACTGCCTCCTTTGAGCTGGCAACCGACCAGGCCGCCAACGCGGCCCTCATTACCTCCGTTGCGGTGCGCCGTGGGCTGCCGCCCCGCGCCGCGACCATCGCGCTGGCCACGGCCATGCAGGAGTCCAGGCTCCGGAACATCGACTACGGCGACCAGGCCGGCCCGGACTCCCGTGGCCTCTTCCAGCAGCGGCCTTCCCAGGGCTGGGGCACGGAGGCCCAGGTCATGGACCCCGTCCACGCCAGCAACGCCTTCTACAACGGTCTGGTAAAGGTTCCCGACTACCAGTCGATGGAAATCACCGAAGCAGCCCAGACCGTCCAGCGTTCAGCGTTCCCGCAGGCCTACGCGCAGCATGAAGCCATGGGCCGTGCCTTCGCGTCCTCCCTCACCGGACAGTCCTCCGCTGCGCTGGACTGCACCCTGCGGACCGCGGACAGCGCCGGGAATCCCGACGACGTCGTGGCAGCGATGACGACGGCGTTCGGCCGCGTTTCCGCAACGAGCCAGGGCCGTACGGTTCGGATCGATTCGGGCCGCTACTCCCGCGGCTCCGGGGCATGGGCGCTGGCCCAGTGGACCGTGGCGAACGCCAAGTCCCTGTCGGTCACGCAGGTGGAGCTGGACGGCCATACCTGGAACAGGGACAACCACAAAGGCTGGCAGGAATCCGCGGCTGCCCCCGGAACACTGACGGTCACTGTCTCGGCACCGCGTGGCTGAACCGCCCCGCGTGGCCCGGTGCTCAAGCGTGGCCTTGGTGCTCAAGCGTGGCCTTTGTGCTCAGGCGAGCATCTCCACGACCGGCTGCACATAGCTGCGGAAGATCTCCGGTTGGGAGAGCAACTTGTCGCTCATGATCATCTTGTCCGGTTCCAGATACCAGGCCCGGGGTTCGTTCAAGGGCAGTTCGATGATGCTGAGCCGGAAGTCCCGGGAGCTGCGCCCGACTTCCAGGAGCCGGTCCTGGACCAGGTCCCCCAGCATCAGGGTGGCGCCGCTGGCCTCCCGTTCGGCTTCGATCTCCTGGTACTCCGCCACACGTTCGCGGGCCCAGCTCAGAGCGGCGCCGAAGTGCGCCTGCAGCACCCGCTGAAGCGCCGGGGAATTTGCGAAGGCCTTGAATTCCGGGGGTGACAGCTCGGGGGCTTCATCGGGGTAGGCCTTCAGCAACTGGCGCCACCAGGCTTCCCATTCTGTTTTGAGGGCGCTCATTCCGCCCACCTCCGCCGTCAGGTGGCTGTGGTCCGCATGCCTGACTTTCGGGGTGGCATGGGAAAGGGCGGGCGTTCCCGCACCGTCCAGTCCTGCGACATCCCTCAGATACAAGGCAATGAGAATCGGAGATGACGTATCCATGGTTATCCGCCATCCCTGACCGCCTGCGTCATGCATCCGAATGCCTCCTTTGGCCGGTGCCTGTCCAGACTTCCAGTTTATTCCTGTTGTCCCCCGAGGTTAACCGCGGTGGGAAAGCATGCCCAGGCCCGCCAGATGCGCTTCGAGGACATCCCGGCACATCTGTGCGGTCATCCATTCGGATTGCAGCAGGGCGTGCAGGCACAGTCCATCCAGCGTCGCGAGGAGCCTTTCGGCCTCCGTGACGAGGATGTCCTGCTGCTCAGCACTGCCGGGCAGCAGCTGCATGATCAGCTGCCCGACGACGGCGGCCACTGCCCGGTGGCTGCGTGCGGCCTCCGCTGCGAACACCGCTTTGATCCGGGCGGCATTGCGGAAAGCCAGCCAGACGCAGACGTCGACGGCTCTTTCCTCGTCCAGCGGCAGGAGCTGCCCCAGGAGCAGCAGCACTGCCTCGTGATGGCCGGGACTGCCCGGGACTTCCTGCCGGACGGCGTCCAGGGAAGCCTCGAGCCGGCCGGCGATCCGGTCGATCACCACGGAGAAGGAGTGCTGGAGCAACTCGTCGCTGGTGGCGAAGTAGTGCCGCACCGAGCCCACGGCCAGCCCTGCTTCGTCGGCCACTTCGCGCAGGGAAGCCCGCTCCAGCCCGTCGGAGGCGATGATCCTGAAGACGGCGTCGACCACATCCTGGCGCCTGGCACTGGCATCTACAATTTTTGGCACATGCCTTTTTAGCACAATCGTGCTTCAACTGCCGTCAGCCATGCCCGCGGCCCCCCTGCTTGTGGTGCACGAAACACGGAACAGGGCGCTCCGGAGTTTCGGCTAGCGTTGAGACCATGAGAATTCTTGTTACCGGTGGCACGGGCTATATCGGCTCGCATACGGTCCTGTCCCTGCTGGAAACCGGCCACGACGTCGTCGTGGTGGACAACCTGGCCAACTCCAGCGAGGAGTCCCTGCGCCGGGTCGCCGAACTGGCCGGACGTGCCGCGGTGTTCCACCAGGCCGACCTGCTGGACGAACCGGCCCTGGAGGAAATCTTCGCCGCCCACGCCATCGACGCGGTCATCCACTTCGCCGGGCTCAAGGCCGTGGGCGAATCCGTGCAGGAACCCCTGAACTACTACTACAACAACATCGTGGGCACCCTGAACCTGCTGCGGGCCATGGACGCCCACGGCGTGCGGTCGATCGTGTTCTCCTCCTCGGCCACCGTGTACGGCGAACACAACCCCGTCCCGTACATCGAGAAAATGGAAATCGGGGCGAACAACCCCTACGGGCGCACCAAGGAACAGATCGAGGACATCCTCACCGACCTCGGCGCCGCGGACGCCCGCTGGCACGTGGCACTGCTGCGCTACTTCAACCCCGTCGGCGCCCACCCCTCGGGCCGGATCGGCGAGGACCCCCAGGGCATCCCGAACAACCTGGTGCCCTTCATCGCCCAGGTCGCCGTGGGCAGGCGCGAGAAACTCATGGTCTTCGGCGGGGACTACGACACCCCCGACGGGACCTGCCTGCGGGACTACATCCACGTCGTGGACCTCGCCGAAGGCCACGTCGCGGCCCTGGATTACGTCACCGCCCGGCCCGGGGTGCACCGCTGGAACCTCGGCTCCGGCCGCGGCACCTCCGTGCTGGAAATGCTGCACGCCTTCGAAAAAGCCGTCGGCCACCCCCTCCCGTACGAAATCACCGGCCGCCGCGCCGGGGACCTGCCCGCCTTCTGGGCCGACGCCTCCTCCGCCCTGGCCGACCTGGGCTGGTCCACCAGCAAAACCATCGACCAGATGTGCCAGGACCACTGGCGCTGGCAAAAAAACAACCCCCACGGCTACAACGCTTCCTGACACCGGCAGCAGCCAGCACGACGCAAACGGCCGCCCACCTCGAAAGGTGGGCGGCCGCCGTCGTACGCTGCCGGTCAGATAGCCGGGTAGTCGCGCTCCGGTTCCCCGGTGTAGAGCTGCCGCGGACGGCCGATCTTCGTGGCGGGGTCGGTGATCATTTCACGCCACTGCGCAATCCAGCCGGGCAGGCGGCCGATGGCGAACAGTACAGTGAACATCTTCTCCGGGAAGCCCATGGCCTTGTAGATCAGGCCGGTGTAGAAGTCGACGTTCGGGTAGAGCTTGCGCTGGATGAAGTAGTCGTCAGCCAGGGCCTTCTCTTCGAGGCGCATCGCGATGTCCAGCAGTTCGTCGTTGCCGCCGAGCTTGCCGAGGATCTCGTGAGCGGTGGCCTTGATGATCTTGGCGCGCGGATCGTAGTTCTTGTAAACGCGGTGCCCGAAGCCCATGAGGCGGACGCCGTCTTCCTTGTTCTTGACCTTCTCCATGTAGTCCTCGGGCTTGATGCCGTCGGCCTGGATCTGGCGCAGCATCTTCAGAACGGCCTCGTTCGCGCCGCCGTGGGCGGGGCCAAAGAGGGCGTTGATGCCCGCAGACACCGAAGCGAAGAGGTTGGCGTTGGCGGAGCCCACCAGGCGCACGGTGGAGGTGGAACAGTTCTGCTCGTGGTCCGCGTGGAGGATGAGCAGCAGGTCCAGGGCCTTGACGATGATCGGGTCCAGCTCGTACTGCTCAGCGGGCAGGCCGAAGCTCAAGCGGAGGAAGTTCTCCACGAGGTTCATGGAGTTGTCCGGGTACAACATCGGCTGGCCGATTGACTTCTTGTGCGCGTAGGCAGCGATCACCGGCAGCTTGGCCATGAGGCGGATGGTGGAAACTTCCACGTGGTCCGGGTTGAACGGGTCCAGGGAATCCTGGTAGAAGGTCGACAGCGCAGAGACGGCCGAGGACAACACGGGCATCGGGTGCGCGTCGCGCGGGAAACCGCCGAAGAAGCCCTTGAGGTCTTCGTGGAGCAGCGTGTGGCGGCGGATCTTCTGGTCGAACTCTTCCAGTTCCGTCGGCGTCGGCAGGTTGCCGTAGATCAGCAGGTAGGACACCTCCAGGAAGCTGGAGTGTTCCGCGAGCTGCTCGATCGGGTATCCGCGGTAGCGCAGGACGCCGGCATCGCCGTCGATGTAGGTGATTGCGGAGGTAGTGGCCGCAGTGTTCATGAAGCCGGGGTCGTAGGTGACGGCACCCGTCTGCTTCAGCAGCTTGGAAACGTCGTAACCCTCGTTCCCCTCGACAACCTTGATCCGCGGGAGTTCGAGTTCGCCGCCGGCGTGGCGCAGCGTGGCGCTGGTGGTCTCAGTCATGGAGTCCCCTTCATGAGGCTCTTGGCCTCCGTAGAAAGCTTGATCCAACCAACTTCCGGTGGCGCCCGCCGGGCGCATCCTGCCGGTTGTAGTCCGGTCGATTGGACTGCTTTCCTTGGAAAGCCACCATCAATAGTCAGTAATAAGCTACCCCCAGCGCCCGGGAGGAACTAATCCGGGAAGCCCGGTTACCCTGCCCGGGGCCCCGAATGTGCCGCAGCTCACTAAGCCGGCGGCGCGAGTTCAGCCGCTGGCGCCCAGGCGCTCCACTGCGGCGTCGATCCGCTCGTCCGAGCCGGTCAGGGCCACCCGGACGAAACCCTTTCCGGCGTCGCCGTAGAAGACACCGGGTCCGACGACGATGCCGAGTTCCGCGAAACGCTGAACCGTGTCCCAGGTGGCTTCACCGGCTGTCGCCCAGAGATACAGCCCGGCCTTTGATTCGTGGATCTTCAGCCCGAAACCTTCGAGGGCCGGCAGCAGCCGTTCGCGCCGGGAACGGTAGAGGTCCTTCTGCGCCAGGACATGCCCGGCGTCGCCCAAAGCCACGCGCATGGCTTCCTGCACCGGATAGGGCACAATCATGCCCGCGTGCTTGCGGCTGTTGACCAGGTTGGCCACGATGGCGGAATCCCCTGCCACGAACGCGGCACGGTAACCGGCCAGGTTGGACTGCTTGCTCAGGGAGTAGACGCTGAGCAGGCCGTCGTTGGAGCCGCCGCTGACCCGGGGATCGAGGATGCTGGGAACGGCTTCGCCACCGCGCTGGGCATCCCATTCCCCCCAGCCGAGCTCGGCGTAACATTCGTCGGAAGCCACCACCGCACCCACTTGGCGGGCCTGCTCCACGATCGCCCTCAGGGATTCAACGTCCCGGACACTTCCGGTGGGATTGCCGGGCGAGTTGACCCAGACCAGGCGGACCTTGGCGCGGGTCGCGGCGTCGAGCTCATCGAGGTCGTCCGCGGCGACAGCAGTGGCACCCGCGAGAGTGGCACCGATGTCGTACGTAGGGTACGCGACCGTCGGTCGCACAACGACGTCGCCGGGGCGCAGCCCCAGCAGGAACGGCAGCCAAGCCACCAGTTCCTTGGAACCGATGGTCGGCAGTACATCCTTGGGATCGAGTCCCGGGACTCCGCGCCGCGCCGCGAACCAGTCGGACACCGCTTGGCGCAAGGCTTCGGTGCCGTGGACCGTCGGATAACCGTGCGAGTCAGAGGCCGCGGCAAGGGCATCCCTCACCAGTTGCGGCGTCGGATCCACCGGCGTCCCGATGGAGAGGTTGACGACTCCCCCCGGGTGTTCCGAAGCCTTGGCAAGGTATGGGGCCATGGCTTCCCACGGGTAATCGGGCAGGTCAAGGCCGAAAGACGGCGCCGCGGAAATCAAAAGTGCACCCGGTCCTAGTGGTCCTGGTTCTGCGGGGGCAGGGCAGCGATGAAGGGGTGGTCCTTGCCGGTGTTGCCGATCTTGGCGGCGCCACCGGGCGAGCCGAGGTCATCGAAGAACTCCACGTTGGCCTTGTAGTAGTCCGCCCACTCTTCCGGGGTGTCATCTTCGTAGTAGATGGCCTCCACCGGGCACACGGGCTCGCAGGCGCCGCAGTCAACGCACTCGTCCGGGTGGATGTAGAGGGACCGCTCGCCTTCATAGATGCAGTCAACCGGGCATTCCTCGATACATGCCTTGTCCTTGACGTCCACACACGGCTGCGCGATTACGTAAGTCACGTCCCTTGCCTCTCCCAGAGTTGCTCCCGGGCGGCTGCCCGGATGGTGCATCCGGCCTTGTCCGCCGGACCTGTTGAATTCTGAGCCTATTATCCAACAGGCCCAAGGCACGAACCTAGCCAGCGTCTTACTATGAACTGGTGAACCCGTCCCGTCCCCAGGATTTCCTGCTGTCCGCCGCCAAAGGAACACGAGTGGTTGTGCGCTACCGGATCGAGGGAGGCTTCACGGATGCCCTCGGCGAGTTGCTTTCCGCCGCCGCCGGCTCCTGCACCATCCGCACCCGCCAGTCCGACGTCGAGATCCCCCTGGAGCTGGTGGTGGCGGCCAAAGCGGTCCCACCACCCCCGCCGCGGCGGAACGCACGCAACGGGGCGTGACTTCACGGCGCAGCCGTTACCCAACCCCACCGGACATGCCCACCCCTCGCTACCAGGACCGGACATAACACCCATATGTCCACCCTTCACGCCGGGCATGGGACATGTCCATTGCTTCTTGCAAAGCGTGGACATACGTCGCTTTGCGCATCGACTGATTACGCCGCCTGATCCATCGAACGCAGGGTCTTACGGAGCGATTGAGAATGGGGCACCACCATCGAAAGAATGTGTCCACTTCTGGTCCCCCGGGCTGGACATGTCCGGCGAGGAGCCGGGTTCAACGGGGGCGCGTAAACACCCGGCACGCCAACATCATCACGAGGGTCACGCCGGCGATCCCGTACACCCACACATTGCCGGGCACATCGGCGAGGATGAGCTGTTTTCCGGGACCGGCTGCCCCGAGCAGCCCCACCAGGACATAGCAGAACACACCGGCAGCCGCCGTCGGGATCAAGGACCGGTACCTACCTGCCCAGCAGCAGTTCCAAGCCGGCGAGCAGCAGTAGCGCCGCCGCGGGTCCCCAGAAAATCTCGACGCCGGCCAGCTGCACCGACTGCCGGTGCAAGGCGGTGCCGGCCAGGGCAGCGAAAAGGGCCACCGGAAGCGCTGCGGCGATGCCGCGGAACGCTCCGGTGACCCTCTTGTTCACTGCTTCAGCCGGACTGCTGCCGGGCCCTTAGGCCTTGGCGCGGGCGCGGGCAGCCTTGGCGCGCTCGTTGGCGTCCAGAATGACCTTGCGGATGCGGATGTCCTCCGGGGTGACCTCGACGCATTCGTCTTCGCGGGCGAATTCGAGGGACTCTTCGAGGGTCAGTTCGCGCGGCGGGGTCAGGTTCTCGAAGGAGTCGGAGGAAGCCGCACGCATGTTGGTGAGCTTCTTTTCCTTCGTGATGTTGACATCCATGTCGTCGGCGCGGGAGTTCTCGCCGACAATCATGCCTTCGTAGACCTCGGACGTGGGCTTCACGAAGAAGGAACCGCGCTCTTGCAGGTTGATCATGGCGAACGGGGTCACCACGCCTGCGCGGTCGGCCACCATCGAACCGTTGGTGCGGTATTCGATCGGGCCGGCCCACGGCTCGTAGCCTTCGGCGATCGAGGAAGCGATACCGGCGCCGCGAGTGTCGGTCAGGAACTTGGTGCGGAAACCGATCAGGCCACGGGCAGGGACGATGAACTCCATGCGGCACCAGCCGGTGCCGTGGTTGGCCATGTTGGTCATGCGGCCCTTGCGGGCGGCCATGAGCTGCGTGACGGCGCCGAGGTACTCCTCAGGCACGTCGATGGTCATGTGTTCCATCGGCTCGTGGACCTTGCCGTCGATGGTCCGGGTGACCACCTGCGGCTTGCCCACCGTCAGCTCGAAACCTTCACGGCGCATCTGCTCCACGAGGATGGCGAGGGCAAGCTCGCCACGGCCCTGGACTTCCCAGGCGTCGGGGCGCTCGGTGGGAAGGACCTTGATGGACACGTTACCGATCAGTTCCTTGTCGAGGCGGTCCTTGACCTGGCGGGCCGTGACCTTGGCACCCTTGACCTTGCCGGCCAGCGGCGAGGTGTTGATACCAATCGTCATGGAGATCGCGGGGTCGTCCACCGTGATGAGCGGCAGCGGCTGCGGGTTTTCGACGTCGGTCAGGGTCTCACCGATGGTGATGTCCTCGATACCGGCGACGGCGACAATCTCACCCGGGCCGGCGGATTCGGCCGGGACGCGCTCCAGGGCCTTGGTGGCCAGGAGTTCGGTGATCTTAACGGTCTTCAGCTCGCCGTCCTGGCGGGCCCAGGCAACCTGCTGGCCCTTGCGGAGGGTGCCGTTGTAGATACGCAGCAGGGCGAGACGGCCAAGGAACGGCGAGGCGTCCAGGTTGGTCACGTGCGCCTGCAGAACGCCATCGGGGTTGTACGTGGGAGCCGGGATGTGCTCGATGATCGTCTTGAAGAGCGGCTCGAGGTCCTCGTTGTCCGGAGCGGAGCCGTCGGCCGGCTGCTCGAGGGAGGCACGGCCCACCTTGGCGGCGGCGTAGACGACGGGAACTTCCAGGACCTTGTCCAGGTCCAGGTCCGGAACCTCGTCGGCCAGGTCGGAGGCCAGGCCCAGGAGCAGGTCCATGGACTCGTGGACGACTTCCTCGATGCGGGCGTCCGGGCGGTCGGTCTTGTTGACCAGCAGGATCACGGGCAGGTGCGCGGCAAGGGCCTTGCGGAGGACGAAGCGGGTCTGCGGGAGCGGACCTTCGGAGGAGTCCACCAGCAGCACGACGCCGTCAACCATGGACAGGCCGCGCTCCACCTCACCACCGAAGTCGGCGTGGCCGGGCGTGTCGATGACGTTGATGGTGATGGTTTCGCCATTGGACGACGGGCCGTTGTAGGCAACCGTGGTGTTCTTGGCGAGGATGGTGATGCCCTTTTCGCGTTCCAGGTCGCCGGAGTCCATGACCCGGTCTTCAACCTCGCCGTGCGCTGCGAAGGAGTTGGTCTGCTTGAGCATGGCGTCGACCAAGGTGGTCTTGCCGTGGTCAACGTGGGCCACAATCGCTACGTTGCGGAGATCACTGCGCGAGGCAATGCGGGTGGTGGTTTCAGACATGCGTAATGGCTCGATTCAGTGGTGAAGTCAGCTGTGGTATCGCGCCATTTCCTAAGACGGAACGCACGACGATCAGACCCTTTGCACAGGGCACCTCCCTAAATTCTAGATGCTGCGGCAATGGTTGGCCTAACGCCAGCCGGACAGCCGGGCCAAAAGTGTCCGTCGTCACAGGCTCCGCCGCAGTTTGTTGCAGAACAGAAATCTCCGGGCCCTGTCATTTGGGATCCCGATGCCCCAGCATTGCAGTGAAGATCGCAGCAAGCCGCCAGGAGAACCACATGCGAACCCGAAGCGCCGCACTATTCGGCGCGGCCCCCCTGCTCGCCCTCGCCCTGGTCTGCTCCGGCTGCGCAGAGCCGTCCGGAAAGGAGACCACCGGAACAGGCAAGCGGACCGCCGTTCCCGTGGCCGCATCCGGCCAGCCCGTTGCCGCTCCGAAACCGGCGGCGGGACTTTCCGAGCCGGACCCGGCCAGCCTCCCGCCAGGCTCCGTGTACCGGAACCCGCGCAACAACCGCGACGAATTGGTCCTGGCCGACATCCGGCACACGGCCGTGCTCATCGGCGATTCACAGTCGGAACCGGAAGGCTCGTGGCCGCGGAGCGCCCTCGCCGCCCTCGGCTACACAGTGTTCTACGCAGGCAAGAGCGGGACCGGTTTCGTTGCAAGCAACAGCAGCACCGGCAACTACATCGACGCCTTGCAGAACGGTGACTGGCTGCTGCCCTACGGTTCCCCGCCGCTCATCGTGGTCCAGGGCGGCGGCAACGACGCCCGCCAAGGCGCGGACGACGCCCGGATCAAGGAGAACGCCGACCGGCTGCTCGCGGCCTTGCGGAGCCGTTACCCCGGCAGCCGCCTGCTAATGATCGGCACGCTCTCCCGCGGGGCCGGCAATGGTGGAGGGCGGCGCGCGGAAGTCGATGCCTTGCTGGGCCGGATCGCCGGCAGTGCCGATATTCCGTTCATCAGCGTCGGCGACTGGATTACCCGCTACGGCGTCGGAGGGGACCTCGTGGATGGCGTGCACCTCGCCGGGCCGGGGCACCGGAAACTCGCGGCGGTCCTTGCCCGGCGGCTCTCGGAGCTGGGCCTGGCGGCCGACGTCCCGGAGTCCTGAGTCCGCGCGGGCTGACGGAAACGCACCGGAAACCGACGACGGCGACCTCCCGCCCTGCAGCGGAAGGCCGCCGTCGTCCTAGGCAGCGGAATCTATGCCGCTATGCGGCGCCCCTTCACTCGATACCTGCGGCGAGGAGCTGGGCACGCAGTTCGCGACGTTCCCGTTGCTTTTCCGGATCCGGAAGCGGCACGGCGGCAAGCAGCCGCTGGGTGTAGGCCTCCTGGGGGTTCCGGAGAATCTGGTCGCGGGTGCCCTGCTCGACAATCCGGCCGCGTTGCATCACACAGATCCGGTCGGCGAGCACATCGACCACCGCAAGGTCGTGGGTGACGAACAGGCAGGCGAAACCGAGCTCGCGCTGCAGGGCCTGGAACAGTTCCAGCACCTTGGCCTGAACCGAGACGTCCAAGGCCGACGTCGGCTCGTCAGCGACCATGAGCTTGGGCTGCAGGGACAGCGCCCGGGCAATGCCGACGCGCTGCTTCTGGCCGCCGGAAAGCTCGTGCGGATAGCGGTTGCGGTAGCCGCGCGGCAGCTCCACCTGGTCAAGGAGCTTTTCGATCCGGCTCTGCAGGGCCGCTCCCTTGGCCACACCAGCCAGGAACATGGGTTCGCCGATGCTTTCGCCAATGGGCAGCCTCGGGTTCAGGGACGAAGACGGGTCCTGGAAGACCATGCCGATGTCCCGCCGGATCTTGTGGAGCTGCTTGCCGTTCCGTTTCGCGAACGAAATGTCCTGCCCGACGACGTGCATGCTGCCTTCCGCGACCGGCAAAAGCCCGACGGCGGCCCGGCCGATGGTGGTCTTGCCCGAGCCGGATTCCCCCACAAGTCCGACAACCTCGCCCGGGTAAATCACCAGGTTTGCACCTTCGACCGCGCGGAACGCCGGGACCCGCCCCTGCTTGGGGTATTCGATGGCAACATCCCTCAGCTCAAGGACCGGTTCGCCTTTCGGCTTCGCGGCTTCCTCGGCCGCAGCCTTGAGTGCTTCCGCGTTCTCCCGTTCGCGGCGTGCCAGTTCCTCAGGGTCCACTGATTCGAGTTCGGAATGGGTGGCCGCGGCGAGAGCCGCCGTGACGTCCACATCGGCGGCGTCGGCGCCCTGGCCCAGGTGGGGAACGGCCGCCAGGAGCGCCTGCGTGTACTCGTGCTGCGGGTTGCTGAAGATCTGCTGGGCGGTGCCCGTTTCCACGATCACGCCCCTGCGCATGACGGCGATCCGGTCTGCGAGATCCGCCACCACTCCCATGTCGTGCGTGATCAGGATGATGGCACTGTCCAGTTTGTTGCGCAGATGCCGCATGAGGTCCAGGATTTCGGCCTGGACCGTGACATCCAGGGCCGTTGTGGGCTCATCGGCGATCAGCAGCTTCGGATCGCAAGACAGGGACTGCGCGATCATGGCGCGCTGGCGCTGGCCGCCGGACAGCTGGTGCGGATAGGACTTGAAGGCCTTCTCCGGGTCCGGAAGCTCGACGAGGTCCAGCATGTGCAGGGCCCGTTCCCTCGCTTCGTCCGGCGAGATTTCGTTGTGCAGCCGGAGCGTCTCCACGATCTGCGCGCCCACGGTGTACACCGGGTTGAGCGCCGTCATGGGTTCCTGGAAGATCACGGCGACATCCTTGCCGCGCACTTCGCGGATCCTGCCGGCGTCAGGACCGATCAGTTCCCGCCCGGAGAGCTTCACGCTGCCCCGTACCCGGCTGTTGCTCGGCAGCAGGCCCAGCAAGGCCATGGAGCTTGCGCTCTTGCCGGAGCCGGACTCGCCGACGATCGCCAGGACCTCGCCCGCCCGGACTTCGTAGTTCAGGCCGATGGCCGCGGGAACCCATTTCTTTTCCACGCCGAAGTCGACGCTGAGGTCCCGGACCTCCAGGACCATCGCCCCGGGAGCGGTCTTGTCCGAATCTGTTTCCAAGGGGATTGCCCCGGAGTTGTCAGTCATTGTTCTGGGTCTTCCCTTCCAGCCGGACAGTGCGCCGCAGGGTGATTAGTGCAGCGGCCCGGAATCCTGAATCATTGGGGGCATGAGCCGAGAGTCCCATGCCGGAAATACCGAAATCTTCACAGCGCGCAGCAGCCGGGTTTTCGCCGGAATCTGCTGGGGCACGGCGGCCATCGGAATTGCCGCCACCCTCGCCTCCGCGGGGCCGGCCGGCCTGCCGGGCACGGCGCCCCTGGTGTTCATCGCTTACATGGGCTGGCTGCTCTTCTGGCGACCCGCCGTCGTCGTGCGCGATGCCGGGGTGACGCTGGAGAACCCCTACCGCACCATCACCGTTCCGTGGGAAGCGCTCGCCACGGTGGACACCCGGTACGCCCTGACCCTGGTCACGCCGCACCGCAAGTACGCCGCCTGGGCCGCGCCCGCTCCGGGAATCTGGGGTGGACGGAACGCGCGCCCCGAGCACCTCAAGGGCCTTCCGGGAGGCAGCTACGGCCCGGCCCAGTCGGTCCGGCCCGGCGACCTGCGGAACACCGATTCCGGCGCGGCCGCCCTCATGGTGCGTTCCCGCTGGGAGCAACTGGTTGAAGCGGGACGGGTCGAAGCCGGACGCGCCGACATCACCCCCGTCGTGGTGGTCTTTGCTTGGCAGCGGATCGTGGTCACCCTGGTACTGGCGGCCGCGGGCGCTTGGGCGGTTTTCGTACTGTAGCTTCACGGATTCTGTCTTCACAGTGCCGCGCTCAGCTTTCCCCGGCATCGGCAGCGGAGCCGGATACCGTGCCTGCCGAGCCGCCCGTCGTGGGCGGGGCCGGCCGCCGCGGGCGCCGGTGCCGTTTCGCTGGAATGGCGGCCGGTTTCCACGGCGTTCTTGGCCCGGAACTTCTTCTGCCGCGGATCGAAGGCGTCGCGCAGGCCATCACCGATGAAGTTGATGCTCAGGCAAATCGCCACGATGAACAGGCCGGGGTACCAGAACAGCCACGGACGCGTCGCAAACGCTTCCTGGTTCTGTGAGATGAGCAGGCCCAGGGAAGTGTCCGGGGACTTCACACCGACGCCCAGGTAGCTGAGCGCGGTTTCCAGGAGGATCGCCGCGGACATCGTGAGGGTCACGTTCACGATCAGCACGCCGACGGCGTTGGGCAGGATGTGCTTGAAGATGATCCTTGCGTTGCTGGCACCGGAAATCCGGGCGGCGTCCACGAACTCCCGCTCACGCAGTGTCAGGAATTCGCCGCGCACCAGGCGGGCCAGGCCGACCCAGCTGACCAGGCCGAGGAAGATGCCCAGGACCACGACACCGTTGCTCGCCGCAAAGCCGGCGAACCAACTGTCCGCGTCACGCCGGTTGGCCATCTGCGCCACGACCGCGGCCAGCAGGAGCACCGGAACGATGATGATGACGTCGGTGAGGCGCATCAGGATGGCTTCGGTCCAGCCGCGGAAATAGCCCGCAAGGCCACCCACGACGGCACCGATCAGGCCGGCGATGCCGCCGATGATCACCATGATGATGATCGACTGCTGTGCGCCGCGCATTGTCATCGCGAAGAGGTCGCGGCCGATGCGGTCCTGACCGAACGGGTGCTCACCCCAGGCCAGCGGCCAGAGGGACACGGAGGGCACGCCGTCGTTAACCAGCGGCGAAACATCGACGTGGTTGTACTTCCACCAGCCGGGAATGCCGGCGAAGCCCACCGAGGTGAAGGCCACGATGAAAATCACGGCAAAAACGGCCAGGCCAACCAGGGCGCCGCTGTGGCCGAAGAAGCGTTTGCGTACGATCTGGCCCTGGCTCAGGCCCTGGAATTCGGGAGCAGCCCCGGGAGCAGCCTCGTGGTGGGCCTGCTGGGCCAGGATGACTTCCTCTTGGGTTGGCTGGCTCATGCTTTGATCCTTACGCGCGGGTCGAGAGCGGAGTACGCGAGGTCCGCAATCAGGTTGAACACCATGGCGGTGATGGCCACGCACAGGAACACGCCCATCACCGGGTTGGGGTCGATGTGGGTGATGCCGTCCAGGAACAGGAAGCCCATGCCGTGCACCGAGAAGACGGACTCCGTGATGACGGCGCCACCGATCAGTGCGCCGATGTCAAAGGCCACGATGGTGGCCAGCGGAATCAGGGCGTTGCGGAAGGCATGGCCCATGATCACGGCCCGTTCGGACAGGCCCTTGGCGCGGGCGGTCCGGATGTAGTCCATGTTCATGATTTCCAGCATCGAGGAGCGCGTGAACCGGGTGTAGCTGGCAAGCGAGACGAGGATCAGTGCAATTGTCGGCAGGATCAGGTGGGTGAAGGTGTCAATGGTCAGGATCCAGTAGTCACCCTGCAGGTTGGGGGTACCTGCACCGATAGTGGCGATGGGACGCCCGCGCACGCGGCTGTTGTTGAAGTAGGCCGGCCAGGCCTGCATGAAGCGGTCCATGGTCACCAGGCCGCCCATCAGGAATGCGGTGATGCCCGCGGCGCGCATGGACTGGCCGCGGTCGTAGCCGCCCATGAGGTAGCCGACGCCGACGCCGACCAGTACCGTCGCGATCGCCAGCAGGAAGATCATCAGGCCGGTGGCCTGGTTCAGAAGCGGCTGGGCGGCGAACCAGGCAATCACGCCGAGGCCGACGACAATCAGGGATGACTGGAGTGCCTTGCGGTTCTTCAGGCCGGAAACCAGCGTGGTCACGGCGAAAGCCAGGCCGACACCGGCAATGGCGATCACAACGGGGCCGAGTCCTGGATTCTTGAACCACAAGGTGACGGAGAAGTACACCATCACGGCTGTAACCGCAGCGAACACCACGGCACCGGAGATCAGGCGGCGTTTAATCTCGCCGCCCACAGCCACCGCTACTACGACGCCAAACACAATCCCGGTGCCCAGGGAAACGGGCAAGGGTATTTCCGGGTTGCGGAGGAAGTTGTTGAAGCCGATGGCCCCGAACTCCTTCAGCAGGACGGCCACCCAGAAGATGGGCAGCGAGAAGAACAGGAAGGCCATGAAGGTCACCCCGTAGTCCAGGGCACTGTACTGACGAAGGGCTGTCACGATGCCCAGGGTGATGCCGATGAGGATGGCAAGCACCGTGGCGCCGGTGACCAGGGTCAGGGTCTGGACCAGGGCAATGCCGAGGGCTTCGGTGATGGGTTGCCCAGTGACGCTCTTGCCGAGGTCACAGCTGCCGGCGAAGGGGACGAGGCATTGGGCAGCCCCTCCCAGCCATTTGAAGTATCGCAGCGGGGCAGGGGTGTCCAGGTCGAGCAACTGGCTGCGCGCATCCATGAGTTGCTGTCTGTTGGGGGCATTGCTGGCACGGAGATCGGCTAGCGGATCACCTGACGACGCTGTCAGGAGATACACCAGGAATGATGCCCCGAGAAGAATGAGAGCGGCGGTTGCCAGTCGCCTTACGACGTAGCTCAGCATTTTTTGTAAGAACCTCAATATCCGGCCTGGGGTTGACCCTGGCCTGTCGCGGTAGCCGGCGGATTGCCCTTCGTTTTGCTGGAGGTGCCGCCTGCGCACTGCTTTGCTTGGCAGAAAGCGCCGGGACCATGTTTCGCGGTCCCGGCGCCTGCTGCATGTGGATTTCTAAGGAGCGGGCTTACTTACGGGCCCAGTCCCAAACGTTCCACCAGACGCCGGTCTGGTTCGGCATGGCGGTCACACCCGTGATCTGGTCCGAGTACGCCTTCACGTCCGGGGACTGGAACAGCGGCAGACCGTAGCTCGTGGCCCAGATTGCGGCATCGATCTTGGTCTGGAGCTCGTCCTGCTTTGCCTTGTCGGTGGTGACGATCAGTTCATCCATCAGCTTGTCGGCATCGGGATCCGACAGGCCGTTGAAGTTGGAACCACCTGCGGTCTTGAAGATCTGCGGAGTGCCGGTGACACCAACGCCCGAGTTGATCCAGCCGAAGATGGTTGCGTCGTAGGAGCCGTCACCCAGGTGCGCGCTCCAGTCAGCCTTGCCGAGGCCGCCGTCGACGATCTTGAAACCGGCCTTGGTGGCGGATTCGCGGATCAGCGAGAAGGCGTCAACACGGTTCGGGTTGTCCTTGTTGTACATGATGCGGATCGTCGGGGTCTTGCCGGCAAGGAGCTGCTTGGCCTTGTCGATGTTGACGTCCTGGTACGCGGAGGAGCCGTTGTTCTTGACCGAATCAGCGTACGCGGCCTGCGCCGGAACGAAGATCTGCGAGTCCAGCGGGGTTGCCTCCGGATCGATCTTCTTGATGATCTTGTCGACGATGTCCTTGCGCGGCACGGTCAGCATGAACGCAGTGCGCACATCCTTGTCGGCGAACGGGCCGGAGTAGTTCAGGTCGAGGTGGTCGTAGGACAGCTGCTTGCCTTGGAGCAGCTGAACGCCGTCGAGGGCCTTGATCTGTTCCACAGTGTCCGCCGAAGCCTGCGGGTTGATGATGTCGACTTCGCCGTTCTTCAGTGCCTGGACCTGGGCCGGGGCGCTGCCGATGGTGCGGACGACGATTTCGTCAGCGTGCGGAGTCGGTCCCCAGTTGTAGTCCTTGTTCCGAACGAGGGTCAGGGACTGCTCGGCGACGACGTCCTTCACGACGTACGGGCCGTTGGAGAGGAACAGGCTCGGGTCCGAAGGCAGGGTCTTGGAATCGAAGCCGGTGCTCCAGAAGTCCGCGACCTTCTTCAGCTGTGCGTTGACCGGCTTGGGTGCTGCCGGATCGCCGCGCTTGACGCTCTTGAAGAGGTCAACCAGTGCCTGTGCATCCTTCAGGCCCGCCTTCTGCGCGACAACGTGGGCGGGGATGTCGATGCCGCCGTTGCCCGCAAAGCCCAGTGCGAGTTCCCAGTCGGCGAAGGGCTTGGAGTACTTCAGGGTGATGCTTCGGTTGTCAGAGCCGATTTCCGGGAAATCCGTCAGGTGCAGACCCGAGGTGTCGGCCGCCGTGAGGAAGTAGGTGGTGCCGGTCTTCTTCTCAGCGTTCGCGTCGTCGTAGTAAGCGGAGCCGGAAGCCCAGGTCAGAAGCAGGTCTGCTGCACTGACCTGCGTCCCGTCGGACCATTTGACGCCCTCGTTGACGGTGTACTTGACCGTCAGCGGATCGTCGGAAAGCTTTTCATACTTGCCGAACTTCTCGTTCTTGACGATGTTCAGTTTGTCGTCGATGTACAGGAAGTTCGAGTGGGTGGCGTACCCGATGTGGCCGTTGACGTCGGAGTTTCCGTCCGCCGTACCAGAGTTGAAGCTGCTGAAACCGTTGGTTTCGGCAACACCGATGGTTCCGCCTTCTTGGGCCCCGCCAGACGTCGTGCTGGGGCTGCCGGTGTTTCCGGCGCAGGCGCTAAGTGCGAGCGTGGCGATTGCCAAGACCCCCACCGCTTGGGAAATACGTCCGAAACGCATTCCGCCTCCTCTTATTAGTGTGGAAAGCCGGCGTTGTTGACCCCGGCGGACAGGACGATACCCAGAGAGCAGCTGTGTCCCGTCTCACATGCTCAGAAGCCTAGTCTTCGTTACATGGCTTTGGAACGAAAGTGCCCTCTCAGAACCGGATGTTTATCGAACTGCAACAGTTGCTTCATTTCCATTTCATTCCGGGCAACGCCCCGACCACAAGCGACCAGTACCGCCGGATGTACACGGAAGCACCTGTGCTGGACGCCGAAGGCGATCCGGCAGCGAGAGTTACGAAAAGCTGCGGCCGCTCGTCGTCGTCGTCGGAACCCGGGCGTTCAGCCAGTGAACCAGTTCAGCCAATGAGCCCGTTCAGCTCACCGTTTGCCCAAACGTCGGCGTGCTGATGGTGGCACCTTGTTCGGATCCCCATGCATCGGCAAGCGGATCATCGGAGAGAAAGCTGAGCGGATCTGCAAGCACCTGCTCGGTCAGCTTTCCGTCGAATGCGTACGCGTAGTATCTGATTCCCATTCGCCAAGCATCCCCGGACTGCGGGCAGCAGGTAACCGCCGCATTCGTGTATGTGGATAACCCGGCGGGTGCTTTGGCGACGGGAGCTCTTACCGTCCGAGCGCCGGGTGGAGATGTTCGCTTTCAATCGCAACCCGCGCCTGTTCCGCCGCTGCCTGAAGAGCCTCCGCAACCGGCGCACTGTCAAGGGTCGCCGCGAGGAAGCCGGCCATGAAGGCATCGCCCGCACCGTTCGTGTCGACGACCTTGGCAGGGACTGCGGCAACCTCGTGCCGTGTGCCGTCCGGTTCCAGAGCGACCGCACCTTCCGCTCCGCGGGTACAGACCGCCAATCGGGGTCCCTGGTCCAAGCAGAAGCGCATGAGTTCCCAGGGATCATCCGTACGGTCGTCGTTGATGAATACGGTGTCGGCTGCGCGCAGGAACGGTTCATGGAACGCCGACGATCCGTCGTAGTCATGAAGATCAACCCAAAGGGGCGGGTGAGTTGGCGCCAGATTCTCCAGAACACGCGCGCCAAGCTCGCTCAGGTCAATCACTGCGACGTCCGCCGCGGCAACTGCGCCCCGGACCGCCCCAAGCGCGCCGGCGGACGGAGCAGAGGGCACCGAAACGTACAGCGAAACCCGCCCGCCGCCGTCGGTCATGAGGTTGACGTGGCGCTCGGTCCGTTCACTGTCGACCGCCTCGACCAAGACACCGGCGCTGGCGAGCAGCCCGCGGAGCCGCCCGCCGTCGTCGTCCATTCCGAGGGGCGTCCATAACCGCACGTCGACGCCGAGCTCCGCAAGGTGCAGCGCCTTGCCCGCCGACGTACCTCCGGCGGTGTGCCAGGCCCTGCGGGCAAACTGCATGTGCGGCACGGGCTCCGGAAGGTGGTCCAGGACAATCAGGTGGTTCCACGAGGCGGGGCCGCAAACGACAACACGGAAGGAATCAGGCATGGTCTCATCCAACACCGTCCTGCCGGTGGGTCACCATCCCGGGACATGCCTAAATGGTCCGCTTCAGGCCTACGTGGGCAGTCCGATATCCGAGGCGGGTGTAGAAGGCCCGGGCCCGTTCCCGTGCCTCGTCCGTGGTCACCTGCGCCAGTTGTGCCCCCCGTGCACGCCCAAAATTGTGCGCCCACTCAAGCATCGCGGTGCCCAAGCCACGTGAACGTTCCGCGGCCGCAACCCGCAGCCCCTCGATCTGTAGTCGGGATGAACCACCCCGGGAAAGACCCGGAATGATGGTCAACTGCATCGTGGCGACGATGCGATCGGCGCCGTTGCGGACAACCCCCAGATAGTTGGAACTGTCGCGAACAACCACGTTGTAGGCCGCCTCGTATCGTTCCAGCTCAACGCACTCACGATCGGGTCCGAACTGATCGTCAGACAGCAGGGCGGCGATGGCTGCAACGTCATCGCGACCCGCCCGTTCCAGCCTGAAGGTCCGGCCCGCCACGCGCAGCAGTCCTCGAACCGAGGATCTCGCATCTGCCTGCAAACGAGTGACCAGCAGATCGAGCCATCCGCCGACGTTGGCTCGAGCCTCAACGGTGTCGGGGTAACGGCATCTCAAGTGCAGGCCGGACTCGTCCAGGATGAACCAAAGCATCACGCCGTCGGTGTCGATTGACGCGCTCACATATTGGGCGTCGAGTCCGATGGAGTCGATTCGCACCGGCAGCCTGCGCAGGTCGAGCCACGAGATCGCGAACATGCCAGGAGCCACGGGCATGCCGCCCCATGGGGCCAGCACGTCAGCGAGCGGCCAGGAGCCAAGCTGCACAGCTTCTTTTACCGCGGCCGCCGCAGCCCGCGGCTCGGAGACCGCCGACTCAAGTACCGAATTGGTAATGAACCAGCCCACTGAGTCATGCCAGACGTCGTCGAAGCGGCTGTGCACGGGAAAGACTGCTCGCAGCGGGGTTCCCGCCAACTCGCGGGTCACAGCAGTCATCGCAACAACAGCGAGTGCCAGCGTCGAGACACCGTCGTCGCGGGCCTGCGCAGCAAACGCGGCACCGTCGTCGAGATCGAACACATCGCGCACTTCTACACGTTCGCGCTGCGGAACGGGCGCACCCAAGGGCAGTGGAAACTGCGGCATCACGCCGCCGCTGTCCCCGATGATGTCTTCCCAGCGTTGACGGACGTGCTCCGGAGCCGCATTCCGATCCAGCAGTGCTTGCGTGTGTTCTTCGAATGCCGGCACTGGCCCGGGCAACAGTTCACGGCCCGCCTTCCCGGCATCGAGCGCCGAGAGGAGGTCGCGCGCGATCACCAGCATGGACCACATATCGACGTGGGCGTGGTCGGCCGCAATCACGACAGTGAGTCCGGCAGCAGTCTCCAATACGCACAGCCGGTGTGAGGGCTGTGCGTAAGGCGAACATGCGGCGTCGAGAATGTCCCGCACCGCGTCATTGACGGCCTGACCAGGAGAGATCTGATGCTCAACCCAGGTTCCCGGACCGATCTCGATTTCGTGAAGCTCCGGCTCACCATCCGCACCGGGCACGAATGCCGTGCGCAGTGTGCCATGACGGGCGACGACGGCCAGCCAGGCATCGGCAATTGACTCACGAGGGGTTGGGGTAGGCAGCCGGAAAGACAATGCCATCCAGGAGCCCGGGCGTTCGCCAGCCCCCACATGGAGCCGCTGGTCAAAGGACACCGGAAGGGGTCGCTTGGGCGCAGACGCAGTGACGTCGTAGCCCCAAAGTCGTCCGAACGGTAGGCGCAGGTGCGTGACGTTGGTCAGCCGCATGGCAGTATCCTAGTGCCCCGGTTAGCCTGAATACCCAACGCGGCCGCTCGACGTGACGCGGCCAGTCACGAAATGAGGAGCCTGATGCCCACTTTCGAGGTTCCCGGAGCCGAGCTTGCGGTTGCTTTGAGCGACGAAGGTGGACACCCTGTTGTCCAGTTGCATGGCCTTACCTCAAGCCGCGCGCGCGACCGGGTGCTCAACCTCGACCTCGGCCGGGGGCTTAGTGGAACTCGGCTGGTGCGGTATGACGCGCGAGGCCATGGCCGGTCGACGGGGCGGAAGGTCCCCGAGGACTATCAATGGCCGAGCCTGGCCGAGGATCTCCTGCGTCTGCTCGATCACTGGTTCCCGGGCGAACGGGTCCACGGAGTTGGTCCCTCCATGGGTGCAGCGACACTTCTTCACGCCGCATCCCGCGAGCCGGACCGCTTTACCGGGCTCACCCTTATGGTGCCGCCCACGGCATGGGAAACCCGAGCTGCACAGGCTGGGAACTACCGGGTTGCCGCGGACCTTATCGAATCTGTCGGGGTCGAGGCATTCCTCGCCACCACCCGCGGAGCGACACCGCCACCGGCCACAATCGGTGCGCCGGAGACGGTGCCCGATGTTGCGGACGCACTCTTGCCCTCGTTGTTTCGAGGCGCGGCATTCAGCGATCTGCCTGCCCCTGAGGCCGTCGCACGAATCCACGCACCGACGACGATCCTGGCGTGGATCGATGATCCCGGCCACCCGCTGTCAACCGCGGAGTCCCTTGCCGCGCTGCTCCCCCAGGCAACACTGACGGTCGCCCGCACCCCGGAAGATGTCGAAACCTGGCCGGGTATCCTGAGCCAGGATGTCGCCGGTCGGGGCTAGGCAACTCGCCCGGCTTGCTGACAAGTGAAGCGGAACCCGGCTAGACGTTGAAGCGGAACTCCACCACGTCGCCGTCGGCCATGACGTAGTCCTTGCCTTCGATCCGGACCTTGCCGCGGGACTTGGCTTCGCTCATGGAACCGGCGTCCACAAGGTCGTGGAAGGAGACCACTTCGGCCTTGATGAAGCCACGCTGGAAGTCGCTGTGGATCACTCCGGCGGCCTGGGGCGCGGTGTCGCCCTGGTGGATAGTCCAGGCACGCGCTTCCTTGGGGCCAGCGGTGAGGTAGGTCTGCAGGCCAAGGGTGTGGAAGCCGACGCGGGCCAGCTGGTCGAGGCCGGATTCGTCCTGGCCGTTCATTTCCAGCATTTCGCGGGCTTCTTCTTCGTCGAGTTCGACGAGGTCCGCTTCGAGCTTGGCGTCAAGGAAGATGCAGTCGGCCGGAGCAACCATGGCACGGAGTTCTTCCTGCTTCTCCGGGCTGCCAAGGATGCCTTCGTCGGCGTTGAAGACATAGATGAAGGGCTTGGCCGTCAGGAGGCTGAGTTCCTTGAGGTGCTCAAGCTCGAGTTTGTCGCTCTTGACCGAGGAGAAGATGGTATCGCCGCGTTCGAGGACCACCTTGGCGGCCTCGATGGCCGCGAGTTCTGCGGACTCGCGCTTCTTCATCTTGACTTCTTTTTCGATCCGCGGGATGGCCTTTTCGATCGTCTGAAGATCGGCCAGGATCAGCTCAGTGTTGATGGTCTCCATGTCCGAGCTGGGATCCACCTTGCCGTCCACGTGCACCACATCGGGGTCATCGAACACGCGGACGACCTGGGCGATGGCTTCGGCCTCGCGGATGTTGGCAAGGAACTGGTTGCCCAGGCCTTCACCTTCGGAAGCGCCCTTGACGATGCCAGCGATGTCCACGAACGACACGGTCGCCGGCAGGAGCCGCTGCGAGCCGAAGATATCGGCGAGCTGCTGGAGCCGGGGATCGGGAAGGCTCACGACGCCGACGTTCGGTTCGATCGTTGCGAACGGGTAGTTCGCCGCGAGGACCTGGTTGCGGGTCAGTGCGTTGAAGAGGGTTGATTTGCCGACGTTGGGCAGTCCGACGATGCCAATAGTAAGAGCCACGAGCATTGATTCTACCTGTTGCGCGGGCTGCCATGCGTTGCCGTTCCGCGCCCTGGAAACGCCGATCCCAAGAATGTCAGAGCCTTCTGCCAAGGTGGGGACATGGATGGATTTGTAGTCTTGTTGGCGTTGTTCATGCTGCTGCTCGGGGCGGCTCTCGGCCTGGCCGGTGGGTTCGTTGCCTTCCGGCGCCGCAGTGCGGCGTTGGAAGCGGATTTCGACGGCGTCTCCGCCCGCCTGGCGGAAGTCTCCGCCAACTATGCGGCCGCCGACGCCGAACGAAACCTTCTGCTTGCGCAGAACCGTGAGCTCGGGGCGGCACGGAACCAGGACGGCAATGTACTGCGCGCCTTGGGGCCGGTGGCGGAGAAGCTCTCGGCAGTCCAGCAGCAGGTCTCCCTGCTCGAACGGGATCGGCTGGAACAGTACGGCCAGTTGGCCCAGCAACTGCAGGAAGCACGCCAGTCGGATGAACAGCTCCTTCGTTCCACCCATGCCCTGGCCTCGGCACTGCGCTCCAACAGCGCGCGAGGGCAATGGGGGGAGGTCCAGCTGCGGCGGGTCGTGGAGGCCGCGGGCATGCTCCGGCACGTCGACTTCCAGGAGCAGTTCCACGCCGTGTCCGGCGACTCCTCGCTGCGGCCCGACCTGGTGGTTCAGCTCCCTGGCGGCAAGCAGCTGGTGGTTGACGCCAAAGTACCTTTGGCTGCCTACCTGGCGGCGCAGGAAGCCGGATCGTCCGGCACGCAAAGCGGCAACGGTATCCAAAGCGGCAACGGTGCGGCGCAGGGCGCCAGTGAGCTGCTGGCGGCACACGCCAAGGCCCTGAAGTCCCATGTTGATTCACTGAGTTCCAAGAAGTACTGGGACATTCCCGGCAACTCCCCGGAGCTTGTGGTTTGCTTCCTGCCGGCGGAATCGATTCTTGCCGCAGCGTTGGAAGCGGATCCTGCCCTGCTGGACCACGCTTTGTCCCGCAACGTGGTGCTCGCCTCCCCCGGCACGCTGCTGGCGGTGCTGAAGTCGGTGGCCTTCACCTGGCGGCAGGATGTGCTGACGGACAATGCCCGGCAGCTGTTTGAACTCGCGCAGCAGCTCTACGACCGCATGGGCACCCTGGGTGAGAACGTCGGCCGCCTGGGCAGTTCCCTGAAGACATCCGTGGACCGCTACAACGCGTTGGTCGGGACGCTGGAGGCAAGGGTGCTACCCACAGCGCGGAAGCTCAACGCCATGGACACGGACGGCCTGGCGGTACCGGCCGCCGTCGAGGTGGTTCCGCGGGCCCTCGCTGCACCCGAGCTCCGTGAAACCCGCGAACTCAGGGAAAGCGATGAGCTCCGGGAAAGCAACGACGAATCCGCAGCCTAGGCAGGCCCGCAGTCTAGGAGTTGGAGCGGTTCCCGCGCCCGCCGAGGGCGCGGGAGACATCCCCGGCAGACTTGAGTGTGGCGCGCAGTTCCTTCGGCAGGGAGAAAAGAAGGTCCTCCTCGGCCGTGACGACTTCCTCCACGGCGCCATACCCGTACTCGGCAAGCAGGCGGAGGACGTCCTGGACGAGGACCTCGGGAACGGACGCACCCGAGGTGACGCCGACCGTGGCCACGCCTTCGAACCAGGTTTCGTCCACCTCGTTGGCGAAGTCCACGCGGTGTGACGCCTTGGCACCGTACTCGAGCGCGACCTCCACGAGGCGCACCGAGTTGGAGGAGTTCGCCGAACCCACCACGATCACCAGGTCGGCTTGCGGAGCGATTTTCTTGATGGCCACCTGGCGGTTGGTGGTGGCGTAGCAGATGTCGTCGCTGGGCGGATCCTGCAGCGTCGGGAAACGTTCCTTGAGCAGCCGCACGGTTTCCATGGTCTCGTCCACGCTCAAGGTGGTCTGGGACAGCCAGATGGTCTTGTCCGGGTTGCGGACCGTGACCTGGTCCACCTCGTGCGGGCCGTTGATGATCTGGATGTGGTCCGGGGCCTCCCCTGCGGTGCCTTCCACTTCCTCGTGGCCGTCGTGGCCGATCAGCAGGATGTCGTAGTCCTCCTTGGCAAAACGCACGGCTTCGCGGTGGACCTTGGTGACGAGGGGGCAGGTTGCATCGATGGTGCGCAGGCCGCGGTCTTCGGCGGACTGCACGACGGCGGGAGACACACCGTGGGCGGAGAAAATCACCAGGGCACCCTCTGGCACCTCGTCGGTTTCGTCGACGAAGATCGCGCCCTTTTCCTCGAGCGAGGTAACCACGTGCACGTTGTGCACGATCTGCTTGCGGACATAGACGGGCGGTCCGTAGTGCTCCAGGGCCTTCTCGACGGCGATGACGGCACGGTCGACGCCGGCGCAGTAGCCGCGCGGTGCGGCAAGGAGGACGCGCTTGGACCCGGAAACGGGGGCGGCAGCCAGCACTTCTTCCGGGGACCTCCGCCGGCGCGGAATGGTGGGCATCGGTACGGACACTGCGGAGCTGCTCATCCCTCCATGCTACCGGGAGCGCGCGGAGGGTCCGGCAGAGTCCGGGTCACCCGGCAGCCCGGACGGCAGCGTTCCTTCTGCGGCGCAGGATCAGGCCGAGGACGCCCGCGAAGAACAGCGCTCCTCCGGTCAACGCCGTCGCGGCGACCCATGGGGCAAAGCCGGCAACCGACGCGGCAATGAGTTCGCGGGCAAAGAGGGCGCCCATGGCGCTCTCCCCCAGCCCGGCACTGGCGAGTCCGCTGAACAGTACTGCGGAAGCCTGCCAGACACCCGCAAGCACCGCCAGGCCGAGACCCGTGCACACGAGCACCACAGATCGGCGGCGGGCCGCCAGTACCGCCAAGGCCAGGGTCATCACTGCTCCCAGGCCCGCCGGCCACCACAGCGGGGTGTAGGCAGCCAGCCTGTCCACCACCTGCCGCTGGGAGGGGCCGCCGATGCCCACCACTGCGGTGTCCGGCACTGCGAGCTGTGCACCGGTGGCGGCGCGCAGCTTGTCGCCGAGAAGGCGCACGAACGGTCCAAGGTCGAGCACCAAGGATGTTTCCGTGGCGGCGTCCCCGGAGGCCGGATGCGCGGACCGTGCGGAATCATCGGCCGAGGGAACCGCCGTTTCTGCGAAATTCAGGCGATGGCTCCTGCGGACCGTCTCGTTCCAGGCCTGCGGGTATTCCGGCCAGCTGCTCATATGCTGCGCCGCGTCCTTGAGCAGGGACGCCCCGAGCTTCTCGGCAGGAGCCGGCAGATCAAGCCGGGCCTCGAGGTTGCTGACGGCAATTCCGGCAAGCCGCGCCTGGAACGCCGGATCTTTCCCCAGCCGGTCCGTCAGCTGCACGAAACCGTCTTCGCGGACGATGTTGCGTTCGGTCCATGCCGCCGGGACGGCGAATCCAGTCAATAGGAGGGCAAGTATCACTGCGAGTGCAGAGACAAAGGTACGCAAGGGGAATTCCTCGGGTCGGGGCCAACTGCCATCCTACGGGTGAATGTCACTGCTGCCTGCAAGGGTATGGATAGAGTTGAAAAGCACAGCGGAGCACCCCGCCGTTGCAGGCAATCAAGTAAGCCGCCACGCAATCAGAGCAGCTAGGACGGAACCCATGCATCAGTCGTCGCCCGGCCGTGGATCCGCCCATGGCTGCTGAGGACACGGGAGCCACTTTCCCGGGCGGCGGCGCGCCCGGGGATGCCCAGGATGCCGAGGCGCAGCCGGCTGCTTCGACCCTGCCGGCAACGGCCGCCGAGACAAGTCCGAACCATCCGTGGCCGCTGCATCTGTTGTCCCGGAAGCTGAAGGCGCATATCGAGCGGGCTCCCGCCGTCTGGATCGAAGCACAGATCATCGAGCTCAACCGCCGCGGCGGCAGCGCGTTTGCCACGCTCCGGGACACGGACGCCGAGATCTCGCTGCCGGCGTCGCTGTGGTCGAACGTGCTTGACCGCCAGAAGACGCCGCTGGAGCGCGGCTCCCGCGTCGTGGCCCTGGTCAAGCCCGAGTTCTGGATGAAGACCGGCCGCCTGAACATGTCCGTCCGGGACATCCGTCCTGTCGGGCTGGGTGATCTCCTTGTCAGGATCGAGCGGCTGCGCCAGGCCCTGGCCGCCGAAGGACTCTTCGCCGACGCCAGGAAGAAGCCGCTGCCCCTCCTTCCCCATCGCATCGGACTCATCACCGGACGGGACTCGGACGCCAAGAAGGACGTGCTGCGCAACGCCGCCCTGCGCTGGCCCGCCGTCGAGTTCGATGTCCGCGAGGTGGCCGTGCAGGGAAACACCGCAGTGGGCCAGGTCCTCGCCGCGCTCCGGGCGCTCGACGCAGATCCGCACATTGATGTCATCGTGATTGCGCGCGGCGGCGGCGCCCTGGAGGACCTGCTGCCGTTCAGCAACGAAGAGCTCATCCGCGCCGTGTCCGCGGCCGCCACCCCCGTGGTCAGCGCGATCGGGCATGAAGCCGACCGGCCGATCCTCGACGACGTCGCGGACCTCCGCGCATCGACCCCCACCGATGCAGCGAAACGGGTCGTTCCCGACGTGTCCGAGGAACTGGCGAAGGTGCGGGTTGCCCGCGACCACCTCAACCGCTCCATCCTCAGGCTGCTTGACCGGGAAAGTGACCGGCTCCACGCCCTGCGATCCCGGCCGGTGATGGCCTCGCCGGAAGTGATGGTGACCGCGCGGGAAGAGGACATCACCAGGCTGCGGAGGCACGCGCACACCGCGGTGAGCTCCGCCGTCGTCCGCGCTCTGGACCAGGTCCACCACCTCAGGGCACGGGTACGGGCGCTCTCCCCTCAAAAGACCCTGGACCGCGGCTACGCGGTGGTCCAGGTGGCCGGACCCGACGGCCTGGGCCGTGACGTCGTCAGAAGTCCCGGGCAGGCACCCCACGGCACGCCGCTGACCGTCCGGGTGGCGGAAGGCCGTTTCGCCGCGGTCGCCGACGGCAGCCAGCCGGCCGCCCCGTCCGAGGCAACAGAACTACCCGCAATTGAGAGAGGATCCCGATGAGCGCAGAGAACCGCTCCACAGAGAACCACACCGGCGGCGCCGGCCAGGAAGCGGGTGCAACGGCCCCGGATGCCCTGGGCTACGAAGAAGCCCGCGAGCAGCTTGCCGCCGTGGTGGCCAGGCTGGAAGCCGGTGGTGCGAGCCTTGAGGAATCCCTCGCCCTCTGGGAACGCGGCGAGGCCCTGGCCAAGCAGTGCGAGGAGTGGCTGGAAGGTGCGCGGCGGCGGCTTGCCAGCGCCAAGGAAGCCAACAACAGCGGCGAGGACAACTAGGACACACAGCCAGGAAGCAGATCAGGACGCGGCGACTCGTTCGCGTTCCGCGGCGACATCAAACTCTGCCGCAGGCCATTGCAGGGATAGCCCCTCGAGCGCTGTGATCAGCAGCTCCTGGACGGCGATCCTGGCGAACCATTTCCTGTTCGCCGGAACCACGTGCCAAGGCGCGACAGTGGTGGACGTCTTGTCGAAGACCTTCTGGAAGGCGTCCATGTAGGCGTCCCAGTGGGCCCGTTCGGCGAGGTCGTCGGGGCTGTATTTCCAATGCTTCGCAGGATCGTCGAGGCGCGCGAGCAACCGTTTTTTCTGCTCGTCCCGGCTGATGTGCAGCATGACCTTGACGATCGCCGTTCCCTCGTCAGCGAGACGGGCCTCGAAGTCGTTGATGGCTGCGTACCGCCGCTCGAGCTCGGCTTCGTCGGCCCAGCCGTGGACCCGGTGGATCAGCACGTCCTCATAGTGTGAACGGTCGAAGACCCCGACCATGCCGGCACCCGGGACCGCCTTCTCGACCCGCCAAAGGAAATCGTGCGACTTTTCCTCGTCCGTGGGGGCCTTGAAGGCGGTGAGCTTCACTCCTTGTGGATCCATGGCCGCCACCACGTGGCCCACAATGCCGCCCTTGCCCGCAGTGTCCATGGCCTGCAGGATCAGCAGCACCCGCTTGCTGCTGCCGAACCTTCCCTCGGCAAAGAGCATTTCCTGCAGTTCGTTGAGGCGGCTGTCCTGGGCGGCCAGCAGTGCCGCGCCATCGGTCTTGGCACCCGGGTAGCCGGGCGTCGATTCCGGATCAACTGAGGACAGCAGGAACCCCGGCGCGATCGCCAGGGTTCCTGCCGGGTCCTGTTCGAATTCCAGTGCGCTGGATTTCCCTCCACCGGCCACAGGTGCCCCCTGAGTTCAGGCCGCCCTGCCGGCGGCGTGTCCCAACAGGCTAATTGCCCGGGTAGCGCCCGAGGAAGTCCGCCATGCGGCCGATGGCTTCTTCGATGTCCTTGACGTTGGGCAGCGTGACCATCCGGAAGTGGTCGGGGCGGACCCAGTTGAACGCCCGGCCATGGGAGACCAGGATCTTCTGTTCCTTCAGCAGGTCCAGGACGAACTTCTCGTCATCGCGGATGTGGTAGACCTCCGGGTCCAGCTTCGGGAAGAGGTACAGGGCGCCCTTGGCCTGCTGGGTGCTCACACCGGGGATGGCATTAAGCAGCTCGTAGGCCTTGTTGCGCTGTTCGAGCAGCCGGCCGCCGGGAAGGATGAGGTCGTTGATGCTCTGGTAACCGCCGAGCGCGGTCTGGATGGCGTGCTGCGCAGGAACGTTGGCGCACAGCCGCATGTTGGCCAGGAGGTTGATGCCTTCGAGGTAGTCGGCTGCTTCCTTCTTGGGTCCGGAAATGGCCATCCAGCCTGCACGGTAGCCACAGACCCGGTAGGCCTTGGAAAGTCCGCTGAACGTCAGGCACAGGACGTCATCGCCGGTCAGCCCGGCAAGGTTCACGTGCACGGCGTCCTCGTACAGGATCTTTTCGTAGATTTCGTCGGCGAAGAGCACCAGGCCGTGCTTCTCCGCCAGGGCCACGATCTTGCGGAGGGTTTCCTCCGGGTAGACGGCGCCCGTGGGGTTGTTCGGGTTGATGACCACGATGCCCTTGGTGCGCGGCGTGATCTTGGATTCCAGGTCGTCCAGGTCCGGCTGCCAGCCCGATTCCTCGTCGCACAGGTAGTGCACGGGGCGGCCGCCGGCCAGGGACACGGAGGCGGTCCAGAGCGGGTAGTCCGGAGAAGGAATGAGGACCTCGTCGCCGTCTTCGAGCAGCGCCATGAGGGACATGGTGATGAGTTCGCTGACGCCGTTGCCGAGGTAGATGTCATCGACATGGATGTTCTGGATGCCGCGGGTCTGGTAGTACTGCGAGACGGCCGTGCGGGCGGAGAAAATGCCGCGGGAATCGCTGTAGCCCTGGGCGTTCGGCAGGTGGCGGATCATGTCCACCAGGATCGCGTCCGGCGCTTCAAAGCCAAAGGGCGCCGGGTTTCCGATGTTCAGTTTGAGGATTCGGTGCCCCTCTGCCTCCATTTGCTGGGCGGCCTGAAGAATCGGTCCACGGATGTCGTAAAGGACATTATGAAGCTTGGTGGACTGCTTGAATTCTGCCATCCATCAAATATGCCACACCGGTGATGGACTTCCCGTGAGAGGTGCCTCACAGAAGCACGACGACGGCGGGCGGCCATAACAGGGGCCGCCCGCCGCCGTCGACGTCCTTGACAGGGAGCCGGTGGGGACTACTTGGTGAGCCCCTTTTCCTTCAGCCAGGCTGCCGCGGCATCCTTCGGGTTCTGCTTCTGGTCACCGCTGACCGCCCGGTTGAGGTTGATGAGGTCCTCCGTAGTGAGTGCCTTGGATACTGCGTTCAGCGCATCCTTGGCCTTGTCCGTCATCTTGGCCTTGTTGTAGAGGGGAAGCACTTGCTGGGCCTTGAAGTTGTTCTTCGGGTCCTCGAGCACAACGAGGTCGTTGTCCTGGATGGACGGCGTGGTGGTGTAGATGTCCGCCACCTGCACCTCATCGGTCAGGAGCGCCTGGAGGGTGAGGTTGCCGCCGCCGTCGCTGAAGGGCTTCAGGCCCTTGAGCACGCAGTTGTAGTTGGCCTTCAGCCCCGGGAACCCGTAGGCGCGGGTTTCGAAGGTTGCCGGCGCAGCCATCGTGAGGTCCTTGCACACCTTGGCCAGGTCCGTGATGGACTTCAGCTGGTACTTCTCGGCCGTGGCCTTGGTGACGACCATGGCGTCCTTGTCCTCGGCCTTGGCAGCGTCGAGCACGCCCAGGCCTTGGGGAAGCTTGCCGGGGAGCGCCTTGTAGACGTCGTCCGCGGAGACTTCGGGCGCGTTGGCGTCCAGGTAGGACAGCAGGTTTCCGGAATAGTCCGGGGCGAGGTCGATCGAGCCATCCTGGACGGCCTTGAAGTAGATCTCCCGGGAACCGATGTTCGGCTTGGTGGTGGCCGTGACCCCCGCCGCGTTGAGCGCCCCCGCATAGATTTCGGCGATGATCTGGCTTTCGGGGAAGTCCGCCGAGCCGACCACCAGCGGCCCGCCGCCGCCCGAGGACGCGCTGATACTTGGGGTGGACAGCGGACTGCCGCCGCAGGCACTCAGTGCAAAGGCAAGGCCGACGCCGGCCGCCAGGCCGCCCAGCCCGCGACGGGTGAGCGTGCGGGCCTGGGATGCGAAGGTGGTGCTGTTCTTCATGGGGTTCCTCCTTGAAGGTCAGGGCCGGACGGGGCCGCCGCTGCGAGGTCTCCGGCAGGCCTGCGGCCGCCGCGGGAATCGGTGGACAGCCCCGGGGAGAGGATCATCCTCTGCACGGCGGCCAGTATGAGGTCGACGGCGATTGCCAGTGCCGCGATGAGCAGGGACCCGCCGAGCATCCGGGGGAAGTCCTGGAGGACCAGGCCATCAAAAAGGTAGCGCCCCAGCCCGCCGAGTGGAAGATAGGCGACCACCGAGACGGTGGCGATGACCTGCAGCACGGCTGTCCGGACACCCCCGGCCAGGACCGGCAGTCCGTTGGGGAGCTCAACCCGGAACAGGATCTGCAGTTCGGTCATTCCCAGCGCCCGGGCTCCGTCCACCACCGCGCGGTCCACGCTGGAGATGCCGGCGTAGCTGCCGGCCAGCAGCGGCGGAACGGTCAGGATAACCAACGCCCACACCGGAGGCATCAGCCCGCTGCCTGCCAGCAAGGCGAAGAGGACCAGCAGGCCCAGGGTGGGAAGGGCCCGCAAGGCACCGGCGACGGCGACTGCGACAACCCGGCCCCGGCCGGTGTGGCCGATGAACATCCCCAGGGGCACGGCGATGGCGGCAGCTATGGCGAGGACGGAGGGCTGAATACTGCAGGTGTTCGAAAAGGCGGACGGCAATGCCCCCGCTGCCGCTCCAGTTGGCCGGGGATGCGAGCCAGGCGAAGGTGTTGGAAAAGATGTCCATCAGTCTGCCCCCTCACGGATCCAAGTGGCGGCCATCGCCCGGGCACCGTTTCCCGCTGCCGGTTTCGCGGCGGCGCGGGTCCACGGGGTGAGTGCCCGTTCCAGCAGGACCAGCAGCGTCTCCATGAAGAGCGCCAGGACCAGGATCCCCAGGATGCCCACCACCACTTCGGTGATGAAGGTGCGCTGCAGGCCATCGGTGAAGAGCACACCGAGGTTTCCCACCCCGAGCAGCGCAGCCACGCTCACGAGGGATATGTTGCTGACCGATACCACCCGAAGCCCGGCGAACAGCACTGGCAGGGAGAGAGGGATGTCAATCTTCAGGAACCGTGCCAACGAGGTGAAGCCCATGGCCGTTGCCGCCAAGCGCAGTTCCTCGTCCACGGAGTCGAACGCGTCCATGGCTGCCCGGACCAGGAGTGCCACGGCGTAGATGGTCAGCGCAACGACCACGTTGACCGGATCCAGGATCCGGGTGCCCAGCACGGGCGGCAGGATGATGAACAGGGCCAGGGAAGGGATCGTGTACAGGAGGGAACTGGCCGTGGTCACCACCGTGCGAAACGCCGGCCTCCCCCGGGCAATCTGGGCCAGGGGCACGGAAATGGCCAGGCCCAGGACCATCGGAACCACTGCGAGCACGAAATGCTGGCCGGCCAGTCCGAACACGGTGCCGCTGTTGGCCAGGAACCATTCCATCAGACCGGTTCCTCCCGCTGCCGCCGGCTTTCTTCGATCAGTGCCAGGATTTCCTCCGCCTTGAGGACCCCCGCGAGCCGCCCGTCACCGTCCACCGCCACGCCCAGGCCCGACGGCGAGGACAAGGCTGCGTCGAGGGCGCGGCGGAGGCTGTCCCCGGGACGGAAGAGCGAACCACCGGGAACCAGCCCGCCGTCGTCGCGCGGCGACGCCCAGCCCAAAGGGTGGGAATCGTCGTCGAGCACCAAGGCCCATTCGCTGTTGCCGCCGGCCGCAGCTGCGGAATCGACAGTCTTGGCCGGATGCAGCGGGACCGACTCTGCCGGATTGAAGGACAGCCGCCGGAATCCGCGGTCACGGCCCACGAAGGATGCCACGAAATCGTTGGCCGGGGCACGCAGGATTTCCTCCGGCGCGGCGTACTGGGCAAGCTTGCCGCCGACGGCGAAGACCGCGACCTTGTCGCCAAGCACGGTGGCCTCGTCGATGTCGTGGGTGACGAAGACGATCGTCTTGGCAAGCTCGCGCTGCAGCCGCAGGAGTTCCTGCTGCAGTTCGTCGCGGACCACCGGGTCGACGGCGCTGAACGGCTCGTCCATCAGCAGCACGGGAGGGTCGGCGGCGAGCGCCCGGGCAACCCCGACCCGCTGCTGCTGACCGCCGGACAGCTGGGACGGATACCGCCGGCCGAGCGCGGCGGCCAGCCCGACGACGTCGAGCAGTTCCGCCGCGCGCCGGCGGGCCTCCGCTTTGGGAACGCCGTTAAGCCGAGGCACCGTGGCGATATTGTCCAGCACGGTGCGGTGCGGCATGAGGCCGGCCGACTGCATGACATACCCCATGGAGCGGCGCAGCTTGGCCGCCGGTTCAGCCGAGACGTCCCGGCCCGCCACGGTGATGGTCCCGGATGTGGGTTCCACCATCCGGTTGATCATCCGCAGGGACGTGGTCTTGCCGCAGCCGGAAGGCCCCACCAGGACAGTGATGGCGCCCTTGTCGATGGACATGCTCAAGTTGTCCACGGCAGGCTGGCCGCCCTGATACCGCTTGGTGACGCTCTGGAACTCAATCATGGCTTCAGCCATTTCCGGGCTTACCTCGCTGTCGGCGAATCAGTGGAGCAGTCGGGCGGGCATTCAAGACGATGGTGGATTCAGCCTAGTCACCGCCTTTGGCGATGTCAGCCACGGCGCCGGGTCCGTAAGGGATCGGCAAGATTCAGCCGGTTTTCCGGTTCCGTCCCTTGCCCCGCAGCTCACCTCCCTCGTGGCGGTACCGCTCGGCAGCGCGCTGGCTCAGCCCCGCCCGCACGATGTTCTGGTGCCATTCGCGCTGGTAGGCGCGCCGGGCGGCGGCGTCCTGCTTCCGGGCGAGCGCGGCGAGCTCGTTCTGGAGTTTGCGGTAGCTTTCCCAGTGGCGCAGTTCCACCCGGCCGTCGGCGAGCGCCGCCTGCACCGCGCAGCCGGGTTCGCGGTCGTGGGCGCAGTCAGCGAAACGGCACAGTCCGAAGAGCTCCTCGAGGTCGGCGAACATCTCCTCCAGGCCGTTCTCCGCATCGAAGAGGCCGAAGCCGCGCACGCCCGGGGTGTCCATCAGGACCGCTCCGCCGGGCAGGGGAACGAGCTCACGGGAGGTGGTGGTGTGCCGACCCTTTCCGTCGCCGGCTCGGACCCGCCCTGTTTCCTGGACATCCCGGCCCGCCAGCGCGTTGATAAGGCTGGACTTCCCGGCACCGGAAGGCCCCAGCAGCGCCACCGTGCCTCCCGCCGGGATATGCAGCATGAGTTCGTCGAGGCCGTCGCTTTGTTCGGCGGAGGTGGTGACCACCTCCACTCCGGCGGCGTGCAGCATGACTTGCCCGACGACGTCGTCCGCCAGCTCAGCGAGGTCCGCCTTGGTGATAATCACCAGCGGGGTGGCACCGGAATCCCATGCCGCGACGAGGGTGCGTTCGAGGCGGTTGGGACTCAGCGGCCGGTCCATCGGGACCACGACGCCGACGACGTCGATGTTGGCCCCGAGGACCTGTTCTTCAATGGACGCTGCCAGGGCCCGCTTGCGGCCCAGCGAGGTGCGCCGCGGCAGGACCTCGACGACTGCGGGTTCCCCCGCCCGGTTGCGGCCGAGCCACACCCAGTCGCCGGTGACCGGCGCGGGGCCGTGGCTGGGATAGGGCAGGTGGCTCAGCCCGGACGGACCGGCGACGAGGACCCGGTTGCGGTCGAGCCGGACCACCCGGCCCGCCGTTTCGTCGCCGCGGACTTCGTCATGGTCCGACGGCGGGTGGGCACGGAAGTACTCCCCGGTTTCCGGGGTGAAGCCGTAGTCGGCCGGCCCCTCAAGAATGGTGTTTGGTGTTGCAGGACCCTCTGCGGGCCCGAAGGTGGTTTTCAATGTTCAGCCTCTGGAGAGGCCCGGCCACCGGTGCGGCAGCGTGAAGGAATTGCCGCCTAATACAGGGCGGAGGCCGGGGCAGGAATGATGATGTGCTGTGCGCGCGGGGCGCGCGAAGATTCGGCAATCATTGCTTCCACCTCCTCGGCATTAGGCCGGCGGACCACTGCGATAGTTCGTCAGGGGCCGGCGGTTCGACCAGCTTAGCCAGCAGGGTTGCGGCTTGGCCAGAGCCGCACGCGGATTTTCAGCCGAGCTTCCCGTTGAGCGGCCGTTCGCGGTGCAGGCGAAGGCCGATGTCCACCAGTGAAACCCTGTTCAGGTCCGGCACATCGGCCAGCGGAATCCAGGCGGCGTGGGTGGTGCTGCCGTCCACCTCGTGGCTGAGTTCACCGCCGGTGATCCGGGCTTCGAAGACCATCCTCAGGGCCTGGAACGGTCGGGCCTTCCCGTCCAGCCGGGGTTCATCCGGCCAGTAGCCCACATCCGTTCCGAGCATGGCGCCGACCTCGGCGTGGTAGCCGGTCTCCTCCAGGATTTCCCGCCGGCAGCCGTCCACCGGGTGTTCGGCGAGATCGAGCCCGCCGCCGGGCAGGGTCCAGCCTTCCTTGCCGTTCTCCTTCCAGTACGCCAGGAGGACGGCACCGTCCCGGACGATGACTCCGTAGGCGGCAGGTCGCGTGTCGAATCGCATGCTCACAAGGGACAGCTTAGGCCCGGCGGGCGGCGTGTATGCAGTTGCCGGCCCGGCCTCCCGGGGAGGCTAGTCAGGCCAGCACCGCCGCCTCGATCTCGGAGCTGTCCGGGACGCCGAGTCCGGCGGCTTCGCGGAGCTCAACGACGGTTCCGGGCTTGTCGAGTTCGAGCACCTTGATCATGTTGCGGCCTGTCCGGATCAGCGGCCCGGGGACGTACAGGGTGCGCTGCGGCCCCGCCTCCCAATAGCGGCCGAGCAGGAAGCCGTTGATCCAGAGGAAGCCCTTGCCCGAATCCGGGAGCGCAAGGTACGTGTCGGCGGGTTCGGCCACGGTGAAGTCTGCACCGGGCAGCCGGTCCAGTTCCGCTTCGGTCCATTCCGCGAGCGCCACGGGGGTCTGGGTCCAGTGGAAGGTGTAGCGCTGGTTGACCAGCACCCCGCCCAGGATCCCCTTCCCCTGTCCGGTGAGGGGGCCGTAGTTGATCCGGCCCAGGTTCTCCACGAGGATGTCCAGTTTCGCCGGGATCCCGGTGCCGGTGACCGTGAGGCCCTCGGCGCCCGTAGCGTCGTCGAGGATGCCGGCGAAGAGCCCGTCCACCCAGATGTGGGCGCGGTCGTGCAGGCCCGTGATCTTCAGCTTCGCTTCCGTGGGCGCGTCCGGGCGGCCTGGCAGCACCGCCGCCGCCGAGTACAGCACCAGGCCGGAGTCCAGGCCCAGTTCCTCGAAGGACAGCGGTTTGACGCTGTGGACCGGGGCTGCGGAGCCACGCAGCAGGCTGGTCAGTTCCGGGGCGGGACCCAGGGGCAGCGTGGCCGCCGGGAGCACCGGCGCCGGTGCCAGCAGTTCAGGGGCCAAGCGCGGAAGCTCGGTGATGCCCTGCGCCCGGAAGAACTCCGTGCGCAGGGCATGGAACTTCGGAGTCAGCGCTCCGTTTTCGGCGATGGGCGCATCCGAGTCGTAGCTGGTGACCGTGGGCTGGATGCGGGTGCCGTCGTGGTTGGCGCCGGAGCCGAGGCCGAAGTTGCTTCCGCCGTGGGCCATGTAAATGCACACCGAACCATCTAGGTCCAGGATCTTGCGGACCTCGGCCGCGGCCTCTGCGGCATCACGCACATGGTGCTCCTCGCCCCAGTGGTCGAACCAGCCGCCCCAGAACTCGACATTGAAGAACGGTTCGCCGGGCCGGCGCCGCTGCCAGGTGGCCACGGCTTCGTCGCCCCGGCTGCCGAGGGTCGCCGTCGCCCAGGTTCCTTCCACGGCGCCGCCGTCGAGGAAGTAGTCCGTGCCGCCGTCGGCCGTGAACAACAACTCGGTGATGCCGCGCTCTTCCAGGGCACGGCGGTTCCAGCGGATGTAGTCGTGGTCATCGCCGTAGCTGCCGTATTCGTTCTCGATCTGCACCGCCACCACGGGGCCGCCGTTGCAAGCCTGGCGGGGTGCAATGATGGGCAGGAGATGGTCGAACCACTCCTCGATGGCCCCGGTGAAGACGGGGTCCAGGCAGCGCAGGCCGATGCCCGGCGTGCCGGTGAGCCAGGCCGGGAAACCGCCGTTGTCCCATTCGGCGCAGATGTAGGGCCCGGGCCGGACAATGACGTCCAGCCCTTCTTCGGCCGCGAGGTCGATGAAGCGGCCCAGGTCCCGCCAGCCGTTGAAATCCGGGGCCTGTCCGCGGTGCGGCTGGTGGAAGTTCCATGCGACGTAGGTGTCCACCGTGTTGGTGCCCATTGCCTTGAGCCTGCGGAGCCTGTCCCGCCAGTGCCCGGGGTGGACCCGGAAGTAGTGGATGGCTCCGGCCAGGATGCGGTAGCGTTCCCCCGAGCGGTACAGGACGGCGTCGCGGTAACTCAAAACGGCGTTGTTCACAAAAAACAGAATAGTACATTTATTAACAAATCAGCACATGGAGTTGTCTCGTGACCAACTTGGAAACGGCCCCGGCCCAAGAACTGTGCCCCGCCGGGCACCCCGGCCAGGGACCGTGCGTCCAGCTTTGGCCGGAGCGGGAAGTGCCGCTGGGTGGGGTACGTGCCATGAACGTGCTCCGCACCCTTCCGCAGCGCGGACTGCCGACCGTGGGCGCATGGTGCTTCCTGGACAGCTTCGGCCCGGACCGGGTGGCCATGAGCGTGCTGCCGCACCCGCACATGGGACTGCAGACGGTTACCTGGCCGCTGGAAGGCGACGTGCGGCACCGCGACAGCGTGGGCAGCGACGTGGTGGTGCGCCCCGGCCAGTTGAACATCATGACGGCGGGCCGCGGCATCGCACACTCCGAGTTCGCGGTGCTGCCGCAGCCGGACGGCGACGGCGAAGTGGAGGTGCCGCTGTCCCGCGGGCTGCAGCTGTGGGTCGCGCTGCCGGACGCCGAACGGCACCGGACGCCGTCGTTCGAGCAGGTGGTTGACCTGCCGCTCGCCAGCGGAGACGGCTACACGGCCAAGGTGCTGGTTGGCGAATTCGCCGGACAACGCTCCCCCGCCACCATGTTCAGCCCGATCGTCGGCGCGGAAATCAGCGGTTCCGGGGAGATCGGTTTCCCCCTGAACCCGGCGTTCGAACACGCCATCCTGGTCCTGGACGGCCGCCTGACCGTGGACGGCCAGGAAGTCGGCGCCGGTCCCCTCGCCTACCTGGGTGCGGGACGGGATTCCCTGGCCGTCACGGCCGCCCCGGACACCTGCTTCATGCTGCTCGGCGGCGAACCCTTCGAGGAGGACATCCTCATGTGGTGGAACTTCGTGGGCCGCACGCACGAAGAGATCGTTGAAGCGCGCGGGGACTGGGAGGCCCAGGCCTCGCTGGCCGACCCCGATGCCCGGGCTGCCCGCTTCGGCGTGGTTGATGGACACGGGCCCGACGCCGGCGCTGAAGCCGGTCGCATCCCGGCGCCGCCGCTGCCTGGCGTCCGGCTCAAGCCGCGCACCCGCGGCGGCCTGCCCGAATAACGGAGGGACCACGACGGTGGTCTGCCCCTTGCAGGGTCGGGCCCCCGTCGGGATGTCCCGGCTGAGCAGTCTCAGCCGAGCTCGGCGATGATCTGCGGCACCCCGAAGACGGGATCCTGGTCCAGGACCCGCACGTCCGTCACCCCGTGAGCCGCGAGACCTGCACGGAAGGCGGATTGCAGCGCGCCCACGTTCATGCCCAGCCCGCTGCCCAGGATCGCCGGCCCCGTAATCCCCAGCTGCCGCAAGACCTGCGCCGCGAGCTCGGCCAGATCCCGGCCGGCCTGGTCCAGGAGCTGCAGGCTCACCTCGAAGCCTGCGTCCGCGGTCTGCACCACGACGCCTGCCCGCTGCGCCCAGTAGCGGCGGCCGGTGTCTGCGGAGTGGAAGAGGGCGATGAGTTTGTTGGGATCGTCCAGGCCGCAGGATTCCAGCAGGGCGCGGGTGAGGGCGTCCGGTTCCAGGCCCTTGTTCATCCGGCGCAGGCTGTGGCGGACTGCTTCGCGCCCCAGCCAGTAGCCGCTGCCTTCGTCGCCCAGCAGGTATCCCCAGCCGCCGGCGCGGGCTTCCTGCCCTGTGGAGTTCTTGCCCCAGGCCGCGGAGCCGGTTCCCGCGATGACGGCGACGCCGGTGCTCGTCCGCCCGGCGGCCAGCAGCAGGCGGGAGTCATGCACCACCGAGACCGCGGCACCCGGGACGTGCGGTTCGATGAGGGTGGCGAGTGCCCTGGCGTCGTCGTCGGTGTCGATACCGCCGGCGCCGGCGAGCACTGTGTCCACGCGGCCGCCGCCGATCCTGCCGAACAGTTCGGCGAGGTTGGCAGCCGCGGCCTCCCGGCTGACGTTCTGCACATTGGCGCTGCCGACGGATTCGTCGCGGACCACTACCCCGTCCTCGAAGCGGACGCCGCGGGTCTTGGTGCCGCCGATGTCCAGGCCGATGACGGTGCCGGGAACAACCGGCAAAGCAGGGCCGGAGCGTGACGAGGGATTCTCAGGGTTTTCCACGTGCACAGCTTAACGCGACGGCATCTCAGCTCCGACCCTTGATGAAGCCGGCCAGCAGCTCCGGGCCTTCCGCCAGGACCATCTCACGGAACAGCCGGACGGGTTCGGCTTCGCTGCTCAGTTCGCGGTTCCGGCGTTCACGCCAGGCGATTCCGATCTCCCGGTAGGCCAGACGGGATTCGATGGCCACTTCCACCCACCCCAGCCCGGTGCCCCGCGGTCCGTGGATTCCGGGCCCCAGGCCGCCCGGCGGGAGGATGCTGTAGCCCAGCCCGGCGGACACCAGCCCGCGGACGGTGTGGGTGTCCTGGCTTTCGAAGGCGGTGCGGGGCCGGATGCCGGCGTCGCGGAATATCGCATCAGTGAGGGAGCGCAGGCCGTAGCCCGGGCCCATCGCCACGAACGGCTCGTGCTTGAGCTCTTCAAGGCGGAGCCGCTTCCGGCCAGCCGCCGGGTGCTGGTGGTGCAGGACCAGCCGCAGCGGCTCGCGGTAGAGCGCGGCGGAGGCAAGCCCCCGGCCGCGCGGGGCGACCGGCGAGGTCAGGGCGATGTCGGCGTCGCCCGTTGCGAGCTCATCGAGGCAGGCGGCCCGGGCGCCCTGGCTGAGCTCGAAGGCGGTCAGCGGATAGCGCCCCCGGAAGGCACCGATCAGCACGGGCAAGGTGGCTTCGCCGAAGGTGTGCTGGAAGCTCACCGCGATCCGGCCCCGGACCGAGTCCTGTTCCTGCCGCACCAGGTCCAGCCCGCGGCGGAATTCGGCGAGCGCGGCGTCCACATGGGGCAGCAGCGTCCGCGCGGCGGCGCTGAGCCGCACCCCGCGGCCGTCCCGGACCAACAGTTCAGTCCCGACGACGGCGCCCGCCCGGGCCAGCGCCCGGCTCACCGTCGACTGCGGCACCCCGAGGAGTTCGGCCGTCGCGGTGACGTGTTCGGTCCGCGCAAGTTCGGAAAGAATGGGCAACAGGGGCAGCAGCTGGACGAGCTGCTTGTGGTCCGGGTCCATGGTGCGGCGCCCTTCAGTCAATGACGCAGTTCAATGTGAATTTGCTATGAAAATCATCTCATTCATGCATTGGAATCATCACTCGCCGGCGGCATAACGTGGCAGGGTGATGATGCAAGCGGCCCCGGATGCCACCGACGGACATCCCAAGGGCTCCCCCGGTTACCGGCGGATCCTCGCCGGACTGGCGATGGCCGGCGTCGCGACGTTCGCCCAGCTCTATTCCACCCAGGCGGTCCTGCCGCTGATGTCGAAGGAACTCGGGATCACGGCCGCGGACGCAGCGCTGAGCGTCTCCGTCGCCACGGCCGGGCTCGCCGCCGCGGTATTGCCCTGGTCCTTCGTTGCCGACCGCATCGGACGGGTTCGTGCCATGGCGATCGCGATCGGCGCGGCGACGATCCTTGGCCTGCTGGTGCCGTTCGCGCCGGCGCTGCCGCTGGTGTTGGGCCTGCGCACCTTGGAGGGCGTGGCCCTGGGCGGCATCCCCGCTGTGGCCATCGCCTACCTGAACGAGGAAATCGGCAAGGCACATGCGGCGCTGGCCGCCGGCAGCTACGTCGCCGGCACCACGCTGGGCGGCTTGGCGGGCCGGCTCCTGGCCGGACCCCTCGGGGAAATCTGGGGGTGGCGGGCCGGAACCCTGGCAGTGTCCTTGCTCGCAGCGGTTTCCGCTGGACTGTTCCTGCTCCTGGTCCCGAAGCCACGGCGCTTCGCTCCCGCGCCGGCCCAAGGCATGCGCGGGGCCGCGAAGACTCTGCTTGGCCATCTCGGCAATCCGCGGCTGCTGGCCATCTACCTGCAGGCCTTTGTGCTGATGGGCGGTTTCGTGGCCGTCTACAACTACCTGGGCTTCCGGCTGCACGCCGAGCCATTCGCCCTTCCGGCCTCTGTGGTGAGCCTGATCTTCCTTGCCTACCTTTCGGGCACGGTGAGCTCACGATGGGGCGCAGCCCTCTCGCTGCGCCTCGGCCGGCGCAACGTCCTCCTGGCCGGGATCGGCTGCATGGCCGCAGGCATGGCACTGACCCTGTGGGACTTCCTGCCGACGGTGCTCGCGGGCCTGCTCCTCTTCACGGCCGGTTTCTTCGCCGCCCACAGCATCGGTGCCGGGTGGAGCGGGACGCTCCCTGCAGGCGGCAAGGCACAGGCGGCCTCGCTATACAACCTCTTCTACTACCTGGGGTCCAGCATCCTCGGCTGGCTTGGCGGGCTCGTCTTCCAGTCCGCGGGCTGGACCGCACTCGCCTGGGGCGTGATCGCCCTGGCGTGCACGACGGCGGCGGTCACCGCCGTCGTGCACCCTTCGGTAAAGCCGGTGCCCGCCGTCGTCGTCCACGCTTCCTGAATTGCTCCCGCTTCCTGAGGCGGCGCACCGGGTGCGGTCTTCAGCGGGTAGATTCGATGGCCTGCACCAGGTCGGCGATGAGGTCGGCAGGATCCTCAAGGCCGACCGAGAGGCGCAGCATCCGGGCATGCGGCTTCGCCTCGGGCGCTACCGGACGGTGCGTGAGCCCGGCAGGGTGCTGGATCAGGGTGTCGATCCCGCCCAGCGAGACGGCATGGGTCATCAACCTGACCGCGCCCGGGATCCGCTCGGCATGCTCCGCCGACGCGACATCGAAGGCCAGCAGCGACCCCGGCCCCGACATCTGGGTGCCCACCAGGCCTAGCGGATCGCATTCGGGCAGCCCCGGGTAGTGGACCTTGCTGACCAGTTCATGGCCTGCGAGCGCGGAGGCGATCTTGTGCGCGTGGTCCTGCTGGGCCCGGACACGGACCGGGAGCGTTGCCAGGCCTCGGTGCAGCATATACGCCGGCCACGGGGTGAGGATTCCGCCGGTCACGGCCCGGACCCGGCGCAGCCGCGCAGCCCATTCGGCATCCGTCGCCACCACGCCGCCCATGGCATCGCCGTGACCGCCCAGGAATTTCGTGGCGCTGTGCAGCACCATCGCCGCGCCGTGCCTGAGCGGCTGCTGGAGCACCGGCGTGGCGAAGGTGTTGTCCACCAGGACGGGAACCCGGGCGGCGTCGGCCGTGAGCCTCTTCAGGTCCACCAGCTCGAGGCTGGGGTTCGCCGGAGTTTCGACGACGAGCAGCGCCGTGTCCGGGCGGATGGCACTGCTGACTTCTTCCGGGCGGGCGAAGGTGGTCTCGGTGCCGAGCAGTCCGCTCGCCAGCACATGGTCGGTGCCGCCGTACAGGGGGCGGACTGCGACGACGTGCCTCTTGCCTTCGCCGGTGGCGGCGAGCAGCACGGCGCTCAGGGCCGCCATGCCGCTGGCGAAGGCCACGGCTTCAGCGGCGGACTCCAGCGCAGCGGTTCCCTCTTCGAAGCGCGCCACGGTGGGGTTCCACAGCCGTTGGTAGACCGTGCTGTCGCCCTCCCTGTGGACGCCGCCGCCGGCCATCTGTTCGTACGCAAGTCCGCCGTCATGCACCGAAGGCAGCGGTGCGGTGGTAGAAAGATCGATGGGTACCGCGTGCACGCCCTGTTCGGTGAGTCCGGAACGGCCCGCGTGGACGGCGAGGGTGTCGATCGTGGTCACTGTGCTCCTTGAATTATTCGCCATTGAATGGCGCCAGTATTAGGCAATAATTCGGGATTTCACAGGGTAGATGAATGGATTGCCGCAAATTTGCCGGATATGATGAACTCATTGCAAATCCAGGAGGATCCGTGAGTACAGCCCCGAAGAATGTTCGGCCCCTCGGCGCCGGCGAGCCGTTGGACGCCATCGACGAACGGATCCTGGCCGCCCTCGTGGACGATGCGCGGATCTCCAACAAGCAGCTCGCGGAACTGGTGGGCATCGCCCCGTCCACCGCATTGATGCGTACACGGGCGCTGTCCGAACGCGGCATCATCGAAGGCTTCGAAGCAGTGCTGAGCCTGGCTGCTATCGGACGCTCGGTGCAGGCCCTGATCGCGGTCCGGCTGCGGGCCCACGACCGGGACCAGATCGACCGCTTCACAGCGCGGGTTCCCGCCCTGCCCGCGGTCCTCTCCACCTTCCACACCTCGGGATCGGTTGACTACCTGCTGCACATCGCCGTCGCCAACACCGATGAGCTGCGCGACTGGGTGCTGGACAACCTGGCCACCGATCCCGTCGTCGGACACACCGAGACCACACTGGTCTTCGAGCACATCCAGGGCAACCACGGGCCGCTGCCGGCCTGACTGCCGACGCCCTCCGGAAATCGGCGCTCCGGCGGACCAGCCGGTCAGGCCCGAGCTGTCAGGCGCGAGCTGTCAGGCGCGGGGCGCCAAGCCGGAATGCGCTGCGCCGAGGGCATCGGCGCGCAGCTCACCCAGCCGCTCCCGGCGGGCAATGGCCGCACTCCGCTGCGCGCGTTCGCCGACCTGGATGAGGCGACGGTTCTCGGACCAGGAGAGCAGCCTGGCACCGATGCCGGCTGCGGCCGACTCGATGATGGATGGCTGACGGTATACGCCGCATGATGCGGTGGCTGAACTCATGACTTCTTCCCTTCACTGCTTTGTGAATCTCTGCTTGCGGCTTTGCCGGCCGAGGCCGGGACGCCGAGGATGGGGAACGCGTTGAAGTGGATCTGGACCGGGCGGGCGTCCTCGGGGACCGGTTCGCTGCGGATCTCCTCCAGCAGCTTGTGGCCGAGGGCCTCCATGGCATGGGCATAACGGGCCAGCTGCTCCGCTGACATCCGGGCGTTGACTGTGCTGACGGTGGAAACCTGCAGCCAGTCAGAGTCCAGGACATCGACGCCGTGCTCCATGAAGTCTGCAAGCACTGCCTGCCGGCCACGCTCGAATTCCCGGCTCACCAGCCGCGAGGCCTCCTGGGTGGCCGGCGAGGTGGCCAGCTCCGGCGACGTGATCTGGATGGCGATCGGCGGCCGCTCCCACCACCGTTCGCGCGCGGTCCCTTTGCCCTCAACCTCCCGCACGAAGTCGAACTTCGCCAGTTGGCGCAGGTGGTAGCTCGTGGCGCCGCTGGATTCGCCCAGCAGGTCCGCCAGCCCACAGGCCGTCTGGGCGCCGTAGCGGGAGAGCATCTCGAGGATCTGGACCCGCAGGGGGTGCGCCAGCGCCTTGAGGGACGCCGTATCGACTTTGCGGAGCGGGAAATCCGGCTCCCGGACTGTGACCATGACACAAGAATAGAGTTGCAAAGAACTCTTTGCAACGGTTTCTTTGCAACTATTTCTTTGCAACTGACTTTGGCGGGACCAGGTGCCCTGCCCCTATGCGATCATCGCGCGAAAACCGGCCTGATACCCCGCCGTGAAACCAGCGCCAGGACCAGTGCCGCCGCACCGCAGATCAGTGCGAACCCTGTCACGGCCGGCTCAAGTCCGAAAGCGGACGAGGCCAGGCCAAGGCCGATGACGGGCACGGCGCTGCCCAGATAGGTGATGACGTACACGGTGCTGATGACCTGGGCGTGCCGTGGGGGATCGGCTTTGGTGGCGAGGTCGTTGAACACGAGACGGAACGCGCTGCCCTGCCCGACGCCGGCGGCAATGCCGGCCGCGACCAACAGGACCGGGTTGTGCCAGGCAGCCGCAGCGGACATCAGCATCACGGCGGCCCCCAGCACGGACAAACCGAGCGGCAGGAGCATCCTGCCGCGCAGCGGAAAGAGCTGGCTCAGGGCCGAAGCACCCAGCGTGAGGCCGGCCAGCAAGCCCATGACCGGGCGGGAATCCGTGCCAACGACGGCCGCAAAATAGCCAGGGCCCAGGGAGAGGCAGAAGCCGAAGACGGCGAAGCTGAGGAAGCCCACCGACGCGGCGAGCGCGAAGGCGCCCTTCGCCTCCCGCGACACCGACGGGCGCCGGGGTGCGAGCGCGGCGTACGGCCGCGGGCCGACGGCGGGCCGGATCGCGGGGCGGGCGTCGAGCATCCAGAGCGGAACCAGCAGGAGCAGCAGGAGCACGCAGTGCACTAGGAACGGCGTGCTGACCGGGCCGGGCAGCAGCGAGAGCAATCCGCCGGTGAAGGGTCCCGCGGCAACCCCGCCGGAAGAGGCCAGGAGGGTGAAGCGGGACGCCCATTCGGGGCGCGACGGCAGGAGCTCACGCAGCGCCGCGGAACTTGCGCCGGTGGCCAGCCCGACCGCGACGCCCTGCAACGCCCTTCCGGCGCACAGCATCCACAGGCTCCCCGCCCCGGCAAACACCAGGCTTCCGGCCAGTCCCAGGACGACCGCGAGCACCAGCGCGGCCCGTCGGCCGATATGGTCCGACCAGTGTCCGGCCAGCATCAGCACCGCCACCAGGGCCAGGACATAGCTGGCGAACGCGACCGTGACACCCAGCGGGCCCAGTCCGAGCCGCAGCTGCAGCAAGGGGTACAGCGGGGTGGCCAGGTTCGCGCCCAGCAGCAGGGTGAACATGACGACGCCGGCCAGCACCAGCCGGGTGGTGGTCGAGGCGTTCCAGCCCCGGCGGACAGCCGCTGCCGGGCGCATGCGCAGTTCGCTGAAGACAGTCATCGTGGTGCCCTTGCCTTGGCGGGCGCGGAACGGCTGCCTTGTGGGCACTGCCGCCACCGCCCCGGATGTGGATGGCAACAGAATGCAGCAAATCTGCGGCAAGACTCAGTCATTGGTGGAACAATTGAGCAAAACAGTCAATAGTTCCCATGCTGTCTGCGCTGGAGTGATGATTTGAACAATCTGGACCCCACCGACCTGAAGATCCTGCTTGAGCTGCTCCGCGATCCGCGGATCCAGATCGGAGAACTCAGCGATGCCCTCGGCATCGCCCGCAACACCGCTCAAAGCCGGCTGCGGCGCCTGCTGCGTTCGGGCGTCCTGAACGACGGCGGCCGCGAGGTGGACCTCGAAAAGCTGGGTTACGACGTCGTCGGCTTCGTTACGCTCGAGGTGACCCACCGGGAACTGGACGGTGTTATCGGGGCACTGCGCCTGATCCCCCAGATCCTGGAGGTCCACGAAATCTCGGGCCGGGGCGATCTCTTGTGCCGGGTGGTGGCCACGGATACGCACAGCCTGCAGTCGGCCCTGCGCGCCATCCTGAAGGTCAAAGGCGTGATCCGCAGCGAAACGGTTTTGGCCCTGCACACCCACCTTGCCTACCGCAGCGCGCCGCTCATCGAAAGGCTCGCAGGGACCCCCGCCGCACCGCCGCACCGGCAGCGCACCCGGCCCGCTGTCAGCAACGCGGGCTAGGATGCGGCCATGGAATGGCTGTCACATATCCTGCAGATCAATTGGCTCGCCGTGCTCCTGGCGTTCGTTTCCAGCATGGTGATCGGATTCCTCTGGTACATGCCTGCCGTCTTCGGGCGGAGGTGGATGGAGGCGATCGCGCGGACCGAAAAGGAACTGAAAGCACTCGACGGCGGTGCCGCCATCTGGGTGCCCATGATGGTGGCGTCGGCGCTGAGCAGCATCCTCCTCGCGGTGCTGGCCGGGGCCCTCGGCCTGGACTCCCCGCTGGCGGCCGGGTTCTTCGCATTTGTGGCGGCAGTGGTTTTCCGTGCCGGCGGGCATGTCATCCACAATGGCTTTGCCGGAAGGGCGGCAACCGTAACGCTGATCGATTCGGGCCATGACATCCTTGCCCTGACGGTTGCCGGAGTCATCATCGGAGCCCTCCCCTAGGGCGGAAGGAACGCCCATGACCATCATCGACAACGCGATCTACGTGAACGGCGTCCGCAGCGCCACCCCGCCCAGCCTGGAGGAGTCCTTCGAAACGCTCGCGCACCACGGCGGCATGGCATGGATCGGCCTGTACCGCCCTTCGGAGGGCGAAATGGCGGCGGTGGCGGACGAGTTCCAGCTCCACCAGCTGGCCGTCGAGGACGCGATCCACGCCCACCAGCGCCCCAAGCTGGAACGCTACGACGACATCCTGTTCACCGTCCTCCGCCCGGCCCGCTACCTGGATGCGACGGAGACGGTGGAGTTCGGGGAACTGCACGTCTTCACCGGCAAGAACTTCGTCGTCACCATCCGTCAGGCGGAGACTCCCGGGGTGGCCCAGGTCCGCCGCCGGCTGGAAAGCCAACCGGCGCTCATGGCCTGCGGACCCGAGGCGGTCCTCTACGGACTCCTTGACCAAGTGGTGGACGACTACGCCCCGGTGGTGGCCGGGCTCGAGAACGACATCGACGAAATCGAGGACCAACTGTTCAGCGGTGATACGGCGGTCTCGCGGCGTATCTACGAACTTGCCAGGGAAGTCATCCAGTTTCAGCGCGCCATCAACCCCTTGCCTGACATGATCTCCATGCTGCGCGGCGGCTTTGCCAAATACGGCGTGGACATCGAACTGCAGCGCAACCTGCGCGACGTCGAAGACCACGTGGAGCAGCTCATCTCCAAGGTGCAGGGCTTCCGCGAACTGCTCCAGAACGCCCTCACCCTGGACGGCACCCTCACCGCCAACCGGCAGAACGAGGCCAACGCCGCGCAGAACGAACAGGTGAAGAAGATCTCCTCCTGGGCTGCCATCCTCTTCGCCCCGTCCTTCGTGGCCGGCGTGTACGGGATGAACTTCGATTTCATGCCTGAGCTGCACTGGCTCGTCGGCTACCCCTTCGCCCTCATCCTGATGTTCGGGGCGGCCCTGCTCATGTACGGGATCTTCAAGCGGAAAGGCTGGTTGTGACGGCTTCCTCGGCTGCAGCCCTGCTCATGGCGGGAATCGAAGCCGAGGCGGCTACCGCAGGCTTTGCCCTGGAAGCCAGCCAGGCAACCGCCGCCCGGCGGCTCTGCGAACTGGGCGCCGCCGTCGGGCAGTCCAAGGGGACACGGCTCCGCCGCTTCCCGCTGCGAGGCAGGACGCCCCGGAGCGTCTACCTGCACGGTCCCGTGGGCCGCGGCAAGAGCTGGGTGATGGATAGCTTCTACCGGCAGCTCACCGGCCGCAAGCGGCGGGTGCACTTCCACGACTTCTTCCGCAAGCTGCACGCGGGAGTACGGACAGCCGCCGGCAGCGACGGCACGGCCATCCAGCAGGCCGTGGATTCCCTGTTGGCCGGCATCGACGTGCTGTGCTTCGACGAGTTCCATGTCCACGACGTCGGCGACGGCATGTTCATCGCCCGCCTGCTGCGCACTGCCGCGGAAAGGCGGGTCCCCTTGGTGGTCACGTCGAACTATCCACCGGAGCTACTGCTACCCAACCCGCTGTGGCACGATCATTTCGTGCCCACCATAGCCGTGATCAAGGAGATGATGGACATCGTGGAGATCAACGGGAACACCGATTTCCGGCGCAATCCTGCCGTGCCGGGCGACGACGGCGGTCCCAGGGAAGGATTCCGCCGCGGCCGCGTCATCAGCCCCGGAACGCCCCGGCAGCTCGGTGCTTTCGGACTCTTCCCGCCGCCGCCCGCCGAGCAGCGCACGCTGACCCCTACCACCCAGCCGCTGCCTGTCAAGGCTGCCGGAGATGTGCTGTGGGTGGCCTTCGCGGAATTGTGCGGCGGGCTGATGTCGACGGCGGACTACCTGGCGCTGGCCGCGGAGTACCGCGTGTGGGTGGTCGACGGAGTGCCCTCCCCCGCGCATGAATCCGCGGAGGGTTCAGCGGCCGCCTGGCAGCGCTTCGGCAACGCGGTGGACGTCCTCTACGACGAGGATGTCACTCTCTTCCTGGTGGGGCGCGGCCCCCTGGACTGGGATGCCGGCGACGCCAGGCACGGCACCGCATTGCCCGTCGACATGGCGAGGATCGCCAGCCGGCTTTCCCTGCTCGGCCGCGTGGAAACGGGCACGGACGACGAAGCCGCGGGCTCCGAAGAAACCCGCGGCTCCTGAGCTATCCCGGACAGCCCGATCCGGCTAGATTGTCCCGCCGGCGGTGGGCGGCGCACCGGTGTCCTGCCCGCCGCCGCCCCGTTGCTCGCGGGCCACGTAGTTCTCGATGTCGAAGAGGTTGTCCGCCCGCTCGGCGATGTTCAGCAGGGTGGTCATGGACGCGACCTCCTCCACCTGTTCCTTCAGGAACCACAACATGAACTGTTCGCCGAGGGGGTCGTTCTGTTCGCGGGCCGCGCGGAACAGTTCCTCGATATTGCTGGTCACCTGCTTCTCCTGTGCCAGGGCCAGGGCGATGGGCTCCCGGACATCGGAGAAATCGTTGCGGATCTCGGGGATGCCGGGGATGGAGACGGGCAGGTTCCGGTCCAGCATGTACTGGACCATCATCATGGCGTGGTTCCGTTCCTCCAGGGATTGCCGATAGAAATGCGCCGCGAGCTGCGGCAGGTCTTCGCCGTCAAAATAGACCGCCACGGCGATGTATTGCTGGGACGCGGCAAACTCGTTGCCGATCTGTTCGGACAGGAGTTCATGGAATGTCTTGGCCATGGGACCGATCCTAGCCTGCGGCTTTGGTGCCCACTAGACGAGCGCTGGCCGAGCGCGTCACTACCCGAGGGAGGCTAGGGCGACGCCGGCCGCCGCGGCGCCCACCCCGGCGGCCATCGTGCCGAGGGCGTTGAGCAGTGCCAGCCGGATACGGCCCGACTGCACCAGCCTCACGGTCTCCACACTGGCCGTGCTGAAGGTGGTGTAACCGCCCAGGAAGCCCGTACCAAGGACCGCCTGGAGCGAGGCCGGGGCATGGTGGCGCATGACCAAGCCGGCAAGAAGGCCGAGCAGCAGCGAACCGGAAACGTTGATCGCAATGGTCCCCCAGGGCAGCGCGGTCCGGAAACGCGCCCGGACCAGCCCGTCCACCAGGAACCGGGCCGCGGCCCCTGCCCCGCCAGCGAGTGCAAGCAGCAACACCGTCATTGGGCACCCTCCGCGGCCCCGGCCCGCCCGCCGTGCAGGCGGTGTCCCAGGGCGATGCCCAGGATCGTCGCGAGGGTGCCACCGAGCAGGGACGCCGCGAGGTAGCCAAAGGCGTCTGCGGCGCGGCCGGCGTCGAGCAGCTGTACGGTTTCCAGACTGAAGGTGCTGTAGGTGGTGAAGGCTCCGAGGAAGCCGGTACCGGCGGTGAGGCGGATGAGCCTCCTGCGGCCTTCATCTGGGCCCCGCCTGGCGAGCGACTCAAGGAGCCAGCCCAGCACGAGGGCCCCGGAGAGGTTGATCAGCAGGGTGGGCAACGGCCACTGTCCCGGCGAAGGGACCGCCTGTCCCAGCCCGTAGCGCGCGAGCGCTCCCAGGACGCCGCCCGCCGCCACGAGGGCGAGGTATTGCGGGTGCAGGTGCAGGGGACGGCTCACCGGGCATCGTCCTCCGGCTGCCCGCCTTGCGGGACGACGAGCACCGGCGGGCCCGGGTGCCGGGCGAGCCGCTCACCAAGAGATCCTCCGGCCAGCGCCTCGAGGTACCGCTCCAGGCCGTGTTCCTTGCTCCCGACCACGATGGTGGAAGCCCCGGTTTCGGCAGCGTAGCGGAGCAGTTCCCGCGCAGGGTCTCCGGCCAGCACCGCGAAAGACCAGCCGACGCCGGCACCCTCGAGTTGCTCGGCGATCCAGTCCCGGAGTTCCGCGGCGATGTCCGTGGCGTCATCGTCGACGCCGTCCGGGTCGATCGGCTGCCGCGCGCTGTCCAGGGTGGAGTCCACATAGGCCAGCAGCAGCCCGGTGCCGGTGCGGAGCGCCAGATCAGCGGCGTGCCGTAACACGGCCGCCCGGTGCCGCGGGACAATTCCGGCCAGGATCGGGCCCGGCCCTGCAAGGTGCGCAGAATGCCGTTGCTCTGCCATGCCGGCTCCCTTCAGGATTTGTTGGCCTAGGACGATCCTAGGGAACAACTCTGCCGGGAGGACAATGCGTCGGCATCCTGGCAGGCCAGGCGGGAAAACCGAAAGCTCCCCGGGTCGCGTTGCGGCGGCCCGGGGAGCTTTCACTGTGGAGCTAAGGAGATTCGAACTCCTGACCTCTTCGATGCGAACGAAGCGCTCTACCAACTGAGCTATAGCCCCTGGATGGCGGTCCGGTTTCCTCCGGTCCGCGCCAGTGCATCCTACGCTACAAAGTATCCGGCCTGTTTGCCAACCAAGACTCGAAGGTCTCCGTTCCGTGTCGCCGCTCCGGGGCGAGGTTGAGGCCGCGTCTCAGGTAGTCTCCCATAGCTCCGGGCAGCGGAAACTCCACGATCAGGCCCTTGTGCCCGGTGACCCTCCGCCAGCTTTCGGCGAGTTCCCGCATGGTCCGGACCTCCGGGCCCGCGATGGTCACCGTGCGATGCAGCGCTGCGGCAGGCGCTGCGTCCGATGGCGCTGCGTCCGATGGCGCTGCGTCCGATGGCGCTGCGTCCGATGGCGCTGCGTCCGATGGCGCTGCGTCCGATGGCGCTGCGTCCGATGGCGCGAGGGCCTCGGCCAGCAACGCCGTGGCGACGTCCCCGGGCGAAATGCTTTGGAACGCCGCGCCCTTGATGACTGGCACCACACCCACCTTGGCGCCCGCCGCGAACACTGCCGCCACGAGGCTGTGGAACTGGCTGGCCCGCACCGTCACGGTCTCCAGCCCGGACGCCGCGTAGACCCTTTCCTTGGCGGCCTTGGAGGCATAGAAGGCCGCTGTGCTCGCATCGCAATTGATGATCGAAAGGGCTACCGCCCGCCGGACGCCTGCCCCGGCGGCTGCGGCGAGAAGGCGGGCGCCGGCGTCGGCATACTGCTTCCGGGCTTTGCCCGACCGCCCCTCAAGGCAGTCGATCACGACGTCGGAGCCGCCCAGGGCCTCCGCCAGCCCCTCGCCGGTGGTGGCGTCCGCACGGACGTACCGGACGCCGTCGGCCCCTCCATCGGGCGGATTGCGGCTGAATGCGGTGACCTCAATGCCTTGCTTAACGGCAAGGCGGGCGAGCAGCCGGCCGATTTGGCCGGTGCCGCCCGCAATGCAGAGAGCAGTCATCTCAGAGCGCAGTCATGTCAGGCCCGGCGGCGCTGGAGGACGTCGTCCAGGTTGCCCAGGGCGTTGGCCTTTCCGGCAGCCTGGGACTTGCCGAAGGGCGTCTGGGCCGCGGGCAGGGCGGGGGCGGATCCGGCGTTCTTCAGGATCGGCTTGCCCACAGGCTTCGGCTGGGCAGGAAGGTCCAGCGGTTCGGGTGCCGGGCGGCTGGCTTTCGCCGCGTCGACGTACACCGGCTTGGGCACCTCGACGGGCTGCCAGCGGACGTCCGCGGCTGCGCCGGGCGCCTTGGTGTCGCCGGCGGCTTCAGCCACCTTGAGGGCGGCTTGGCGCAGTTCGACGGCGGTCAGGCGGGCGGCTTCGCGGCCGTGGGCTTCGGCGTCGAAAACCGTGGTGTCGCGCGGCTCCGCCTGAACGCTTGCCGTGGCTTGCTTCCGCGCCGGGGACATCGCCGAACGGAACGCCGCTTCCATTTTCGCCCGGCGGTCGCGGACGGCGAGGCGGCGCAGCAGCAGCACAATGCCGGCAACCGAGAACAGGGAGAGCACCGGGAGCCAGGAAGGCGCCAATGCGAAGAGGCGAAGGACGCCGGATACGACAGCCGTCAGCAGGAAGAGCAGGCCGGCAAGGGCCAGGGCGCAGCGTCCGTATCTGAGCTTGAACGCCGGCTCCCGTACGGCAGCGCCCAGCTTGCCGGCGTCGCCGGTTCCGGTGCTCGGTGCGGGTGCGGTGCTCTGCATCGTCTCCATCGCTTTCTCCTGCTGGGGGGCCGTTTTGACGCCCGTCACGGCTTGCAGCCGGGGCGCCTCTGCGGCCTCTTCGTCCATGGGAACCACGGCAGCGGGAAGGAGCTGTGCACGACGGTTCCGCAGTACGTATGGAGCCACCCAAACAATCCACAGGGCAACAGCGACAACAAGGATCACTGAGCTGCTGAGAGGGAAGTCCACATTCAAAACCGTAGAAGGAAACACAGGGGCGCCGCCGCATTAGCCGCGGTGTGTCGCACCAGTTGCATCAAATGAATGGACTATGTGGTCCGCTCAGCCGTTCCGGCTGCGCAGCCAGGTGCTGAGCAGGCCCTCCGGGACTTCCTCCGAGGTCAGCGCGAAGCTGCGGTGATCGGCCCAGCTGCCGTTGATGTGGAGGTACCGTTCCCGGTAGCCCTCGTCCCGGAAGCCGAGCTTTTCGACCACCCGCAGGCTGGGCCCGTTTTCCGGCCGGATGTTGATTTCCATCCGGTGCAGGCCCAGCTGCCGGAAGCAGTGGTCGGTTACCATCGCGACGGCGGTGGGGGCGATTCCCCTTCCCGCACGGTCCTGGTCCACCCAGTAGCCGAGTGTTGCCATCATGGCCGATCCCCAGGTGATCGAGGAGACGGTCAGCTGGCCCACGATCCGGGGTTCCCGGATTCCGGGAATGCGTTCGGCGATGACGAAGGGCAGGGCCGAAGCCTGGCGGGCCTGGGCATTCAGGGACGCCACCATCTGCCGGTAGTTCGGAAGCGCTCCCCCCGGGGCCGGGTTCGAGGCTTCCCAGGGGGCCAGCCATTCACTGTTCCGGGACCGGACCTCGGTCCATTCCTGCTTGTCCCGGTAACGGATGGGGCGGAGCAGCAGATCGCCGCTTTCCAAGGTCACCGGCCAAATGGCCGAACCCCACACGGAGGTTACTTGCCGAGCCGGGAGGCAAATCCCGGAAGCCAGTCACGCAGGCCGGGGCCAAGGTCTTCACTGTCGCAGGCCAGTTCGACGCAGGCCTTGAGGTAGCTCAGCTTGTCGCCGGTGTCGTAGCGGCGACCACGGAAGATGACGCCGTAGACGCCGCTGCCTTCACCGTCGCCTTCCGCGAGAACCTGGAGGGCATCGGTCAGCTGGATTTCGCCGCCGCGGCCGGGTTCGGTCTTCTCAAGGACCTCGAAAATCGCGGGATGCAGCACGTAGCGTCCGATCACGGCAAGGTTGGACGGCGCCTCACCCACGGCAGGCTTCTCCACAAGGCCCTTGACCCGGACGAAGCCCTCGTCGCCGAAGGGCTCGACGTCGGCACAGCCATAGGAGCTGATCTGCGAAGGTTCCACCTCGATCAGCGCCACGACCGACCCGCCCGTGCGGCTCTGGAGGTCGATCATGTCACTCAGCAGGGAGTCCTGGGCGTTGATGAGGTCATCGCCCAAAAGGACGGCGAAGGGTTCTTCGCCCACGTGCTGCTTGGCACGCAGCACCGCGTGGCCGAGGCCCTTGGGGTCGCCCTGGCGGACGTAGTGGATGTCGCCGAGGTTGGTGGCTGCCTGGATGGATTCAAGCTTCGCGGTGTCACCCTTGGCCTCGAGCGTGGCTTCCAGCGCGGGCACCCGGTCGAAATGATCTTCGAGGGCACGCTTGTTGCGCCCGGTAATCATCAGGACGTCATGGAGGCCCACGTTTACGGCTTCTTCGACGACGTATTGGATGGCCGGCTTGTCGACGACCGGCAGCATTTCCTTTGGCATCGCCTTGGTGGCGGGCAGGAACCTGGTGCCGAGCCCGGCAACGGGGATGACGGCCTTGCGGACGGTGCAGTTTTTGGAAGTCACCGCTCTAATCTAACGGAATGCGTCACACAATGGGCAACAGCAGTTGTGCGCCGGTGCGCCATAATCAGGGGCAGGCAGCGTAGTTTGCTTCCGGGATCCGCGAGCAGGAATGGAAAGCGATGACTTTGAAGGACGAAATCCGTGCCGGACACCGTGCACGGCGCAAGGCCCTGGACGCCGCACAGATCGAGGAGGCCGGAAAAGGCATCGCACTGCATGGAATGGCCTGGGCGGCGTCCTTGCCCGGCGGGGATTCGAAAACGTTCGCGGTCTATCTCGGCGTCGGCCACGAGCCGCCCACCATGCCGTTGCTGGAGGCGCTTCACGAAGCCGGCCACAGGGTGCTGCTTCCCGTGTGCGAGGACGACCGCCAGCTGAGCTGGGTGGAATGGACCCCACGCACGGCCTTCCACCGTTCCCGTTTCGCTCCGATCGATGAACCCGACGGCGAGCGGCTGGACGGTTCGGTGGTCGCCGGAGCGGACGGGATCTTCCTGCCGGCCACCGCCGTCGACGGCAGCGGCAGCCGGATCGGCCAGGGCGGCGGCTACTACGACCGCCTCCTTGCGAGGCTGGACGCCGCCGGGCAGCGGCCCCCCGCCGTCGCCGTCGTCTACGCCGGGGAGGTCCTGCCCGCGGGGACCATTCCGGCCGAGCCCTTCGACAAGCCGGTGGCCGGCGCCCTGACCCCCGACGGCGAAGTACGGTTCGCGGGGTCCTGAACCTGCCCGGTCCGGCAGCACCGAGGCGGCCGCCGGTGTTGTCCGCGCCACAAACACTGGCGGGCCCGGCCCCCGTCGATGATAGAATTGGCACTCAGGCCCTGAGACTGCTAAGGAACCACGAAGGTTCCGGACGCGGACAGGACCTGATGTTTGTCCCTGAGGAGGATCACCAGTGCCCACTTACGCCTACGCCTGCAAGGACTGCGGCCACGCCTTTGACATCGTCCAGGCTTTCTCGGACAGCTCGCTGAGCGAGTGCCCGGAGTGCCAGGGTTCGCTGCGCAAGAAGTTCAACAGCGTCGGCGTGGTCTTCAAGGGTTCGGGTTTCTACCGCACCGACTCCCGCGATTCCAAGGGCAGCACCGTTTCCGCGGCGCCTTCCGCGCCCGCAGCCCCCGCTGCCCCGGCCCCGGCCGCTGCTGCCGCAGCAAGCTAAGCCGGTCCCCTTCCCCGGTTCGCCAGGTTTGGGGCTTCCCACGTCCCGGGTTTTCCACATGGCGGTTTTGTCCACATAGCGCGACCTGCCCGTTCTGCCGCCGGCGCGCTCTGGTTAGCGTGGCTTCATGCCAGCCAAACCAGCCCCCAGGTTCCTCCGCGGACGCTCCGGCTATACTCGGGCTTCCCGTCCGTCCGCTGCCCGGCGCCAAGTTCCTTCCACGCGCCAATTTGCTGTCCGGCGTCCGTTTCCTGCCCGGGCGGGAGCGTGGCTGCTGCGGAACCGGCGGCTTGCGGTCGCCCTGCTGCTCTGCCTCGCTGCAGGGATCGCGGTCCATCAGCTGACCCCTGCCTCCGAACACAAGATCCAGGTCCTGGTGGCAGCCCGGGACCTTCCGGCCGGGCTCTCGGTCGGCAAGACAGACCTGGTTCCGCGGGCGGTTCCTCCTGAAATCGTTCCGGCCGGAGCCCTGAGCGACTGGCAGGATGTCCAGGGCCGCCCGCTCGCTGCTCCGCTCAACAGCGGCCAGATCCCCACGGAAGCGCAGTTGCTGGGCCCTGGTCTCCTCACCGGCGCCGGAGCAGGAGCGGCCGCGGTACCTGTCCGGCTCGCCGATCCTTCATCGATCCAGCTCGTCTCGGCCGGGCAACTGGTCAACATTGTGCTCACCGCTTCGGATGGGCTGGGAGGAACAGGCGGAAAACCGGAGACCCTCGCCGCGGGAGTGCCGGTGCTTTGGACCTCGGCGCAGGGCGGCAAGACCGGAGACTGGCTGGGCACGCCGGATACCGAGGGACTCCTGGTGGTCGCAGCCAATCCGGCGCAGGCCGAAAAACTCGCCGGGGCCTCAACCCGCGGAAAGCTGTTCTTCGTGCTGGTTCCCTCCGCGCGCCCAGCGGCTCCAGCGGGCCCGTGAGCCCGCTGCAGCTCAGCCCCAGTGCGGTGGCTTCTGCTCCTTCAGCCACGCGTCATGGTCGTAACCGCCATCGTCGCCCCAGCCGCGAGGTTCATCTTCCGACGCAACCTTGGGGAGGATCCCCTCGGGCGAGGGCTTCCGCCGCGCGCTGGATTTCCCGGCCGACGGCCTTTGCTGGCTGCCCTGGTCCTTCTTGTCGTCCCGGGCTTCGGCGTCCATGGTGCACTACTCCGCTTCTTGTTGCTCTTCCGGGCTTGCCTGCGCTTCCGCGTCCGTTCCCGGGGACCGCGTGTGGTCCGGTTCCAATTGTCCGTCATTCCGCTCACCGGCGGCCGGGTCTCCGGCCTCCAGATCGTCAGCCTGAAGGTCAAGGAAGCCCTGTTCCCTCTCCGTGTACGGCCTCGCAGCAGTTTCGAGTCCGAGGTAGGAGCCGATCCTGTCGGCGCAGGAGGACGGATCAGTGAAGACTTCAATGGTCCACAGGGACATGTAGCGCCAGCCCATGCGTTCGAGCAGTTGGGGGCGGAGCCTGCTGCGCTCCCTGACACTCATGCGCCGGTAACGCTCCGTACCATCGGATTCGATGGCCACGGGTGTGGGCAGTTCGCTGTCGTCCCGCCCGATGGTGAGCATCGGGTCCGCCGCGGCGGCGATGTCCAGGGCGCCGTCATAGTGGTGCCATACGCGTGCACCGCGCGCCCGGAGGCGCTCGCCCAGGTCTGCGACGAGGGGATCCTCGCCAAGCGCCTGCTCGCTGGCGGCAGCCCTGATCGCGGGCGTGCCGAGCGAGGAGTTCCCGGAGACTTCGCGGTCCAGCAGCTCATAGAAATCCACGGCACCGTGGGAGAGACGGTCGAGGTCGAGGTCTTCCGGACGGAAGCAGCTCAGCACGTGCAGGGACCTGCGCGACCGGGTCATGGCAAGGGCGAACTTGTTCCGGCCACCCTCCACGGAGAGCGGCCCGAAGCTGTGCAGGGCGCGTCCATGCGGGGTGCGGCCATAGCCGAGGGAGAAAATCACGTGGTCCCGGACCAGGCCCTGTGCGCGCTCAAGGTCCACCACGCGGAACGATTCCGGACCGGCACTGAAGAAACCGGCCAGAAGCGGATAGTTCGGCAGCTGGAGGCGGATTGCTTCACCGATCCTGGCCGCGTGCCGCAGGCTTGCCGTCACGACAGCCAGGGAGGTCCTCGGGCGCAGGCTCGCGTGTTCGAACACGAGGTCGACCACCCGATTGACTTCGGCCGCCACCGACTCGACCCCTTCGTGGTCGGAGCTGGGCAGGCCCGTGCCGTCTGGGATGTATTCGACCAGCACGGACCGGTCGAGCCCGGTGACGGACTGTCCGTCGGGCAGCCGGCGCAGGCTGCCGTCGTAGTGGTTCTTGCTCAGCTGCAGGACGAGGTCCTCGTCCACGGCGCGGTAGATCCAGTTCAGCTGCCAGGTGGGCAGGACGCCGGCCAGCGCGTTGAAGGCACTGTCCACCGTTTCCTGGCCGTTCGTGCCCGGGAACCGGGGTTCGACCGCCACGCTGAAGCTGCGTGCGACGGCGGTCTTCGGGTCGCCGAACGCGATGACCTGCCTGGCACGGGCGATCGCGGGAAGTGCCGCCTGGAGGGAGGTCGACGCTGCATCGAGGATCACGACCGCGTCAAAGGACTGCACGACGGGCAGCAGGCCTGTCAGCAGGTGGGGACTCAGCGACCAGACGGGCACCAGGAGCGGCACCAGGTCCGGTGCCTGCGCGCTCAGCGCGGGCAGGGTGATCCGGCCGTCCTTGATGAGGTTCCTCAGGAGTTCAGCCTGCCGCGGCTGTTCAGCGATACTCGCCCGCCACCGTTCGGCGAGCTGCCAGCGGAGGCGTGCGGCGCCGCTCGCCACGTGGGCCTGGTCTGCCAGGCGATACTCCGCTTCGAGCTTGCGCAGGGATTCGCCGTCGGACATCGCCAGGTAGTCATCGCCGCTGATCATGGCCTCAAGCGCGGACTGCCACCAGGCCAGGTCGAGCTCCGCCGCGACGGACTCCGGCCCGACCTCGCGTGCGGCGAGGTCGGCCAACAGTTCACCCAGGCCGTGTTCCCGCATGTTCTCGACGAGCAGTGTGCGCTCGGGAAGTGTTTCCAGGGTCTCGGTATCCGCCACGAGGGATTCCAGGCGCGCCATGAGCTCGCCGTACGGCGTTTCGTGGAGCTTGCCGCCGTCGCGGGTGTGCTTGAGGCACGTGCCCAGCCGGACAAGTTCGCGGTCGAGATCCCGGTAGGCGCTGCCGAGCTCCGCGAGCCCGGACGGTACCGCCGGGTGGCGCTGGCTGGTCGCATAGCCGGCCCAGAGGCTGCGCTGTTCCTGCACGAGGACCAGGGAACTGTGCAGGTCGGCAATGTGCACGCCGGGCCGGACGTACTCCTTCGCCACGCGGCGCAGGCGCGAACGCTGCATGGACGGCATCTCCAGGCCGCGTTCGCGGCGCCATGCCGAGGAGGCCGTTGCCGAAATGAGGTCGTGGACGGGCCGGTCGAAGATGTCCGGGGTGAACTTGTCCAGGCTTTCCCGGACAGCCATCAGCAGCTCCAGCTGGGCTCCCCATTCAGCGAAGGTGCTTCCCAGCCTGATCTCCGAGTGCCCGGCGAGTGCCACCATGCGTTCACGGAGGACCGGCAGCTGTTCGTGGGCGGCACGGGCAAGCTGCTGCGCTTCCTCGGTCTCCTTGCGGGTGACCAGCCGGGCGCCGTACCAGGGGCTGTTGACCGCGGAGCTGCTGAAGCTGCCCAGTTCCGCAGCGCGGCGCAGGCGTCCGGCCAGTTCCTCGCGGTCCTTGATGCTGTCCAGGACGCTGCGCTTCAGGCGGACCGTGGTGGCGGGGGCGGGGTGGATTGCGGTCAGCTCCGCCAGGGACTGCATTGCCTGGTAGGGGGAGCATCCCCACCGCTCGCGGACGTTGTGCAGGGACGCGACGTGGTCCATGAGCGCGTGCCGGTGCTCGACAAGGGTCTCGTGCAGATTGCTGAGCTGCGGTTCAAGGGACTTTTCGTTGCGGATGATCGCGCTCACCAGCTGGGTCTTGAGCTGCTGCGCCGGAACACCGTTCCCCGGCCGGAAAAGCAGGGACTCGAGGCCGAGGGCCTCCATGCTGCTGGCGAGGGCGTTGAGGCTGGTCCGTCGCTCCCCCACGACCAGGACTGACCTGCCTTCCCCGACCAATGCACCGATGGTGTTGATCGCGGTCTGCGTCTGGCCGCTGCCGGGCGGGGTGCTCACTACGAGGGAATCGCCGGCGCGGGCTGCATCGATGACGTACTGCTGGTCGGTATCGGCGTCCAGCAGCAGGAGTTCGTCGGCGGGGTCGCGTTCGTCCAGGCCCGGGAAGCGGCCGGCCTGCAAAGGAGGCGGCACAACCTCCCCGCCGTTGGCCCGTTCCGCCAACGAGGCAACGATCGTGTTGCCTTCGTTGATCCACGGATCGTCGAGGTTGCCGGAGAGGTCCGCAAGAGTGGTGACGAGGAGGTTTGGGGAGACCTCCGCGCCGTGGATCGGCTTGACCAGCGTGCCGATCCGGTCCAGGACGGGCAGCGGGTCCAGCCTGGCCGTGTTGTACGCCATGCGGCCCACCGCGGCGGCGTCGAACACAATGCCGTGGACGGTCTTCAGGTGGCGGACCAGCGCAGGGTTGATGGCGGCCTGCTCGGTGAGCTGGAGTTCGTAGTCGTCCTCGCCGGGGCGTGCGGTAAGGGAAATGCCGGCAAGCATCACGGGGGCGGAAACACGCTGCGGTTTCCCGCCGACGGCGGACGTCCAGACGACGGTTCCGCAGGACAGGTAGCCTGCATCGACGCCGCGGTCGTTTGACAGTTCGAAGACCTTCGAGCGCAGGTTGCGCGCTGCCCGTGCGGCCACGATGTACTGCTGGCGGTCACGGATCAGCGTCGAGAGCCGGGTACGGCGTCCGGCCAGGAGCTGGGCGAGGCCGGAGGGATGGCCATTGCTGAGGTCGATTGATCCTTCGGGGGTCTTCACGAAGCGCAGCATGGTGTCCGCGCCAGTTACCGATTTCAGCCCGGAGAGCCATTTCCTGAGCTCCGGGGAGCTCTCCTCCTGGCTATGACCTACAGACACCGCTGCCTTCTTTTCTGTACTGGCTTGAGACGACTTGGACCAAATCGGCATACTTTCGAGGGTAGCCGGAAACGGCCGGGCCTGAGGGACCGCAACACTGGCCGCCGGGCAAATTCCCCGTGATTCAGCCGGAAAAAGCAAGTGGCCGGCCTCCCGGAAGAGGCCGGCCACTCAGGACCTTATTCCCACTCGATGGTTCCCGGCGGCTTGCTGGTCACATCGAGCACCACGCGGTTGACACCGTCAACCTCGTTGGTGATCCGGTTGGAAATCCGGGCCAGGAGCTCATAGGGCAGTCGCGACCAGTCGGCGGTCATGGCGTCTTCGGAGGACACCGGGCGCAGCACGATCGGGTGGCCGTAGGTGCGGCCGTCGCCCTGGACACCGACGCTGCGGACATCGGCCAGCAGCACGACCGGCATCTGCCACACCTCGTTGTCGAGGCCGGCGGCGGTCAGTTCCGCGCGGGCGATGGCGTCGGCCTTGCGCAGCAGGTCCAGGCGTTCCTTGGTGACCTCGCCGACGATGCGGATGCCGAGGCCCGGGCCCGGGAAGGGCTGGCGGCCAACGATTTCCTGGGGCAGGCCGAGCTGGGCACCGACCGCACGGACCTCGTCCTTGAACAGGGCGCGGAGCGGTTCGACAAGCTCGAACTGCAGGTCCTCGGGAAGGCCGCCCACGTTGTGGTGGCTCTTGATGTTTGCCGCACCTTCGCCGCCGCCGGATTCGACGACGTCCGGGTACAGGGTGCCCTGGACGAGGAACTTGATGCTCTCCCCCTCGGAGGCAGCCTGGGCGATGATGGCCCGCTCGGCTTCCTCGAAGGCGCGGATGAACTCGCGGCCGATGATCTTGCGCTTGGTTTCGGGGTCGCTCACGCCAGCCAGGGCGTTCAGGAAGCGTTCCTGCTCGTTGGCCACGTAGAGGTTCACGCCGGTGGCGGCGACGAAGTCCCGTTCGACCTGCTCGGCCTCGCCTTCGCGCAGCAGTCCGTGGTCCACGAACACGCAGGTGAGCTGGTCGCCGACGGCGCGCTGCACCAGCGCGGCGGCGACGGCGGAGTCAACGCCGCCGGACAGGCCGCAGATGACCTTGGCGTCGCCGATCTGTTCGCGGATCCGCTCGACCTGCTCTTCGACGATGTTGCCGGTGGTCCAGTTGGGCTCGAGTTTGGCGCCCTTGAAGAGGAAGTTCTCCAAGACCTGCTGGCCGTTGGCGGAGTGCTTCACCTCGGGGTGCCACTGGACGCCGTAGAGGCCCTTTTCCTCGTTGGCGAACGCCGCCACGGGAGCACCTGCGGTGGTGGCCAGGACCTCGAAGCCTGCGGGTGCTTCGTGCACGGAATCGCCGTGGCTCATCCAGGTGTTCTGGGACTCCGGGGTGCCCTCGAGGATGGAGCGCGCGACGCCCACGGTGGTGGCTTCGGTGGCACCGTATTCGCGCAGGCCGGTCTGGGCTACCTTGCCGCCCAGCGCGTTGGCCATCGCCTGGAAGCCGTAGCAGATGCCGAAGACGGGAACGCCGGCCTCGAACAGATCGGCTCCGACGCTCGGAGCACCCTCGGCGTAAACGCTGGAGGGGCCGCCGGAAAGGATGATCGCTGCCGGGTTCTTGGCCAGGAGCTGCTCGGTGGTGAAGGTGTGCGGAACAATTTCCGAATACACGTTTGCTTCACGGACGCGGCGGGCAATCAGCTGCGCGTACTGGGCACCATAGTCAACAACCAGCACCGGCTTCTGGGAAGTCTGGGGCGCGGTGGGAGTAGTCACCAGAACAGCCTACTTTGCCCGGCTGCCCCGGTGCATCTCCAGTCCCGCCAACGGACACCCAAAACGGGTCGTACGTCAGCAATCTCACACCGGGTGGGGCTCAGTAGCGCTTGGAAGCCTGCGGGTTGGCGGCCAGTTCGGCCTCGACCTCGGCGTGGAACTTCTTCTCCACGATGAAGGACATCAGCGGCACCACACCGCCCAGGGCGAGCAGGATGAACTTGGTGAACGGCCAGCGCATGAGGGACCACAGGCGGAAGTCCGAGATCAGGTACACCACGTACATCCAGCCGTGGACGATCAGCACCATCACCGACAGGTTCACACCGCCGATCACGCCCTTGGGGTCGGAGCCTGCCAGGCCGAAGCCGAAGGGCCGGCCGGTCAGTGCGTCCGTGCCGCCGGCGTAAAGGGATACACCGAACACGTAGCGGGCGATCAGCTCGACGCACAACAGCAGGAGCATGATGCCGGTGAGGTAGGCCATCAGCTTGTAGAACTTCAGCGCCGAGCGGATCTGCGCTTCGGTCCCGCCGAAGCGGCGCTTCCTGGCGGCCGGGCGGCCGTCCGGGGCGCCGGGCTGCGAGGCACCGGATTCTGAGGGGATTGCCGGTTTCGGCTCAATCATGGCTGCACCTTTTGTTCTGGATCGCTTGCTGTTGGCGTTTCGTCGTCCTGGCCGTCGTCATCCGGGACCTCCTCTTCGAGGTCGCGGCGGTAGTCGTCGGCCATCAGGCGCCACCAGATGTAGAGCGCGAAACCGGCGAATACCACCCATTCCACGGAGTAGAAGAGGTTCAGCCAGTTGATTTGCTGTGCCGGCGGCTGGGCCGGGATGTTGAGTGCCTTCATGTCCGCAGGCAGTTCAACGGCCTTGCCGCCGCTGCTTTCGGCACTGGCGGCAACGAACCCCGGATAGCTGGACACGTCCCAACGGTTGATGAGTTCGGCTACCGAGACCGCAGAGGCGCGCCCCGCACCGGCGTCGACGTTCGGCACAGGCGCTTCCGAAGGAAGCAGCCGTCCCGTCAGCTCAACAGTGCCCGACGGCGGCGGGCCGGCCTGGCCGGGTTCCGCCACCCAGGCGCGGGCCACCGGGATCCAGGTCTTCGCGGAGGCGCCGGCGCCGCGCAGGGCGGGTGCGCCGTCGACTGCGAAGGCCGAAACGACCCAATAGCCCTTCTTGCCGTCCTTCAGCCGCCCTTCCACGAGGACCTGCTTGGCGGGGTCGTAACTGCCGGTGGCGCTGACCATCTGGTCCGCGACGGAACCGGGGAAGAAGGTGCCGGGCTGCAGGACGGTGGTCAGCGCTTTGCTTTCCTCGATCTGCGGAGACACCGGGACTTCGCTCTGGGTGGACCGTCCGAACTGCCACTGGCTCAGCAGCACGAACACCCCGGAAAGCAGGAGCGCAAAGACAAGCCCTGCGATCCAGCGGGGTTTCAGAGCGGTTTTCAACACCCCTTAACCGTACTTCGTCAGGCTGTAGAACAGCTAAACGGGCCTGCGGAGCCAGCCCCTGGCGCCCGGCAGCCGGGTCCAATCGCTAGTGGTCGAAGAACACCAGGCTGGAGTTGATCAGTTCAGCGATGACTTCGGGGTCGTGGGCGCGTCGCAGGGATTCCCGGAAGGATTCCTTGGACAGTGAGCGGGCCATGGTGGCCAGGACCTCGAGGTGGTCCGAGAAGGAGCTGGGCGGGGTGGCGATCAGCAGGACCAGGGTGGCGGGCCCGTCCGCAGCGCCGAAGTCCAGGGCGTGCCCGAACTTGGTGACGCCAACCGCGATGGAAATCCGGGACACGAACTCGCTGCGGGCGTGCGGCAGCCCGATGCCCCCGGGCAGGCCGGTCGCCATCTGGTGTTCGCGGGCGTTGACCTGGCCCAGGAAACCGTCGAGGTCGGTGATACGGCCATGGGCGTGGAGGCGTTCGGCAAGCTGCGCGGCGGCTTCACCCTTGTCCGCGGCTTCCATTTCGAGGATGACCAGGTCCGGTGTGGTCAAGTCCGCATCATACGGGTCCAGTGTTTCCGCCAAAGTGATTCCCTCCAGTGTTCGTCTCCCCCGGGCATGGCCGCCCCCCGCGCCGGGTTCAGCGCAAGGGAACGATGTCATCCACCCCCATCCGGGCAGCATCCGCCGACTCGTCGTCGGGCTGCTCCTGGCTGAGCCGTTCCGCTTCGACGCGGGCAAGGTAGTGCTTGATTTCGCCTTCGCGCTGCACATCGCTCCAGCCGAGGATTTCACCCATCAGCTTAGCGACTACGGGCACCGCGGACACTCCCCTGTCCCACGCCTCGATTGAAATGCGGGTCCGGCGGGTCAGGACGTCATGCACATGCCGGGCACCTTCGTGGGTAGTGGCGTAGACCACCTCGGCGGCAAGGTAGTCATCGGCGCCCGGCAACGGCTCGGCGAGCTCGGGCAGTTCCTTGATCAGCGCGAGGACGTCGGTGGCCATGGAACCGTAGCGGTTCAGCAAATGTTCCACACGGGCCACGTGCACGCCGGACTCCTCGGCCATGCGGGAGCGCCGGTTCCAGGCGGCCTTGAACCCTTCGGCCCCGAGCAGCGGGATGGTCTCGGTGCAGCTGGCGGGAACGCGCTCGTCCATGGCCCGGGTGGCCTCGTCCACGGCGTCCTTGGCCATGACCCGGTAGGTGGTGAACTTTCCGCCGGCCACGACCACCAGTCCCGGAACCGGGTGCGCCACCACATGCTCGCGTGAAAGCTTGGCCGTGGAATCGCTCTCACCGGCCAGCAGGGGCCGCAGGCCGGCGTAGACGCCCTCGACGTCTTCCCTGGTCAACGGCCGCTTCAGCACTTTGTTCACGCGCTCAAGCACGTAGTCGATGTCCTTCGATGAAGCCGCCGGGTGCGCCTTGTCCAGCTTCCAGTCGGTATCCGTGGTGCCGATGATCCAGTGCCGGCCCCAGGGGATGACGAAGAGCACGGATTTCTCGGTCCGCAGGATCAGGCCCACCGTGGACTGGAAGCGGTCCCGCGGAACAACCAGGTGGATGCCCTTGGACGCACGCACCTTGAGCTGGCCACGGTCGGTCACCATGGCCTGCGTTTCATCGGTCCAGACGCCGGTGGCGTTGACCACCTGCTTGGCGCGGATCTCGAAGGTGCTGCCGTCTTCCTGGTTCTCCACCTTCGCCCCGACCACCCGTTCGCCTTCCCGCAGGAAGGAGACCACGCGCATCCGGTTCACGGCGTGCGCACCGTAGCGGGCCGCCGTCCGGACGACGTTGACCACCAGGCGGGCGTCGTCCACCTGCGCGTCGTAGTAGCGGATGGACCCGACGAAGGCATCGTTCTTCAGGCTCGGCGCGGCCCGGAGGGTGCCGCGCCGGAAGAAGTGCTTGTGCCTGGGCACTCCGCGGCTGTGCCCGGAGGTCAGGCCGAGTGTGTCGTACAGGAAGATGCCGGCACCCACGTAGGGCCGCTCCCAGAATCGCCGCGTGAGCGGGTAGAGGAACGGAACCGGGCGGACCAGGTGCGGGGCGATCTGCTGGATGAGCAGGCCGCGCTCCTGCAGGGCTTCCTGGACCAGGGCGAAGTCGAGCATCTCAAGGTAGCGCAGGCCGCCGTGGATCAGTTTCGACGAACGGGAGGAGGTCCCCGAAGCCCAATCGCGGGCCTCCACGATGCCCACGGACAGGCCACGGGTCACCGCGTCCAGGGCCGCGCCGGCACCGACCACTCCCCCGCCGACAATGAGGATGTCCAGTTCCCGGCCGGCCTCGATGGTGCCTTTGAGCACTTCAATGGATTCGGCCCTCGCCTGCGGACTCAGTGCACCGTCCGGTGCGTTGAATGCCTGCGAAGCACCTGCTGCCCTGCCCATTGGACGCCTCCCATCGCCTTCAGCCCGTCAATCCCCCCAGACTACTTGCTGAGTGCGGGCTTGGGCAGGGCCGTGCTGGCCTGGCCGGGCGGCTTAGCCGAGGTACGGAGACACGACGACGTCGACCCGCTGGAATTCCTTCAGGTCCGAGTAGCCGGTGGTCGCCATCGAGCGGCGCAGCGCACCGATGAGGTTCGAGGTGCCGTTGGTGTGGTGTCCCGGGCCGAAGAGCACTTCCTCGAGCGGGCCGACGGTGCCGACGTTGACGCGGTCACCGCGCGGCAGTTCGAGGTGGTGGGCCTCCTGGCCCCAGTGCCAGCCCTTGCCAGGTGCTTCTTCGGCGCGCGCCAGGGCACTGCCGAGCATGACGGCGTCGGCGCCCATCGCGATGGCCTTGACGATGTCACCGGAGGATCCCATGCCGCCGTCGGCGATGACGTGCACGTAGCGGCCGCCGGACTCGTCGAGGTAGTCGCGGCGCGCCGCGGCGACGTCGCTGATGGCCGAAGCCAGCGGCGAGTGGATGCCCAGAGCCCGCCTGGTGGTGGTCGTGGCGCCGCCGCCGAAGCCGACCAGGACGCCCGCAGCACCGGTGCGCATGAGGTGCAGTGCCGGGGTGTAGCCGGCGGCACCGCCGACGATCACCGGGACGTCGAGTTCGTAGATGAACTTCTTCAGGTTCAGCGGTTCGTGGTTCTTGGAGACGTGCTCTGCGGACACGGTGGTGCCGCGGATGACGAAGATGTCGACGCCGGCGGCCACCACGGTCTTGTAGTGCTCCTGCGTGCGCTGCGGCGTCAGGGAGCCGGCCACCGTAACGCCGGAGGCGCGGATCTCGGCAAGCCGGCTGGTGATCAGTTCGGGTTGGATGGGTGCCTTGTAGAGCTCCTGCATCCGCCGGGTGACGGCCGGGCTGGCGGTTTCGTCGGCGAGAGCGGCGATTTCATCCAGGACGGACTGCGGGTCCTCGTAACGGGTCCACAGGCCTTCGAGGTCCAGCACGCCCAGGCCGCCGAGGCGGCCCAGCGCGATGGCCGTTTCCGGCGACATGGCCGAGTCCATCGGGGCGGCGATCACCGGCATTTCGAACTTGTATGCGTCGATCTGCCACGAGACGGAGACGTCCTTGGGGTCGCGGGTCCTGCGGTTGGGGACGATCGCAATGTCATCCAGGGAGTAGGCACGACGCCCACGCTTGCCACGGCCAATCTCAATCTCATAAGTCACGGGCTCTACTTTACTGGACCCCCTTCAGGGAACCGATTCGACCAATCAAGTAAAGACTTCACAAAATCTGAAAGAAGTATTTACAAGTCTTGAAATGTACCAATAGATTTCTCTCGGTTGCGGAAACCCTCTGCGCCGACTCCACTTTTCATCGCCCGGGACCACACTCGCCCCGGAGACAGGAACCCCATGGAGAACACGATTTGGAGCCGCCGGAAATACAGCGGCCTTGCATTGTCGGCCGCCGTGCTGGCCGGCCTGATGTCCTTCGGCACCGCCCCCGCCGGTGCCACCACGCCATCCACCAGCGACCCCGGAACAGGAACGGCCGCCGTCGGGAACCTGCAAGCAGGTGAGCAGTATTCCCAGTTCATCGTGCAGTACAAGGCCGGAGCCCGGGGTGCCACGGCAGCTGCCCGTGCCAACGCCTGGGGCAAGGTCGCCAAGGAGCTTGGCATCACGCCGCATGAAGTCCGCGGCCTGGCCACCGGCGCCACGCTGATCGCCAGCTCAAGGCCCCTGGATGCGCAGCAGTCGCAGGAGTTCATGACCGGGCTGGTGGCGTCCGGCGCCGTTGAGTACGTCGAGCCGGATGCGCGGATGCGGGCAAGCCTTACCCCGAACGACCCCCGGTACGGCGAACAATGGGATTTCACCGGCACCAACGGCATGCGGATCCCGGGCGCTTGGAACACCTCCACCGGCTCCGGATCGGTCGTGGCCGTGATCGACACCGGCATCACGGCCCACCCCGACCTGGACGCCAACATCCTCCCCGGCTATGACTTCATCGCCGACTCCGCCGCCGCCCGCGACGGCAACGGCCGCGACGCCAACCCGCAGGACCAGGGCGACTGGTACGCCAGCGGGGAATGCGGCGACGCCAGCAGCTCCAACTCCTCCTGGCACGGCACGCACGTAGCCGGCACCATCGCCGCGGTCACCGGCAACGCCACCGGCGTGGCCGGTGCCGCCCCTGATGCGAAGGTCGTCCCCGTCCGTGTCCTGGGCAAATGCGGCGGCATGCTCTCGGACATCGCCGACGCTATCGTCTGGGCCTCCGGGGGCGCTGTCTCCGGCATACCGGCCAACGCCAACCCGGCAAAGGTGATCAACATGAGCCTCGGCGGCTCGGGCAGTTGCTCCTCCACCTACCAGAGCGCCATCAACAGCGCAGTAAACCGCGGTACCACCGTGGTGGTGGCCGCAGGAAACGAGGCTTCCAACGCCTCCACCTCGCAGCCTGCCAACTGCGGCAACGTAGTGACGGTCGCCGCCAGCAACAACAGCGGCGGGCTGTCCTACTACTCGAACTACGGCAGCGTGGTGGACCTCACCGCCCCCGGCGGCGATGCGCGCCAGAGCGGTGGCGGCATCCTCTCTACCCTGAACACCGGCACCACCACCCCGGCCGCCGCCGGCTACGCCTGGTACCAGGGCACGTCCATGGCCACCCCGCACGTCGCCGGCCTCGTAGCCCTGATGAAGGCTGCAGACCCCTCGCTCACCCCGGCCCAGGTCGAATCAACCCTCAAGCAGGGCACCCGCCCCATGCCCGCCGGGTGCACCCTCGGCTGCGGCGCCGGACTCTCCGACGCGGCAGCCACCCTGGCGCTGCTCGGCGGAAGCACCCCGCCGCCGTCGGGCAATGTCCTGCTGAACCCTGGCTTCGAATCCGGCGCCGCCTCCTGGACCTCCAACAAGAGCGACACCTTTGAGAGCGGCAGCTCCGCCCGCACGGGCACCGGCTACGCGGCCCTGAACGGCTGGGGCCAGTCCACCACGTACACGCTCGACCAGAAGGTGACCGTGCCCACGGGCAGCGGCCCCGGTTCGCTGTCCTTCTACCTGCGCATCCTCAGCAACGAAGGAACCACCACGGCCTACGACACCCTCAAGGTCCAGGTGATCGACGGCGCCACCACCACGACGCTGGCCACCTACTCCAACAAGGACAAGGGAAGCAGCTACGTGCAGCGCACGCTGGACATGTCCGCCTACAAGGGCAAGACCGTAACCGTGCGGTTCCTGGGCACCGAGGACTACTCCTACTCCACCACCTTCCAGCTGGACGACACCTCGGTGGCAGTCTCCTGACCGCAGGCTGAGTCGACTCCAGCTGCAAAACCCCCGCTGCATAAGACGACGACGGCGGTGTCCCCACCACAGGGGGCACCGCCGTCGCGCTTTCCTGCTGCGGAGCTCAACCCTCGTCCCGGGTGCTCCCGTCCAAGCTGAGCTGGGATTCGAACATCCGGAAGTACCGTCCGCGCAGGGCCACGAGTTCCTTGTGGGTCCCCTGCTCCACAATCCGGCCGTCTTCGAGCATGTAGATGATGTCAGCCTTTTCGATGGTCGCCAGGCGATGGCTGATGGCGATGATCGTGCTGCTGCGGTCGGCAAAGAGCCGGGTGAAGATGCGGTGTTCGGCGAGGGCATCGATCGCGGACGTAGGTTCGTCCATGACCATGAACGAGGCCCGGCGGTAGAAGTTCCGGGCCATGGCGAGCCGCTGCCACTCGCCGCCGGACAAGCCGCTGCCCTTGCGTCCCCTCGGATCCTCCATCCAGTTGCTCACATGGTTGTCGAGGCCGTTGGGCAGCTTGTTGATGAAATCCAGGGCTTCGGCGTCATGCGCGGCTTTGCTGACCCGGGCGTTGTCGCGGGGGTCTTCGACGTCACCGAAATAGATGTTGTCCGCAGCCGTGGCGAATTCGTATTTGAGGAACTCCTGGCTGAGGACAGCGAGGTGGCGGTGCCAGCTCTTGACGTCAAGCGTGCTGAGGTCGACGCCGTCGAGCAGGACCTGCCCCGAGTCGGGGCTGTACAGCCCCGCCAGGATCCGGATGAGTGTCGACTTCCCGGCGCCGTTCTCCCCCACGACCGCGATGTGCTGGCCCTGTTCAATGGTGAGGGAGATGCCCTTGATGACCTCGATGTCGCTTCCGGTGTAGCTGAAGCGGATGTCCTGCAGCTCGACCGTCCGCGGCGCGGCAGCCAGCGCCGGGGCCCTGCGCGAGTGCACTGGAAGGGTCATGAAGAGCTCGTAGTCCTTCAGGTTGGCGAGGTCCTCGTCGATGGAACTCAGCGAGGAAACCAGGTTGCTGGCCGTGGAGAGCGCCCGGCTGACGATCTGCTGCACATAGAGGAACTGGCCCACCGGCTGGGCCCGGGCAATGATCTGCCCCACCACCCAGATCAAGGACACGACCTCCGCACCGTATTGCAAAGCATCCGCCGCCAGTTGCTTGGGAATGTAGCGCTTCTGGAAGTCGAGTCGGCGCCGCTCATCGGCGTCACGCAGGCGCGAACGCAGTTCCATGAGGAAACCGACGATCCCGTACAGGCGCATCTCGGCGATGTGCTGGGGGCGGAGCAGGTTGGTTTCGATCATGCGCCGCTGCCTGCGGGAATCCACCTGCGTATTCCAGTGGGCAATCTGTTCGCGGGACAGCTTGAACTGCAGGTACACGCTGGGGACGATGGCCACCAGCACGATGGCAGCGATCCACCAGCTGACCAGGAGCAACGCCCCGACGGCCAGCACCACGGAGACCAACTGGGTGAAGATGGCGGCGATCCGGTCCAGCACCCGCGCATAGGAATCCGAGAAGCGCTTGGCACGGTCGTAGAGGTCTACGGTCTCTTTGTCGTCGTAGCGCCAGAATTCCAATCCCAGGAAGCGCTCGTACATCTGGTCGCCCACGATGGCGCCCACCCGGAAGCTCATGAGCTGCTGGATGTAGCGGTCCACACTGCTGAAGGCGCCCCAGAACAGTCCCAGCGCCGCAGTGATGATGACATACAGCACGGCCCGCGGGCCGGCGTCGGGATCTCCCGCATAGCCGGCGGCCAGCGCCGTCGTGGTGAGCGAGGCGAAGTAGGTGGTGACGAGCGGCAGCAGCGCCGAAACCAGCGACCCGGCCACCTTCATGATGACCGCGGCGGGCGAGGCCTGGAAACTCACCTTGAGAACCTGCCCGACGGCGCGGGCGTACGGCCGGAGCGCGAGCCTGCGGGGTGGGTCCTTGCTTAGCCGGACAGAGGCCGGGTGCCGCGGTTCCGCGGGCTTTTCAGACATGGCACCAGCCTATCCGCTGCACGCTTAAGCAACTGTTCCCCGCGGATTTCTCCACGGGGAACAGCCGCTTAGGCGGGGTCCGTCAGCGGGAACCGTAGTTCGGCGCCTCGACGGTCATCTGGATGTCGTGCGGGTGCGATTCCTTCAGACCCGCGGCCGTGATGCGGACGAACTTGCCGCGGGCCTTCAGCTCGGGGATGGTCGGCGCACCGGTGTAGAACATGGTCTGGCGCAGGCCGCCGACCAGCTGGTAGGCCACGGAGGACAGCGGTCCGCGGTAGGCGACGCGGCCTTCGATGCCTTCGGGGATGAGCTTGTCGTCACCGGAGACGTCGGCCTGGAAGTAGCGGTCCTTCGAGTACGAGGTGTTCTTGCCGCGGGACTGCATGGCACCGAGGGAGCCCATGCCGCGGTAGCTCTTGTACTGCTTGCCGTTGACGAAGATGAGGTCGCCAGGGGACTCGTCGCAGCCGGCCAGGAGGGAGCCGAGCATCACGGTGTCTGCGCCGGCGACCAGGGCCTTGCCGATGTCGCCGGAGTACTGCAGGCCGCCGTCGGCGATCAGCGGAACACCGGCCGGGATGGCGGCCTTCGCGGATTCGTAGATGGCAGTGATCTGCGGGACGCCGACGCCGGCAACCACGCGGGTGGTGCAGATGGAACCCGGGCCCACGCCCACCTTGATGCCGTCTGCGCCGGCATCGATCAGTGCTTGGGCGCCTTCGCGGGTGGCGGCCTGGCCACCGATGATGTCCACGTGCGCTGCGGCCTTCTCGCCCTTCAGGCGGGCGATCATGTCCAGCACGCCCTGGGAGTGGCCGTTGGCGGTGTCCACGAAGAGCGCATCCACGCCGGCGTCGATCAGGGTCATGGCACGTTCCCAGCCGTCGCCGAAGAAGCCGATGGCGGCGCCGACGCGCAGGCGGCCTTCCTCGTCCTTGGTGGCCAGCGGGTACTGCTCCGCCTTGGTGAAGTCCTTGGTGGTGATGAGGCCCTGGAGGCGGCCCTGCTCGTCGACGAGCGGGAGCTTCTCGATCTTGTTCTTGGCCAGCAGGTCGGACGCTTCTTCGCGGCTGATGCCCACGCGGCCGGTGACCAGGGGCATCTTGGTCATGACTTCGCTGACCAGGCGGGACGGGTACTCGCTCTCCGGAACGAAGCGGGTGTCGCGGTTGGTGATGATGCCCAGCAGGCGGTTGTCGGCGTCGACGACCGGCAGGCCGGAAACCCGGTAGCGCGCACACAGCTGGTCCAGTTCCTGCAGGCTGGCCTCGGGGCCGATGACCAGCGGGTTGGTGATCATCCCGGATTCGGAGCGCTTGACGCGGTCCACATGGTCGGCCTGGTCCGCTATGGCGAGGTTGCGGTGGATGACACCCAGGCCGCCCTGGCGGGCCATGGCGATTGCCATGCGGGACTCGGTGACGGTGTCCATCGCGGCCGAAAGCAACGGGGTCTGGACTGTAATGCGCTTGGAGATGCGGGAGGAAGTATCTGCATCGGACGGGATGACGTCCGTGTGGCCCGGCAGGAGCAGGACGTCGTCGTAGGTCAGGCCTACGAAGCCGAAGGGATCGTGTTCGGGCTGGGTCATGAGTGCGCCTCTTACCGTGTTTCGTGGGGTCTAAAGGGTAGGGGTTGCAACAGATGACCAACCCGTCATTACGGGACTGGCCTGTGCAGGAGGTGGGGCAGGTATTGAGTAAATACTAGAACCTTGCGGACGATCCCCATATTCCACGGCGGCAATGTGAGCAAGCGCACCCGGCCGTCTGCCGCCGTCGGGCGGTATCTGGCCGTCAGACCGTTATTTCCATTTGGTGGCGGCCAGCAGCCGCCGCTCGAACATGGGAATCATGGTCTCCACGTAGGTGCGTGTGAGGTGGTTTTCATCCTTGTAGACGTACACGTTGCCGACCACGGCGGGGCAGACGCCCTTGGCGCAGATGAAGTCGCTCATGTCCATCAGGTAGAGCCCCTTCACCTTGCCGCGGTAGTCGTCCAGCGGCGAGGACGCGGCCAGGGACTTCTCCAGCGGGGTATTGCAGTCCGGCGAGTCCGGGCCCTTTTTCTGAACGCATTCGGGCATGTTGATGGCAAAGCGCGGGTTGTCGCGGATGCCCACGATGTCGATTCCCGCGTCTGCAAAGGGCTTGATGCCTGCCAGGTACCCGGGGACCTCGGTTTCGAAAGGCGCCTCGACGTGGGTCAGGGACGCCACCGTGAACACAGCGTCAGGTTTGTGTTCCAGCACGTACGCCGCACTTGCCTTGTTGAAGTCGTTGCAGTCCTGGGGGCGTTCCGGGGACTCAGCGCCGAAGCGGCAGTTGCCCTTGAAGAGGGTGACGATTTCCCAGCCGTGCTTCTTGGCGATGGGCCCGAGCGCGGCCATGTACTGCTGGGCGTGCGAATCACCGAGCGCCACAATGTGCTTGGTGGGTTTGGCGGCCGGGCTGATCTGCAGGCAGCCCTGGAGCAAAGGGTCGGTGGGCACGTTGGCACCGGTGCACAGTCCGTCCACGTGTGCCCACTCGTCGTCCATCGCGGAGGGGCCGGGGATGATCCTGGCCTCAGGCGTGGGCTTCCCGGCGTTCTCCGGTTTCAGGGCGGCCGCGCCGGGCGTCAGTTCCTTGGGCTGGGCGGCGATGGCCGCGTTCTCCGCGGCGATCATGCCCTGCCAGGCGCTCAGCGGCACCGCGAGCAGGGTGCCGCATGCGGCAATCACGACGGCGGTGCGCCAGGTGCGCAGTTTGGGCCACTTCCACTCGCGGACGGGAGCTTCGACGAAGCGGCTGGTTCCGACGGCCAGCAGGAGGGAGACGGTGAGGATGCCGAGGCCAAGCCATAGGTCCGGGGCGGCCAGGCCGGTGGCCAGGAGGGTGAAGACCAGAAGTGGCCAGTGCCAGAGGTAGAGCGCATAGGAGTGGCCACCCAGCCAGACCAGCGGCTTGGAGCCGAGCACGCGGTCCACGCCAACGCGGCTGCCGCTCTGCCCGGCAACGATGATGGCGGCCGCGGCAAGGGTGGGCCACAGGGCGACGAAGCCCGGGAAGGACCTGTCGACGGTGAGCAGGAGGCCACAGGACAGCATCGCGGCGAGGCCCGTCCAGCCCAGCACCACCCGCAACCAGCGGGGCGGGGAAAGGTACGGCAGGGCCAGCGCCAGCAGCGAGCCCAGGGCGAATTCCCAGAGCCGCGCCCGGGTGTCGAAGTACGCGTAAGCCTGGTTGCTCGCCGTCTGGTCCACCGAGTAGGCCAGGGACACAGCGAACACCGCCGCGAACACGATGACCAGGACACCGCGGTGGCTTGGTCGCCCGAGGGGCGCCAGCGCTCCGCGGAACGGCACCTTGCGAAGGAGCGGAACCGCGATGCCCACGGCGGCGAAGATGATCGGCCACAGGATGAAGACCTGGCCCTGGATGGAGAGCGACCAGAAATGCTGCAACGGGCTCGCGCCGGAATGGTTCTGCGCGTAGTAGTCGACGGCGGCATCGGCCAGTTGCCAGTTCTGCCGGTAGAACAGCGTGGCCCAGGCTTCATCCAGCAGGCCGCCCCAACGTGTCTGCGGGACCAGGACCCACATTCCTGCGAGGACGCCGAGGATCACGACCACCACCGCCGGAAGCAGGCGCTTGAAGACGTGCAGCCAGTGCCCGAGGAGCCGTAGCTCCCGCCCCTCCTCCAGCTTCCTGGTGAAGGACAGGGTCAGGAAAAAGGCCGAGACCAGGAGGAACACGTCGACGCCGCCGGAAACCCTGCCCAACCAGATGTGGTAGCTGGCGACCATGAGGACTGCCAGGGCTCGAAGTCCCTGGACCTCAGGACGGAAGTTGCCTTTCGCCCCCGGGCCGCCCTGTTTGGAGGCAGCCTGCGGTGCCGCGTTTCCCATAGTCATGACCTGTACAGATTCCTCAACGCTCGTAACCCTGACCCCCCAAGGTTACCAATCCGTTACCTGTAGGGGCGAATCCCAAGCACGCTGAGCAAAGTGCAATGCCCGCCTGGACCGATCCGTAACTAGGCTGGGAACAGGGATCGCGCACCTACCGACAGGGGGCCAGGATGATTGTCCAGCTTCGCATTTGCGTCCCGGCCACGTTGTCCGGCACCGTCGTGGACCTCTGCATGGGGCATGCCGGCAGCGCCGAGATCGCGGTCTTCAGGGGTTCCTCGGTGGTTCCAGCCGGCGACATCATCACGGTGCAACTGGCCCGGGAGTCCGTGGAAGGCCTCATGGAGGAACTCCACGGGCTAGGGGTCCCGAAGCTTGGCTCGGTGTCCGCCAGCACGCCCGAGCTCGTGGTGTCGGATCGCGCAGACAAGGCATCGCAGGAGGTTCCAGGCGAGGGTTCGGACGCCGTCATCTGGGATGAAGTTTCGCGCCAGACGGGCGAGGACTCCAGGCTGACCTGGAGCTACCTGGCGTTCCTGGTGATCGCCACCCAGCTGGCCGGCATCGGAATCGTCACCGATTCCACGATCGCGATCGTCGGAGCGATGGTGGTGGGCCCGGAATTCGGACCCCTCGCGGCCCTGGCATTCGGGATCGTGGAGCGCAAATGGGCCATGGTGCGTGCGGCCGCAGTCGCGCTGTGCATCGGATTCCCGGCCGCCATGCTGGTGACCGCCACAGCCGCCTGGCTGTCTGTTCCGCTGGGCCTGTTTCCGAAAGATGCTCTGGACCGCGGCTCGGCGGTGGAATTCATCTACCACCCGGGTCCATATTCGTTGATCGTGGCAGCGCTGGCCGGCGCAGCAGGCATGCTCTCCATGATCAGCCGGCGCTCATCGGCGCTGATCGGCGTCTTCATCTCGGTGACAACCGTCCCGGCCGCCGGGTACATCGCCGTCGCCCTTGTTCTAGGCGAAACCACCAAGGCCGCCGGATCGGCACTGCAGCTGGTGTTGAACCTGGCCGGAATCGTGCTGGCCGCGGCAGCGGTGCTCCTGTTCTTCAAGTTCGCGCAACGGCGCGGCGAAGCAAAGCGCGCCCTCAATAAGACGCCAGCCACCCGGGCAAGGCCCGGAGCCCCGCGGCCACCCCGCCGCTAAGAATCAGCAATTCAGAGGCCGGGAACAGCAGAAGGCCCGGCTCCCCAAAGGGGAACCGGGCCTTGTGGTACGCAATTAGTGGCTGTGGCCTGCGTGTGCGTCCGCGTCCTCAGCCGGCTTCTCGGCGACCAGGGTCTCGGTGGTGAGAACCAGGGCGGCGATGGAAGCAGCGTTGCGGAGTGCGGAGCGGGTGACCTTGACGGGGTCGATCACGCCGGCGGCGATCAGGTCCTCGTACTCACCGGACTTCGCGTTGAAGCCGTGGTTCTCGGGCTGCTCGGACACCTTGGCGACGACGACGTAACCGTCGTAGCCGGCGTTCTGGGCGATCCAGCGCAGCGGCTGGGTCAGCGCGCGGCGGACGATGCCGACGGCGGCAGCCGCGTCACCTTCCAGCTTGTTGACCTGGCGGTCGTCATCCAGTGCCTTGAGGGCGTGGATGAGGGCCGAGCCACCGCCGGAGACGATGCCTTCTTCAAGGGCGGCACGCGTGGAGGACACGGCGTCCTCGATGCGGTGCTTCTTTTCCTTGAGTTCGACCTCGGTTGCTGCGCCGACCTTGATGACACCGATGCCGCCGGCCAGCTTGGCCAGGCGTTCCTGCAGCTTCTCGCGGTCCCAGTCCGAATCGGTGCGGGCCAGTTCGGCGCGCAGCTGGGCAACACGGCCGGCGACGTCTTCGGCAGAGCCTGCACCGTCGACGATGGTGGTGTTGTCCTTGGTGACCGTGATGCGGCGGGCAGAACCGAGGACCTCCAGGCCCACCTGGTCCAGGCTTAGGCCAAGCTCCGGGGAGACAACCTGGGCACCGGCCAGGGTGGCGATGTCCTGCAGCATGGCCTTACGGCGGTCGCCGAAGCCGGGAGCCTTGACGGCCACGACGTTCAGGGTGCCGCGGATGCGGTTCACGATCAGGGTGGACAGTGCCTCGCCGTCGATGTCTTCGGCAATGATGAAGAGCGGCTTGGCGGCCTGCAGGGCCTTCTCCAGCAGCGGCAGGAATTCCTGCAGCGAGGAGATCTTGCCCTGGTTGATCAGGATGAGGGCGTCCTCGAGGACTGCTTCCTGGCGTTCCGCGTCGGTGACGAAGTACGGGGACAGGTAGCCCTTGTCGAACTGCATGCCCTCGGTGAGGACCAGTTCGGTCTGGGTGGTGGAGGATTCCTCGATGGTGATGACGCCGTCCTTGCCCACCTTGCCGAAAGCCTCGGCCAGGAGCTCGCCGACCTCTTCGCTCTGGGCGGAGATGGCGGCGACGTTGGCGACCTGGCTGCCTTCGACTTCGCGGGCGTTGGCCAGCAGGCGTGCGGCAACGGCCTCAACCGCAACCTCGATGCCGCGCTTGATCTCGCCCGGAGCAGCGCCGGCGGCTACGTTGCGCAGGCCTTCCTTGACGAGGGCCTGTGCGAGCACGGTGGCGGTGGTGGTGCCGTCACCGGCAACGTCGTTGGTCTTGGTGGCGACTTCCTTGGCCAGCTGTGCGCCAAGGTTTTCGTACGGGTCGTCCAGCTCGACTTCGCGGGCGATCGTGACACCGTCGTTGGTGATGGTGGGGGCGCCCCACTTCTTGTCCAGCACGACGTTGCGGCCGCGCGGGCCAAGGGTCACCTTGACAGTGTTGGCGAGCTTGTCGATGCCGGCTTCGAGCGAGCGGCGGGCAGCGTCATTGAACGCAAGCTGCTTTGCCATGGTTGTGTCCTTTCAAGACGGAAAACCCGCACCGCGGGCGGCCGGAAATCCGGTCCGGCCTACGGTGCGGGGTCCAGGGAGTTACTTGACGACGATCGCGAGGACGTCGCGGGCGGACAGCACGAGGTACTCGGAGCCACCGGTCTTGACTTCGGTTCCGCCGTACTTGGAGTAGATGACGACGTCGCCGACGGCGACATCGACGGGCACGCGGTTGCCGTTGTCATCGAAGCGGCCGGGGCCTACTGCGACAACTTCGCCTTCCTGCGGCTTTTCCTGGGCGGAGTCCGGGATGACCAGGCCGGAAGCGGTGGTCTGCTCTGCTTCGAGCGGGCGGACAACGATGCGATCCTCGAGAGGCTTAATGGAGACCGACACTCGGATCTCTCCTTTACGTGAGGTAGTACGTGGACTATCAAACCAGGGGTGCCTTGGCGGGCTTGCCGTCGTCGCGGTGCCGGCAAGTGCCTGCGGCATGATTAGCACCCTCCATGGGAGAGTGCTAACTCAGACTCTATGCAAGCGTTAGCACTCGGTCAAGGTGAGTGCCAGCGTTTCGTCCTTGGGTGAACAGGGTGCCGCCTCACGGCTACTGGCCGGCGAGGTCCTCGAAGTCCACGTCTTCGCCGTTGTCCTCGTCGCCTTCCTGCACGGCAGTGCGGTTCAGGTACAGCACGACGCTGCCCGCGAGGGCGGCAAGGGCGGACAGGACCAGCACCACGAGGGCACCGATCCGGACCCCCGCGTAGCTTTCGCGGATGTCCTTGGCCTCCTGGGTGGCATCCTGGACGCTCTTGCCGGTCATTGAATAGGCGGCGGCATTGAAGGAATCAAGGAAGAAGACGATGATCAGCAAGACGATGCAGACGACGGCGACGGCAGCTCCGGCGATCACGGCGGGACGGGCGTAGACGGCCAGACGGGCAGGAATCCTGCTGCCCCGGCGGGGAGTCGGTGTGGAGTCTTCGGGCTGGCGGCTGATGCTGTCTTCCATGCAATCAACCCTAGCCGTCCGGCAGTACCGCCGCCCGGGTGCGGGAGGACGCGAGGGAGAAACCCCACAAAGCCGGCAAGTAGGCTGGAGGGCATGCCCCACAGCCCCCAGGCGCCGGATGCCGCGGCCCCACAGGACCAGATCGCCCCCTTGCTGACCACGGAAGGCTGGGAATTGCTCGCCTCGCTGGGCCCGTACCGCGAGAGCGAATCCCTGGCCTTGAACACGGGCCTCCGCAAGGCCGGGCACTCCCCCGAGTTGGTCTCCGCCGTCCTCACGCAGTCGAGGCTGCGGACCCGGGCGGAAGCGAAGTTCGGCGAATTCGCCCGGCAGATGCTCTTCACCCAGGCCGGCCTGGAGCAGGCGACGCGCCTCACGGTGGCCGCCCGCCATGCCGAACGCTTCGCCGCAGCAGGCACCTCACATGTAGCAGACCTGGGTTGCGGGCTCGGCGCCGATTCGATGGCGCTGGCGTCCCTGGACATCCCGGTCACGGCCGTCGAGCTCGACGAAGCCACGGCGGCCTGTGCCACGATCAATCTGATGCCGTTCCCGCACGCCTCCGTTGTCCATGCCGATGCCACCTCGGTGCCCCTGGACGGGATCGACGGCGTGTGGCTGGACCCCGCACGCCGCACCACCTCGACGTCGGGCACTACCCGGATCTGGGACCCGGAGGAATTCTCCCCGCCCCTGTCCTTCGTGGAGTCATTGGCCGCATCCGGCAAGTCGGTGGGGGTCAAGATGGGGCCCGGAATGCCGCACGAGTCGGTTCCCGCGGACTGCGAGGCGCAGTGGGTTTCGGTGGCCGGCGACGTCACCGAGGTGGCCCTGTGGTTCAACAAGGTGGCCCGGCCCGGAATCCGCCGAGCCGCCCTGCTGCTCGGCCCGCGCGGCGCCGCCGAGATCACCAGCGGCGAGGATTTCGACGCCGGCCCGGTCCCCGCCGTCGGGCCCGTTGAGGGCTACCTCTACGAGCCGGACGGTGCGGTGATCCGCGCGGGACTGGTTGCCGACGTCGCACTCCGCCTGGGCGGGCACCTGCTGGACGAACACATCGCGTACATCTGCGCTCCCGGACTGGTGGACACACCGTTCGCCCGCGCCTACAAGGTGCTGGAGACGATGCCGCTGAACGTCAAGGCGCTCAAGGCCTGGGTGAAGGCACAGGGCATCACCACCCTGGACATCAAGAAGCGCGGCGTCTCCATCACGCCAGAAGAGCTCCGGAAACAACTGCTGCCCGGCGGTGGTTCCGCGAAGTCCAAGTCGGCAGCGAAAGGCAAGGCCGGCAAATCCGCCACGCTGGTCCTGACGCGGATCGGCGACGAACGGACCGCCGTCGTCGTCGAACCGGTCGTCGTCGAACCAGTCTGACGCGCCAGGCCCCGCGCTACTGCTCCCGCACGAATGCTTCGGCTGCGGCCACCTGGGCGGCGCTCGGCGTAATGCCGGTGTACAGGACGAACTGCTCGAGGGCCTGGATGGTGGCGACCTCGGCGCCGCTGATCACCGTTTTGCCGGCGGCGCGGCCGGCCTTGATGAGCGGCGTTTCGGCGGGGAGCGCGACGACGTCGAACACCACCTGCGCGGCTGTGACGGCCGCTTCCGGGAAGGACAGGGCGTCCGCCTCGGGTCCGCCGGCCATGCCGATCGGCGTGACATTGACGATAACGTCCGCGGTGCTGTCACCCGGCTCGGCCTGCCACGCGAAACCGTAGAGATCCGCGAGCGCACGGCCGGCTTCTTCCTTGCGGGCCACGATGGTGACTTTGGTGAATCCGGCGTCGCGGAAGGCCGCCGCGGTGGCCTTGGCCATGCCGCCCGCACCACGCAGGAGCACGGACGAGTCCGGGCTGATGGCGTTGCGTTCGATCAGCTGGGCGATGGCGGTGTAGTCGGTGTTGTAGGCGGTCAGCACGCCGGAGTCGTTCACGATGGTGTTGACCGAGTCAATGGCCGAGGCCGAGGCGTCCATCCGGTCCACCAGGGCGATGACGTCTTCCTTGTACGGCATGGACACTGCGCAGCCGCGGATGCCCAGGCCCCGCACGCCGGAGATCGCATTCGCGAGGTCGGTGGGGGCAAAGGCCTTGTAGATCCAGTTCAGGCCGAGTTCCTCGTACAGGAAGTTGTGGAAACGCGTCCCGTTATTGCTTGGGCGGACCGAAAGCGAGATGCAGAGGGTCATGTCCTTGTTCAGGATCGGCATGGGGACTTCCTTCGTCTGGCAGGGGCTCTGCGCCCCAGCCTAACTTGGGCGGGGCGCCGCACTGCCACGGCCGGTGCCCCCGCGATCGGAGGCACCGACCGTTACCCGGACAGTCCGGCTAGCCCTGGCGGGCCTTGAAGCGCGGGTTCAGTTTGTTGATGACAAAGGTTTTCCCGCGGCGCCGCACCACCTGTGCGCCCGGGACCTTCTTGAGTGCGCGCAGCGAATTCCTGACCTTCATGTTTCTCCTTCTCTTGCGGTTGTTACAGGGTGGCTTCAAGTTCGAACGGGTCATCCAGCTCCCGGAAGTCCCGCAGCATCTCCTCTTCGCTGAGGGCGCAGCCGTCCAGCAGCCCGCGGATTTCTTCGGCGTCCACATCCTCGCCCCGTCCGGTGACCGCGAGTACGGTGCCGCGGTCGCCGAACCGCGGATGCCAGCCAAGGGCGGCGTCGACGTCGGACATTCCGGCGGGCAGCGGCTCCGGCCGGTCGGCGATCCACTGGCCGGTGCTTTCCATCCACACCCGGGGCCCGACGCCATGGACGGCGATCCGGGTCCGGGCCGCCGACGCGATCCACAGCCGGCCGCGCATCCAGTGGGAACCTGCGGCCAATTGCGGCAGCGCCGCCCGGAAGCGGCCCGGGTGCAACGGGCGCTCAACCTTGTGGAGGACCGTGCGGAAGCTGCCGGATTCGCTGGCCAGCGGGATGCGCACCGAGCCGCGCCGGGTCCGCGCCGCTGCTTCACGGCCGTCATAGCAACCGGGACGGAACGTCTCGGTACGCCCGACCACGGCGGCGTGCGGCGCCAGTTGGGCCAGCAGTTCCGTGCCCTGCCGCCATGGCTCGCTGCCCTCCCGCTCATTGCCGTCGAGCGCCGCGCCGAGCCCGGGATGAATCAGCACGGTGTCCGCGTGGGTGAGCTCCCCCACCAGGAATTCGCCGCTGGTCCTTTCGTCGTCCGGCATGGCCGTGAACCCGGATTCGTAGAGGGTGTGCTTGTCCCAGATGTGGTCTTCCAGTTCCGCGGGGTCGAGGGCAAGGACGGCGTTGTCTACGACCGCTTCCCCGCCAAGGCCCCGGCTGACCTCCGCCACGGCCATCTCCACGGACACCCCCGGCGGCAGCGCCAGCACCGCATGCCCGTAACCAAGGCCGGCGAGCCGCTCCACCGTGGGCACGACGTCCAGCTTGACGGTGCAGCTGAGGCAGCCGTGTTCCAGCACGGTTTCCGCCTGCTCCAGCAGCCGGCCGCCGCGGAAGACCCGGCGCAGGACGACGGAGCCATCGAGGAGGTCGTGGAAGACGGTTACGGAATCGGGATGCCCCTGGTCGAGCCGGCCGGCCGCGGCTTCACGGCAGCGGCTGTCCAGGGAACTGACAACGGAAAGATGCATTGCCTCAGCCTATATGCAAATCATTCTCATTAGCAAGGACCTGTGGTTGTCGCCATGTTTCTCCTTACGGCGGAGGCACGCAAGCGCTGCACTAGACTTGGAGCATCCACTGAGGGGCCCCACAGTGGGCATCGCCCGGGGGACTTGGACACACTAGAGGGGACCTTCGTGCAGATTGATTTCGCTTCATCCAGGCAATCGACCCTGGGAGTGGAATGGGAGCTTGCGCTCGTCAACGCGCGCACCGGCGAACTGGTTTCCGTCGCCAACGAAGTCCTCCGCGGCGTCGCCGCCCAGCACCCCGAGCTGAACGAGGACGACGAGCACCCGCACATCAAGCGCGAGCTGCTGCTGAACACCGTGGAACTCGTCACCGGAATCTGCACCACGGTCCGGGAAGCCAAAGACGACCTGGCCCGCTCATTGAAGGCCGTCCGCGAGGTCACCGATCCCATGGGCGTGGAACTGTTCTGCGCCGGCAGCCACCCCTTCAGCCCCCCGCAGCTCCAGCCCGTCACGGACAAGGAACGCTACGCCAAGCTGATCGACCGCACCCAGTGGTGGGGCCGCCAAATGGTCATCTACGGCGTACACGTCCACGTAGGCCTGGACAGCCGCGACAAGGTCCTTCCCGTCCTCGACGGGCTGGTCAACTACTTCCCGCATTTCCAGGCACTGTCCGCCTCCAGCCCGTTCTGGGGCGGCGAAGACACCGGCTACGCGTCGCAGCGCGCCCTGATGTTCCAGCAGCTGCCCACCGCCGGCCTGCCCTTCCAGTTCCCGGACTGGGCCGAATACGAGTCCTACGTGCAGGACATGTTCACCACCGGGGTGATCGACACCCTGTCCGAGATCCGCTGGGACATCCGGCCCGTCCCGAACCTCGGCACCATCGAGATGCGCATCTGCGACGGCCTGGCCAGCCTCGAGGAGGTCGGCGCGATCGCCGCGCTGACCCAATGCCTGGTGCACGAGTTCTCCACCATCCTGGACAACGGCGGCACCATTCCGACCATGCCGCCATGGCACGTCCAGGAGAACAAGTGGCGCGCGGCGCGCTACGGCATGGAAGCCATCATCATCCTCGACGCCGAAGGCAACGAGCAGTTGGTCACGGAGCACCTCAGGGAGACCCTCGACCGGCTGGCCCCCGTCGCTGCGAAGCTCGGCTGCGAAGAGGAGCTGGCCGACGTCGCGAAGATCATCGCCCGCGGCGCCGGTTACCAGCGCCAGCGCCGCGTCGCGGCAGAGCACGACGGCGACCTGCAGGCGGTGGTCCTGGACCTCGTACAGCAGATGCGCGCCGGCTAAGCCCCGCTCACCCCCTTTCTCTCACGCCGAAGTCGCCGGAGAACTGCCCGGTCGCCGGAACTTTTCAGCGACCCCGCAGGCCTCCGGCGACTTCGGCGTTAAGACCCCTTGCGCTTCCACTACTTAGCGCTACTATGTACTAGTAGCTAGTAACACTGAGTACTAGTAGCTAGTAACACCAAGTAGTTAGGAGGTGGCCGCATGGGCAAGCAGATGACCGAGATGCTCAAGGGCACGCTGGAGGGCATCGTCCTCGCCCTGCTGACCGGGAAACCGGCCTACGGCTACGAGATCACCACCCTGCTCCGGGACCAGGGGTTCACCGACATCGCCGAGGGCACCGTCTATGCGCTGCTGGTGCGGATCGAGCAGAAGGGGCTCGTCGACGTCGAGAAGCGGCCGTCCGAAAAAGGACCGCCGCGCAAGGTGTATTCACTCAACCAGCAGGGCAAGCAGGAACTTGAAGAGTTCTGGAGGACGTGGAGCTTCCTCGCAGAACGCATCGAACAGCTCCAAAGTATCGACCCAAGCAAGGGAGAGAACTGACCATGGCCGCCAAATGGATCGAAGCACTCACCGGCCCGCTCGAGCAGAAGAAGCAGTACAAGCAAGCCAAGGCGCGCCTGGATGCGCTGCCGGAGCCCTACCTCACCGCCGCGAACGCCTTCAACCGGTACCTCATGTACTACGGCGGCGTCACCGACGGCGACACCATCGTGCAGATGTTCGCCGACTTCGCCGACCTCTGGGAGCGCGCCGCCGTCGACGGCACTCCCGTGGGTGAGATCGTCGGCGAGGATCCCGTCGAATTCGCCGAGGCCTTCGCCCAGGCGTACGGCGGCAAGCGCTGGATCGACAAGGAGCGCGCCCGCCTCATCGACGCTGTCAAGGACGCGAAAGGAAAGGAGGCCGGCCATGACTGAGACCGCCATCCGGGTCCGTGGCCTGGAGAAGTCCTACAAGGAGCTGCACGTGCTGCGCGGCGTCGACTTCGAGGTGGCCGCCGGCAGCATCTTCGCCCTGCTCGGTTCGAACGGGGCGGGAAAGACCACGCTGGTGCGCATTCTCTCGACGCTGCTGAAGGCCGACGCGGGAACCGCGACCGTGCACGGCTTCGACATCGAAGCGGATCCCGGCGAGGTGCGCGGCTCGATCAGCCTCACCGGGCAGTTCGCCGCGGTCGACGAAGTGCTGAGCGGCCGGGAGAACCTCATGCTGGTTGCCAAGCTCCGGCATCTGGAGGACCCGGGTGCCATCGCCGACCGGCTGCTCGAACGCTTCGCGCTTACCGAGGCCGGCGGGCGAAAGGCGGCCGGGTACTCGGGAGGGATGCGGCGCCGGCTCGACATCGCGATGAGCCTGATCGGCAACCCGCCGGTCATCTTCCTGGACGAGCCCACCACCGGGCTCGATCCCCAGGCGCGCATCGAGGTGTGGCAGACCGTCAAGGAGCTCGCCAAGAACGGCACGACGGTGCTTCTCACCACGCAGTACCTCGACGAAGCCGAGCATCTCGCCGACCGCATCGCGATCCTGCACAAAGGAACGATCATCCAGAACGGCACGCTCGACGAGCTGAAGCGGCTGCTGCCGCCGGCCGAAGTTGAGTACGTCGAGAAGCAGCCCTCCCTCGAAGACGTCTTCCTGGCGCTCGTCGGGGCCGATGAAGGAGCCGGAACGGCTGAAGAACGGGAAGAGAAAGAGGCATCACGATGAGCACCCACGTCCTCAGCGACACCGGCGTCCTGACCGGCCGCTCGCTGCGCCACATCCTCCGCAGCCCCGATACGATCATCACCACCGCGGTCACCCCGATAGCGCTGATGCTGCTGTTTGTGTACGTGCTGGGCGGCGCCATCAACGCCCGTTCCGATGGCTCGTATATCAACTACATGCTCCCCGGCATCCTGCTGATCACGATTGCCTCAGGCATCGCCTACACGGCCTACCGGCTGTTCCTCGACATGCAGGGCGGCATCTTCGAGCGCTTCCAGTCCATGCCGATCGCCCGCTCGAGCGTGCTCTGGGCGCACGTGCTCACCTCGCTGGTCGCGAACCTTACCTCGGTGGCGGTGGTCATCGGCGTCGCGCTCATCATGGGGTTCCGCAGCGGGGCATCCGTGGGCGCCTGGCTTGCCGTCACAGGCATCCTGGTCCTGTTCACGCTCGCCCTGACCTGGCTGGCCGTGATCGCCGGGCTCTCCGCGAAAACCGTCGACGGCGCGAGCGCGTTCAGCTACCCGCTGATCTTCCTGCCGTTCATCAGCTCGGCGTTCGTGCCGACCGGTACGATGCCGGGCCCGGTGGCCTGGTTCGCCGAAAACCAGCCGGTGACCTCGATAGTGAACTCCATCCGGGCGCTGTTCGCGCAGCAGCCGGTGGGCAACGAGCTCTGGATTGCACTGGCCTGGTGCCTGGGCATCCTGCTCCTTGCCTACGCCTTCGCGATGTCCGCCTACCGGCGCAAAATCAGCTGACCCTACACCGAAACCGTGGTCACGGGCAGCGAGGAATCCGGAGCAAAGGCAACCCCGCTCGGGGCGATGCCGGCCATCACCAGCTGGGCACCGAGGGCGGCCACCATGGCGCCGTTGTCCGTGCACAGCTGCAGCGGCGGGACGTGGAGCGTGATGCCGGCCGAGCGGCAACGCTGCCCGGTCAGTTCCCGCAGCCGCGAGTTCGCCGCCACTCCCCCGCCCAGCAGCAGTTCGGTGATGCCGTTCTCGCGGCAGGCCAGCACCGCCTTCGAGGTGATGATGTCCACCACCGCTTCCTGGAAGGCCGCGGCGATGTCCGCCACCGGGACCTCCTCGCCGCGGGCCTCGAACTGCTCCACGCAGCGCGCGACGGCGGTCTTGAGTCCGCTGAACGACCAGTCGTAGCGGTGCGGGCCGGGTTCCTCCGCGGTCCCCATGTACTTGGGCTGGCTGAGACCGCGCGGGAAGCGGATCGCCTTGGGGTTTCCGGTCCTGGCCATCTTGTCGATGGCCGGGCCGCCCGGGTAGCCGAGCCCCAGGAGCCGCGCGACTTTGTCGTAGGCTTCCCCGGCGGCGTCGTCGATCGTGGAACCCAGCAGCTCGACGTCGTCGGTGATGCTGCGGATCCGTAGGATCTCGGTGTGTCCGCCGGAAACCAGCAGGGCACCAAGATTCTCCGGGAGGCGGTTTTCGGGCATGCGGTTTTCGGACATATCCAGCAGCCCGACGCCCACATGGGCCACCAGGTGGTTGATCGCGTACAGCGGCTTGCCGCTGGCGAGGGCGAGCGCCTTGGCGGCGCAGACACCCACCATGAGGGCACCGGCCAGGCCGGGGCCGGAGGTCACGGCGATCGCGTCAATGTCCTCAAGGGTGACGCCGGCGGTGTGCATCGATTCCTGCAGGGTGGGCACGAAGGCGTCCAGGTGGGCGCGGGAGGCGATTTCCGGGATCACCCCGCCGAAGCGCACGTGCTCGTCCATGGAGGAGGACACCGTGTTGCTCAGCAGGGTGGTGCCGCGGACGATGCCGACGCCGGTTTCATCGCAGGAGGATTCGATGCCGAGGACAAGCGGACCGGCCTCAAGTGGTTCGCTGGCGGGTGCGGGGTTCACGCGGTGGGTCCTTCTGTGGTGGGTCCTTCTGTAGCTGGTGCTTCAAGCAACGGCAGCCTCATGATGAGGGCGTCCGTGCCGTCGCGGTAGTAGCGGGCCCGGATGTGGATCTGCTCGAAACCGAAGCGCAGGTAGAGCTGCTGGGCGCGGGGGTTATCGGCCCGGACCTCCAGCAGGACGTCGTCGGCGCCGCGGCGGCGCGCCTCGGCGATCAGTTCGGCCAGCACGGCTGAGCCGATGCCGCGGCCTTCGAACTCGGGGACCACGGCGATGGTCTGGATGTCCGCGATGGGCTGGACGCACATCAACCCGGCGTAGGCAACAATCCCGCCCTCGGCCTCCGCCACAACGTAGCGGCGGGTCTCCGGCTGGGAGAGCTCGTCGATGAACATCTGCAGCGGCCAGGCGTCCACCGGGAACAGGCGCCGTTCCAGCTGTTCGACGGCGGCCAGGTCGCCTTCGGCCATGTCCCGCAGCACCACGCCGTCCGGCATGGCCGCGGTGTTCAGGAACTCCTCCGGGACGGTCACAGCGCACGCTTCCTGGGGCCGGGCACCTGGGCGTCGGATTCGCGCAGGTAGAGCGGGGTGGAGTCCGGCAGCTCCCGGCCGGCGGACAGCAGGGCGAGGGCGAACTGGCCGAGGGACGCCGCGCTGGGCTGGGTGTCCTTGAAGTCCTCATCGGCCTTGACTACGTCGGCGTAGATTCCGGCACCGGCTCCGTATACGGGAAGCTCCGGCAGGGCGGAGGCGAAACCGACGTGGGGGCCGTCAACGAGTTCCGGGAGCTGGCCGTCGCGCAGGGTGTACCGGGCCCAGTAGACCTCCTTGCGGCGGGCGTCGGTGGCCACGAGGAATTCTGCGGGAGCGCGCCGGTGGACTCGGCCACTTCGAGGGCGATCGCGTCCAGGCTCATGAGTCCACGGAGAGGTTTGTTCCAGGCGAAGGCCAGGGTGCGGGCTGTGGCGATGCCGGAGCGCAGCCCGGTGAAGGGTCCCGGACCGACGCCGGTGACGATCAGGTCGATGTCCGCGCCGCTGACGCCGGCACCGGCGAGCAGCTGCTCGATGCCCGGTGCCAGGACCTCCGCGTGGCTACGGGTGTCCTCGGTGGCGAAGGAATCCACCACGCCTTCCATGGCGTCGTCCGAGATGAGGGCGGCGCTTGCCACGGCCGAGGTGTCGATGGCCAGGATCAGCATCAGTTGTTCTCCTCCGGAACGGCGGGGGCGAGGACATCGGGCATGGTGGCCCAGCGGGGGCCGAAGCCGCGGAACACGATGGTGCGGGGTTCGTCATCGTCGTCGGTGTCGAAGTCCAGGACGGCGTCCGCCGCGGGTTCCGCAGCCTGCCCGCCGACAGCCGCCCCGCCGACAGCCCGGTGGAGTTCGACGTCGAGGCGGCTCTCGGCCAGGTGCTCGACGCGGCCGCGGCCCCACTCCACCACCGTCACGGACGAGTCCATGGTGTTTTCAAGGTCGATGTCGTCGATTTCGGCTGCCGATTCCAGGCGGTAGGCGTCCACGTGCACCAGGTCCGGGCCGCCGGGGCGCGGGCCGCCGGGCAGGTTCGGGTGGATCCGCACCAGCACGAAGGTGGGCGAGATGACACCCGCCCGCACTCCCAGGCCTTCGGCGAGGCCCTGGGTGAAGGTGGTCTTGCCGGCGCCGAGTTCCCCGGTGAGCACCAGCAGGTCCCCGGCCTCCAGCACCCGGCCCAGGGCGGCGCCGAGTGCGTGCGTGCCGTCCGCCGTCGGGATGGCGAGCGAGCGTTCCCAGAGCGCATCGCTTTCCTGGCCGAGCGGGTTTTCAATGCTCACAATGCTGCCTCTTCGAGCGGCGCGAGTTCGTTGACATAGCTGCGCGGAACGCGCGGGCTGATGCGGGTGACGATCTCATAGTTGATGGTGCCGGCCGCCGCGGCCCAGTCGTCCGCCGTCGGGCCGCCGTCGGCGCCGTCACCGAACATGACCACTTCCGAGCCGGGCAGCGCTGCGGCCTGCTCCGGGTCCAGGTCGCCGAAGTCGACCACCATCTGGTCCATGGCGATCTGTCCCACCACCGGGTAGCTGGTGCCTTTGATCCGGACCGGCCCCCCGGTGGCCACCCGGGGAACGCCGTCGGCATAGCCCAGCGGAATGAGTCCCAGGGAGCTTTCGCCTTCCGTGCGGTATTTCAGGCCGTAGGACACCCCCTGGCCTTTCGGGACGCGTTTGCAGTTGGAAAGCAGGGTGCGCACGGTCATGGCCGGGCGCAAGCCGAGCTCGGAAGAAGGCTGGCCATCGAACGGCGAAAGCCCGTACAGCCCCAGGCCCACCCGGACGAGGTCGAAATGCGAGTCCGGCCGGGACAGCGTGGCCGGGGTGTTGGCGATGTGCCGCACCTCGGGGTCCACGCCGGAATCCTCGGCCATCGCGAGCGCCTCGCGGAACACGGCAAGCTGTTCGTCCGTTTCCGGGCGGTGCGGTTCGTCGGCCACCGCGAGGTGCGAGAAGATGCCAACTACCCGCAGCAGGCCCTCGTCCTGGTGCTCCATGGCCTTGCCGAGCAGCTTGTCCCAGTCGTCGATGGTGCAGCCGTTGCGGCCCAGGCCGGTATCAATCTTCAGGTGGATGCGGGCGGGACGCTCCTGTTCCCGGGCGGCGGCCACCACGGCGTCCAGTTCCCAGCCGGAGATCCCGATGTCGACGCCGGCGGCCACTGCCGCGGCGAAGTTGCTTTCGCTGGTGTGCAGCCAGGCGAGCAGCGGCGCGTCGATGCCGGCAGCACGGAGCCCGAGGGCCTCGGAGATGTGGGCGACGCCAAGCCAGCGGGCGCCGGCGTCGAGGGCCGCGCGGGCCACCTGGACCGCGCCATGGCCGTAGGCATCGGCCTTCACCACGGCCATCACCTTGGCAGGGGAGGCGATGGCCACGAACTGCCGGACGTTATGCCTGATGGCCTCAAGATCGATGACGGCCGAGCGTTCCAAGACGGAGGGGGTTGGAGAATCAGTGCCTCCGGAAACTTCGTAGCTCACCCAACGATTCTAATGCTGGGCCGGGAGCGCGCTTGACGGCGGGCGCAGCTCGGAGCGGCGGAGCGCCCCGTCAGGGACCCTGCTGACAATGTCCTCGAGGAAGGAGAAGCGCCGGAGCCACTGGCTGGACTGGCGTTCGGGCCGGGCGTTGGCCCGGTGCCACCAGTCGGCGATGTCCCCCCAGCCCGGAGCCGAGAAAGAGCCGCCCAGTTCCTGCACGGACAGTGAGGCGCAGAGATTGGCGAAGCGCAGCCGGTCCCCCAGCGGCCAGCCGGCCAGGCAGCCGACGATGAAGGCGGCGCCGAAGCAGTCCCCCGCCCCGGTGGGATCGTGGGCTGTCACCGGCAGGGCCGGCACCCATTCCTCCTCCCCGCTTTCGGAATCCACCGCCATGGCGCCCTGCGCGCCCAGGGTCACCACCGCCACGGGGACCCGCTCGGCCAGGATGTACAGCGCGGACCACGGGTTGTCCGTTCCGGTGAACGCCATGGCCTCGCGTTGGTTGGGCATGAAGGCGTGGAAATACCCCAGCTGTTCCAGGCGCCTGCCCGACCAGGCGCCGCTCGGGTCCCAGCCGGCGTCGCCGAAGATCTTCACACCCGCCCGGTGCGCGGCCAGCACCCAGGGCTCGGCTTCCTCGGCGAGGTCGGCGACGGCGGCGAGCGCCCTGGGCGGGGTGCCGATCAGTTCCGAGCCATTCAACGGTGCGGGCAGGCCGTGGGTGACCATCGAACGGTCCTGCTCGACGCACAGGGACACGGTGACCGGGGACGGCCAGCCCTCGAAGCGCCGGGAGAGCGAAAGGTCCACCTCTTCCTGGCTTTCGAGGATCCGCCAGTTCAGCTCCCCGTAGCCGTCGTCGCCAAAGGCCGCCGCGAGGCTTGTACGCAGCCCGAGCCGGGCCGCGGCGATGGCCTGGTTGGCGATCCCGCCCGGGCAGCTCCCCATCCCCTGGCTCCACACTTCGGTTCCTGGCTCGGGGCGCTGCCCCAGCCCGGTGAAAATGATGTCCTGGAAAACGGTGCCGCTTAGCAGCAGGTCGCAGCCGCCGTCGTCCGCTGCTCCGGCAGGCCGCACGGCGGCGAGGGGATCAAAACGCTCCCGGCCGTTATGTTCCCGGCGTGCCTCCATGCACGGCAGACTACGCCGCCGCGGGTGGCAGGAGTAGTGTTTTCTTCGGCAGGGGTGCGGTTTCGCCGCCTGCGGCAGAGTGTGTCGGTGCAGGAGGTGTGGCGTGTCCCTGATCCGCCGTGTGGCCTTCCTCTCCCTCCATACCTCCCCCATGGAACAACCCGGAAGCGGCGACGCCGGCGGGATGAACGTCTACATCCGCAACCTGGCTGCGGCGCTCGCGGACGAGGGTGTGGAAGTGGAGATTTTCACCCGGTCCACCGTGGACGGGCAGCCCGCCATCGAGCACCCGGCGCCCGGAGTATGCGTGCACAACGTGATTGCGGGCCCTGCCCGGAAACTGCCCAAGGAACACCTCCCCGAGCTGCTGCACGCCATGGTCGTCCAGATCGAAAAGATCCGCCAGCGCCAGCCGCACGGGCGTTACGACCTCGTCCATTCGCACTATTGGGTCTCGGGCGTGGCTGGGCTGGAACTCTCCCGCATGTGGGGCGTTCCGCTGGTGCACACCATGCACACCATGGCGAAGGTCAAGAACCTGGTCCTGGCCTCCGGCGAGCGCCCGGAGCCCCGCCGCCGGGAGGAGGGCGAGCAGCGGATCGTCGACGGCGCCGCCCGGCTGGTTGCCAACACCGCGGCCGAAGCCGAGGAACTGGTGTCCCACTACCACGCCGACTTCGACCGGATCGACGTGGCCCCGCCGGGTGTGGACCTGTCCGTGTTTACCCCGGCGTTCCGGGGCCGTTCCCGGCGCGAATTGGGGGTACGGCCGGGAAGTTTCCACCTGCTGTTCGCCGGCCGCATCCAACGCCTAAAGGGACCGCAAGTCTTCCTTGCCGCCGTCGCGCTGCTGCGGGCACGGCGCCCGGACATCGATCTCGAACTGACCATCCTGGGTGCCCTGAGCGGGGCGAAGGACTTCAACCTCCGATCCATCATCAGCGAGGCTGGACTGGACGACGTCGTCACGCACCGGCCGCCGGTGGACGCGCCGGAGCTGGCGGGCTGGTTCCGTTCGGCGGACGTGGTGGTGATGCCTTCCTACAGTGAGTCCTTCGGGCTGGTGGCACTGGAGGCGCAGGCGTGCGGCACCCCGGTGGTGGCGACGCAGGTGGGCGGGCTGAGCCGTGCTGTGCAGCACGGGCGAACGGGCCTGTTGGTCGACGGGCATGATCCGGCGGACTGGGCCGACGCCCTCGAAGCCCTGTACGACGACCCGCAGACCCGGCAGGACATGGGCCGGGCCGCCACGGTCCACGCCGAGGACTTCGGCTGGCAGCGGACGGCGCTGCGCAGCCTGGACAGTTACCAGGCCGCGGTGGGCGGGCTCCTGCTGCCGCAGGCCTGAGCGGGCGCGTGCGGCCGCAGGCCTCAGCGGGCGCGGCGACAGGCGTGAGCGGTCGCGTGCCCCTGGGCCGTCCGGCCCGTAGCTGCTGGTAGATTCCAGGCATGCCCGGATGCCGGGCAGACCTGGAAGCCGGGCACCGTCCGGCGGACTGGAAGGACAATGATGTCTGGAACCATGAGCGATCTCGAGATCGCCCTCAACGCGACGCTCCGGCCGATCGGGGAGATCGCCGCGGAAGCCGGAATCCCGCCCGAAGCCCTGGAACTCTACGGCCGCTTCAAGGCCAAGATCGATCCCGCCAAGCTCAGGCCGCAGCCGGGCAAGGCCCCGGGAAAGGTAGTCCTGGTTTCGGCGATGTCCCCCACGCCGGCAGGCGAAGGAAAGTCCACTACCACCGTGGGCCTGGCCGATTCGCTGGCCCGGGCCGGCCACAAGGTGATGATTGCGCTGCGGGAACCGTCGCTTGGCCCGGTGCTCGGCATGAAGGGCGGCGCCACCGGCGGCGGCTACTCGCAGGTGCTGCCGATGGACGAGATCAACCTGCATTTCACCGGCGACTTCCATGCCATCACCGCGGCGAACAACGCCCTCATGGCTCTCGTGGACAACCACATTTTCCAGGGCAACGAACTGGGCATCGATCCCCGGCGCATGACCTTCAAGCGGGTCATGGACATGAACGACCGCTCCCTGCGCGAGGTGGTGATCGGGCTCGGCGGCCCTGTGCAGGGCGTGCCGCGACAGGACGGCTTCGACATCACCGTTGCCTCGGAAATCATGGCGGTGTTCTGCCTGGCCCGGGATCTGGCTGACCTGCGCGAACGCCTGGGCCGGATCACCTTCGGCTACCGCTTCGACCGCACGCCCGTCACCGTGGCCGACCTCGGCGTCCAGGGCGCCCTGGCGCTTCTGCTGAAGGACGCCATCAAGCCGAACCTGGTGCAGACCATCGCGGGAACGCCTGCGCTGGTGCACGGCGGGCCATTCGCGAACATCGCCCACGGCTGCAATTCGCTCATAGCTACCAGCACGGCCCGGGAGCTCGCCGACATCGTGGTCACGGAGGCCGGTTTCGGCGCGGACCTCGGCGCCGAGAAGTTCATGGACATCAAGGCCCGGATCGGCGATGTGGCGCCGGCCGCCGTCGTGGTGGTGGCAACCATCCGGGCACTGAAGATGCATGGCGGCGTCCCCAAGGACCGGCTCACGGAGGCCAACCCCGAAGCCCTGGCCGCCGGCGTCGAGAACCTGCGCCGGCACCTGCACAATGTGGAGAAGTTCGGGATCACGCCCGTGGTGGCCATCAACCGCTTCGGCAGCGACACCGCCAGTGAACTTGACTGGCTCCTAGCCTGGTGCGCCCGCGAAGGCGTCCAGGCCGCCGTCGCCGACGTGTGGGGCCGCGGCGGAGGGGGCGACGGCGGTGATGAGCTCGCGGCGAAGGTCGCCGCGGCGATCGCGGCGCCGTCGTCCTTCCGGTACCTGTACTCGTTGGAACTGTCCGTGGAGGACAAGATCCGGACAATTGCGCAAGAGATCTACGGTGCGGACGGCGTCGAGTTCTCCGTCCCGGCGCAGAAGCGCCTGGCGGACATCCGGAAGAACGGCTGGGCCGGCCTTCCCGTGTGCATGGCCAAGACCCAGTACTCCTTCACGGACGACGCCAGCGTGCTCGGCGCACCCAAGGGATTCACCATCCACGTCCGGGACCTCATCCCGAAAACGGGAGCCGGCTTCATCGTGGCCCTCACCGGCGCGGTCATGACGATGCCCGGCCTGCCGAAGGAACCGGCCGCGATGCGGATGGACGTGGACGCGGACGGGAATGCGGTCGGGTTGTTCTGACGCGGCTCTTCTAGGCTGCTGCTGCGGCGGCGGTGTTGGCGAGGGGCTGGACCAGTGGAGCGGACGGGGCCCGAACCGGGCAGAACGGGCGGGGCCCGAACCGGGCAGAACGGGCACCCGCTAATAATGTCGTAGCTCGGTGATGTGATGGATTCATGGAGATCACCACTGGCTTGAGCGGGAGGACCCCGCAACCTGACGCGGCGTCCGATCCCTTGTTGCTGTTGGATGGTCTCCACGCTTCAGTCCTTGGAGTCAGCGATCGCCGCTTTGCAGGCGTTGCGGGAGTACACGCTCGCCATGGCGTCCCGGCTGGCGGAGGTGATGAACGACGACGGCGGCGGCGCGCTTAGCGGGGCACCGGTCGGCTTCACCCGGGCGGGGTGGGATTCGCGCTCGGCGGAGCTGGCCCAGCGTGCGGTGGCGGCCGAGATCGCGACGGCCACCCGTGCGAACGACCGTACCGTGCAGCGGCAGATGGGCCAGGCGGTGGAGCTGCTGGACCGCTTCCCGGCCACTTTCGGCGCCCTCGCCCACGGCAGGATCAGCCTGGCACATGCCCGGGTGATCCAGGACGCCGGGACGGGGCTGGATCACCCTGCTGCCCTCGCCGGGTATGAGGCGGCCGTGGTGCCCTGCGCCGAACAGCAGGCGCCCGGGCGGGTGCGGAGATTGGCTGTCCGCGAGGCCGAGATGGCCCAGCCAGAACCCCTTGCTGCCCGGCATGAACGGGCTGTTGCGGAACGCCATGTCCGGGTGGCGTCCTTGCCGGACGGCATGGCCGAACTCGCCACCGTGCTGCCGGCGGCGGTGGCGTACGGCATCCACGACCGCCTGACCCAAATGGCCCAAGGACATGCCGAAGCCACGGCAAAGCAGGCCTCCGACGGCCCCGCCTCGCCGGGCCGAAACCCTCACCACGGCCGGAACACCGACCAGCTTCGTGCCGACCTCCTCGCGGAGCTGCTGCTGTGCGGCGCCCCCACGAGACATGACACCCCGGACGGCCTCCTGACCGCGATCACCGCCCGGGTGGACGTCACCGTCCCCGTCCTGACCCTGATCGATGGCGAGACGGTCCGGACCGCAGGCAACGCAGCCGCAGGCAAGACCGCTCCGGGCCACGCCGCAGCGAGCAGCAGCACCCGCGTCCCGGCCGAACTGAACGGGCAACACCCGATCGACCCCGCCACCGCACGGATCCTCGCCGGACAGGCCACCGCGTGGAACAGGGTCCTGACCGACCCCGTCAACGGCGCTGTCCTGGCCGTGGACAGGTACCGGCCCGGGGAGGACCTCAAACGGCTCCTCACCGCCCGGGACAGCAGGTGCCGCTTCCCCGGCTGCGGAATCAAAGCCCGCGAACTGGACCTGGACCACACCCACGACGCCGCACTCGGCGGGGCCACGGAAACCGGCAACCTCGCCGGGCTCTGCAGGCGCCACCACATGCTCAAACACCACACCCGCTGGAAGATCCGGCAAACCGGGGCCGCGGTCCTGGAATGGACCAGCCCGAGCGGCCGGAAATACCCAGACCACCCACCCACGCCTGCAAGCTACACGGCAGGCACCGCGAACCCCTCTGTGCCGAGTTCGGGATCTGTGCCGAGTTCAGGCAAGGCGCCTGATCCGCCGCCGTTCTGAGCAGCTGCCGGAGGCAGCTCCGAAGACGGCAGCTCAAGGAGGCAAGGTCACCGCATGCTGGCAAGCTCAGCGCATGCTGACAAGCTCACTTCAAGGAGGTCGATGCGGGCAGGCGAGTCCGATAACCATCGGCCGGGCCTGCCTCGAACCTGTCCACCGCCGTCGGGCTTTCTGGACCTCTCAGCGGTTCAAACCCACGCGGCCCCGGTACGAACTTCCGCCCCCGCTGCGTAGACCGGGGGAAAGAGCTCGGAGGCATCCCGACGGCGGTAGTCCCGTTCGCCGTAGGCCTGCACCATCTGCTCGAAGAGCCGTTGGCCCTCCGCCCGCAGTCCCGCCAAGTCAATGCCCGGGATTGCGCCATCGACCACCACTGGGCGGCCTGCCACGTAGGTGTCGGTGACATTGCGTGCCGAGCCATTCAGGATGAGGGTGCGCAGCGGGTCCTCGACGGCGCCGTCCCGGAAGTCGCCCAGCGACGCCACCATGATGTCCCCCTGCGCACCTGGGCACAGCCGCCCGAGGTCCTCGCGGCCCAGGGCCCTGGCGCCGCCGAGGGTGGCGGCGTCAAAGAAGTCTGACACCTTGCCGGCGTCGCGCCGGCCCTCGGCGATGCGCGCGAGGTGGGTTCCGACGTCGATGCCCTTGATCAGGTCCGGCGGGAACGAGTCCGTGCCCAGGCACATGTTGACGCCGGCCGCGGCAAAGGCGTCGAAGGACCTGAGCATCCCCGAGTAGTGGAACGAGGTCAGCGGGCAGTGGATGATGCTGACATCGTGGCGGGCCAGCAGCTCCAGCGGGCCGCCCTCCGCGCTTGAGGCGGGATCGGTGCCGTCGATGACGACGCCGTGCGGAATGAGGAGCCGGGTTTCCAGTAGGCCGGTGTCCACCAACTGCTCCAGGACCGTGCGTCCCGTGAGCTTGAGCAGGAATCCGTCCTCGGTGGGCTGCTGGAGGCAATGCAGGCGGACCAGGGCGTTGCGTTGGACGGCCAGTTCGGCGGTCTTGCGCATCAGTTCATCCGTCAGGGTCTCGATGCGGCAAGGCAGGAGCACCCCGGTGACCAGCGGGTGCGCCAGCTCTTCGGCGTAGTCAAGGAAGCGTACGGCGTCGGCGAAGCCCTTGCGCCCTTCCTCCTCGTCGAACAGGATCACCCGTTCGCCGTGGCTGTCGGTGACGTTGATGCCCGAACGGTACGCCGGCCCAAGGAAACCGCGTAGGCCGAGTTCGATGCTGGTCTGCGCCATGCCCTGGAGTTCTTCGAAGGTCTCGGCCCAGGAGCTGTGGATCTCCGAAGCGATCGGCATGTAGCTGGTCACCCCGTGCAGGGCCAGCTGGGCCAGGGCGAATTTGCGCACGTTCTGCCGCTGCTCACGGGTGAAGACGTCGCGCCGGCGGTTGTGGAAATAGTCCTCGGACCACTGCATGCCCGGGCCAGTCTCGTCGCTGGGCCAGGAGTCGAAGATCATGTGGTCGATGTCGGTAAGGGCATCCAGGTCGATCAGGCCGGGAGCGATCAGGCTCTGCCCGAAGTCCCGGTACTCGTCGACGGGTCCCTCGTAGCCGGTGCCGACGTAGATGACTTCGCTGTCCTTCATCACCACGTGCCCGTCCAGGAACATCACGTGCCGTGTCCCGTCATAACCCAGCACGTAGCGGGCAGAAAGTCGGGTAATCATGAATCCTCCAAATCGAAAACAGTCTTCGGTATTCCAGGTCGGAATCTTGCATCAGCCGGCGCCCTGCGCAAGCACACGCAAGCCCCGCTTCTTTAGGGGCTTACCGGCTAACTTTGTGAGATGCCTTGCATTGCTTCGTGATCCACCTTACCATTTTTGGTATACCAAATGGCGTGACCGCCGACGCCACGCCTCCCCAGCACACGAAGGATGCACCCCCAATGAAGAACCAGTCCACAACCACTGCGGAGGTGGATGAGCGCGCCGTCAAGGTCGACGACCGCTCGAGCAGCCTCTTCACCCCTAGCGCCCGGCAATGGGCAGCGATGATCCTGCTCTCCACCATCGTCTGCGCCGTGGCGATCCTGGCCGGCACGCACAAGATCCCGCTCGGCAACGCGGCGATCGTGCTCATGCCGGTGCTGTGGGCCGTGCTGATCGGCGCCATCATCGGCGTTCAGAAGGTCCGCCCCATGTCCGGCCAGAGCCGTGCGGTCGCCTCGGTGCTGCTGAACGTCAGCATCGTGATGTTCCTGGCCGCACTCGGCACCCACGTGGGCCCCTCCCTGGCCAAGCTGACCACCCTCGGCCCGGCCATCCTGCTCCAGGAGGTTGGCCACATCTTCGGAACCGTCATCCTCGCGTTGCCTGTCGGCGTGGCACTCGGCATGGGACGCACCGCCATCGGCGCCACCTGGGCCATCGACCGCGAGTCCTACCTGGCGTACGCCCTGCAGCGTTTCGGTGTGAAGTCCCCCGTGTACCGCGGGGTGTTCTCCGTCTGGCTGCTGGGCAGCGTATTCGGCGCCGTCTTCATTTCCCTCTTGGCCGGCCTGCTGGGTGGCTTCGGCATCTTCGACCCGCGGGCACTGGCCCTTGGCCTCGGCCTCGGTTCCGGCTCCATGATGCTCGGCGGCGTGGCTGCCCTGTCCATCATCTACCCCGAGGCGGCACCGGAAATCATGGCCCTGGCTGCCCTGTCCAACCTGGTCACCAACCTCATCGGCTTCTACGCCGGAGCATTCCTCTCGCTGCCGATGTCCCTGCGCCTCTACAAGTTCTGGTCGCGCATCTTCCGCCGCGACGATGAGGGCCGCCGCCTGGACCGCAGCGGCAATGTGATCCCCGCCAACCAGGCACGCAAGCCGGAGCGCAGCAAGGTGGACGTGGCCGCCGTGCTCCAGGACCCCGAGGTCCGCACCAAGCCGTCCACTTGGATCATCGCCTTCGGCGCGAGCATCGCCATGGGCATCGTCCTCAACGCCCTGGGCACGAAATCCTTCAGCGTCAACGACATGATCGGCGTCGTGCTCCTTGGCGGCCTCACTGCCCTGGCCTTCGCGCTTGCCAAGTACGTGCCTGCGGTGCCGTCCAGCGTCTGGGTGCTTGGCCTTGGCACCCTGGCCACCGCACCGTTCATGCCCTTCAGCGAGACGGTCATCGCGCTCACCCACAACCTCGACGCACTGTACGTGGGCCTCGGATCGATCGCCCTGCTGGGCATGAACCTGGGACGCGACGTGAACGCCCTGAAGACCTTGAACTGGCGCACCGTGATCGTGGCGATGCTGACGTTCTCGGCGAGCTTCGTGGCCGCGGCAGCATTGGCCCAGTTCGTCATCCACGTGTAGGCACTCACGCCGGAAGGGCGGGTGGACCGGGCGCTTGCCCGCTCCACCCGCCCTTCGGCGTTAATTGCCGCTGACAAAGCCGACGGCGGCACCGTCGGCGTTTTCGGCCAGCAGCAGGTGGTGGCCTGGCCGCCGCAGGAAGTGCCGGGCCAGCTCCGGCGTTACGAGCCCGTCGAACAGGGGTGAGGCGGCCACGAGCCGCTCCTCGTCGACCTCCAAGAGCCTGCGCAAGGTGATTTTGGACGCATCGTGTCCGTCCATGACCCGAGGCTACGCCGGACACCCGGTCAAATGAACGCAGGAAGAACACCAGAGCACCCGCGGCTTGCTAAGATCTAAAAGCTCGACCGGCATTCCGGAGAGCCTCCCCATCAACTGGCCCGGAACGGACGTGCCCCAACGCGCCCGGAACCGGCCCCTGCCCGACCCGAGGAGACCCCTGCCTTCATGACCGCCTTGGCTGAACCGGACTATTTCGAGGACTACGACGAGGATTACCGCAGCGACATCGCTTCGCGGTACGAAGAGGGCTTCGGGCAGGGTCCCGACATCGACGACGACTACGACTCGGGCTACGACGAACTCGACAAACTCTTCGACGGCCTGTTCGACGACGATGACGACGACTTCGACGCCCCGGCCAAGGCCGAGAAGAAGGCTCCCAGCAAGAAGGCAGCCCCGAAAGCGGCTGCTGCGAAGACCGCGGCGCCTAAGAAGGCTGCAGCGAAGTCCATGCCCAAGGCCAGCCCCGTCATCACGCGCCGTGTAGTACCGGTGGCGGCGCCGCCCGTTGAGGCACCCGTGGCCGAGGCCACGCTTCCGGAAGAGGCCACTGTCGAAACCCCCACCGCTGCCGAAGCCCCGCTTGTTGCAGCTCCGGTTATCGACAGTCCCGTTGCCGAAGCCCCCGTTGCCGAGACTCCGACTGCCCACACCCCAGTTGCCCACGCCCCGTCTGCCGAGGCCCCGGTTGCCGAGGCCCCGGTTGCCGAGGCTCCGGTTGCCGAGGCTCCCGTGATCGAGCAGACCGCGTCCGTCACCGTCGTCGAAAGCGCTCCCGCGGAGGGCGCCGAAGAAGCGGAGCCTGCCGTCCCGGACAGCCCGTTCTTCGCCCCGCATATCGCCCCGGTCAACGAACACGTGGACTTCCTGCGCAAGCTCCGCCCCGGCTTCGAGGTGCCCTATGTGGACCCGATGCACTCGGTCGAGGACTGCCGCATCGTCACCCTGTTCTCCAACACCAGCGAAGCCTCCCCGCGGGGTACCGTCTGGGCCGGCGACGACACCGCCGCCACCCGGCTGTTGGGCCTGCAGTTCCAGCTCGGCCTGCGTCCGGAATGGATGATGCCGTGGAACACCCACCCCTGGTTCACCCCGGGCGAGGCCAACGGCAAGCTCACCCCCGAGCAGGTCAGCGCCGGCCTCAAGCCGCTGATCACCTTCCTGAAGCTCGTTCCGCGCGCCTCGGCGATCGTCGCGCACGGCACGGAAGCCAACCGCCTGGCGCAGATGCTCCTCAAGACGGACAACCCGCTGATCTGGCGCCGCGGCCTGAAGGTCTACAAGGCCCGTTCGCTGCACGGCCGCGCCTTCGCCGGTTCCAAGGAACGCCAGACCGAATGGCTGATCGAGATGGGCCGCTCCTACGCGGACGCCATGGCCCGCGCAGGCCTGCAGGCCGGACGGCGCTGATCCCGGCGTTCTAGGCTTTTACGGCAGGTGAACGGTCGACGGCGGCAAGCGGCCGCCGTCGACCGTTTCCGTTTGCCTGTCCGCGGAACAGGGAAAGATAGAGCGCCGCGACGGCGCCCGCCACCAGCACACCCACGAAGACCGCGGTGCCGGGGTCCGTGGCCAGCAGCCGGGGAATCGCCCGGCCCGGCACGGCAACGGCGAAACCGAAGGCGATGGCAGTCCCGATGTAGCTGCCCACCATGTTGCCCCGGTGTGCGGGGATGTTCCGACGGATCGCGCTGATCAGGCCGAGCGTGACAGTCACCAGGGTGAACGCCGACAGCCCGTGAAGCCAGGAGAAATGGCCGCCGGAGACAATCCAGAAACTGCTCAGGCAGACGTAGTACATCGCCGCGACCCACAGGTAACCCATGGTCCGGTGGACCCGGTCCCGCCGGCGGCGCAGGATCTGGGCGGGGCCGATCACCAGGACGAACAGCGCGGCCACCACATGGCTGACAAGAAGGACATTCCAGTGCTCCATGCCTCTAGGATAGGAGCACTATCCTAGACTTGTACATCAAGATAGTCCGGGCCGGATCCGCTATCCAATGCCCGGAATCCCAATCCGCGGGAGGCGCCGTGCAACTGAAGGAACTCAGCACCCGCAGCGCTGTGAGCACGGCCAGCATCAAGTACTACCTCCGCGAAGGGCTGCTGCAGCCGGGCGAGGCAGTCACCGCCACCCGGGCGAGATATGACGAAAAGCATCTGCGACGGCTGGAACTCATCCAGGCCCTGCGGCAGATTGTCGGGCTGGGCATCGAGCAGATCCGCGCCATCCTGTCGCTGGCCGACGGCGGTGCGCCGCGACTGGAGGTGCTGGCGACCGTGCAGCGGGTGGTGCTGCGGCTCGATCCGCACGACGCCGGAAGCAGCCACGATGCAGGCGAAGGACACGTCCGCGCGCGGCCGGGCGACGCCGTGGTGCACCTGCGGGGCTGGCCGGACGAGGAAAGCGACGCCAGGGACGCCCTGGACGCCCAGCTGGCGCTCATGGAACGGCTCGGCATCCCGTTGTCCGCGGAGATCCTGGACGCCTACAGCGCCGCCATGGACACCATCGCCGGGCTGGACCTGCAGCTCACCGCAGCGGCCGCCGACCTCGACCAGGCGATCCTGACGGCCGCCGTCGGGATGCACATGCATTCCCAGCTGCTGCTCAAGCTGCTGGCCCTCGCCCAGGCCAGCCACGCGATCCGGCGTTTCGACTGACCGTGAACGCAAGAACGCTCCCCCACCGGAAGGTGAGGGAGCGTTCTCGAGGAATTCTTAGCGTTCGATGTCGCCGCGGATGAAGGCCTCGACCTTTTCGCGGGCAAGGTCATCGTTGAACTGCTCCGGCGGGGACTTCATGAAGTAGCTGGAGGCGGAGAGCAGCGGGCCGCCGATGCCGCGGTCCAGGCCGATCTTGGCGGCACGGATGGCGTCGATGATGACGCCGGCGGAGTTCGGCGAGTCCCAGACCTCGAGCTTGTACTCCAGGGAAACCGGGGCATCACCGAAGTTGCGGCCTTCGAGGCGGACGAAGGCCCACTTGCGGTCATCGAGCCAGGCCACGTAGTCGGACGGGCCGATGTGGACGTCGTCGGCGTGGAGCTCGGCCTGGACGTTGGAGGTCACCGCCTGGGTCTTGGAGATCTTCTTGGACTCCAGGCGGTCGCGCTCCAGCATGTTCTTGAAGTCCATGTTGCCGCCGACGTTCAGCTGGTAGGTGCGGTCCAGCGTGACGCCGCGGTCTTCGAAGAGCTTGGCCATGACGCGGTGCGTGATGGTGGCACCGATCTGGCTCTTGATGTCGTCGCCCACGATCGGAACGCCCGCGGCGGTGAACTTGTCAGCCCATTCCTTGGTACCGGCGATGAAGACCGGGAGGGCGTTGACGAAGGCAACGCCGGCGTCGATGGCGGCCTGCGCGTAGAACATGGCGGCGTCTTCGGAACCCACGGGCAGGTAGCAGACCATGACGTCGGCCTTTGCCTCGCGCAGGGCGGCGACGATGTCCACGGGCTCGGCCGGGGATTCGACGATGGTTTCGCGGTAGTAGCGGCCCAGGCCGTCCAGGGTGTGGCCGCGCTGCACGATCACGCCGGTCTCGGGCACGTCGGCGATCTTGATGGTGTTGTTTTCGCTGGCCCCGATGGCATCCGCCAGATCCAGTCCGACCTTCTTGCCATCGACATCGAAGGCAGCAACGAACTGGACGTCGCCCACGTGGTACGGACCGAACTCGACGTGCATCAGCCCGGGAATCGTGGCCTGCGGATCGGCGTCGCGGTAATAGTGGACACCCTGGACCAGGGAGGCGGCGCAGTTGCCGACACCGACGATGGCAACACGAATCGGATGTGAAGACACGGAACTCCTTCGAGAACTAAGCTCAGGTGCCTAGCGCGGCCGGAACAGAGGCGGCGTCTTACGGGCACAGCGCCATTCGGCGCAATTTGCATTATACGCAACAGCGGCGGGGCCGGCTTTGTTCCTGCCGGACCCCGCCTTTTGTTGCGGGCGCTACTTCTGCGCCCAGAGGTTGATGTCGGATTCGACGGCGAACTCGTCGATCGCCGTCAGTTCCTCATTCGTGAACGCCAGGTTGTCGATGGCCTTGAGGGTGTCTTCCAGCTGTGCAACGCTCGATGCGCCGACCAGTGCCGAGGTCACGGGCGAGCCCTTGGGCTGATCGCGCAGGATCCAGGCGATGGCCATCTGGGCCAGGGTCTGGCCCCGGCCTTCGGCGATCGCGTTCAGGCCGCGGACCCGGTTGAGCTTTTCCTCGGTGAGGGCCTTTTCGGACAGGAAGCGTTCCTTGGCCGCGCGGGAATCGGCCGGCACCCCGCGCAGGTAGCGGTTGGTGAGCAGCCCCTGCGCGAGCGGCGAGAAGGCAATGGATCCGGCACCCACCTGGTCCAGGGCTTCGTACAGGTTGGGTGAGCCGTTCTCGGTCCAGCGGTTCAGCATCGAGTAGCTGGGCTGGTGGATCAGCAGCGGCGTCCCCATCTCCTTCAGGATGCGTGCCGCCTCGAGGGTCTGTTCCGGAGTGTAGGAGGAGATGCCGGCGTAGAGTGCCTTGCCGGAGCGGACGGCGTGGTCCAGCGCGCCCATGGTTTCCTCGAGCGGTGTCTCCGGATCCGGGCGGTGGCTGTAGAAAATGTCCACGTAGTCCAGGCCCATGCGCTGCAGCGACTGGTCCAGGCTGGAGAGCAGGTACTTCCGGGAGCCCCATTCGCCGTAGGGACCGGGCCACATGTAGTAGCCGGCTTTCGTGGAGATGACCAGTTCGTCCCGGTACCCCTTGAAGTCGTCCTTCAGGTGGCGGCCGAAGTTGGTCTCCGCGGAGCCGTCCGGCGGACCATAGTTGTTGGCCAGGTCGAAGTGGTTCACGCCCAGGTCGAAGGCACGGCGGAGGATGGCGCGCTGCTCCTCGAAGCGCTTGTCGTCGCCGAAGTTGTGCCACAGGCCCAGGGAGATGGCGGGAAGCTTGAGACCGCTGCGTCCGACGCGGCGGTAGGGCATGGTGTCGTAGCGGGTGTCCGCGGCCACATAAGTCATACGTACCATCCTGCCACCGGCGCCAGGCGCGGTGCCGGGCTGTCCGGCATGTGGTCAGGGTCACGTCCCGGGGACAAGCCACCCACACCAACACCGGTCACACAGTTCGTACGACGGCGGCCGCCTCACCCGGGAGGCTCAGCGTCCCGCCGTCGAGGGTTACGGCAGGATCGGTGGCGAGCAGCAGCCGGCCGTCGACGTCGGTGGACAAGGTGTCCGGGCCGAAGTTGCACACCACGCGCACGGCACCGCGGACCAGTTCCAGCCATCGTTCGTCCTCGTTGAAGTCCACATCGCTGGCTTCGAAGCCGCCTTCGCTGAGTTCCGGGGTCGTGCGCCGCAGCACGCCCAGGGCCCGGTACAGGGCGAGCAGCCGGGCATGGTCCCCCTCCCCGGCCTCGTCCCAGTTGAGCTTGGAGCGGAGGAAGGTTTCAGGGTCCTGCGGATTCGGTACCAGCGCCGGGTCCCAGCCCATGCGCTCGAATTCCTTGAGCCGGCCCTCCGCCGTCGCCTTGCCCAGCCATTCTTCCGGATGGGACGTGAAGAACTGCCAGGGGGTCGACGCGCCGAATTCCTCGCCCATGAACAGCATGGGCGTGAACGGGGAGGTCATGGTCAGCACCGCGGCGAGGGCCAGGCGCCCGTAGGAAAGGGAGGCGCTGAGCCGGTCGCCGGCAGCCCGGTTGCCGATCTGGTCGTGGTTCTGGTTGCAGACCACCAGCGCGGACGGGTGGGCAAGGTCCTGCCGGATGGGCCGCCCGTGGTGCCGGGCGCGGAAGCTGGAGTAGCTGCCGTCGTGGAAGAAGCCGTGCCGCAGGACCTTGGCCAGGGCGGCCAGGGATTCGAAATCCGCGTAGTAACCGGCGGTCTCGCCTGTGAGGTTCACATGGACCACGTGGTGGAAGTCGTCGCTCCACTGGCCCGCAAGCCCGTAGCCGTTGGCCTGCCGCGGGTAGATCAGGCGGGGGTTGTTCAAGTCGGACTCGGCGATCAACGTCCTGGGCACCCCGGTTTCGGCCTCGATTCCGTCCGCAAGGATGGCAAGGTCCTCGAGGATGTGCACGGCCCGTTCATCGCGGAGGGCGTGGACGGCGTCGAGCCGGAGCCCGTCCACGTGGTACTCCCGCAGCCACATCGCCGCGTTGTCCAGGATGTAGCGGCGCACCTCGTCGGAGCCTGGCCCGTCCAGGTTCACCGAGTCTCCCCAGGTGTTGCCCGGCCCTGACTTGAGGTACGGCCCGAACTTCGGCAGGTAGTTTCCGCTGGGCCCAAGATGGTTGTAGACCACGTCCTGGATGACGCCGAGCCCAGCGGTGTGGGCGGCGTCCACGAAGCGCTGGTACGCGGCCGGCCCGCCGTACTGCTCGTGGACCGCGTACCAGAGGACGCCGTCGTAGCCCCAGTTGTGGGTTCCGTTGAAGGCGTTGACGGGCAGCAGCTCCACGTAGTCGACGCCCAGTTCCACCAGGTAGTCCAGGTTCCCGGCGGCCGCGTCGAGCGTGCCCTCGGGGGTGAACGTGCCGATGTGCAGTTCGTAGATCAGCGAGCCGCGCAGTCCGCGGCCGGTCCAGCCGGCGTCCTGCCACTGGTGCGCGCCGGCGTCGAACCCTGCCGAGGGCCGATGGACGCCCTCCGGCTGCCGGCGTGAGCGCGGGTCCGGGAACGGTCCTTCCCCGTCCACCAGGTAGCTGTAGGGCACGCCGTCGCCGCCGTTGAACCCGGGAGCGTGCCACCAGCCGGCGGAGGGCCCGGAGAGTCTCTCCATGCTGTACTCCCGGCCCCCGGACACAAGGGCAACGGAACCCGCGGAGGGCGCCCAGACGTCATACGGGCTGGGCGTGGTGGCGTGTTGCGGCATGGTTCTCCCCCTGTATTGGATGTGGTCTAAAGGCTCAGCCGGCGGGCACCAGCAGGGCCACGGGATAGTCCGCAAGCAGCTGCCCGACGGCGGCCGCTCCGGCAGGATAGGACCGTCCCGTGAGTTCGTCGGTACAGCCGGCCGGCAGTTCGACGGCGGTGTCCCGCCAGCCGCCGTCGCGCTCGAGCCGCTTCGGCAGGCGGGTTGCCACGGTCACGGCTCCGCCGCCGTCGGCGCCCCGGTCGAAGGCGATGAGGTGGCCGGCCGCCGCGCCGGAGGCGGCCAGCGGGCGGTAACCGCCGAACAGTTCAGGCTTGCCGCGGCGCAACCGCAGTGCACGGGAAACGACCAGCAGCTTGGCGTCCTGGTCGGTGAACGCCGGGCGGGTGCCGCCATCGAGCCGCTCCAGGGCGGCGACCCGGGCCGGGAAGTCGATCGTCCGGCGGTTGTCGGGGTCGGTGAGCGATCCGTCCCGGAACTCCGTGCCCTGGTAGACATCGGGCACACCGGGCATGGTCAGCTGCACCAGCTTGGCCGAGAGGGAGTTGGACCAACCGTACGGTTCCAGTTCCGCGACGAAGCCGGCCAGTGCCGCAGCCACCTCCGGCATGTCGAATGCGGCGTCGACGGCGGCGGCCAGGGCCTTCTCGAAGGCGGCATCGGGGTCGGTCCAGTTCGTGGAATTGCCGGCTTCCCGGGCGGCCTTGAGCGCAAACGCCTGGAGGCGCTCACGGCTGGCCGGCCAGGCCCCGGCGATGGCCTGCCAGACGAGGGCCGCGAGGGGTCCGTCGGGAATCGGCGCCAGTTCCTGCACCCGGTCCAGGAAGGCCTCCCATTCGGGGACGGCCTCCGAGATGACGGAGATCCGTGCCCGGGTGTCTTCGCTGCGCTTGGTGTCGTGGGTGGTGAGGGTGGTCATGGACAGCGGAAGCCGGGACTGGCGGCGGGCCATGCGCCGGTGGAACTCCTCGGGTGCAACGGCCAGTTCGGTGGGATCGGCACCCACTTCGGTCAGGGTGCCCAGCCGTGTGTACCGGAAGAAGGCTGTGTCCTCCACCCCCTTGGCCATGACCATGCCGGAAGTCTGCTGGAAACGTCGGCCCGGTTCCCCGGCGGCGTCCAGGAGGATCGGGAGCAGGTGCTGCAGGGCCGGTTCAAGCTCGGGCCTGGCACGCCCGGCGTTCTGCACCGCCTCCACCAGGATGTCCTTGCCGTGCGGCAGGTACGTCCGGTAAACGGGGAAAGCGGCGATGGTTTCCGCCAGGGCATCGGCAACAACTGACCGCGGGAACTCCGGGGTTTCCGGGACAAGCCGCGCCAGCCGCAGGATCTCCGAGCGCAGGATGCCGTCCGTGATGCGGCGCTTGGTGCCGTGGATCATCGCCTGGTAGTCCGGCGGGGCGGCGGCGCCGCGCAGGCGGGCGTCCAGGGCGTCCAGGCGCGGGCCTGCGTCGGGATCGACGAAAAGCCGGTCCACGTCGGCGAGCGCGTCATAGCCGGTGGTCCCCTCACAGTCGAAGGTTCCCGGCAGTTCCTCCCCCGGTTCCAGGATCTTCTCCACCAGCACGTAGGCGCCGCCCGTCGCCTGCTTGAGCCGCTCCAGGTAGCCGGCGGGATCCGCCAGCCCATCCGGGTGGTCCACCCGCAGCCCGTCCACAAGTCCCTCGCGGAACCAGCGGCTGATCTCGGCATGCGATTCCTCGAACACCCACGGGACCTCGACCCGGACCCCTGCGAGGGTGCTGACGGCGAAGAAGCGGCGGTAATTCAGCTCGGCGTCGGCCCGGCGCCAGCCCACCAGCTCGTAGTGCTGGCGTGCGTGCACCTCGCGCGGGCTGTCCCCGGGCGCGTGGCTGCCCTCGGCGATCGGGAAGCGGTGCTCGTAGTAGCGCAATTCGCCGTTAACGATTTCCAGCCCGTCCACGTCGTCGTCGCTGCCCAGGACCGGGATCCGGAGCTTGCCGCCCGCCGCGTCCCAGTCGACGTCGAAGGCTTCCGCGTAGCGCGAGGAGCGGCCCTCCTTCAGCAGCGACCACCACCAGGCGTTCTGCGGCGGCGAAGCCACGCCCATGTGGTTGGGAACGATGTCCACGAGCACGCCCAGGCCGTTCTCCCTGGCTGCGGCGGCGAGTGCTGCCAGGCCCTCCGCTCCTCCGCGGGCCGGGTCCACGGAGGAAGGGTCGGTGACGTCGTAGCCGTGCTGGGACCCTTCCTCCGCGGTCAGGATCGGGGACAAATACACCCAGTCCACGCCGAGCGATCTGAGATAGCCGGTGAGCTCCGCTGCGTCCCCGAGGGTGAAGCCGGGGCGGATCTGGAGCCTGTACGTGGAAACGGGTGCCTTCATGATTACCCTTTCGTGGAGTTCTTCCTCGGGGGCTTGCGTTCCGGTGCGGGTTTTTCCGGTGCCGGTTCCGCGGTGGAGCGCAGCTGCGGCGTCGACGGTGAGGTCAGGGAAGCCGTCTCCGAGGTGGTGGTCTGGGAGAGCGCAGCGAGGGAGGCGGCCACTGAATGGTCCGGTTCGCTTTCCGGCGTGCTGTGGGCCCGCAGGACCACCAGGGCCTTGGCCCCCACGGCGAGCAGCGATTCCGCCTCGACAGGTTCGGCGTCGGCGTGGCCGCCGGCCGTATCGATGATCACGTCCCACTTGGGCGCGTACTCATCGGAGGGCACCCGGAAGCCGACTTCGTCGTCGTGGGCGTTGAAGTACAGGAGGAAGTTCACATCCGTGATGCGCCGGCCCTGGTTGTCCCGGCCCCGGATGCCGTCGCCGTTAAGGAACACCCCCACCGAGCGGCCGAAGCCGCTATCCCAGTCCGACGGCGTCATGGTGCTTCCGTCGACGTCGAGCCAGACGATGTCCGGCAGGCGTTCGCCCTCCCCGCGGAGCGCCGGGCGGCCGTCGAAAAAGCGGCTGCGCCGGAAGGTGGGGTGCTTTGCGCGCAAGGCGCTCACCGCGGCCGTGAATTCCACGAGCGGTTGGTCCACGCTGTCCCAGTTGATCCAGGTCAGCTCGGAGTCCTGGCAGTAGGCGTTGTTGTTGCCCTGCTGGGTCCGGCCGAGCTCATCGCCGTGCGCCAGCATGGGCACACCCTGGGACAACAGCAGGGAAGCGATGAAGTTGCGCTGCTGCCGGGCCCTGAGGGCGAGGACCTTCGGGTCCTCGGTGGGGCCCTCGGCGCCGCAGTTCCACGACCTGTTGTGCGATTCGCCGTCGTTGTTGCCTTCTCCGTTGGCCTCGTTGTGCTTCTCGTTGTAGGAGACCAGATCGGCCAGGGTGAAGCCGTCGTGCGCGGTCACGAAGTTGATGGAGGCCACGGGCCTGCGCCCGGAGTGCTCGTAAAGATCGGCCGAACCGGTCAGCCGCGACGCGAACTCGCCAAGGGTTGAGGGTTCGCCGCGCCAGAAGTCACGCACGGTGTCGCGGTACTTGCCGTTCCATTCGGTCCATTGCGGGGGGAAGTTGCCCACCTGGTAGCCGCCGGGCCCGACGTCCCAGGGTTCTGCGATCAACTTGACCTGTGACACCACAGGATCCTGCTGGATGAGTTCAAAGAAGGACGACAGCTTGTCGACGTCGTAAAACTCCCGCGCCAGGGTCGAAGCAAGGTCGAAGCGGAAACCGTCCACGTGCATCTCGGTCACCCAGTACCGCAGCGAGTCCATCAGCAGCTGCAGGGAATGCGGGCTGCGGACGTTCAGGGAGTTTCCAGTGCCGGTGTAGTCCATGTAGTGCTTCAGGTCGCCTTCGACCAGCCGGTAGTACGCGGAATTGTCGATGCCCTTGAAGGAAAGCGTGGGCCCCAGGTGGTTCCCTTCGGCGGTGTGGTTGTAGACCACGTCCAGGATCACTTCGATGCCGGCATCGTGCAGGGAACGCACCATCGCCTTGAAGTCCTGGACCTGCTGGCCGGTGTCGCCCTTGGAGCTGTAGCCGTTGTGCGGGGCGAAGAAGCCGATGGTGTTGTAACCCCAGTAGTTGTTCAGCCCCCGGTCCTGGAGGATGCCGTCGTTGGTGAACTGGTGCACGGGCATGAGCTCGATCGCGGTAACGCCGAGCTTCTTCAGGTGGGCGATCACCGCGGGATGCGCGACGCCGGCATAGGTGCCCCGCTGCTCTTCGGGAACCTCGGGGTGCAGCTGGGTCAGCCCCTTGACGTGCGCTTCGTAGATGACGGACTTGTGGTACGGGATCCGCAGCAACTGGTCGCCGGCCCAGTCGAAGAAGGGGTTGATGACGACGCCGAGCATCATGTGCGCTGCCGAATCGGCGTCGTTCCGGGAGTCGGGGTCTCCCATGTTGTAGGAGAACAGTGCAGGATCCCAGTCGATCTGGCGGTGGACCGCCTTGGCGTAGGGGTCCAGGAGAAGCTTGTTGGGATTGAAGCGGTGCCCGGCCGGGGGGTCGTAGGGGCCGTGCACCCGGTAACCGTATTTCTGGCCCGGCTGGACCTGCGGCAGGTAGCAGTGCCACACGTACCCGTCCACTTCGTTGACGTCGACGCGCACTTCCGAGCCGTCGTCGCCGATCAGGCACAGTTCCACCTTCTCCGCGTTTTCGCTGAAGAGCGCGAAGTTGGTGCCGCTCCCGTCGAAGCTCGCGCCCAAGGGATAAGCCGTTCCGGGCCATACTTCCATAGGGTTCTCCTCTGCGTAGCGGACAAGCGTCTGCCGCCCGCTAACGGCGCGGTTGCGGCAATGTGCCAAGCTACCACGCCCACATTACGGCCGCGCCCGCCCCCTGTAACCCAATCGCCTCATCCGGGGCTATCGTTACGCAGGCCGCCCAGCACCCCCGGCAGCTCCGCCAGGACCGCCCGGGCCGTCAGGGGCCCGCCGCCCGAGGCCCGGCTGCCCGCGCGGCCGTGCAGGCTCGCAGCCACAGCCGCCACCGCGGCCCAGCGGTCCTCCCGGGAGATTCCGAGGGCCGCGAAAGGCCCGTCGTCGTCCATGGCTGCTTCGGCATATTGCGCGGACAGCGAAGCGAGCAGCCCGGCCAGCACGTCCCCGCTGCCGGCTGTTGCCAGCCACGGTGTGCCTTCCGACTGGCTGAACACCGTGCCCGACGGCGATGCCACCAGGGTCGTGGCGCCCTTGAGGAGCACGGTGGCACCGCTGTCCGCGGCGGCCAGGCGGGCAAAATGCAGCGGCCGGGACTCGACGTCGTCCCTCGTCACGGAGGTTTCTCCGCTGACGGTTTCGCGCTGCGAAAGGAACCCGGCCAGTTCACCGGCGTGCGGAGTGAGGATCCAGTTGGCGGGGCAGCGCGCCGGCAGCAGCCCGAGCGCCCCGGCGTCGACGACGGCGGGCTGGCCGGCTGCGAGGGCAGCCTCCAGTGTGTCCCTGGCCCGCCGCAACTGGCGGCTGTCGGCGCCCTCTGGGGAATCTTCGGCCAGTCCGGGGCCCAGCAGCCAGGCCTGGACGCGGCCCGGGCTGTCCGACTCCACGATCGCTTCGGGCGTGCGCGCCAGCACCTGCCTGGCCACGCTTTCGGGCCCAAGGTAGCGCACCATCCCCGCCCCGGACACGGAGGCACTTTCCACACAGAGCACCGCGGCTCCTGGATAGCGTTCCGAACCGGCGACCACACCGAGCACCCCCCTGCTGTATTTGTGGTCCCGGCGCCCGGGTGCCGGCAGGAGTGAGGCAAGTTCCGCGGCACCGAAGCGGCGGAGCGAAGGGTCCGGCAGCCGGTCTTCGATCCCGATCCGTACCAGTTCGGCCCGCCCGGAGCAGCCCTCGCCCGGATCGACCAGCAGGCCGGCCTTGATCCCGCCGAAGCTCACCGTCACGTCGGCCGGCAGCACGGGCCAGTGCACTTCGCCGGTGTCGGCATCCACCCCGCTCGGGATGTCGCAGGCCACCACCAGGGCAGGCTTGAGTTCCTGGAGCAGGGACACGAGCTCGGCCGCGGCTCCGCGCAGGCCGCCGCGGGCACCGGTGCCCAGTACCGAGTCGATGATGACGTCGTCGCCGGCCGCCAGCACAGCAAGGTCCTCCACATTGTCCGCCGCGAGCCGGAGGGCGCGGCCGCCCGCCGCGAGGAAGGCGGCCAGCGCCGCGGGATGTGCGCTATCCGCGGTGAGCACCGCCGTCGTGCGCATGCCGCGCGCGGCGAGTTTCGCCCCGGCGAACAGTCCGTCCCCGCCGTTGTTGCCCTTGCCCGCCAGCACGGTCACCGAGGAGCCGTAGATCCGGCGTCCGCGGCTCTGCAGTTCGCGGACGACGGCGGCCGCCAAACCGTGGGCGGCCCGCTGCATGAGAACAGCGCCCTCACCGGAGTCCAGGAGCGGTTGTTCCGCTTCCCTGACCTGTGTTCCGGTGAAGGCGCTGATCATCGAGGTGTGTTGTTGTCAGCCTTCGGCAACGACCATGGCCGTGGCGATCCCGCCGTCGTGGCTTATGGACAGGTGCCAGCGCTTGACCCCCTTGGCGTCGGCCACCGCCAGGACGGTGCCCTGGACCTTGATGGTGGGGCCGTTTTCGTCCAGGCCGATCCAGCAGTCCTGCCAGTTCATACCTGCGGGGGCTCCGAGGACCTTCGCCACAGCCTCCTTGGCCGCAAAGCGCGCGGCCAGGGACCGGACATGGAGCTCCCGCTCGGCGGGCACGAAAAGGCGGTCCCGCAGCCCCGGTGTCCGTTCCAGCTGCCGTTCGAATCGTTCGATGTCTACGACGTCTACGCCGATGCCAACAATCATGCGGCTTATTCTACGGTGACGCTCTTGGCGAGGTTGCGCGGCTGGTCCACGTCGTAGCCCTTGGCCCCGGCGAGCTCCGCGGCGAAGATCTGCAGCGGGACCGTGGTCAGCAGCGGCATGAGCAGCGTGGGGGTCTCCGGGACGTAGAAGACGAACTCGGCGTAGTCGCGGACTGCCTCGTCGCCTTCTTCGGCAATAACCAGGGTCCGGGCGCCGCGGGCGCGGACTTCCTGGATGTTGCTGACCACCTTGGAGTGCAGGGAGTCGCGGCCGCGCGGGGACGGAACCACCACGAAGACCGGCTGGCCTTCGTCGATCAGGGCGATCGGACCGTGCTTGAGCTCACCGGCGGCGAAGCCTTCAGCATGGATGTAGGCGATTTCCTTGAGCTTCAGCGCACCCTCGAGTGCCACCGGGAAACCGACGTGGCGGCCCAGGAACAGCACGGACTTTTCGTCCTTCATGCTGCGGGCGAGCTCACGCAGGGGTCCGGAGTTGTCCAGGATCTTCTGGATCTTGGCCGGGATCTTGGACAGGTCAGCAAGGACGTCCTTGATCTGGCCGGTGAAGATGTTGCCGCGCAGCTGGGCCAAGTACAGGCCGAGCAGGTAGGCCGCAGTGATCTGCGCCAGGAAAGCCTTCGTGGAAGCCACGGCGATTTCCGGGCCGGCGTGCGTGTAGAGCACGGCGTCGGATTCACGCGGAATGGTGGAGCCGTTGGTGTTGCAGATGGAGATCGTCTTGGCGCCCTGTTCGCGGGCGTAACGGACGGCCATGAGGGTGTCCATGGTTTCGCCCGACTGGCTGATGGAAACCACCAGGGTGTTCGCGTCGACGATCGGGTCACGGTAGCGGAACTCGTGGGCCAACTCCACCTCGGTGGGAATGCGGCACCAGTTCTCGATGGCGTACTTTGCCACCATGCCTGCGTAGGCTGCCGTGCCGCAGGCGAGGACGATGATCTTGTCGACCTGCTTGAGGAGCTCCGGATCGATGCGGAGTTCGTCGAGGGTCAGCTTGCCGTTGAGGTCGGAACGGCCCAGCAGGGTCTGCGCGACGGCGTCCGGCTGGTCATTGATTTCCTTCTCCATAAAGGAGGGGAAGCCGCCCTTTTCGGCAGATGCCGGATCCCAGTCGACGTTGTATTCCTTGCCTTCTGCGGGGGCACCAAAGAAGTCGGTGATCTCCACGGTGTCGGCGGTGATGGTGACGATCTGGTCCTGGCCCAGTTCGACGGCACGGCGGGTGTAGTCGATGAAGCCCGAGACGTCGGAGCCGAGGAAGTTTTCGCCCTCGCCGAGGCCCACCACGAGCGGGGAGTTGCGGCGTGCTGCGACGACGACGCCGGGCTGCTCGGCGTGCACGGCCAGGAGGGTGAAGGCGCCTTCGAGGCGCTGGCAGGCAAGCTGCATGGCTTCGGTCAGGGATCCCTTGGAGGAATCGCCGCCGAGCTGGTTGCGGAAGATGTCGCCCAGCAGGGCTGCGGCGACCTCGGTGTCCGTTTCGGACTTGAACTCGACGCCCTTGGCCAGGAGTTCCTGCTTCAGCTCTGCAAAGTTTTCGATGATGCCGTTGTGGATCACGGCCAGGCGTCCGCCGTCGGCCAGGTGCGGGTGGGCGTTTCCGTCGGTGGGACCACCGTGGGTTGCCCAGCGGGTGTGTCCGATGCCGGTCAGGGATTCAGGCAGCGGCTTGGCCTCGAGTTCGCCAAGGAGGTTTGCAAGCTTTCCCGCCTTCTTACGGGAGGAAATGGCGCCGTCGGCGACTACTGCAACGCCTGCCGAGTCGTAGCCCCGGTACTCCAAGCGGCGCAGGCCTTCGAGGACGACGTCCAGGGCTCCGTGCCCGGCACCGGCCGGACGGGACGAATTACCAACATAACCAACGATTCCACACATGGGCATAAGCCTAACTGTTCTCGGGGACAACGGAGGTGGGATGTCGGGCGAATGTGACGCAATCGCCCGACGACGCCGCGCAATAAGGGCGCCGTTTCGGCGCAACAATGCGGCCCGCCCCGTCCGTTTCGGGGAGGGCCGCATCCTTGCTGCCGCAAAAAACGCGGGAGCCTAAAGCTCTGCCTTGCGTTCGGCGACGAGGCGGAGCAACTCGCTGTACAGCGGATGCCCTACCCCGATGCCTGTGATCTTCTCCGTGGCCTCGGCATCGTCCAGCCTAGCCAGGGATTCGGCCAGTTCCATTGCTTCTTGGTCCGCGCCGTCGTCGAAACGCAGGGCCGCCGACATCGCCCCGAGCAGGGCAACGGGCGTCACCCCGCGCTCGGCGAGTTCCGCGGCAGGTCCGACGAAACGTTCATGCCGGCTGAGCTTCCGCAAGGGCGCCCGGCCCACGCGGACCACCGTGTCCGGCAAGTGCGGGTTGGTGAAGCGGGACAGGATCTTCTGCACGTACGCTTCCTGCTCGGCTTCGGCGAAACCGTGCTTGGCCACCAACAATGCCTTGGTTTCGTCAAGGACGGCCCGGACCTTCGCGGCCACGGCCGGATCGGCCATGGCATCGGAAATCTTCTCCAAGCCTGCCGCGTATCCGAAGTACGCCGCCGAGGCGTGCCCGGTGTTCACTGTGAACAACTTCCGCTCGATGTACGGCCCCAGCTCGTCCACGAACGTCGCCCCGGGGATCACGGGCGCGTTGACACCGAACGGCGTACGGTCGATGACCCATTCGTGGAACGTCTCCACCGTGACGTCCAACCCCTGTCCCGGCGCCTGGTTGGGAACGATGCGGTCCACCGCAGTGTTGGCGAAGACAGCGACGGCGTCCAGCTCACCTGCGGAGTCGTCCCAAGCCGCCCGCACCTCCTCCCGGAGGAGGTCGGTGGCGTTGATGGCGTTCTCGCACGCCATCACCTGCAACGGCGGCAGTGAGGCCTTCCGGGCGGCAAGCCCGCGGGCGATCACCGGCGCCACGAACTTCAGGATGTGCGGGCCGACCGCCGTGGTGACCACATCCGCCGTCGAGATTTCCTCGACAACGGCGGCTTCCTGCGTACCCGAGTTGAGCGCACGGAACCCGTCGACGGTCTTGGCCGCCGGGTTCTCGCCCACCTCGTGCACCTCGTAGCTGTCCGCGGCTGCGAGCTGGCTGATCAGTGCGTCCGCGACATCCGCGAACACCACCTCGTAACCGGCCTCGTGCAGCAGCAGCCCCACGAATCCGCGCCCGATGTTGCCTGCCCCGAAATGGACTGCCTTCACTATGCGTTGACCTTTCCGAACAGTTCCAGGATTTCCTCAACCGTGGTGGCTTCCTCCAACTGGGCCACCTGCGCCTTGTTGGTGAAGATCTTGGCGATGGAGGCGAGGATGTGGAGGTGCTCATTGTTGAGGCCGGCCACGCCGACCACGAACTTCACTTGCTTGCCGGCCCAGTCGATGCCCTCGGGGTAGCGGATGATTGACACCGCCGAGTGCTTGATGTGCTCCTTGGCGTCGTTGGTGCCGTGTGGGATTGCCAGGAAACTGCCCATGTAGGTGGACACGGATTCCTCGCGTTCGTGCATGGCCCGGACGTACGTGGTGTCCACGGCGCCGCGTTCCAGCAGGAGCTTCCCGGCTTCGTCGATGGCGGCGTCGCGGTCGCGCGCGGTGCCGTTCAGGACCACGCTCTCGGCAAGCAGTACGCCTTTGCCCCCGACGGCGGCAGCCGGCTCAGCGGCGTGCGCACCTTGCGCCGTGGCCACCTGGGCCTCGATGGCGCCGTCCGGGTGGGCGGCCGCGGGGCCTTCCGTGTTGCTGGTCTTCACCAGTTCGACGATCTCGTCGTACTTGGGGCTGTTCATGAAGTTGTCCACCGAGTAGTGCACGGCGCTGCTCGTCCTCGGCTGGGCGCGCTCGGTGAGGTCTTCATGGGTGACCACGACGTCGTAGGTGTCGCTCAGGTTGGCGATGGCCGAATTGGTGACCTTCACGTCCGGGAAGCCGGCGGCCTTGATCTTGTTGCGCAGCACCGAAGCTCCCATGGCGCTGGAACCCATGCCGGCGTCGCAAGCAAACACAATGTTCTGCACGGGCCGGGTCAGGACGGCCACGTCGGTGCGGTCGCTGGCGCCGCCGCCGGCCAGGGCCGAGGAGACGGAGCTCTTCTTGCCCTTCATGGCTTCCATGCGGGACGTGGCCGCTGCGAGGTCGTCCTCGCCCTTGTCCTTCGACGTGCGCAGGATGAGGGAGGCAATCAGGAAGGAAACCGTCGCCGCGAGCACCACGGCGAGGATCACGCCGAAGTAGCTGTCACGGGAGGTCTGGAAGAGGACCGCGAAGATCGAGCCCGGAGCGGACGGTGCAACCAGGCCGGAGTTGGTGAGGGCGAGCGTTGCGATGCCGGTCATGCCGCCGCCGATGGTGGCGAGGATCAGGATCGGCTTCATCAGCACATACGGGAAGTAGATCTCGTGGATACCGCCCAGGAAGTGGATGATCGCAGCGCCGGGAGCAGAAGCCTTGGCAGCCCCGCGGCCGAAGAACATGTAGGCAAGCAGGACGCCCAGGCCCGGGCCGGGGTTGGCTTCGAGCAGGAACAGGATGGACTTGCCCTGCTCCAGGGACTGCTGGATGCCCAGCGGGGTGAGCACGCCGTGGTTGATGGCGTTGTTGAGGAAGAGGACCTTGGCCGGCTCGATGAAGATGCTGGTCAGCGGCAGCAAGTTGTTGTGGACCAGGAACTGGACTACGTTTCCGGCGCCCTGGCTGAACCAGGTGACCAGCGGTGAGATGCCATAGAAGCCGAGCAGGGCCAGCAATGCGCCCCAAATGCCGGCGGAGAAGTTGTTCACCAGCATTTCGAAGCCGGGGCGGATCTTGCCGTCCCAGAGGGAGTCGAGCTTCTTGATGGACCAGCCGCCCAGCGGGCCCATGATCATGGCGCCGATGAACATCGGGATGCCAGCGCCGACGATGACGCCCATGGTGGCGATGGCGCCCACGACGCCGCCACGGACGTCATAGACGATCTTGCCGCCCGTGTATCCGATGAGCAGCGGGAGGAGGTACTTGATCATGGGACCGACCAGGCCCACGTTGGCAACTCCCTCGGCGTTGGTACCGAAGCCGCCGAGCGCAGGCACGGGAAGCCAGCCCTTCTCGATGAACAGGGCCGTAATGATGCCCCACGCGATAAAGGCGCCGATGTTGGGCATGATCATGCCGGACAGGAATGTTCCGAACTTTTGGACGCGAACGCGCAGAGTGGTCCGGGGCTTTGCAACGGTCTCTGTTGCCATGTTAATTCCTAACGGTATCCCGCTACGGTGCGGGCTAGTCGATGCAGAGGGCAGCCCTTAGGAGCTGCCGGAAATGCGGTGAAGCCACTCAAGGAAGAGCTTCAGTTCAGAGCTGGACAGTTGGTCCGAATGCGAGGCCTGCAGTGCCGCATTCAGGGCGATGGCCGCAACAACGACGGAGGACTTACCGGTGTCCTCCGCTGCGGCGCCACGGGCGGTTTCCGTGGAGACGGCGGAAATCATGGAATCCCGGGTCATCGTTGAGAGCTCGAGGTTCCGGTCTTCCGCCGGTTCGGAGATGAGCATGAGCGTGACACCCACGTTGGCCGCGAGGATGCTTCGTGCCGCTTCGCGGGGCGGCACGTTGATCTGGCCGGCGATCGCGGCCTTGTTCAGCATTTCTTCCAAGAGCCCCTCGGCGTCAGCCACGACTGCCGGGCGGCTCTCCGGCCTGATGTTGCCGAACATCACCAAGTACAGATGGGGCTGGGCAAGTCCGAACGCTACGTGCTTGTCCCACATCCGCCGGATGTCCTCCAGGGGTTCCCCGGAGGGCGCAAAGTCGCGCTCCCCTGCCACGTACTCTTCAAAGCCGGCTGACACAACAGCGTCGAACAAGCCTTCTTTGTCGCCGAAGTGGTGGTAGAGCGTGGGTGCCGTGACCCCGGCCAGCTTGGTGATCTGGCGCGTTGAGACCGCTGACCCTTCTGAATTCGCCAGCAATTCGGCCGCCGCGCGGAGCAGCCGGACTTTGGGCGGAAGCTGGTCATCGAAACTCATAGCCGCTACCCTAGCATCTATAGCGCCGCTATATGAAGTGGCTCACAAACAATTTTCCCGGATCCGCGGTGCCGCTGCCGCAGGCTCCGGACGTACAAACAGAAGCAGAGGATTCAGTGCAGAATTTCCAAGGGGTAGGAGTCAGCCCGGGCCGCATTGTCGGCCCCGTCCGCCGGATGCCCAAAGCGGTGGCCGAACCACCGTCGGGCGAGCGCCTGGACCCGGCCATCAGCGCGGAAGCCGCGGTCGCAGGACTGAAGACCGCGGCGCAAGCCGTGCACGACGGCCTCAAGGCCCGCGCGGAGACCGCATCCGGCGACGGAAAGGCCGTCCTGGAAGCCACTGCCCTGATGGCCAGGGACACCATGCTGCTGAAGACAGCCGCCAAGCTCATCAACGCGGGCACCTCGGCGGAACGCGCCATCTGGGAGGCCGCGGCGTCCGTAGCGGAAATGCTGCACAATCTTGGCGGGTACATGGCCGAACGCGCCACCGATGTGCTGGATGTGCGCGCCCGTATCGTCGCCGAGCTGCGCGGCGTCCCGGCGCCCGGCATCCCTTCCTCGGAGACGCCTTTCATCCTGGTGGCCGAGGACCTCGCCCCGGCCGATACCGCCACCCTGGACCCCGCCAAGATCCTCGCGCTGGTGACCTCCGGCGGCGGTCCGCAGTCCCACACCGCCATCATCGCCCGCTCCCTGGGCCTGCCCGCGGTGGTTGCCGCACACGGCGTGGACGAAGTGGCCGACGGCTCCGAGGTCTATGTGGACGGCGCTGCCGGGTTTGTCGCCGTTCGCCGTCCGAGGAGCAGCGTTCCGCCGCCACTGCGTGGGCGGAAACCTCCGCGACGCTGGCCTCCTTCGACGGAAACGGCACGACGGCGGACGGGCACCTGGTGCCACTCCTCGCCAACGTGGGCGGTGCCAAAGATGCCGTGGCAGCTGCCGCCCTCGGCGCCCAGGGGGTGGGCCTGTTCCGCACCGAATTCTGTTTCCTGGAACGTGACACCGAGCCGTCCGTGGACGAGCAGGCCGCCGCATACAAGGCCGTGTTTGACGCCTTTCCCGGCAGGAAGGTGGTCCTGCGCACCCTCGACGCCGGTGCAGACAAGCCGCTGCCCTTCCTCACCGATGCCACCGAACCCAACCCTGCCCTCGGCGTCCGCGGGTACCGGACGGACTTCACCACTCCGGGCGTCCTGGAACGCCAGGCTTGAGGCCATCGCACGGGCAGCTTCCGAATCGGAAGCCGACGTGTGGGTCATGGCGCCCATGATCTCCACGGCCGCGGAAGCCGCACGGTTCGCCTCCCTCTGCGACGCGGCAGGATTGCAGACCCCCGGCGTCATGGTGGAGGTTCCCTCCGCGGCGTTGACGGCGGCCACGGTGCTGCGCGACGTCGGCTTCGCCTCGCTCGGCACCAACGACCTCACCCAGTACGCCATGGCTGCGGACCGCCAGCTCGGCCCGCTCGCCGAGCTCAATACCCCTTGGCAACCCGCCGTGCTCCGGCTCGTGCAGCTCACCGTCGAAGGCGCCGCCCTGGAAGCGTCCCAGCGGGGCGGCAGCGCCAAACCCGTGGGCGTCTGCGGCGAGGCGGCCGCGGACCCGGCCCTCGCCGTCGTACTTGCCGGGCTGGGCGTCTCCACGCTCTCGATGACGGCCCGCTCGCTGGCCGCGGTGGGCACGGTCCTCAAGACCGTCACCCTGGAGCAAGCGCAGGAGTTGGCACAGCTCGCCCTGTCGGCGCCCGGCGCTACCGAGGCGCGCGACTGGGTCCGCGCCAAACTTCCCGTGCTCGAAGAGCTCGGCCTCTAGACCATTCCGACCAACCACCAAGGAGACACCCATGCCCGAACGCACAGCCACCATCGCCAGCCGCTCCGGACTGCACGCCCGTCCCGCGGCCCTGTTCGCCGAAGCCGCGGGCGAGCAGCCCGTGGAAGTCACCATCGCCATGCAAGGCGCTTCCGCCGATGACGCGCTCGACGCCGCCAGCATCCTTTCGCTCATGACTCTTGGCGCCGCGCAGGGCGACGTGGTGGTGTTGCGGGCCGAAGGCGACGGCGCTGACCAGGCCCTCGAGTACCTGGTCCAGGTCCTCGAAACCGACCACGACGCCACGTAGCAGGGCACGGCCGGGGCCCCGCTTCACCCTCGAAGCGGGGTGCCGGGCCGTCCCTTGTTCATCCCCCTTTCCTTACCGGCATTGCACGGTCCGCATTTCGTGTTGGAGTCCGGGAGGGGCAGAATCAATTAGGTGACTTTGCAACGCAACGAGGCGAACGGCGACACTTCCTCGCCTTTCGTGGAGCTGGACAGGCAGACCTGGTCCCGACTGGCCGCGCAGATGGAGCAGCCTCTCAATGAGGAGGACATCATCCGGCTGCGGGGCCTCGGCGACCCTCTCGACATGAAGGAAGTGCGCGAGGTCTACCTGCCCTTGTCGCGGCTCCTGCACCTCTATGTGGAGGCATCCCACCAGCTGCACGCGGCCACCACTACCTTCCTGGGCGAAAAGACCCAGCGCACGCCCTTCGTGATCGGCGTGGCCGGTTCGGTCGCCGTCGGGAAATCCACCATCGCCCGTGTGCTGCGCGAGATGCTGCGCCGCTGGCCGGGCACCCCGAACGTCGAACTCATCACCACCGACGGCTTCCTTTACCCGCTCGCCGAGCTGAAGCGCCGGCACCTGCTCGAACGCAAGGGTTTCCCGGAGTCCTACGACCGCCGGGCTCTGCTTCGCTTCGTGAGCGAGATCAAGGGCGGCGCCGAGGAAGTCCGGGCCCCGTGGTATTCGCACGTCACCTACGACATCGTGCCGGACAAGGAAGTGGTGGTCCGCCGCCCGGATGTGCTCATCGTCGAAGGCCTGAACGTCCTGGCGCCGGCGCGTCCCCGCCACGACGGCCGGCAGGGCCTGGCCTTGAGCGACTTCTTCGATTTCTCCATCTACGTGGATGCCAAGACCTCCTATATCGAGGAGTGGTACGTGGACCGGTTCAGGAAGCTGCGCGGCACCGCCTTCGCGCAGCCGGAATCCTACTTCCACCGCTACGCCACGCTGTCCGACGCCGAGGCCGAAGCGACGGCCCGGGGCATCTGGAAGCGCATCAACGAGCCGAACCTCGAAGAGAACGTCCTGCCGACCCGCGGCCGCGCCCAACTGGTCCTCACCAAGGACGCCGACCACACCATCCGCAGGATGCTCCTGCGAAAGGTCTAGCACGCATGTGCCATAACAATGCGCCGGACCGCAGGACGTTCACGGCGCTGCTCGCCGCGGGCCTCGGGATTGCCGCGCTCACCGCCTGCACCCCGGAAGAAGCCAACAGCACCGCCGCCGCGACAGGCAGCCCGACGGCGTCAGCCAGCCCGAGCGCAACAGGCAGCCCGACGGCGTCAGCCAGCCCGAGCGCCGCGGCCACCAAGCAGCCGCTCGCTTCACCCCGCAAAGCCCCGCTGCCGCCGTCGGCGTCCCTCCCGAGACAGCATTCGCTCACTGATCCGCGCAGCCCCTGGGTGGTGGTCAACAAGCACCGCCCGCTCACGCCGCTGCAATTCGTCCCGCCGGACCTGGTCCGGCCCGCCGTGCAGCTCGCCACAAGCGGCGAGTCCGCACTGCTCAACAGCACGACGGCGGCCGCCGCCGGGAAGCTCTTCGCGGCCGCTGCTGCCGACGGCGTCACCTTGACCCTGGCCTCGGGTTACCGTTCCTTCCAGAGCCAGACGGCCACGTACAACGGCTACGTCGCCGCCCGCGGCAGGGCGTCGGCGGACACCGCCTCGGCCCGCCCCGGGTTCTCGGAACACCAGACCGGCTGGGCCTTCGACATCGGCGACGGCGGCGGGGCCTGCAGCTTCCAGCCCTGCTTCGCGGAGCAGCCGGCGGCTGTTTGGGTCAAGGCCAACGCGTTCAAGTACGGCTTCGTGGTCCGCTACCCCTGGATGCTCCACGAAACCACCGGCTACTACTACGAACCCTGGCATCTGCGGTACCTGGGACCCGAAGCGGCCGGTGACATGGCCAAACGGGGCATCGCCTCCGTGGAGGAGTACTTCGGCCTGGAGGCGGCACCGGCCTACCGCTGACCTCCCGGATCCATCGCATGTCGTGCGCTATTTTGGAGCCATGTTGAGCGGATTCAAGAAGTTTGTCATTCAGGGCAACGTCATCGACTTTGCCGTAGCCGTCGTCATCGGCGCCGCCTTCAACGCGGTGGTCGATGCGATCGTCAAGGGTCTCCTGACCCCACTGATTGCCCGTCTTTTCAACGCCAAGGACCTTGCCGGGATGACCTGGGAAGGCTTTGCCTACGGCAGCGTCATTGCTGCCATTATCAATTTCGTGCTCGTGGCGGGCGCGATCTACTTCATCGTTGTTGCACCCATGAACCATCTGATCGAGCGCCGCAACGCAAAACTGGGCATCACACAGGAAGAGGAAGCTGCCGATCCGCAGATCGCGCTGCTCACCGAAATCCGGGACAGCCTGGCCAACAAATAGCCCGGACAAAACAACTGTGGCCCGCCTCCAAAGGAGGCGGGCCACAGCCGTAATTGTTTTACCGGGGCTATCAGACCGGGAGTTCGCGGGGAATCCCGAGGCGGTCTTCCACGACGCCGGCGAGTTCGGTGCAGATCCGCCGCGCGGTTTCCATGTCGGCGGCCTCCACCATTACGCGGACCAGTGCTTCCGTGCCGGAGGGGCGCAGCAGGACGCGGCCCGTGTCGCCGAGTTCGAGTTCGGCTGCGGCCACGGCTGCGGCCACGCCCTCGTCCGTGGCAGCGCGGGACTTGTCCACGCCCTTCACGTTGATCATCAGCTGCGGGAGCTTGGCCATGCTAGCGGCGAGCTCCTTCAAGGAACGTCCGGTGCGCGCCACCTGGGCTGCAAGCTGGAGGCCGGTCAGCACGCCGTCGCCTGTAGTGGCGTAGTCCGAGAAGATCACGTGTCCGGACTGCTCGCCGCCCAGGCTGTAGCCGCCTGCGCGCATTTCCTCCAGCACGTAGCGGTCCCCGACTGCGGTTTCGCGGATCGAGATACCGGCCTTGCGCAGGGCGATCTTGAGGCCCAGGTTGCTCATGACGGTGGCCACGAGGACGTCGTCCTTGAGCTTTCCGGCTTCCTTGAGGGCCAGGGCGAGGATCGCCATGATCTGGTCGCCGTCCACCTCGTTGCCCTCGTGGTCCACAGCAAGGCAGCGGTCGGCGTCGCCGTCGTGGGCAACGCCGAGATCGGCACCGTACTTCAGCACGGCTTCCTTCAGCGGGCCCAGGTGGGTGGAGCCCACGCCGTCATTGATGTTCAGGCCGTCGGGTTCAGCGCCGATGACGATGACGTCCGCGCCGGCATCCTTGAACACCTGCGGGGAGCAGCCGCTCGCGGCGCCGTGGGCGCAGTCGAGGACCACGCGCAGGCCATCGAGGCGGTGCGGCAATGTGGTGAGCAGGTGGACGATGTAGCGGTCTTCGGCGTCGGAGAACCGCTGGATGCGTCCGACGTCGCCGCCCAGCGGGCGGGAGGGTTCCTTGCCGAGCTGGGCCTCAATGGCGTTCTCGACGTCGTCGGGCAGCTTCTGCCCGCCACGGGCGAAGAACTTGATCCCGTTGTCCGGCGCCGGGTTGTGGGAGGCGGAAATCATGACGCCGAAATCGGCGTCGAGGTCCGCCACCAGGTAGGCAGCCGCCGGGGTGGGCAGCACGCCGGCGTCGAACACGTCGATTCCGGAGCTGGCGAGGCCAGCTTCGACGGACGCGGCGATGAACTCGCCGCTCGCCCGCGGGTCACGGGCGACGACGGCGCGCGGCCGCTTTCCGTCAGGGGTGCGGTCATGGCCAAGTACGACGGCGGCGGCCTGGGCGAGCTGCAACGCCAGCTCGGCGGTGAGGGCTCCGTTCGCGAGACCGCGCACGCCATCTGTTCCAAATAATCTAGACATCGGGACTCAGTCTAATCGACGGACGGGCCTCCCCCGGCTTCGACCCGCGCATGAAGCGCGCTGCCGGCAGCAGCGTTAACGGCGGAAGCCCGCCCCGCCGAAACGGCGGAACGGGCTTCCAGGCTCCGGCCAGGCCGGATAAGCGGATTTAGCGCTTGTGGAGCCGAGCGCTGAATTGCGCCGAGGGAGCCCAAAGGCCCGGTCGCTCTGCGACCGGGCCTTTGGGTAGGCGCAAATTTAGCGCTTGGAGTACTGCGGGGCGCGACGTGCCTTCTTGAGACCGGCCTTCTTACGCTCGATGACGCGGGCGTCACGAGTCAGGAAGCCAGCCTTCTTGAGGGTCGGGCGGTTGTTCTCGACGTCGATCTCGTTCAGCGAACGGGCAACACCGAGGCGCAGGGCACCGGCCTGGCCGGAGGGGCCACCGCCGTGGATGCGGGCGATGACGTCGTAGGCGCCTTCAAGTTCGAGGATCTTGAAGGGCTCGTTGACTTCCTGCTGGTGCAGCTTGTTCGGGAAGTAGTTGGCCAGTTCGCGGCCGTTGATGGTCCACTTGCCGGAGCCCGGCACAACGCGGACGCGTGCAACGGCTTCCTTGCGGCGGCCAACTGCTGCGCCGGCAACGGTCAGTGCGGGGCGCTCCTTCTTCGGCGCGGCGTCAGCCGGTGCGCTTTCAGAGGTGTAGCTGGTCAGTTCCTCAGCCTCAACGGCTTCGGTGGTCAGTTCTTCGTTCTGAGCCACGATTCTCCTTGTATTAAAAGTTGTTTGGTGGCCAGGACTACTGGGCGACCTGGGTGATTTCGAAAGTCTTCGGCTGCTGGGCAGCGTGCGGGTGCTCAGCGCCACGGTAGACCTTGAGCTTGCTCAGCTGCTGAGCGGCGAGGGAGTTCTTGGGGAGCATGCCCTTGACGGCCTTTTCCACGGCGCGAACCGGGTTGGACTCGAGCAGTTCCGCGTAGTTGACGGAGGTCAGGCCGCCCGGGTAGCCGGAGTGGCGGTAAGCGCGCTTCTGCTCCAGCTTGGCGCCGGTCAGTGCGACCTTCTCGGCGTTGATGATGATGACGAAGTCGCCCATGTCCATGTGGGACGCAAAGGTCGGCTTGTGCTTTCCGCGCAGCAGTGTTGCGGTCTGGCTGGCAAGACGACCAAGGACAACATCGGTGGCGTCAATGACGTGCCACTGGCGGTTGATATCGCCGGGCTTCGGGGTGTACGTACGCACGGTTTTGCCTCGTTCTTGTTCTGGCGTTCATGTTTTAGGCCACACGCCCAAGCGTGGACCTACTAGGTATGCGCTACCGGAACAGAGGTGAGGGCTCTATGTAACCAGTCATCCCAAGGCCTCGAAATGCCTCCCCGGGTTTGTGATCCTGCAACTGGATCCCCAAGCGGGCATGTGTCATCGAGAAAGGACACGCACAACGACTATCAACAATAGCGCCAAGAGACTTGCAGGGTCAAAATGAGGGCTTCAGCGGTCCTGCGGGTTCAGAATGAGGGGAACTGTCCGCCGCTGTCCGAGGAGGTGTCGGTGACCTACGCCCCTGTACTGCTTGTCCTTGCGGGTGTTGCAGGCGCCGGCTTGAGCCTGCTGGCAGACCTGGCCATCAAGGCATGGCTGCCGCGGCTCGGCGGCATGCCGCCCCTTCGGGCGAGGCTTACGACGGCGGCAATCACGGCCCTTCTGTTCGTCCTGTTTGCATGGCGTTTTGGCATTTCTCCCGAATTGCCGGCTTTTCTCCTCCTGGCGGTGCTGGCGGTGCAACTTTCACGGGTCGATATCGCCTTGCATTTGCTTCCAAATCCCCTGGTTCTGGGACTGCTCGTGGCAGGATTGGCCCTCTTCGCGGCCTCCGCAGCGCTCAGCTCAGACTGGGGCGGGCTGCTCCGGGGGGCCGCCGGCGGAGCCGTGCTCTTCGCGGGGTACCTGATTCTCGGATTAATTTCCCCGAGGGGCATCGGAATGGGCGATGTGAAGCTCGCAGCACCCCTTGGCGTGTACTTGGGCTACTTGGGTTGGAAACAGGTGTTCTACGGGGGGCTGCTGGGGTTTGTGTTGGGCGGCTTGTTGACGGTGCTGCTGTTACGACTCGGGCGCGGAAATACGCCCAAAGAGACCCCTCACGGCCCGCCCATGTTCGCCGCGGCCATCGGCACGCTGCTACTCCTCCCCTAGCGCAGGGCGTGCGGAGCTGCGTACTTGACGAACGGCTCATGGCCGCTTCCAAGTAGTACTCGGAATAGAAACTGAGTACTCGAGGAAAAACCGTCAAGGTGACCCGATAAAAGTCGAGTACAGCCATGTCTTGCCACCTTCCACCCCCCGGGTGAATTCTTTTGATATCGAAATCCGAACCGCTGGATATGGGGGCGGCCCGGAATTCGGCCAAAAAATATTCGCCTTATCTGGGAAGGATTTTCCAATGTCATCTCTCATGCTTTCTGTGGTCTCTTACATCGCCGGCCTCAAGGATCGACTCACCTCCGAAAAGGGCGCGACGGCGACTGAATACGGCCTGCTGGTCGGTCTCATCGCCCTGATCATCGTGGCCGGTGTCGGTGCCTTCGGTGGGGCACTGAACAACTTCTTCAACGGTCTCGCCGGCGTCGTCAACGGCTGGTAAGCACGCAAGCAATCCAAAGCGCCAAGGCATGTGCCGCGTCCGCCTACGCGGACGCGGCACAGCCATTTCTCAAACAAGTGCGCATTAACCCTTGAAGCTGCCTAATCCACTGGGGGATAAAATGACTCGCAGCAAAAACAGGCAAAAAGGAGAACGCGGGGCCGTTGCAGTGGAATTGGCGCTAGTCGCACCGATTCTCCTGCTGATTATTGTCGCCATCGTGGAATTCGCCTATTTCTTCAACCTCCAAATTTCAGTTACCCAGGCTGCGCGTGAAGCCGCGCGGACGATGGCCGTGACAAACGACTCCGGCAAGGCCAAGGCTGCCGGCGTCGCGGGAGCTCCGAGCATCAACCTGTCCCCTGGAAATGTCAGCCTTTCCGGTGCCTGCAGTTCGGGAGCCACCGTCACGGCGACCGTCACCTACAGCTCGCCGACCCTCACAGGGTTCTTTGTCCCTTCGCTCAACGTCTCCGGAAAGGGGGCCATGCGATGCGGCGGCTGATGCATGGGTCCAAGAAACCAAGTAATGAACGCGGCGCGGCCGGCGCCATGGTTGCGGTCATGGTGCTCGTCCTGATTGGTGCGGGTGCGATGGCCGTGGATGTCGGTCAGATCTACGCCGAACGTGCCGAACTGCAGAACGGCGCCGACGCGGGTGCTATCGCCGTCGCGCAGATTTGCGCCTCGGGTGGCGGGTGTACCCAGGCGCAGGCGAACGCCGCGGCCGCTGCCCTTGCCAATTCGAATGCACGGGACAACGCCTCCACGGTCAAGTCGGTGGACCTCAGCGTGGCCAACCAAGTCACCGTCAAGACCTCCACCCTGGACGGCAAGAGCGGCGCCGGCTTCCTGCACAAGATGTTCGCCAGCGCCTTGAACGTCGCTCCGGCAACCGTGGGTGCCACGGCCGTCGCCGGTCTGAGCTTTCCCGGCGCAGGCGGAGCGTTCCCGCTCGCCTTCTCCAACAAGTGCTTTGACCTCACCGGCGCCGTAGCTACAGGTTCCAAGCAGAAGATCTCTTGGAAGCCGGGCACCACCTGCACCAATCCGTCGGGACAGGTTGTTCCGGGCGGCTGGGGCTGGCTGAGTGACCCCGACGGAGACTGCTACGCGGTCACCTCCACGGGCAACGTCGTCGGAACCGATCCGGGCAATGACAAGCCTTCCCAATGCGCCACCATCCTGCAGGGCTGGATCAACACCATGGCAGCAGGACAGGTTGTCGAGGTGACCTTCCCGGTCTTCGACACCACAACCGGCACAGGCAACGGGGCTCTCTACCACATCATCGGATACGCCACCTTCAAGATCCTCGGGTGGAAGTTCGGCAATGGCAGTCCCTTCGAATACCGCAATACCACAGCAGCCACCGGCAACTCCAACCTTGCATGTTCCGGAGGAAACGACCGCTGCATCATCGGCCAATTCGTCAAGTACGTCACCATCGATGCCGCCGCAGGCGGTGGCGCCGGGTCTGGGCAAAATCTCGGCACCGTCATCGTGACACTCATCAAATAGCGGACCGGTTCCACCCCTCCGCGCATCGACAGGAGAAGAAAGTGAAAACACGCCTACTGGGAGGCATCGCTGCGCTTGTCGTAGCCATCATTGGGACAGTGATGCTCGTGTTCTACGTCCAGGGCGCCGACAAGCGCGCCTTGGCCAACACGGAGACCGAAGAGGTCTACATCGTGCAGCGGGAAATTCCCGCCGGCACCACCGTCGCCAAATTCGGCGACAGCGTGGTCAAGAAATCCATCCCACGGTCAGCCATTGCGGCAGACAGCGTCAAGAATCTCGACGATCTGGGAAGCAAGGTCTCATCCATCGAATTCATGCCCGGCGAACAAGTGCTCGCTTCCCGCATGGTGGATCCGGGCTCACAACTCGGACGAGGCAGGGTGGAAGTCCCGACCGGGCTCCAGGAAGTCACCGTCAAGCTCGACATCGAACGCGTTATCGGCGGCAATCTCCAGGCAGGGGACACGGTGGGAGTTCTGCTGTCCTTCAAGCCAAAGGACGATTCGCTCCCGGACATGACCCAGTTGTCGCTCCACAAGGTGCTTGTCACCGCGGTCCAGGATGGCAGCGGCAGCATCGCTGATCCTGCCACTGAGCAGACAACCCAGACGGCCAGCGGCGGCTCGCTCAACGCGAACAAGAACTCCTCCACGCAGGGCACCTACCTGGTAACCCTGGCCCGCCCTGCTCCCGACGTTGAGAAGATCGTCTTCGCGGCTGAGTTCGGGAAGGTCTACCTTACCAAGGAGCCCGGCGACGCCACCCAAGGCAACTCCGGCGTGATGACTCTCGGCAAGGTATTCCGATGAGCCGCTTCATATTGATCACACCGGACACCGACTTCGAACGCAGGGTCCGCGCCGCCACAGCCGGCATGAGCGGCAGCCTGCAGTGGTTCCAGGCGGACTACCTTCCGGAAGGCCCGCAGGACATCCTCAACCAGCTCCTGGGCGAGCCACCGGAAGTCCTCATCCTCGGCCCGGGCCTGAACGTCACTGAGTCCCTCAAGCACGCTTCCCTGCTCGACTTGCAGTTCCCGGAAATCAGCGTGGTACTCGCGGCCGAGCAGACCCCGGAATTGGTCTTGGCAGCCATGCGCGCCGGCGTCAGGGACATCCTGTCCCCGGCGGCCGAGGCGGACGGAATCCGCGTCATGGTCGAACGTGCCAGCCTTGCGGCGGCAGGCCGGCGTCGGGGGCTTGCCCCCAGTGCCATCGAGTCTCCAGACCAGGCCTCGGGCGGACGTGTCATCGCGGTGATGTCGCCCAAGGGCGGCGTCGGTAAAACCACGGTGGCCACGAACCTCGCTGTGGGGCTCGGCACGCTTGCTCCCATGGGCGTCGTCATCGTCGACCTGGACCTGCAATTCGGGGACGTTGCAAGTGGTCTGCTCCTGGAGCCGGACCACACCATCACCGATGCCGTCCTCGGGCCTGCGAGCCAGGACTCCATGGTGCTCAAGACCTACTTGAGCGTCCACCCGGCGAGCATCTACGCGCTCTGCGCTCCCCGCAACCCGGTGGAGATGGACCGCATCAAGGCCGAGCATGTCAGCCACCTCTTGGGACAGCTAAGGCACGAGTTCCAGTACGTTGTCATCGACACGGCCCCCGGCCTTGGCGAGCACGTCCTGGCGGCCCTGGAAAATGCGACGGACGCAGTGTGGGTCTGCGGCATGGACATTCCCAGCATCCGCGGCCTGCGGACGGGCTTGCACATCCTAGACGAACTCCGGCTCCTGCCACAGCACCGGCACGTGGTGCTAAACATGGCCGATCCTCGGAGCGGCCTGGGCCTCACCGACGTGGAGGCGACCATCGGAGTTCCGGTGGACGTTGCCATTCCGCGCTCGAAGACCCTGCCGTTCTCCACGAACAAGGGCGTCCCGTTGCTGCAGGACGGCCGGCGGGATCCGGCAGCCAAAGGGCTGCGTTCCCTCGTGGAGCGCTTCAAGCCCAATTGGGATGAACGAACACACAAGCAACTTCACAGAAGGGCGGTAGTCCGGTGAACCTCTCACGTAGGCTTGAAAGCCTCTATGGAGAAGAACCTTCAGGCGGCGCCGCCGCCGTTTCGGAAAACCCGGCACCAGAGGCCGAGACACCCACACTGAGCCGTTTCCAGGAAGTCCGTGCTTCGGAAGACCTGGCGAGTTCACAAGGCGACGAGGGTACGCAATCAACCATCCTCGCCAGCGGCGCACTGGGAAGCCTCAAGGAACGCGCCAGCGCTGCGCTGTACGAGCGCATGGGATCGCGTCTGACGGACTCCACCTTGGACGAGGCGGAACTGCACCAGTACGTCCGCGACGAGCTGAAGCTAGTCGTCGACGCCGAGCAGGTCCCCCTCACGGCCGCCGAACGTCATCGACTGACTTCCGAAATCATCGATGACGTCCTGGGGCACGGCCCGATCCAACGGTTCCTCAACGATCCCGAAGTCACTGAAGTGATGGTCAACCGCTTCGACAGCATCTACGTCGAGCGGTACGGCCGGATCTACAAGACGGAGGCAAAGTTCACCTCGGACGACGCCCTCCGGAAGGTTATCGAACGGATCGTCTCCAGGGTCGGCCGCCGCATTGACGAGTCGTCGCCCTTGGTGGATGCCCGCCTTGCCGACGGCTCCCGTGTGAACGCCATCATCCCGCCTTTGGCGGTCAACGGCCCCTCCCTCACCATCCGCAAGTTCGGTCGGGAGGCTCTGACTGTCAACAAGCTGATCGAGTTTGGCAGCCTGACTCCGGAAATGGCAGAGCTGCTGCGGGCCTGTGTCCTGGCCCGGATGAACATCATCGTTTCCGGTGGTACAGGCACCGGCAAGACCACCTTGCTGAATGTCCTCTCCTCCTTCATCCCTGCGGAAGACCGGATCGTCACCATCGAGGATGCGGTCGAACTCCAGCTGCAGCAGGAACATGTGGTGCGCCTGGAGAGCCGCCCAGCCAACATTGAAGGACGCGGGGAAGTCACCATCCGCGACCTGGTTCGGAACTCCCTGCGTATGCGTCCCGACCGCATCGTGGTTGGCGAGGTCCGCGGCGGGGAGTCATTGGACATGCTCCAGGCTATGAACACCGGCCATGACGGTTCGATTTCCACCGTTCACGCCAACTCTCCGCGCGATGCCATCGCCCGCCTGGAAACCCTGGTGCTGATGGCGGGCATGGACCTCCCGCTGCGCGCCATTCGGGAGCAGGTCGCCTCCGCGGTGAACCTCATCGTGCACATCACTCGCCTGCGCGACGGCACCCGCCGTGTCACCCACCTGACCGAGGTTCAGGGCATGGAGGGCGATATTGTGACCCTTCAAGATGCCTTTGTGTTCGACTATTCGGCAGGTGTCGATGCCAACGGCAGGTTCCTCGGCAGGCCGATGCCCACTGGCGTGCGTCCCCGGTTCACCGACCGCTTCGCAGAGTTGGGAATCCCGATCTCGCCGGCGGTGTTCGGTGCCCTTGGACAAGGAGTCCGGCGATGAACATTCCATCGCTTCCCGTGTTCCTCCTGCCGGCGGGCCTGGCGCTAGTGTACTTGGCCTTGTTCCTTGTCTTCTGGGTTGTTTTGAAATCCCGGCGGACAATCGATCTGCAGCGCCGCCGTCCGGACATGCCCCACAGGGACTCAGTCCTGACGACGATGACCAACTCCGCGCTGGGGGCGATCGAAAACCGGATCCAGCCTCGCTCGGGAGGGTTCCTGTCACGGGCGAGGCTCGATGCCGCCGGATTGAAGAGGCAGCCTGCCGACTACGTACTCACGGCAGGGGTGGTCGTGGTACTCGCGGCCGTCACGGGCTTCGCGCTTGCAGGTCCGTTCTTTGCGATCCTCCTGGCCGTCGTCGCAGTAGTGGGCCTGGTTGCCCTGCTCAGCTTGCTCACCTCCAGGCGGGAGGCAAAGTTTGATGAACAGGTCCCCGACACCCTTCAGATGCTGACGGGCGGCATGCGCGCCGGACACAGCCTCCTCCGCGCTGTCGATGCAGCGGCCAAGGAGAGCGAGCAACCCATGTCCGAGGAGCTGAGCCGGATCGTCAACGAGACCCGGATCGGCAGGGACCTCCGCGACTCAATGAACGAAGTGGTGACGCGGACCCGCAATGAGGACTTCGGTTGGATTGCCCAGGCCATCGAGATCCACCGCGAGGTTGGCGGGGACCTGGCAGAAGTCCTGGACCATGTGGGTGAAACCATCCGGGACCGCAACCGTATCCGCCGCCAAGTCCGCGCACTGAGCGCAGAAGGCCGGGTGTCGGCGATCGTCCTCATCGCCCTTCCGATCGTGATGTTCATCGCCCTGCTTTTCATCAACCCGGTGTACGCGCACACGTTTACGTCCACCGTGCCCGGATACCTGATGCTCGCCGTCGCAGCCGTCATGCTGAGTCTCGGGGCCTTCTGGCTCAGCCGCCTCATCAAGCCGAAGTACTGAGGAGGATCATCATGCAACCCTTCGCATATGCAGCGATGCTGGCCATCGTGGCGCCTGTCTCCTGGATGGTTTGGCTGGCGATCACCGGCGACCGCGCCGGGCTGAGGAATATCCGGATGAACCTGGGGGCGCGGGCGGCAAGCACCGCGCAGCGCGCCCATCCCGGTGAACGGTTGTCCGAATGGTCACGCCAGATTGCACCGGCCGGCTATGTCGCCTGGCTGGACCAGCAACTTGCCGGAGCAGGCCGGCCGAAAGAATGGCCCCTGGGGCGCGTCCTGATGGTCAAGCCGTTGCTCGCACTCGCCGGTGCCTTCTTTGGGCTTCTACTGTTCCTGGTTGAACGCTCGGCCGGGCGCATTGTCCTTGCAGTGGCCGTCGCCGTGCTCGCGTACTTCGTGCCGGACCTGCTGATCCGTTCCAATGCGCAAAAGCGCCGGGAAGCCATCAGGCTGGACCTTCCGAATTCCCTCGACCAGATGCTGATTTCGGTCCAGGCGGGGCTTGGTTTCGAGGCTGCTGTGGCTCGTGCGGCAGCGAACAGCAAAGGTCCGCTGGCCGACGAATTCATCAGGACGCTGCAGGACATCCAAGTAGGACGCAGCCGGAAGGAAGCCTACGTGGCGATGTCGGAGCGGATTGATGTGCCCGATGTTCGCAGCTTCATCCGGGCCGTGATCCAGGCGGACGCCTACGGCATCGCCATCGCCAAGGTCCTCAAGGCCCAGGCCCAGGAGATGCGTACGAAACGCCGCCAGCGGGCGGAAGAACACGCTATGAAGATTCCGGTGAAGATCCTCTTCCCCCTCATCTTCTGCATCTTCCCCACCCTCTTCATCATCTTGATCGGTCCTGCAGTGATGGCCATCATTGCAGCGTTCTCCTAGAAGCACCGAGAGAAGGCAACCATCATGAAAACCATACTCAGTCGCCTGATCTCGTTCCTGCAGAGCGAGCGCGGCGCGACGGCCACGGAGTACTCGGTGATGACAGGCTTCGTCGCTCTCATCATCGTCGGCGGGGTCGGCCTCTTTGGGGTCGCCCTGAACGGCTACTTCGGTGACCTCAGCAACGGGCTGAAGGCCGCCCTCGGCCTCCCGTAACTCACCAACCATCAGCCGCCTGTCTGGGCAGGCACGTGGAGTACCTCAACGCCACCACCGGCAGCTGCTGGAACTGCCGGAGGGAGGTACCCGATTTGGCGCCCTATGCGAGGGGGCGCCGCCACACCGACCACCCGGTACCCAGAACCGCAGTGGTCACCCCGACCCCCTTCCGGTACCCAGAGCCGGAAGGGGGTCTCTCACGTTCGGGAAGCAACCGCTCAGCGCCCCGCCGGCAATTGGTACAGAGCCACATGAACTGTCCCGGTCTCTGCCGGCGGGATCACCACGCGGAAGGCCGGGCCGCGGCCGTAATCCGAGTCCTTGGAGCAGAGTGTGGAGCCTTCCTCCACCTGGACGCCCCGGAGGACTTTCGCATCCTGGGCCCCGATCCTGGCATCCGGGGCCACCACGGCACCCGCAGCTTCGCACGCGGCCGTCATCTCCGCACTTCCCGCCGTGAACGTGGTCAAGGACGCATTCCGAAACGGTTCCAGCGGGCTCCGGTCCACCGTGAAATCCCGGGCGTCTCCCGGCAGTGCAATCCCCACCGGCTCCAAGAGCGAAACTGCGACGGCGCGTGCATCACCGGGTGCAGTGGATTCCGTTTCCATGTCTGTTCCTGTCGTCGTAGTCCCTGCGCGGCCGGGACCCCCCGGAGCCGCACATCCAGCCAGCAAGAGCCCGGCAACGGCCAGGCAAGCCATGGCGCGCCCGCTCATTTCACGCTTCCCGAACTATGGCGCGTGGAAGACTCGCCCGTCATGTTGTAGTTCTGCGCGATGCCCACTTCGTTGAGCCTTCCCAGCTGCTCGTCAGATACGTTCAGGGGCCCGATGTCCGTGGACTTGCCGCCGTCCCAGTTGTAACGGTCACGATAGCTCACGCTGGTCTCCGTTTTGTAAGTCCACTCCCCGCCAGGTGTGCTCGGCGGGTACACGGTCACCTGCCCCTGGGTGCTGTAGCTGAGCCCGCCACTGGCGTAGAACCAGTCAGCACTCTCATCCTTGCCGATGTAATAGCCCTTCCAAGCAGTGTTCACGGGATACGTCACCGGCCCGGTTGCGCCTGAATTCCGGGCGTCCTCGACAGCGCTCTTGGCAAGGTTCTCGACGTCGGCATCCGCCTGGCTGGAGAAGCCGGGGGCATCTTCAAGGATTTGGTCGACGTCCTGTTCGAGGGGTTCACCGGAATTCCCGAGGAAGTGCAGCAGGTTGCGCGAGGCATTCGGAATTACGGGCGCGGCGGCATTGGCCGCTGCCTCAACGCCCACCTTTGTGGCGTGGTCGCCAAAGCCAGCGTCCTCGGAACCGTGTTCCTGCGAGTCGGGATCCGATTTCCAGGGAGGGGCGTCGGGCTTCGGTACCGATTCGCCGGGCACCGGCTCGCCAAGCCCTCCAGGGTAAGGTTCCTGCCCTGGCGTCTTTCCACCGAGATCGCCGCCGTCGTCATCGCCTCGCCCGGTCCGGGAACCAGCTGAACCCCGGGACTCGTCCCTGCGGTCACCGTTGCCGGACTCGCCGCCGCCGGAGTTGCCGCCGCCTTGCCCGTCAGCCCCCTGGCTGGCCTTCTCCTGTTCGTCGGCGTTGGCCTGCAACGCCTTGGACGCTTGCAGCAGGCTCTGCACAACAGATTTGGAGCGCGGCATCAGCTCGCCTTGCCAGGACTGCCGAAATCCCTGCATGTCCGGGCCCAGCCAAGAGCCTGGGGTGTCCAGCAACGAGGAAAGGTTCCGGGTCAAGGCGCCGATCCGATCCGCGCTCTTGGCCATCTGCTTCGCGAGGGCACGCAGCTGCGCAGGGTCAGCGCCCACAAATTGAGTCATGGCTGCATCCTGCCAAGATCGCCTGCAAACGGCCATGGGCAGGACTTCCCGTGACGGCCGCAGGAAATCAACTACTCCCGCTTCGCCCGGGTCAGTTCGGCCCGGGCCAGCAGTTCGCCGTCCGCCGGATACGCCACATGCTCCAGCACCAAAGGGTGCGGCGCGGCGAGCACCGATTTGGCATCGCGGACCCCGGCAAGCAAACGATCGTGCATCCACTGCGGGGTTTCCAGGCCCTCCCCCACACGCAGCGCGCCGCCCACCAGGGCACGGACCATGTTGTGGCAGAACGCGTCGGCCTGGACGGTGGCGACTATGACGCCGTCGTCTCCGCGGTCAAACTCGAAAGCCTGAAGTTCCCGGATGGTGGTTGCGCCCTCCCGGGGCCGGCAGTAGGCGCGGAAATCCTGCAGGCCCAGGAGTTCGGCCGCCCCGCGGTTCATCAACCCCGTGTCCAGCGGTGCCTTGTGCCAAAGGGTCAGTCCCCGCAGCAGCGGGTCCCAGCGTTCCGGACCGTCGGCAATCCGGTAGCTGTAGCGGCGCCACAGCGCCGAAAACCGGGCGTCGAAACCCGAAGGCGCCAGGCCGGCGTCGTGAATCTCAATGGCACCGCGAATTCCACCAGCACCGTGGTGTCCCTCCAGGACCCTGCTGAGCGCCCCGCGCAGCTTCCGCTGCAGGGCGGCCGCCGGATCGTAAAGGCCATCGCGAGAAAGGCGGAACCACTCCTCCGGCGAGAGGTCCAGATGGACCACCTGGCCGCGGGCGTGCACTCCGGCGTCGGTGCGGCCCGCCACGGTGACCCGGACCGGACGGCGGATGATCAACTCGAGCGCGGACTCAAGGCAACCCTGCACCGTACGGAGTCCGGGCTGCACGGCCCAGCCGCTGAACGGGCCGCCGTCGTAGGAAAGATCCATCCGGATACGCAAGAACCCGCCGCCTCCGGAAACGGGGGCAGCGGGTTCCTGTTCGTTCATAGACCCAAGTCTATCGGGAAGAATTCAGCGAATTACTTCTCGTCCTTGGCAGCCTCTTCGGCCGGAGCCTCGGCAGCTTCCTCAGCGGCCGGAGCCTCTTCGGCAGCGGCTTCGGGAGCCTCTTCGGCAGCAGCTTCAGTCTCGACGACCTCTTCAGCGGCAGCTTCCTCAGCAACCGGAGCAGCCTTCTCGGCAGCCTGGGTGGCTTCGGCTACAACGGCCTGCTTCGGGGAGAGCGGCTCGAGAACCAGCTCGATGACAGCCATGGGAGCGTTGTCGCCCTTGCGGTTGCCGATCTTGGTGATGCGGGTGTAGCCGCCGTCGCGGTTCTCCACTGCCTGGGCGATGTCGGTGAACAGCTCGTGGACAATGCCCTTGTTGCTGATCAGGCCGAGCACGCGGCGGCGGGAAGCGAGGTCGCCACGCTTGGCGAAGGTGACCAGGCGCTCTGCGTACGGCTTCAGGCGCTTGGCCTTGGTGACCGTGGTGGTGATGCGCTTGTGTTCGAACAGCGAAGCTGCCAGGTTCGCGAGCATCAGGCGCTCGTGAGCCGGACCGCCTCCGAGGCGCGGACCCTTAGTGGGGGTAGGCATAGTAATTTCTCCTGTAATGAAGGCCGTACTGGTCCGTCCGGGACCCGATGGCCAAGATCTGTGTTAGAGCTCGTCGTCGCTGAACGCGGCGTCGTCCTCTTCGATGGCTGCGGCGCGGGCTGCAAGATCGAAACCGGGAGGCGAGTCCTTCAGGGACAGGCCCAGTTCCACCAGCTTTGCCTTGACCTCGTCGATGGACTTGGCACCGAAGTTGCGGATGTCCATCAGGTCAGCCTCGGAGCGGGCAACGAGTTCACCCACGGTGTGGATGCCCTCACGCTTGAGGCAGTTGTAGGAACGGACCGTCAGGTCCAGATCCTCGATCGGCAGTGCCATGTCAGCAGCCAGGGCTGCGTCGGTGGGCGACGGGCCAATCTCAATACCTTCAGCTGCGGTGTTCAGCTCGCGGGCCAGACCGAACAGTTCCACCAGGGTGGTGCCTGCGGAAGCGACGGCATCGCGCGGGGCGATGGCCGGCTTGGTCTCGACGTCGACAATGAGCTTGTCGAAGTCGGTGCGCTGCTCAACACGGGTGGCTTCCACGCGGAAGGTCACCTTCAGGACCGGCGAGTAGATCGAGTCGACCGGGATGCGGCCGATCTCGGAGTCGCCGGACTTGTTCTGAGCTGCCGAAACGTAGCCGCGTCCGCGTTCGATGGTCAGTTCGAGTTCGAACTTGCCCTTCGAGTTCAGCGTGGCAATGTGCAGATCCGGGTTGTGGAATTCGACGCCGGCGGGCGGAGCGATGTCCGCTGCCGTGACGACTCCGGGACCCTGCTTGCGCAGGTACGCGACAACCGGCTCATCGTGCTCGGAGGACACGGAGAGGTTCTTGATGTTCAGGATGATCTCGGTGACATCTTCCTTGACACCCGGAACCGTCGTGAACTCGTGCAGCACGCCATCGATCCGGATGCTGGTAACAGCGGCACCGGGGATGGAGGAGAGCAGGGTACGGCGGAGGGAGTTGCCGAGGGTGTAGCCGAAGCCCGGTTCCAGCGGTTCAATGATGAAACGCGAGCGGTTCTCGGAGACTACTTCTTCAGACAGAGTGGGGCGCTGTGCAATAAGCACTTAGGTTTCCTTTCGGCGAGCATCCGCTATATGACGCAACACAGGTGGTGGAAATCGGCTTGTTTCCGAAGCTGCCGGCCGTGCCGCTCGGACAGAAGACTGTCCGACGGCGGCACGGCCGGCCGCAGCGGAGTCAATTAGACGCGGCGGCGCTTCGGCGGGCGGCAACCGTTGTGGGCGCTGGGGGTGACGTCCTGGATGGAGCCAACCTCGAGGCCAGCGGCCTGCAGCGAACGGATTGCGGTCTCGCGTCCGGATCCCGGGCCCTTGACGAAAACGTCGACCTTGCGCAGACCGTGCTCCTGGGCGCGCTTTGCAGCGGCCTCGGCAGCCATCTGGGCAGCGAACGGGGTGGACTTACGGGAGCCCTTGAAGCCAACCTCACCGGCGGAAGCCCAGGAGATCACAGCACCGCTCGGGTCCGTGATGGACACGATGGTGTTGTTGAAGGTGCTCTTGATGTGCGCCTGGCCGAGCGCAATATTCTTCTTATCCTTGCGACGCGGCTTACGGACCGCTCCACGAGTCTTGGGGGGCATGTTTTCTCCTACAGAAAAGTTATCGGGTGAAGACGACCGCTATTTCTAGCGGCCGGCCTTCTTCTTGCCGGCGACGGTGCGCTTCGGGCCCTTGCGGGTACGAGCGTTGGTCTTCGTACGCTGACCGCGTACGGGCAGGCCCTTGCGGTGGCGCAGGCCTTCGTAGCTGCCGATCTCGACCTTGCGGCGGATGTCGGCGGCTACCTCGCGGCGAAGGTCACCCTCAACCTTGTAGTTGCCCTCGATGTAGTCACGCAGCTGAACCAGTTCGGCGTCAGTCAGGTCCTTGACGCGAACGTCAGCGCTGATGCCGGTGGCAGCCAGGGTTTCCTTTGCACGGGTCTTGCCCACGCCGTAGATGTAAGTAAGCGCAATTTCCAACCGCTTTTCGCGGGGAATGTCTACGCCAGCGAGACGAGCCATAGTGGCGGTACTCCTTGAATAAACCGGAGGTCGTAGGCAGTACACCCACACTTTCAGTGTGGCCCCAGCCTCCGACCGGGGGTTCGCTGTCCGGGCTCTGTGTTGCTCAATGTCCCAGCGCAGCTTGTGCTGCCTTTATTTACTTGCGTGGGCACAGCCCAGGTTTGCCCTTGCGGGCGCTGATTCCCTGGCGGGAATTAGCCCTGGCGCTGCTTGTGGCGCGGGTTCTCGCAGATCACCATGACCCGGCCATTACGGCGGATCACTTTGCACTTGTCGCAGATCTGCTTAACGCTCGGCTTGACCTTCATGGCGTTCCTTTGCGTGTTGCAGGTGGTCGGCTGGAACGGCTCGGGCTAATGCCCTGCCGCCCAACGATTTACTTGTAGCGGTAGACGATGCGACCACGTGTGAGGTCGTAAGGGCTCAGCTCCACCACTACCCGGTCCTCAGGGAGAATCCTGATGTAGTGCTGGCGCATCTTCCCCGAGATGTGTGCAAGAACGATGTGCTTGTTGGTCAGCTCAACGCGAAACATCGCGTTGGGCAGCGCCTCGGTCACAACGCCCTCGATCTCAATGACCCCGTCCTTCTTGGCCATATCCTCCGCTAACTGTTGTTTGCCGCAGTCCTTCCCAAGGGAATCCCTGCGGACGTTTTTGGGTTTTCGGCTGCCGCTGCATCCCGTCGACGGACCCGGAAAATCCGGTTCTGTAAATGGGCGTGACTGTGCAGACAACCAACAGACAACACTACGCCAAAGCCGGCCGAATGTTAAATCCGCTCATGCTAGCGCAGAGGCATCCTGCTGTCACCCCTGCCCGCCGCCCCCTCCGGGGGCGAAAGCGCGGAACTCCCCCGCCGGCGTCGTGATGGATTCCGCCGCCGCGACGCCGTCCAGGATGGCGAGCCGCACCGCTTCCGCCGCCGCGCTTTGCAGGGTGATCAGGGAGATCTGCCGCGCCTGTTCCGTACTCCGGTCAAGCCCGACGGCGCCGGTCGCCAGCGCGAAGACGGTGTCGCCGTCGGCGAGGGTATGGGAGGGGTTCAGCGCCCGGGCGAGGCCGGCATGGGCCGCCCCGGCGGTCCGCTTGCATTCGGCCGGGTCCAGGGCCGCGTTGGTGGCGACGACGGCGAGCGTGGTGTTCAGCTGCGGGGAAGCCGGCGGTTCCGGTGCCTCCGCTCCCACCGGCATGCCCAGCGCATTCACCACCGCGATGGCGCCCACCACCACGGGCCCGTCCGGGGAGATGGCGTCGAGGGTAAGGGACGCCGTGCCCACCCCGCCCTTGAAGGCGCCCCTGCCGAGCACCGCTCCGGTGCCGGCGCCGGCGTTTCCGCGTGCGACGTCGGCCTGCTCACCGGAAGCGGCCGCGGCGGCTGCCGCTTCGTAACCCATGTCCGCGCCGGGCCGGGCGGCGAAGTCGCCGCCGCGGCCGAGGTCGAAAATGGCCGCGGCCGGGACGATCGGCACCACGCCGCCCGCCACCGGGAAACCGCGGCCCTGCTCTTCGCACCAGAGCTGGGCGCCATGCGCCGAGGCCAGTCCGTAGGCGCTGCCGCCGGTCAGCACCACTGCGTCGACAGTGGGAACGAGCGTGGTGGGATCGAGGGCATCGGTCTCGTGGGTGCCTGGCCCTCCCCCGCGCACATCCACCGAGCCCACGGTTCCCGGTGGCGGCAGGACCACCGTCACCCCGGACAGCCAGCCGTCGCCGACCTTCTGGACCTGCCCCACACGGATTCCCGGTACATCGGTGATCTTGGATGCCATGGGGCCATTGTGCTCCTCGGCGACCGGAATACGTGCGAACTGGCAGCAGATGCCATCTCCATGCAGATTTAAGGCAGGTGCTGCCAGTTCGTGCTCCTCGTCAGCGCGCGGTGACGCCCTCCGCGAGGCCGAGCCTGGCGAGGGAGGCTCGCAGGGCCTGGGCAGACTCATGGATGAAGCGTTCGCCGTCGTACGGAATCGCCCGGAGTTCCGTCAACGACAAAGCCTCGCCGCGATCCACCTTGGCCTGGTATCCGGCGGCCATTTCGCGGATCCGGGCCACTTCGGCCGCATCCAGGTCCGGGTGGACCGCAAGCCACTCGGGATCGTCCAGGCCGATGGGCAGGTGCAGCGTAGGGCCGGCGTTCTCGATGGAGAGCGGCAACTCCGGGTTTGCCGCGTGCAGGATGCCCAGCACGGTGTCCCAGTCGATGGATCCCTGCCCGATGGGGGCGAAGACCCGTCCGAACACGCCGTCCTGCTCACCGAGTACGAAATCCCGGAGGTGCGTGGCGCGGGTGTAGGGCGCCACGCGGCGCGCCGCCGCCACAGGGTCCTCGCCGCGCACCACCACGTTGGCGGTGTCGAAGGTGACGCCCAGGACGTCCGGGCCCACGGATTCGACCAGGCGCACCACCTCGTAACTGGTGATCTCCTCGTGGGTTTCGATGTTCAGGTGCACCCCGTGGTCCCGGGCCACCGGGGCAAGGAGTCGCAGGAACTTCTCGATCGCCACCAACTGGTCCGGCCACGGGGCGTCCGTGCGGAAACGGTCGAAGACGTAGTAACCGGGCATGCCACGCTGGTAGTTGGCGCAGGCCACCCAGAGCTCGGTGACTCCGGCGGCCTCGTGTGCGGCCTCGATCATCCTGACCATGCCGCGGGTGTAGTCGCCGTCACCAAGCCTGCGGACCTGGGGCGCCTCGGAGGCCGCATAGGGGTTGACCTTGGCCAGGCCCATCTGCAGGTAGAGACCCAGTTCATCGGCGCAGGAGCGCACTTCGGCGAGCAGGCCACGGTCCAGGGTGGGCGAAACGTCCATCACGCTGCGGAAGTAGACGCCCTCCATGCCCAGTGCGTGGGCGCGTTCGAGGATCCGGACCGCGGAGTCCTCGGCTTCGTGGGGAATCTTGCTGCCATCAACACCAATTCGCATTTTTCTTGTCCTTAGCTGGTTCTGGATGTCTTGTGGTGCCTGCTGCGGGAACCGGGCGGACCGGTCCCCGCAGCGGGCAGGGCGCTAGCGTCCCCAGTTGTAGAAGCTGTACGTCGGCGAGAACTCGAAGTGCTTGACCGAGCCCGAAAGCACCGCCGTGAACTGCGCACGGTAGAGGATGATGGTGGGCGAACTGGCCCGCCAGGAATCCACCAGCGCGTTGATGTACGGCAGCTGCGAATCGAGGTCGGAGGCGGCGTTGAGCTTGTCCATGAGCTCCGGGGTCCCGGGGATGCAGATGTGCTGGTTGTTGAAGGTGCTGCCGCAGGTCATCTTCTTGCGCAGCTCGTACGCGGCCACGACGCCGCCGGTTTCGAACAGCAGGGCCGACTGGTACTTGCCCGTGTTGAACCTGGTGGCGAAGGCCGTGGGGGTCTGCGAGTCGATGTTCACACGCACTCCGATGTCCTCCCAGGAGGACTTGAGGATGGTCGCGAGGGTGGACACGCCGGGCGAGGACGGGTTGATCATGAGGTCGATCTGCGGGTCCGTCAGGCCCGATTCCTTAATCAGGGCCCGTGCCCGTTCCTTGTCCAGCGGCCGGGGCGCAGAACGCTGAGCGTCGAAGCCCGGGATGCCGGGGACGAAGGGACCGTAGTAGCTGTCCGCGTAGCCGTAGGCCACGCTCGCCTTGATCTGTTCGTATGGCACGGCGTAGGTGAGGGCCTCACGCAGCTTCGGGTTGGCCGTGGTGCCCGAGGAGTTGTCCAGGGACACGGTCACCGGTGCGAAGGCCGGGGCGGACGTGACGCGGCAGCAGTCCTCCTGGCTCAGCTGGTGCACCACGTAGGGCGGCAGGCCCAGGGTCACATCGGCTTCGCCGCGGCGGGCCTGCAGCATCAGGGTGGGAATCGAGGAGATGAAGTTGACCCGCACCTCGGCTTCCCTGGCCGGCTCGCCATAGTAGTTCGGGTTCCGGGTGAGGACGGCGTAGTTGTTGGCCACGTATTCGTCCAGCACGTAGGGCCCGCTGCTGCTGGCGGTGTGCGAGGCGAGCCATTGGTTGGGCACGCCCTTCTTGTCCTCGCCGTGCTCCTTGATGACCTTCGGGTCATAGATCGAGCCGCGGCTCTGGGCCAGGGTCACCAGGATGGCCGGATAGGCCCGGGAGAGTTCCAGGCGCACCGTCTGCGGGTCCACCACGACGACGTCGCTGATCAGGGGCGGGTCCGTCAGGCCGATCTGCAGGCCCAGTGCCCCGCAGCCGCCGATGGTCAGGTTGCGCATGATCGAATACCGCACGGCTTCGGCGTCCAGCGGGTTGCCGTTGGCGAACTTCGCCCCGGGGTGCAGGGAGAAGGTGTAGGACTTCCCGTCCGGGGACACCGTCCAGGACGTGGCCAGATCGCCCTTGACACGTTCGGGCTCGTTGATGGCCACGAGTGTGCCGTCCTGCTGGGGTGCTTCGTCGAGCCTGACGAGGCGGGCGTAGAAGTTGGTGGCGAAGCTGTTCTCATTGCCCGCGCACACGAAGGCGGGGTCGATGTTGGTCAGCGAGGCGGCCCAGTTCACGGTGAAGGGCCGCTCGCCTGCGCCGGAGGATGCCGCGGGCTGAGCACAGCCCGCGAGGGCGAGCAGGCCCACGGCGGCGAGCGCCGCCGTCGTCCGCTTCACGGATGCCTTCCTGACAGCGGCCGTCCATTTCGGGAGGATCAACATGTCACATTCCTTCCAGGGTGTCGGCCGTGCCCGCCGCGGCGAGCGCCGCCGTCGTCCGGGTCTGTGCTGCCCGGCGGCGGGCACCCGGCACGGCATCCAGCAGCGCGCGGGTGTACGGGTGGGTGGTGTTCTCAAAGACATCCGCCGAAGTGCCGGCCTCCACAATCTCCCCGGCGTTCATGACGGCGATGTTGTGGCTCATGAGCCGGGCCACCGCGAGGTCGTGGACGATGAAGAGGTAGGTCAGGCCGAGTTCGTCCTGCAGCTCGCTCAGGAGGTTGAGGACCTGCGCCTGGATGGAGACGTCCAGCGCGCTCACGGGTTCATCCAGCACCACCAGGTCCGGGTTCAGGACCAGGGCCCGCGCGATCGCGATGCGCTGGCGCTGGCCGCCGGAGAACGCGAAGGGGTAGCGCTGGGCCTGCTTGACGCTGATTCCCACGCGGTCCAGGACCTCCGAAACCCGACGCGAACGTTCCGCTGAATCGCTGACGCCGTGCACGATGAGGGGTTCTTCCACCAGGTCCGCCACGGTGAAGCGCGGGTCGAGGGAGCCGTTGGGGTCCTGGAAGACCATCTGGATCCGCCGGCGCATCCTGCGCATCTCGGCCTTGGAGAGGCTGGTGAGGTCGACGCCGTCGAACTCGATCAACCCGCTGTCCACGCCGGTCAGGCCCATCACGCAGGCGGCGGTGGTGGACTTGCCGCTGCCGGACTCCCCCACCAGGCCCAGGGTCTGGCCGCGGCGCAGTTCGAAGGAGACATCGTGCAGGATCTGTACGCTGTGCCGTTTGCCGATGCCCTTGGCATAGGACTTGTTCAGCTTCTCCACCCGCAGGAGCGGGGTGGCGCTTGCGATGTTCATGCTGTCTCCCCTTGGGGGTCGTAGGCGAAGTGGCAGCGGACGACGGCGCCGTTGGACAGGGTGCGCGGCTGCGGTCTTTCGATCGCGCAGCGTTCCTGGTCCCGGCCGATCGGGCAGCGGGGCGCGAAGGGGCAGCCGGGTTCGTCCACCGAGAGGTCCGGCGGCGATCCGGGGATGGCTGGCAGCGCACCGCGCCGGGCGGTGGCGGGGTCGATAACGCAGTCCAGCAGGGCCTTCGAGTACGGGTGGCCCGGCGAGGCGAACAACGCCTCGGTGCTGGTGCATTCGACGAAGCGCCCGGCGTACATGACGTTGACGCTGTCGCAGAGTTCCTCCACGATGCCCAGGTTGTGGGTGATCATCACCAGGGCGTTGCCGCGTTCGTCGCAGATCTTGGCCAGCAGGTCCAGCACCTGTGCCTGGGTGGTGACGTCCAGGGCGGTGGTGGGTTCGTCCGCGACCACCACGGAGGGATCGTTGGCGATGGCCATCGCGATCAGGACGCGTTGGCGCATGCCGCCGGAGTACTGGTGCGGGTAGTCCGAGATCCGCCGGGCGGCGTCGTTGACGCCCACTTCGCCAAGCAGATCGCATGCCATCTTCCGGGCAGCCTTGACGGAGACGTCCTGGTGCACGCGGATGGTTTCGACGAACTGGCTCCCGATGGTCTTCAGCGGATCCAGGGCGGCCATGGGGTCCTGGAAGACGAGGCTGATGTCCTTGCCGCGGACCTTGGAGATCCCGGCGTCGTCAAGGCCCACGATCTCCTTGCCGTTGAGTTTGACGCTGCCGCCGACCACCCGGCCCGGCGGGGGCACGAGGCCCATGAGGGACATGGCCATGGCGGATTTGCCGGAACCGGATTCGCCCACGATTGCCAGCCGCTGCCCCTTGCGGAGGTCGAAGGAGACGTCGCGGACGGCGTGGACGGTTCCGACGGCGGTCACGAAGTCGGTCCGCAGGCCCCGGACGCTGAGCACGGGGTCGTTGTGGTCGGGGTCCGGGCCGCCGTCGCCCGCCACTCGGGGTGCGGGAAGGGAGAGTGCGTTGCTTTGCATCAGCGTGCTCCTACTCGGGTACGGGGATCGGCAGCGGTCATGAGGAGGTCGGCCAGGAGGCTGACCACCACGTAGAGGACGGCCGCCATCAGGAGCACGGCCTGGACCACCGCGAAGTCCTTCTGGATGATGGCGTCGGCGGTCATGGAACCGATGCCGGGCCAGCCGAACACCTTTTCCACGAGCAGGCTTCCGGCGAGGAGGTCGGCGAAGAGGAGGGATGCGGCCGGCAGCAGGGAGAGCAGCCCGTGCGGTGCCACGTGCCGGTTGTAGACCGGGAAGCGGCGCAGGCCGTGGCTCTGGGAGACGGCCACGAAGGTTTCCCGGAGGGTGCCCCGCAACTGGTTGCGGTAGAGCCGGCTGAGGAAGGCAAAGGGGCCCAGCGCCACGATCGTTGCCGGCAGGAGCAGGTGCCACCACGCGTTGGCGAAGGTTCCCCACTGCCCGGCCAGGAGGGAGTCCACGGTGAACATCCCGGTCACGTTCGGCGGCTTGAGCATTCCGGGCGACAGGCGCCCTTCGGGCCCCGGGAAGATCCCGAGCTGGATGGAGAAGACCATCAGGGCCAGCAGGGCAATCCAGAACGGCGGCGAACCCATGGCCAGGGAGGAGGCGAAGCGGACGGCCTGGTCCGGCCACCGGCGTCGTGAATAGACCGCGAAGCTTGCGGCCAGCACGGCGGCGACGATCGCGATGATCACGGACAGCAGCCCCAGTTCGAGGGTGGCTGGAAGCCGCTGCCCCAGGAGCGTGCCCACGCTGTTGCCGGTGCTGTACGAGAAGCCGAAGTCGCCGCGGAGCAGCGAGCCCATGTAGTTGCCGTACTGGACCAGGAGGTTGTCATCCAGGCCCATGGATTTGCGCAGGGCGGCGATGGTTTCCTCGGTTGCGGTGTCGCCGGCGATGGCCCGTGCGGGGTCGCCGGGGACCTTGCGGAGCAGCACGAAGGTGAAGATCGAGGCCCCGAAGACGGTGGCCAGTGCCACCCCGAGTCGTTTGAGGACGGTGCTGGTCATCGGAGCCTCACTTCGCCTGGGTGAATTCGCCGCGGGGGTCCAGGACTTCCCGGGCCCGGTCCGCGATGACGGTAGTCAGGGTGACGGCGATGAGCAGTCCCAGGCCAGGGAAGCCTGCGATCCACCACTGCCCGGTCAGGAAGAACTGCTGGCCTTCGGTGATCATTTCGCCCCATTCCGCGGTGGGCGGCTGGGCTCCCAGCCCGAGGTACCCGAGGGCGGCCAGGGACAGCACGGCGGCGCCGAACACGGCCGCCATCTGCAGGATCATGATCGGCACCAGGTGCGGGAGCACGTGCCGGAACAGGACCCGGGCGGGGTGGGCGCCGATCGCCATGGTGGAGCGGATGAAGTCCTGCCCGTACAGGCGCATCACTTCGCCTCGGAGGGTCCGCATGTACCAGGGGAAGGAGTGCAGCGAGAGGCCGATGACCGCGGCCGTGACTCCTGGCTTGAGCGCCATTGCGATGGCCATGGCGAGCAGGATCGCCGGGAAGCACAGGATCGAGTTGCTCAGCCAGGTGAAAAGGGTGTCCACCCAGCCGCGCATGGAGCCGGCAAGCAGGGCGGCCACGCAGCCCACGACGGCGCCGATCAGTGCGATGGTCAGGCCGGCAAGGATCGAGGTCTGTCCGCCGGCGAGGAAGCGGGACATCACGTCGCGGCCGGTGTCGTCCGTGCCCATCGGATGGCCGAAACTCGGCCCCTGGAGGACTGCGCCAAGGTTGATCGCTTCAGGCTGGACCCGCCAGAGCAGCGGGCCGAGCAGCGTCAGCACCACCAGGGCGGCCAGCAGGGACAGGGCGAGCGTGAGCTTCCGGTCCCGTTTAAGGAAGCTGCTGAAGGGCCGGCGCCTGGCCGGGACAACGGCCTGTGGGGCGGCTATTGCTGTCATGAGAGTCCTTCCTCTCCGGAGAGGATCGTTGCCGGGGCGGCTATGCCGGCCCCGAGCGATGTGAGGATCCGCCGCAACGTTGCGGCGCTGTGGAGCAGCTGACGACGGCGTTCGGCAGGGGCGGGGTCATCGCCCCAGTCGGCGAGCGTCGGGATTTCCCCGCGCGCCACGCCCGTCGTGCGTCAGGACGCCGAGCCGGGCCAGCTGGCCGAGTTCCGGGGCGTCGAGGTGCGGTTCGTGGCGGAACCACGAGCGGTCGAATACGGGGGTGTCGAACTTTCCGCGGTGCTGTTCGAGGGTGAAGTCGCGCACCCCGGAGTCCAGCAGGCTGCCCAGGAGGGGATCCCAGTCGAGGACGCCTTCGCCAAGGGCGCGCAGCCTGCGCCGGTAGCCGTGCGGCACCGGAAACAGGACAAGATCCTCCAGGTGGGTCATGCGGATCGAAGGACCGAGGTTCCTCGCTACGGCGTGGGGATCTTCGCCGCGGACTACGAGGTTGGCCACATCGAGTCCGATGCTGAAGACCGCGGGGTCGAGGCCCTGCACCAGGGACAGCACCTCGACCGAGGCGAGGTCCTCGTGGGTCTTGACGTTGATCCGGGCACCGGTCCCCAGGGCTTCCGCGGCAAGGGATTCAAGGTTCGCCCGGACCAGCCGCAGTTGCGCTGCGTGGTCCAGGAAACGTCCCTGCTCCATCAGGCCTTCCCGCACGGAGCGGGTGTAGACGAAGAACTCCTTGACGCCGAGTTCCAGTCCCCGCGCCAGGGCGCTGTGCAATTCCCGGCGGACGGCGGCCGGTTCGCCGGCCGGACCCGCGCAGCCCAGTCCCAGTTGGAGTTCGACGCCGGCGCGCCGGGCTTCCGCTGCCACCTCGCCAAGCCTGTCCTCCGTTTCGCCCGAGAGTTCCGCGACGATGTTGTTGAGGACGACGAGGGTGAAACCGTCCTCCACGGCCTGGCGGAGCGAATCAAGCAGCGGCAGCTGCTCCATTCCCGGGTAGCGGGTGAACTGGATGCCAAGGCGGACGACGGGAAATTCCCTGTCTTCGGGAGACCTCGAGCCAGGAAGCGGTTCTGTGATCTGGGTCATGCCGCTAAACTTACACTCGTAAGACGTCTTACGAAAGAGTGGATTTTCAAACAGCCATGTGAGACGCTTCGTGGACGTAGGAACCAGAGGGGGCACCATGGCGGTGAACGGACGGCGCAGTGTGGTCGACGAGGCAATCGACGACATCCGTCAACGGATTCGGCAGGGCGAATGGGGTCTGGGAGACCGGATCCCGCCCGAACCCGAACTGGGCAGGGCTTTGGGGTTGAGCCGCGCTCCTTTGCGCGAGGCCCTTCGTGCGCTGGTGCACGCGGGCCTGCTCGTGACCCGGCAGGGGGACGGGACGTTTGTCGCCGCCGTCGATGAACAGGAGATCGCCCTCCGCAAAGGATTCCAGGACGCGGATCCCTTTGAGGCGGTCGAGGTCCGGCGCAGCCTGGACGTGCCAGCGGCGGCCCTCGCCGCACAGCGCCGGAACCAGGCAGACCTGGACAAGCTCGAGGACGCGCTCCACCGCCGTCGCGCCGCCGCGGAAGCGCGGGACGACGACGGGTTCCGCGAGGCGGACATCGACTTCCACCGCGCCGTGGTGGACGCCGCGCACAACCAGCTCCTGGCCGGGATCTACGGTTCCCTCGCCGCGAACATCGACGGCTCCTGGACCTCCCCCGCCGGCCTCGACCGTGCCGCCCACGCCGGGCATGACAACCACGACGACCTTTTCGAGGCCATCCGGGACGGCTCCGTACAGGACGCCATGCTGGTGGCCGGGTCCATCCTGGACCGCCAGGCACACGATTTGGAGAACAAATGATCACACGCATCAGGGCCGCCTTCGTGATCGGTTACGCCGAAGGCGACCACTGCATCCTGCCCGACGCCGAACTGGTCCACAACGACGCGACCATCCTTTTCGTCGGCCGGAACTACGCCGGTCCCGTTGATACCGAAATCGACGCCGGGCAGGCGATCGTCTCCCCGGGCTTCATCGACCTCAACGCCCTCGCCGACATCGACCACGCCATCTTCGATTCCTGGCACGGCCCGGACACACGCCTCGGCCTGGTCTGGTCCGAGGCCTACCTGGAGGACCACGGCGCAGTCTTCACCCGAGAACAGTCCCGCTTCCGCCGCGAGTTCGCCCTCTCGCAGCTGGTGCGCAACGGCATCACCACCCTCATGCCCATCGCCTCGGAGAGCTACCACGAATGGTGCGAGGACTACCAGGACATGGCGGACACCGCCGACGCCGTGGAAGCCCTCGGCATCCGCGCCTACCTTGGCCCGAGTTACCGCACAGCCGTGCCATATACGGACGGCACACGCGTGCTACTCCACGAGGACGAGCGCCGTGGCCTGGACGGGTTGGAGGACGCCATCCGCTTCGCGCAGGACTATGAAGGCCGGGCCGGCGGGCTGATCCGCACCGCCCTGCTGCCTGCCAGGATCGAGACGCAGACCGAACAGACGCTGCGGCTTACCCGCAAGGCCGCCGACGAACTGGGCATTCCGGTGCGCCTGCACGCCGCCCAGGGGCTCTTCGAAATCGAGACCATGATCGCCCGGACCGGCAAGCGATCCCTGCCGTACCTCGCCGACCTCGGCTTCCTGGGCGAACGGACCTTCGTCCCGCATGCCTGGACCGTGCCGGGGCACCCGCTCATGCCCGAAACCTTCGGCAGCGGGGACGACCTCACGCTGCTCGCGGATTCCGGCACGAGCGTCCTACTCTGCCCCATCCCGATGGCACACTACGGCGGCATGCTGGACAACTACGATTCCTACCGCGAGCGCGGCATCCGGATCGTGCTGGGCACGGACTCCGCCCCGCCTAACATGATCCGTGCCATGGACCTGGCGATGGGCATGACCAAGGCCACCACGGGCAACCGCACGAGCGCCCAGGCCGCGGACCTTTTCCGCTCCGCCACGCTGGATCCAGCCGAAGCGCTGGGCCGCCCGGACCTCGGCCGGCTCGCCCCCGGGGCGCAGGCCGACTACTTCGTACTGGACCTGGGCGGCCAGCACATCGGCCCCTACGCCGACCCCATCCGCACCATGGTGATGAACGCGGACGGCAGGGACATCACCCGTGTCGTGGTGGCCGGCCGCACCGTGGTCGAGGGCGGGGAGATCGTCACCGTGGACACCGGCGACTACCGGCAGCGGGCCCAGGAATTCCTGGAGCTCTACATCGCCTCGCTGAGCGTCTCGGACCACGCCCGCCGGTCCACCGGGGAACTCCTGCCGTCCAGCTTCCCGCTCCGCTGACAGGCAATGCAACGGCGAGTTGTGAATACGTGATAGCGAAAGGAAACTGTCTTGAACACCTCTCTTGAAATGCACGGAGTCAAACGGCTCAACGACCTCCCCCGTGACGAGTTCATCAAAGTGATGCTCGAATTGTGCCACCTCCCCGTAGAAGACTGGGCAATCGACGTTGACCGTCAACGGCCTTTCAGTGACTTCGAAGACCTGATCGAAAAGGCGCGTTCATCTGTCACAGCGCTGAGCGACGCCAACGTGGTCGCCGCCCACGTTGGGTTGAGGCGGCTGGGCTCCCGGCACGACGGCTTCACCGGTCGGCGGCTGCGGTGGGCCAAGCAGGAATCCGCTCTCATGGACAGGGACGACGAAGCCCTTCAGGCTCTGAACGAGGCCCAGGATGCGTACGAAGCGAAGTTCGGCCATGTCTTCCTTATCAGCGCAACCGGACTAACGAACGATGAGATGGTGGCCGCGCTCCGCGCGCGCTTGGCGAACTCACCCGAAGCGGAGTGCGACGCTGCAAGGGAGGAACTGCGCAAACTGGTCGCCATACGCCTCACGAGGCTCGTTGAAGAGTTGGAAGATCCGGAAGCCGCCCTCACTGAGGCATAACCGGCTGTTCGCAGAAACGACGACGGCGAGGTGCCCACGCGGGGGCACCTCGCCGCTGTGGGCCCAGTGTCTGAGTGAGCCCGGAAGGCTCAGGCCGGGATCGGCACCGGGGTGACGCCGAACTGCGCCAGCCGCTCCGCACCGCCGTCGGGCGCGGAAAGGACCCAAATGCCCTTTTCGTGCACGGCCACGGAGTGCTCCCACTGGCAGGAACGCTGGCCGTCGGTTGTGACCACGGTCCAGTCGTCCTCGAGGGTGGCGGTTTCGATCCCGCCGCGGACCAGCATCGGTTCGATCGCCAGGCACAGGCCGGGCCGGATCTTCGGGCCGCGGTGGCTGGTGCGATAGTTCAGTACGTCGGGGGCCATGTGCATTTCGGAGCCGATGCCGTGGCCCACGTAGTCCTCCAGGATGCCCAGGGGCTTGCCGGGAACGGCGGAGACGTAGTCATCAATGGCGCAGCCGATGTCGCCCACGAACTTGCCCTTGGCCAGCGCCGCGATGCCGCGCCACATGGCTTCCTCGGTGACGTCGGAGAGGCGCTGGTCCTCGGGGTCGGCGGTGCCCACGATCACGGTGCGGGCGGAGTCGGAGTGCCAACCGTCCACAATCGCGCCGCCGTCGATCGAGATGATGTCGCCGTCCTGCAGCACGCGGTCGCCCGGGATGCCGTGGACCACTTCCTCGTTCACGGAGGCACAGATGGTGGCCGGGAAGCCGTGGTAACCGAGGAAGTTGGACTTGGCGCCGGCGTCGTTGAGCACGGCGGCGAACACTGCATCCAACTCGCGGGTGCTGACGCCGGGTTTGGCGGCGGCCACTGCGGCGTCGAGGGCACGGCTGAGCACCAGCCCGGCCTCGTGCATCTTGCGCATCTGCTGGTTGGACTTGTACTCGATACGGGGCTGGCCGAACGCCATGGTCTCCTCGGGGGTTGCTCTCAATGGCTCATGCAGGGCGCACGTGCCTTGGCTCTGCCATCCATTTTCCCGCATCGGCGAGCGTGGTCGAAATCGGCTCCACTCCGAGCCTTCCGCGCAGCCGGTCCAGGCGGTAGGTCCGCTGCATTCCGAGCTGGCTTACGGCGTAGCGGGTGAGCCGCGGCGGCCTCCGGCTGGCAAGCGCAGCGGCCTCGGACACGCCGGCCAGGACCATGGCCAGCGGACGCGGGACGTATTTCACGGCAATGTCGCCGTGACCGGTGGCATCCAGCACGGAACGTAGAACTGCACCGAGCGGCACCGGGGCGGCGTCGGCCACGTTCACGGCGCCCTGCGCACCGGAGCTGCAGGCCGCGAGGGCCGCCGTCGTGAGGTTGCCGATATGCGTCAGCTGGTGCAGTATGCCGGGATGGCCGACGCTCAGCAGCGTGCCGCGGCGGATGTTGGACAGCAGCCGCGGCAGCAGGGTCCGGTCCCCTGGCCCGTACACCGCATGCGGGCGCAGCACCAGGGCGTCCGGATGGCTGCGAGCCTCGACGTCGGCGAGCGCCTTGCTGCGGCCGTAGGCCCCCAGGTGCCCCACAGCGACTTCTTCCTCGTCCCGGTCGATGCAGGGCTCCCACCAGGGGTAGACGCTGGAGCTGGAGATGTGCACGAGCCGGGTGCCCGGAAAGGTTTCGGCGACGGCGCGGGTGCCCAGGACGTTGACCTGGTGGAACAGCCGTGCCGGCCCCCAGTCCGCCACATGGGCGCCGGCATGCACGACGGCGTCCACCACCGGCGGCCGCGCGGGCGGAGGTCCGGCGAGGTCCCAGGAGAGGATCCCGGGCACCGGGCGGCGGCCGAAGCGGACCACCTCCCAGCCGCGGGCTTCGGCGGCGTCGGCGATGGCACCGCCGATGAAGCCGGCAGCTCCCGTGACCGCGATCCTCATGTGCGGTTCCCGGCCAGGTCGGCCCGCTCGGCCTCAACGACGGCGGCGAAGTCCTCCCGCAGCTTCGCCCGGTCGGTCTTGCGGTGCCTGCCGCCCACCGGCAATTCCTGCAGGGTTTCGATCCTGTCCGGCAGCGCGGACTCGTCGATCAGACGGGGCAGCTCGTGGAGCAACCGTGCCTTCACCTTTGCCGGCTCTTCGTCGGGCGCCGGGACGACGGCCAGCCACACAGCCTCGTCGCCGGTCTCGTCAGGCACGCCGACCATGGCCGCCTGCGCCACGCCTCGGACATTCGCGATCAACGGCTCGTACAGTGCCGGATAGATGTTGGTCTTGCCGCGGATGATCATGTCCTTCTTGCGCCCGATCATCACCAGTCTTGCCGTCCCGTCCGGGCCGCCGTGATCAAGCCGGACCAGGTCTCCCGTGGCGTGCTCTGCCAAGTCGGGCTGTCCAAGGTAACCGCGGCACATGTTGGGGCCGCTGGCCAGCAGTTCATGGTCCTCCGCCACCCGGATGCGCACGGCGGGGAGGGGTGCGCCCAGGAAGTCGCCTTCGCCGCTGCCGTCCGGCGCCGTCAGTTCAGCTTCCGCGCCGGAAGCGAAGGCGAGCTTTTCCGCGCCGTCGGCAATGGCGATCGGCAGCAGTTCAGTCATGCCGTAGATGAGCTTGAAGTCGACGCCGGGCAAAACCCGCATGGCGCGTTCCAGGAACGGGGCCAGGACCGGTGCCGCGCCGAGCATCACGGTCCGCAGCGTTTCGGGAAGCGCCACCGCGCCGGCCTCCACGGCGTCCAGGATGGGCGCCAGCTGGGACGGCACCAGGAAAAGGTGCGTGGCGCCGTCGTACGTCCCGGTGACCCGACCCAGCTCCGCGGCCAGCCGCAGCGGATCGACATGCGCGGAGAAGCCGTAGGCGGGCATGGTCCAGTGGGCCCCGGCGATCAGGGCCGGCAGGCCCATCATGAGCTGTTCGGAGTGGATCCGGTCCCCGGCAGCGAAGGTGCAGCGCTGGGTCAACTGCCCGAAGCCTGCCGCGAGCGAACCGCGGGTATGGACCACGCCTTTCGGGTGGCCGGTGGTCCCCGAGGTGAAGATGATCACCGCCTCCTGCTCCGGCGCGGCTTCCGGAACCGGCAGCGGAACGGCGTCGGAAGACTTCAGCTCCTTGACCGGTCGGGCGCCGCGCGGCACCCCCGGAAGCCACGGCCCGGAATAGTAGTGCCGCACGTCCAGGGCGCCGTAGTCCGGAAGCAGGAGCCCCCTGCGCCGGGCCAACGGGCGCAGCGGGCCGCTGCTGAGCGCATACAGCAGCGATTCCGAGGCAGCCCAACGCGGGGCGGCGAGTCCGGCCCGGTCCCGGAAGAGCGCCGGGCCGATCCCGGGATCGATGAAGACGATGGAACCGCCCGCCCGCACGGCGCCCAGCGCCAGGACGAAGGCATCCGGCCCGGGCCGCACGGAGAACAGCATCCGTTCACCGGGTCCGAAGCCTTCGGCCCGAAGGGCTTCGGCCGTCGACTCGATGCCCGCGGCGAGCTGTGCGTAGCTGATGGTGCGCCCCGGCGTCGGGGTCTTCTGCCGCCGGAACTTCTTGCCCGGTGCCGTGAGCGCCGGGCGCTCCGGCCAGCGCCGGGCGGCGGCATAGACTCCGGCGATCAGGTCGCCGCCGGATGGCTCGTCATGCATTGGCCAGCTCCAGGGTTTCGTATCCGGGGATGAGCACCCGCCGTTTGACCCGCCGCGACACCACACCCCATGGCCGCTGCGCGTAGAGGTCCAACAGGCTCTCCAGCGTGGAGTTGATCTGCGCCATGGCCAGGGGCATGCCGATGCAGAAGTGCGGGCCGGCGCCGAACCAGAGCTGCCTGGCGTGCGGTGGGAGGGTCCGTTCCGGATCGAAACCGCCCAGGCTCTTGGCCGCGTGGACCGTGGACAGCAGCAGCCGGTCCCCCGCCCGGAACCGGATCCCGCCCAGCGTTCCGGAGTCGACGGCGTCGCGCAGCATCATGGGGGAAGGCACCGTGAAGCGGAGGCCCTCGTTGACGGCGGCGGGCAGGCCGCTGCGGTCCGCCGCCAGTGCGGGCAGCCGCCCGGCGTCGGCGAGCACCGCGACAATTCTTGGGATGAAGGACACCAGGGTCTCGGTCCCGACGATCACGAACGCGCTGACCACCCCCACCGCTTCCTGCTCGCTCATGCCCAGCTCGCGCAAGCGCCCGGGAAAGGTTCCCGGGACGCCGTTGCGGTAGGCGGTGCGGGCCGGTCCGGCCAGGAGCTCGACGGCGGTACGCGCCTTGGCTGCCTGCGCCGGCGTCAGCTCGTGGCGGCCCAGCCGGACCAGGGAAGTGATCGAAGAGCCGAGGTCGAACAGCTCCCGGTCCGGCAGGCGGCCCGGGGCGTCTTCGGCGAGGCCAAGGATCCTGGCGATCACGCCGCCGGACAGTTCCTTGACTGCCCCGACGAGATCCACGCGGCGCCCCGCGGGCAGTTCGCGTCCGAGCTGTTCCCGGAGCCTGGCCGCGGCGGGCTCCACGATGCCCGCCACGGAGCGGGCCGTGAACACCCCGCCGAGGCGCCGGCGCATCTCCAGGTGCGCGGCGCCGTCCATGTTGAGCAGGGCCCTGGGCCCCACCACGGGGGTCCACAGCCCGCCGGAAGCGGACGGTCCCTGCTTGACGAAGCGTTCATTGTCCATCAGGACCTCGCGCAGCAGTCCCGCTTCGCTGACCAGGATCCCGAGCCCGGGGATCCGTTGCACCGGGCGCCGGTAGCCGAGGCCACGGATCAGCGGGTATAGCACCGGGTGGGCGCCCAGGTGGACGCGCCGCTCCCAGCGTTCCAGTTCGCGGGTCTTCGGCTCGAGGGTGGCCAGGGAGCTCACCGGATGTCCACCACCTCGGGTTTGTACCGGTGGTCCGCGTACCAGGCAAGGGTGTTCTTCAGTCCCCAGGCTTTCACCCGCCGGGAGGAGCCGTAGACCACCACGTCGCGGCGCAACGCATACGCCCGGCTGAGCTTGCGGACCCGGTTGGACAAGGCACGGTCCTCGTGGAGCTCCTCGATCCGGGTGCGGGGGAAGCCGCCTGAGCGGTGGTACATGTCTGCCGTGATCGCCATGTTGCAGCCCGGCAGCATCAGGTACGGCCCCAGGTAGCCCTCGCCCTTGTTCCCCGGCCGGATCCGGCCGAAGAAGGAGGCCACCTCGACGGCGAGCAGCATCATGCGCCGTTCAGTGGCCGTGATTCCCTCGTCCTCCCGGGGCAGGAGCTGCCCCGCCACCAGTTCCAGGCCGTCGTCGAACGCCGCCATGATCCGCGCGGTCCAATCGGGGGCGGCCAGGCAGTCCGCATCCGTGCGGGCCAGCCAGGTGGCCCCGTGCCGGACGCCGAAGCGCATGCCCGTATCGGCGGCGGCACCGGTGCCTTTCCGGCTTTCGTGGATCAGCCGGATGTCCATCTCCGGGTGCTCCGCCGCGAAGCCGGCCACAATCCCGCGGCTGCGGTCCGTGGAACCGTTGTCCACCACCACGACCGTGAAATCCGTGTGCTGCTGGGCCGCGAGCGATTCGAGGGTCTGCCGGATCAGCTTCTCCTCGTTCAGGGCCGGCACCGCGATGCAGAGGGGCCGGGTCGCCGTCGTGCCGGAAAGAGCCGCTGCGCCAGCAATACCTCCGCTCACAGGCGCACCACGGCCATGCCCAGGCTGACGCCGCCTGCCAGCCCCACCAGGGCCACCAGGTCCCCGGGACCGCAGCGGCCGCTGTCCAGTGCCAGCTTCAGCTGCAAGGGCAAGGTCACGGACGCGAGATTCCCGTAGTCCTCCACCGTGGGCACGAGCCTGGCCTCCGGAACCCCCGCACCCCGGGCGAACACCTCCCGGTAGGGTGCGCTGACCTGGTGCACGCAGACAACCGCGAAATCCTGCCAGGACAGTCCCAGCCGCTCGAGGGTGGAATGCAGGATGCCGCTGCCGAGGTCCAGGAACGCGTCCTTGAGTTTCTCCCCGTCCATCGTGAAGTACGTGGCGTCCGGATCCCGCGGGCGGGCCGAACCGCCGCCGGCGAGCGTGCCGACGGACCAGTGCGTGCTCTTCGCGGCGAATCCGAAACCAAGCACCCCGGCCGTGGACCCGTCGGCCGGTTCCACCAGGGCCGCGTACCCGCCGTCGCTCATGGTGTAACCGGGGAAGGAAGCTGCGAAAGTCTCGAAGTCCGGCACCGTCCAGCGCACTGCACGCGACGGCGACTCGCCGCCCGCAACGAGGACCCTCCCGTAGCGGCCGGCCGCGACGAAGGAATCGGCCACTTCGAGCCCATTGAGGAAGCTGTTGCACGCGTTCTTGACGTCCATCACCGGACACTGCAGGCCCAGCTTGGCGGCGACTATGTGCGCCGTGGCCGGTTCGACCATGTCCTGGCTGGCGGAGCCGAAGATCAGGAGGTCGATGTCGCAGGGCTGCAGGCCGCGTTCGGCAAGGACCTTGGCGGCGGCATTGACGGCAAGGTCCGAGGCCTGTTCCGCATCGGACATGATGCTGCGGGTGCGTATCCCCGTCACCCTTGCAATGAGGCCCCGGGGCACCTTGAAGCCGGGGCTCTCAAGCCTGAGCCGCTGCTCGACGCCGGCCGTGGCCAGGCGCCCGGGCGGCAGGTACACCTCCACCCCGGTGATCCGGCTGAGTCCCGGCACTGCTGCGGCCATCCGCTCCCCCATATCCAGTCCGCGGCGTGGGAAACGCAAAAGGGTGCGTCCCGGACTCATGGTACGGGACGCACCCTTTCAGGAAGCGTCAGTTGCGGCGTGTTCAGACAGCCTTGGCTGCCTCGATTGCCAGCAGCACGCGGTCGGTGACCTCGTCGATGCCGCCGATGCCATCCACCTGGGTCAGGATGCCGCGCTCGGCATACTTCGCCACCACGGCTTCGGTCTGCTCGTGGTACAGGTCCAGCCGGTGCCGGATGACAGCTTCGTTGTCGTCCGAGCGGCCGGTTTCCTTGGCACGGCCCAGCAGGCGGCTGACGAGTTCCTCGTCGTCGGCGGTGAGCTGAAGCACTACGTCGAGCTTCTGCTCTCCTTCCGCGAGGATCTGGTCAAGGTAGTCGACCTGTGCCGTGGTGCGCGGGTAGCCGTCCAGCAGGAAGCCGTTCTCGACGTCGGACTCGCCCAGGCGGTCGCGGACCATCTTGTTGGTGACCGCATCCGGGACGAAGTCGCCGGCGTCCATGTACTTCTTTGCTTCGATTCCCAGCGGGGTTTCACCCTTGACGTTGGCACGGAAGATGTCGCCGGTGGAGATGGCGACTACGCCCAGACGCTCGGAAATCCGTTCGGCCTGGGTACCCTTGCCCGAACCCGGAGGTCCAATGATCAGCATTCTCGTCATCGCAAAAGCCCTTCGTAGTGACGTTGTTGTAGCTGCGCATCAATCTGCTTGACGGTTTCCAGACCGACGCCCACCATGATCAGGATCGACGTGCCACCGAACGGGAAGTTCTGGTTGGCGCCGATCAGGACCAGGGCGATCAGCGGGATCAACGCCACGAAGCCGAGGTAGACGGCCCCCGGAAGGGTGATCCTGGAAAGCACATACTGCAGGTAGTCCGCGGTCGGTTTGCCCGCCCGGATGCCCGGAATAAACCCGCCGTACTTCTTCATATTGTCGGACACTTCTTCGGGGTTGAAGGTGATGGCGACGTAGAAGTAGGTGAAGAACACGATCATGGCGAAGTAGAGCGCCATGTAGATGGGGTGGTCGCCGCGGGTCAGGTTGTTGTTGATCCATTCAACCCACGGAGCCATCTGCTCCCCCGCCTTCGGCTGGTTGAACTGCGCAATCAGGCCAGGGAGGTAAAGCATGGAAGAAGCGAAGATGACGGGCACGACGCCGGCCATGTTCACCTTGATCGGGATGTAGGTGCTGGTTCCGCCCACGGTCCGCCGTCCGACCATCCGCTTGGCGTACTGCACTGGAATGCGTCGCTGGGACTGCTCGACGAAGACCACCAGGGCCACCGTCACAAGGCCGATGACGAGCACGGTGAAGAAGGTGCCCGGGCCCTTGGACGACCAGATGGCGCCGAGGGAGGTGGGGAACGTCGCCGCGATCGAGGTGAAGATGAGCAGGGACATGCCGTTGCCGACGCCCTTTTCGGTCACCAGTTCGCCCATCCACATGATGAGGCCGGTGCCGGCCGTCAGCGTGATGACGATCAGGATCGTGGTGATGATGCTGCTGTCCGGGATGATCGGCAGCTGGCAGTTCGGCAGGAGCTGGCCGGAGCGGGCGAGGGACACCAGCGTGGTGGCGTTCAGGAGGCCCAGGGCGATCGTCAGGTAACGGGTGTACTGCGTCAGCTTCCCTTGCCCTGAAGCGCCCTCTTCGTACAACTGCTGGAACCGCGGGATCACCACGCGGAGCAGCTGCACGATGATGCTTGACGTGATGTAGGGCATGATGCCCAGCGCGAAGATGGACACCTGCAGCAGCGCGCCGCCGCTGAACAGGTTCACGAGCTGGTACAGGCTCCCTTGTGTCTGACCGCTATGCAAACACTGCTGCACATTCTGGTAGCTCACACCAGGCGAGGGAATGAATGCACCCAAGCGGAAGATTGTGATGATTCCCAGCGTGAACAACAGCTTGCGTCGCAAATCAGGCGTCCGAAACGCCCGGCCGAATGCGCTAAGCAAGCGTCCTCCTGAGTAGAAAAATCCAAAGGTAACGATGGGCCCTATGAAACCCAACACCCGAGTCTAGCTGTTGGATGCGCCATGCGAACAATCGGGAGGCCTTGGAATGAAAAAACTCCCGGTGTGCAGGGCCGAAGCCCCGCACACCGGGAGTTGATTCACAACAGGGTGGAACCCCGCCGCTTCTTCGGGAACAGTCCCTTAGAGAGCGGTGGTGGTGCCGCCCGCTGCAGCGATCTTTTCCAGAGCGCTGGCAGAGAAAGCGTGGGCGGTGACGTCAACCTTGACGGTGATGTCGCCGGTGCCCAGCACCTTCACGGGCTGGTTCTTGCGAACGGCGCCCTTCTCGACCAGAGCCTCGACGGTCACAGCGCCGCCTTCCGGGAACAGCTCGTTGATCTTGTCCAGGTTCACAACCTGGAACTCGACCCGGAACGGGTTCTTGAAGCCGCGCAGCTTCGGCAGGCGCATGTGCAGCGGCAGCTGGCCGCCGGCAAAGCCAGCCTTGACCTGGTAGCGGGCCTTCGTACCCTTGGTACCGCGACCGGCGGTCTTACCCTTGGAGCCTTCACCACGACCAACACGGGTCTTGGCGGTCTTGGCACCCGGGGCGGGACGCAGGTGGTGGACCTTCAGCGCGTGCTGCTTCTCAGCAGCCTCGGCGTTCTTGTTCTCGGCCATTACTTCGCCTCCTCAACATTCACGAGGTGCGGAACCGTGTTGAGCATGCCCACGGTCACGGCGTCAGCGGTACGGACAACGGTGTGTCCGATGCGCTTGAGGCCGAGGGAACGCAGGGTCTCGCGCTGGTTCTGCTTGGCGCCGATGACGCCCTTGATCTGGGTGATCTCCAACTTGGCGTCGGAGGGAGTCAGGTTCTTAGCCATGACTAGGCACCTGCCTTCTGGTTCTGGAGTGCGCGCACCAGAGCAGCCGGAGCAACCTCGTCCAGCGGCAGGCCACGGCGGGCTGCCACGGAAGCGGGCTCTTCCAGTCGCTTCAGGGCGTCAACAGTCGCGTGAACGATGTTGATGGCGTTGGAGGAACCGAGCGACTTGGAGAGGACGTCGTGGATACCGACGCACTCCAGTACCGCACGGACCGGACCGCCGGCGATAACACCGGTACCCGGGGAAGCCGGACGCAGCATGACGACGCCGGCTGCGGCCTCACCCTGCACGCGGTGCGGGATGCTGTTGCCGACGCGGGGGACGCGGAAGAAGGACTTCTTGGCCTCTTCGACACCCTTTGCGATGGCGGCGGGAACTTCCTTGGCCTTGCCGTAGCCGACGCCGACCAGACCGTTGCCGTCACCGACGACGACGAGGGCGGTGAAGCTGAAGCGACGACCACCCTTGACGACCTTGGCGACACGGTTGATGGTCACAACGCGCTCTACGAACTGGCTCTTCTCGGCCTCACGGCCCCCGTCGCGGCCACCACGGCCACCACGGTCGCCGCGGCCCTGGCCACGGTCGCCACGCTCGCCGCCGCGACGGCCGCCGCGGCGGTCGTCGGTGGCAGCAGCGGTCTCAGTTGCCTCAGCAGCTGCAGCTTCAGTCACCTGAATGTCCTTTTCGTTATTCTCAACGGTCACAGTGCCAGCCCACCTTCGCGTGCACCGTCAGCGACGGCGGCGATGCGGCCGTGGTACTTGTTACCACCGCGGTCGAACACAACAGCGTCGATACCGGCAGCCTTTGCGCGCTCTGCAACGAGCTCGCCAACGCGCTTGGCCTTGGCGGTCTTGTCACCGTCAAACGCGCGCAGGTCGGCTTCCAGGGTGGAAGCGTAGGCCACGGTGACACCCTTGCTGTCGTCGACAACCTGGACGAATACGTGGCGTGCGGAGCGGTTGACCACCAGGCGGGGGCGGACAGCCGTACCGACGATACGCTTGCGGATACGAAGCTGGCGGCGGCTGCGGGCAGCTGCCTTGCTCTTGTTCGTGCGCTTCTTGTTAATTGCGATGGCCATGGTTTACTTACCAGCCTTTCCGACCTTGCGGCGGATGACTTCGCCGGCGTAACGGACACCCTTGCCCTTGTAGGGGTCGGGCTTGCGCAGCTTGCGAATGTTGGCAGCAACCTCGCCGACCTGCTGCTTGGAGATACCGGAGACCGAGAACTTGGTCGGGCCCTCAACCGTGAAGGTGATGCCTTCCGGAGCGGAAATGTTGACCGGGTGGCTGAAACCGAGAGCGAACTCAAGGTCGGAGCCCTTGGCCTGGACGCGGTAACCGGTACCGACGATCTCAAGCTTCTTCTCGTAGCCGTTGGTAACGCCCTCGATCATGTTGGCGATGAGGGTACGGGTCAGGCCGTGCAGCGAGCGGGAGTTGCGCTCGTCGTTCGGGCGGGTAACCGTCAGGGTGCTTTCGTCCAGGGTGACCTCGATCGGGCTGGCAACAGTGTGGCTCAGCTCGCCCTTGGCGCCCTTGACGCTGATGACGGAGCCATCAACCTTGACATCGACGCCGGCGGGAACGGTGATGGGGAGACGTCCAATACGTGACATTATTCTCTTCCTTTCCCGTTACCAGACGTACGCGAGGACTTCGCCGCCCACGCCCTTCTTGCCGGCCTGCTTGTCAGTCAGGAGGCCGGAAGAGGTGGACAGGATTGCGATACCCAGGCCACCCAGCACGTGGGGCAGGTTGGTGGACTTCGCGTAAACGCGCAGACCCGGCTTGGAAATACGGCGGACACCGGCAATCGAACGCTCGCGGTTCGGACCGAACTTGAGGTCGATGGTCAGCTTCTTGCCAACTTCAGCTTCCTCTTCCTTCCAGCCGGCGATGTAGCCCTCGGCCTTCAGGATGTCGGCAACGCGTGCCTTGAGCTTGCTGTACGGCATGGTCACGGAATCGTGGTATGCCGAGTTGGCGTTGCGCAGACGCGTAAGCATGTCTGCGACAGGATCTGTCATAGTCATTTGGGCTCTTGCCCTTCCTCGTAGCGGTTTCCGCCGTTCTTCTCCCTAGGGAGACAGGTCAGCGGACCTCTTACGTAGTTGATTAGTCTTCGGATTTGAACGGGAAGCCGAGTGCCTTGAGCAGTGCACGGCCTTCGTCGTCGGTCTTGGCGGTGGTGACAACCGTGATGTCCATGCCGCGGACGCGGTCGATGGAGTCCTGGTCGATCTCGTGGAACATAACCTGTTCGGTCAGACCGAAGGTGTAGTTGCCGTTGCCGTCGAACTGCTTGCCGTTGAGGCCGCGGAAGTCGCGGATACGGGGCAGGGCGAGGGTGACCAGACGGTCCACGAATTCCCACATGCGGTCGCCACGGAGGGTGGCGTGCGCACCGATCGGCATGCCTTCGCGCAGCTTGAACTGGGCGATGGACTTACGGGCCTTGGTGACCTGCGGCTTCTGGCCGGTGATCAGGGTCAGATCGCGGACAGCGCCGTCGATCAGCTTGGAGTCCTTGGCGGCATCTCCAACACCCATGTTCACGACGACCTTCACGAGGCGGGGAACCTGGTTCACGTTCTCGTACTTGAATTCCTCGAGCAGGGACTGCTTGATGGATTCGGCGTACTTGGTCTTCAGACGCGGAACGATCTTTACCGGAGTCTCGAGAGTCTCAGTCATTAGATGTCCTTCCCGGTGGCCTTGGACACGCGGATGCGAACGGTCTTCTTCTTGCCGTCCTTCTCAACGGTCTCAACACGGAAACCGACGCGGGTCGGCTTCTTGGTCGAGGGGTCAACCAGAGCCACGTTCGAGATGTGGATCGGAGCCTCAACGATCTCGATGCCGCCGGTCTTGGTGCCGCGCTGCGACTGTCCGACCTTGGTGTGCTTGGTCACGCGGTTGATGCCTTCCACGAGGACGCGGTTAGCCTCAGGGAATACGCGAAGAACCTTGCCCTGCTTGCCGCGGTCGCCGCCGCGGTCCTGCTTGGCACCGGTGATGACCTGAACGAGGTCACCCTTCTTGATCTTTGCACCCATGGGTTACAGCACCTCCGGAGCCAGGGAGACGATCTTCATGAACTTCTTGTCGCGAAGCTCGCGGCCAACCGGGCCGAAGATACGGGTACCGCGGGGGTCACCGTCGTTCTTCAGAATCACAGCTGCGTTCTCGTCAAACTTGATGTAGGAACCATCCGCACGGCGGCGTTCCTTCTTGGTGCGAACGACGACGGCCTTGACGACGTCGCCCTTCTTTACGTTGCCGCCCGGGATAGCGTCCTTGACGGTTGCGACGATGACGTCGCCGATGCCTGCGTAGCGACGGCCGGAACCACCGAGAACGCGAATGGTAAGGATTTCCTTAGCACCCGTGTTGTCGGCGACCTTCAGTCGCGACTCCTGCTGAATCAATTTCTACTCCTTGCGTCGCGCTGGTTCTCAGGCCGAAAACATGCATACGGAATGAGCCTTGCGGAACGGTTGATCGGGGTGTCTCTGGACCTGCCTGGATTTTGCCAGAGCAGGCCTAAACGCCCATGCCGGAAGCATCAGCTTCCCTTGCCGGGAAAACCGGCGCGGGGCAGTATGCCATGGCACGATTGTTTACGAGGTGGTTGCAGACGCACAAATGGCGCCATACAAACTCAATATCCTAGCACGCTTCCGCCCAGGGCCGAAACGCGGAAGGGCCCGCATCCCTTGCGGAATGCGGACCCTTCCAGTGAATCCCTGCCGGCATGCCGGCGTCGGATTTACTTGGCCTTTTCGAGGATCTCCACCAGGCGCCACCGCTTGGTAGCGGACAGCGGGCGGGTCTCGGCGATGAGGACGAGGTCGCCGATGCCGGCGGTGTTCTCTTCGTCGTGAGCCTTGATCTTCGAGGTGCGGCGAATAACCTTGCCGTACAGAGCGTGCTTCACGCGGTCTTCAACCTGGACAACGATGGTCTTTTCCATCTTGTCCGAGACAACGTAGCCGCGACGCGTCTTACGGTAACCGCGCTGTTCAGCGCTGGCTGCTGCTTCCGTCACAGTTTCCTTCTCGCTCACTTGGCGTCCTCTCCAGCTTCAACCTCGGCCTTTTCAGCCTTGGCAGCCTTCTTGGACTTCTTTTCTTCCTTGGCTTCCACAACCGGTGCGGCAACCTCGGCACGAATGCCCAGCTCGCGCTCACGGAGAACGGTGTAGATGCGTGCGATGTCCTTCTTTACCGCGCGCAGACGACCGTGGTTCTCCAGCTGGCCGGTGGCGGACTGGAAACGCAGGTTGAACAGCTCTTCCTTGGACTTGCGGAGTTCTTCAACGAGACGCTCGTTGTCGAAACCGTCCAGCTGTGCGGGTGCGAGATCCTTCGACCCTACTGCCATTTCTATTCACCACCTTCGCGACGCACAATGCGTGCCTTCAACGGCAGCTTGTGGATTGCCAGGCGCAGTGCCTCGCGAGCTACCTCTTCATTGACACCGGAGAGTTCGAAGAGAACCCGGCCCGGCTTGACGTTTGCGACCCACCATTCCGGAGAACCCTTACCGGAACCCATACGGGTTTCGGCCGGCTTCTTGGTCAGCGGACGGTCCGGGTAGATGTTGATCCAGACCTTACCGCCACGCTTGATGTGGCGGGTCATCGCGATACGGGCGGATTCGATCTGACGGTTCGTCACGTACGCCGGGCTCAGGGCCTGGATACCGAACTCACCGAAGTTGACCTTGGTGCCGCCCGTGGCAGCGCCGGAACGACCCGGGTGGTGCTGCTTACGGTGCTTGACTCGACGTGGGATAAGCATTTAAGCCTGTCCTCCTTCTGCTGCCGGAGCAGCAGCTTCAGCAGCCGGAGCTTCAGCGGCAGCGGGTGCTGCTTCAGCTGCCGGACGGTCGTTACGACGACGGCGGTCGCCACCCGGGCGACCCGGGCGGTCGCCGGCACGGCCGCGGGACGGAGCAGCAGCTGCCTGCTGAGCCAGTTCCTTGGCAGTGACGTCGCCCTTGTAGATCCAGACCTTCACGCCGATGCGGCCGAAGGTGGTCTTGGCTTCGTAGAAGCCGTAGTCGATGTTCGCGCGCAGGGTGTGCAGCGGCACACGGCCTTCGCGGTAGAACTCGGAGCGGGACATTTCCGCGCCGCCCAGTCGACCGGAGCAGGCGATACGGATGCCCTTGGCACCCGCACGCTGTGCGGACTGCATTGCCTTCTTCATCGCACGGCGGAAAGCCACGCGGGAAGTCAGCTGCTCAGCAACGCCCTGGGCAACCAGCTGTGCTTCGATCTCCGGGTTCTTGACCTCGAGGATGTTCAGCTGTACCTGCTTACCGGTCAGCTTCTCGAGCTCGCCGCGGATGCGGTCTGCCTCGGCGCCGCGGCGGCCGATGACGATGCCCGGACGTGCCGTGTGGATGTCCACGCGGACGCGGTCACGGGTGCGCTCGATCTCGACCTTGGCGATGCCGGCGCGCTCCATGCCCGTGGACATGAGCTGGCGGATGCGGATGTCTTCGCGAACGAAGTCCTTGTACCGCTGGCCGTTCTTGGTGCTGTCAGCGAACCAGTGCGAAACGTGATCGGTGGTGATACCGAGTCGGAACCCGTGCGGGTTTACTTTCTGTCCCACTTAGCGAGCCTCCTCTTTCTCCGGGGTAGCGACTACCACGGTGATGTGGCTCGTGCGCTTCTTGATCTGGTAGGCGCGACCCTGTGCACGCGGCTGGAACCGCTTCATGGTCGGGCCCTCGTCAACAAACGCTTCGCTGATGTAGAGGTCGCCCTCGTCGAAGGCAACACCGTCGCGGTCCGCGAGGACCCGGGCGTTTGCCATTGCCGACTGAACTACCTTGAATACCGGCTCCGAAGCTGCCTGCTGGGCAAACTTCAGAATTGCCAGAGCCTCGTTCGCTTGCTTGCCACGAACAAGGTTGACGACGCGCCGGGCCTTCATAGGCGTTACGCGGATGTGACGCGCAATAGCCTTGGCTTCCATTGCTTTCCTTCTCTCGTCTTAGCCGTAGAGCGAGCGCCTTAGCGGCGCTTGCCCTTACGGTCGTCCTTGACATGGCCGCGGAAAGTCCGCGTGGGAGCGAATTCGCCGAGCTTGTGCCCGACCATCGACTCAGTGACAAACACCGGAATGTGCTTGCGTCCGTCGTGAACGGCGATCGTGTGACCCAGCATGTCCGGGATGATCATCGAACGGCGGGACCAGGTCTTGATGACGTTCTTGGTGCCCTTTTCGTTTTCCCTGGCGACCTTCACAAAGAGGTGCTGGTCAACGAAAGGACCTTTTTTCAGGCTGCGTGGCATGTGTCCAGGCTCCTATCGCTTGTTCTTGCCAGTACGGCGGCGACGAACAATAAGCTTGTCGCTCTCTTTGTTGGGGCGGCGGGTACGGCCCTCGGGCTTGCCGTTGGGGTTGACCGGGTGACGACCACCGGAGGTCTTACCTTCACCACCACCGTGCGGGTGGTCAACCGGGTTCATGGCCACACCACGCACGGTCGGGCGGACGCCCTTCCAGCGCATACGGCCGGCCTTGCCCCAGTTGATGTTCGACTGCTCGGCGTTGCCGACCTCGCCGACGGTTGCGCGGCAGCGCACGTCGACGTTGCGGATTTCACCGGAGGGCAGACGCAGCTGGGCGAAACGGCCTTCCTTGGCAACAAGCTGCACCGAGGCACCGGCGGAGCGGGCCATCTTGGCGCCGCCACCCGGACGCAGTTCAACTGCGTGGATCACGGTACCGACGGGGATGTTGCGCAGGGGCAGGTTGTTGCCCGGCTTGATGTCAGCGTCCGGACCGGCCTCAACAAAGTCGCCCTGGGACAGCTTGTTGGGAGCGATGATGTAACGCTTGGTGCCATCAACGTAGTGCAGGAGGGCGATGCGAGCCGTACGGTTCGGATCGTACTCGATTTCGGCAACGCGGGCGTTGACGCCGTCCTTGTCGTGGCGACGGAAGTCGATCAGACGGTACTGGCGCTTGTGTCCACCACCCTTGTGACGGGTGGTGATCTTACCGGTGTTGTTACGGCCGCCGGTCTTGTGCAGCGGACGCAGCAGCGACTTTTCCGGAGTCGATCGCGTGATTTCAGCGAAGTCGGCTACGCTCGAGCCACGACGGCCCGGGGTAGTCGGCTTGTATTTACGGATTCCCATAATTTATTTCCTCGTTAAAGTGGTCTCCGCTACGCGAGCGGACCGCCGAAGATGTCGATAGTGCCTTCCTTCAGGGTGACAATCGCACGCTTGGTGCTCTTGCGCTGTCCCCATCCGAATTTGGTGCGCTTGCGCTTACCGGCACGGTTGATGGTGTTGATCGATTCGACCTTGACGGAGAAAATCTTCTCCACGGCCAGCTTGATCTCGGTCTTGTTCGAACGGGGGTCCACCAGGAAGGTGTACTTGCCCTCGTCGATCAGGCCGTAGCTCTTTTCCGAAACGACGGGTGCGATGACGACGTCGCGCGGGTCCTTGATGGTGGTGACGCTCACTTGGCGGCCTCCTCGTTCTTTGCCTTGTCAGCGACGAACGCTTCGAAAGCAGCCTTGGTGAAGACCACGTCGTCGGAAACCAGGACGTCGTAGGTGTTCAGCTGGTCCACGTAGAGGGTGTGGACGTCGGCGAGGTTGCGCACGGACAGTGCAGCAACGTCGTTGGCGCGTTCGATCACGACGAGCAGGTTCTTGCGCTCGCTAACAGCCTTCAGCGTCGCCAGGGCGTCCTTGGTGGACGGCTTGGTGCCGGCAACCAGTTCAGCGACGACGTGGATGCGGCCGTTGCGGGCGCGGTCCGACAGGGCGCCACGGAGAGCAGCGGCCTTCATCTTCTTGGGGGTGCGCTGGGCGTAGTCACGCGGGGTCGGGCCGTGGACGATGCCACCACCGGTCATGTGCGGAGCACGGATCGAACCCTGGCGGGCGCGGCCGGTACCCTTCTGCTTGAACGGCTTGCGGCCTGCACCGGAAACTTCAGCGCGGGTCTTGGTCTTGTGGGTACCCTGGCGTGCGGCAGCGAGCTGGGCGACGACGACCTGGTGCAGCAGCGGCACGTTGGTCTGGACGTCGAAGATCTCTGCAGGCAGGTCTACCTTCACAGTGCTAGTCATTGAACTAGGCTCCCTTCACGGCGGAACGTACGAGTACGACCTGGCCGCGGGCACCGGGGACGGCACCCTTGATAAGGAGCAGCGACTTCTCAACGTCAACGGCGTGAACGGTCAGGTTCAGCGTGGTGTGACGTACGGCGCCCATGCGGCCGGCCATTTTCAGGCCCTTGAAGACGCGGCTCGGGGTGGATGCGCCACCGATGGAACCAGGCTTGCGGTGGTTCTTGTGCGCACCGTGGGAAGCACCGACACCGGAGAAGCCGTGACGCTTCATAACACCGGCGAAGCCCTTACCCTTGCTGGTGCCGACGACGTCGATCTTCTGGCCGGCTTCGAAGAGCTCAACAGAGAGCTCCTGGCCCAGCTCGTAAGAGGCGGCGTCTGCAGTGCGCAGTTCGACGACGTGGCGGCGGGGGGTCACGCCGGCCTTTTCAAAGTGACCAGCCAGCGGCTTGGTGACCTTGCGGGGATCGATCTGGCCGTAGCCGATCTGAACGGCGACGTAGCCGTCGGCCTCTGCATTGCGCAGCTGGGTGACGACGTTGGAGTCAGCCTGGACGACAGTTACCGGGATGAGCTTGTTGTTCTCGTCCCAGACCTGGGTCATGCCGAGCTTCGTGCCCAGCAGGCCCTTTACGTTACGGGTTGCGGTCATAGTCTCTCAGCACCTCCCTACAGCTTGATTTCGATGTTCACGTCGGCCGGCAGGTCGAGACGCATGAGCGAGTCGACAGCCTTGGGCGTGGGGTCGATGATGTCGATCAGACGCTTGTGAGTACGCATTTCGAAGTGCTCACGGCTGTCCTTGTACTTGTGGGGAGAGCGGATAACGCAGTACACGTTCTTCTCCGTCGGAAGCGGCACGGGGCCCACTACCGTTGCGCCTGCGCGCGTGACCGTCTCAACGATCTTCCGCGCTGAAACATCAATGACCTCGTGGTCATATGACTTCAGCCGGATGCGGATCTTTTGTCCCGCCATGTCGCCTGACTCTCTTTCAGTCTGTGCTTCCCTGGGTTAGGGCTGCCCTGTTTACTTGCGTTCCGTGGCTGCCGAAGCAATTGAGGTTCTACCACCACCCACCGCACGGCTTGAATCCGGAAATTCCGGGTTCCTCAAACCGCCGGTGCTCCGACCCCCGCGGTCGGGCGTGTCGCGATTTTCACGCGAAACAGTCCATAGTTCCTTGGGGGATCCGGGTTATGTTTGGGCTCCAGCCTGGACCCTGCACCCGGCATTATCCGGATCGGGACGCGAAGGAGCGCTTGAACAACTCATCTAGTATGCCGGAATTCGGCGGCAGATGCGAATCGGGCGGCCGGCACCCGTTGCCATCGTCCACCGTGATCATCATGATGGGGGCATGACCGTCCAGAATGGACCCACCGTAGAGCATCTTGCGGGCCTGTTTCCTGCAGGGTTCATCCTCGGAGTAGCCACCGCGGCGTTCCAGATCGAAGGTTCCCTGAACGTGGACGGCCGGGGGCCGTCCAGCTGGGACGCGTTCGCGGAGAAGCCCGGAACGATCAGCGACGGCGCATCTGCCGCCGTCGCCTGCGATCACTACAACCGCAGCGGCGAAGACATCGCCCTGATGCGGGAGCTCGGCGTCGACTCCTACCGCTTCTCCCTCTCCTGGCCCCGGATCCAGCCCGACGGCAAGGGCACCGCGAACGAACAGGGGCTGGACTTCTACGACCGCCTGACCGACAAGCTGCTTGCGGCCGGCATCTCGCCCATGGCGACCCTCTTCCATTGGGACACTCCCCTGGCCTTGGAGCACGACGGCGGCTGGCTGAACCGCGCGACGGCCGAACGCTTCGGCGACTATGTCGCCCTCGTCGCTGCCCGGCTGGGCGACCGCATAGCGCAGTGGGTCACCTTGAACGAACCGGTCTCGGTGGCGCTGCAGGGATACGGGCTCGGGGTCCATGCGCCGGGCCACCGGCTTCTTTTCGATGCCCTCCCGGCGGCGCACCACCAATTGCTGGGCCACGGACTTGCGGTCCAGGCGCTGCGTGCAGCCGGGGCAATAGGCCGCATCGGCGTGGCCAACATGCATACACCCGTCAGCGCAGCCGGCACCGGCTACAGGGACGGGTTGATGGCAGCCACCTTCGACCTGTTGGTCAACCGGATTTTTGCCGATCCGCTGCTGACCGGAACGTACCCGACGCCGCCGCTACTGGTGCGACCATGGTTCAAGGTGCTCGGCAACGCCTCCGACGACGACATGCGGCTTATCCACCAGCCCCTGGATTTTTACGGAGTGAACTACTACTACCCCATCAAGATCGCGGCCGGCGGCGGCAGCCACAGCACACCGGCGGGTGACAGCGAGATGATGGCCAGACTGCCCTTCCACCTGGTGCCGTTCCCCGAGTACGAAGTCACGGGTTTCGGCTGGCCGGTGGCCCCCGAGCATCTCGGGACTTTGCTGCGCTCACTCAAGGACCGCTACGGACAAGCCCTGCCGCCCGTGATGATCACCGAAAGCGGTGCCAGCTTCCCGGAACCCGCCCGTGTTTCAGGGACCCTGCGGGACCAGGACCGGATCGAGTACCTCGCCAGTCATCTAGGCCACGTGCTGGCCGCCACCGGCCCGGACGGCATTGCCCACGACGTCGAGCTGCTCGGCTTCTACGTCTGGACCCTCCTGGACAATTTCGAGTGGGCCGCCGGATACTCGCAGCGCTTCGGCCTGGTCCACGTGGACTTCGAAACCCTGCAGAGGACGCCCAAGGAATCCTTCTACTGGCTCAGGTCGCTCAGCCGGGCGCGCCGCAGCCGCCTGCACGGGCAACCCGGTTAAGGCCACTTGCGCGAGTGTGTGCTGGATCCGCGCTACTGCTGTCTGTTTGCCCTGCGGATCCGCTTCGCCCGGTCGATCTCGCGCCGGAAATACTTACGGCCCCATAGGATGCCGACGGCAACCACGGCCAGGACGGCAAGCACAATCAGGAACTCCACTAAAGACTCCTCTCTCCAGCTGCAACGGTATCAGGGCCGGGTTCAACAGGACGGAGGGTCTCCCGGGGACAAAAAGAACCCCGCCGCAAATGCGGCGGGGTTCCTTTCAGAATCTACAAGCAGAAACTACTTGATGATCTTGGTAACACGTCCCGAACCAACGGTGCGGCCACCTTCACGGATTGCGAAGCCGAGGCCCTCTTCCATAGCGATCGGCTGGATGAGCTCAACGGTCATCTCAGTGTTGTCGCCCGGCATGACCATTTCGGTGCCCTCGGGGAGGGTGATGACGCCGGTCACGTCGGTGGTGCGGAAGTAGAACTGCGGGCGGTAGTTCGAGTAGAACGGGTTGTGGCGGCCGCCTTCGTCCTTGGAAAGGATGTAGACGTTAGCCTCGAAGTCGGTGTGCGGGGTGATGGAACCCGGCTTGACGACAACCTGGCCACGCTCGACATCGTCGCGCTTCAGACCACGGAGCAGGAGGCCACAGTTTTCGCCGGCCCATGCTTCGTCGAGCTGCTTGTGGAACATCTCGATACCGGTAACGGTGGTCTTCTGGATCGGGCGGATACCGACGATCTCAACTTCGGAGTTGATAGCGAGGGTGCCACGCTCGGCGCGGCCCGTAACAACGGTGCCACGGCCGGTGATGGTGAAGACGTCTTCGATCGGCATCAGGAACGGCTTGTCGCGGTCACGAACCGGGTCCGGAACGGACTCGTCGACAGCTTCCATCAGGTCCTCAACGGACTTGACCCAAACCGGGTCGCCTTCCAGAGCCTTCAGGCCGGAAACGCGGATGACGGGAGCGTCGTCGCCGTCGAAGCCCTGGGAGCTGAGCAGCTCGCGAACTTCCATTTCGACGAGGTCGAGGAGTTCCTCGTCCTCAACCATGTCGGACTTGTTCAGCGCGACCAGCAGGTAGGGAACACCAACCTGGCGGGCGAGCAGAACGTGCTCGCGGGTCTGAGCCATCGGGCCGTCGGTAGCGGCAACCACGAGGATTGCGCCGTCCATCTGGGCAGCACCGGTGATCATGTTCTTGATGTAGTCAGCGTGACCCGGGGCGTCCACGTGGGCGTAGTGGCGCTTTTCGGTCTGGTACTCAACGTGGGAGATGTTGATGGTGATACCACGCTGGCGCTCTTCCGGAGCAGAGTCGATCGACGCGAAGTCGCGCTGCTCGTTGAGAGTCGGGTACTTGTCGTACAGCACCTTGGAAATGGCGGCAGTCAGCGTCGTCTTACCGTGGTCAACGTGACCGATGGTGCCGATGTTGACGTGCGGCTTAGTCCGCTCGAACTTTGCCTTTGCCACAGGTTCCTCCTAGAACGATTTCAAGTGACGTGCTCCTCAACCGCGCTTTTCGCGGCAGAACTTCAGCAAGTCTACTTGGGGGCTTTGGTTTTGGTGAAATTTTCAGATCCAGGGACCGATTTCGGTCCCGGGATCCGTTGATGCAGGGCCGGAGCGGAGCCTGGACTCCGGTCCGGCCGCTGCATCGGATGCGTTGCCGGAAGGCAGGCACCCATGGTTTTTCCGAAGCTGATTACTCGCCGCGGGTCTTCTGGATGATCTCGTCGGCAACAGCCTTCGGGACCTCCGCGTAGCTGTCGAAGGTCATCGAGTACACGGCACGGCCCTGGGTCTTGGAACGCAGGTCGCCGATGTAACCGAACATCTCGGACAGCGGAACGTTGGCACGGACAACCTTCACGCCCGCAGCATCTTCCATGGACTGGATCATGCCACGACGGGAGTTGAGGTCACCGATGACATCGCCCATGTACTCCTCGGGAGTACGGACCTCGACGGACATGAGCGGCTCGAGGAGCACCGGGTTGGCCTTGCGGGCACCTTCCTTGAACACCTGGGAACCGGCGATCTTGAACGCCATTTCCGAGGAGTCGACGTCGTGGTAAGCGCCGTCGATCAGGATTGCACGCACGCCCACCATCGGGTAGCCGGCGAGGATACCGAACTGCATGGCGTCCTGGATACCGGCGTCGACCGAAGGAATGTATTCACGCGGAATACGACCACCGGTGACGGCATTCTTGAACTCGTAGAACTCGCCGTCGGTGGTGTCCATCGGCTCGAAGGAAACCTGCACCTTTGCGAACTGACCGGAACCACCGGTCTGCTTCTTGTGGGTGTAGTCGACCTTCTCGACAGCCTTCTTGATGGTTTCGCGGTACGCAACCTGCGGCTTGCCGACGTTTGCCTCGACCTTGAATTCGCGGCGCATGCGGTCCACCAGGATGTCCAGGTGGAGCTCGCCCATGCCGGCGATGACGGTCTGGCCGGTCTCTTCGTTGAGGGAGACCTGGAAGGTCGGGTCCTCAGCGGAGAGCTTCTGGATGGCCGTGGAGAGCTTCTCCTGGTCACCCTTCGAGTTCGGCTCGATTGCCACCGAGATCACGGGCTCCGGGAAGCTCATGGACTCGAGGACGATCTGGTTCTGCGGATCGCACAGGGTGTCACCCGTGGTGGTGTCCTTCAGACCGATGGCTGCGTAGATGTGGCCGGCGGTAGCGCCCTCAACAGGCATTTCCTTGTTGGCGTGCATCTGGAACAGCTTGCCGATGCGTTCCTTCTTGCCCTTGGTGGAGTTGACCACCTGGGCGCCTGCTTCGACGTGACCGGAGTACACGCGGATGAAGGTCAGCTGGCCGAAGAACGGGTGAGCGGCGATCTTGAACGCCAGAGCGGAGAACGGCTCGTCAGCACTGGGCTTACGGACCAGTTCCTCTTCCTCGTTGCGCGGGTTGTGACCAACCATGGCCGGAACGTCGAGCGGGTTCGGCAGGAAGTCCACAACGGCGTCGAGCATGGGCTGCACACCGCGGTTCTTGAAGGCAGAACCACAGAAGACCGGGTAGATCTCGGAGTTGACGGTCATCTTGCGGATGCCGGCCTTGAGCTCCTCGAGGGTGAGTTCTTCGCCCTCGAGGTACTTCTCCATGAGTTCCTCGGAAGCTTCGGCCACGGTCTCAACGAGCTGGGCGCGGTACTCCTCGGCCTTTTCCTTGAGGTCGGCGGGAATCTCCTGGACCTCGTAGGAGGCACCCATGGTCACGTCACCCTTGGCATCGCCGGGCCACACGAGGGCGCGCATTTCGAGCAGGTCTACGACACCGACGAAGTCGTTCTCGGAACCGATCGGCAGCTGCATGACCAGCGGCTTGGCGCCGAGGCGGCTGATGATGGTGTCAACGGTGAAGTAGAAGTCCGCACCGAGCTTGTCCATCTTGTTGACGAAGCAGATACGCGGCACGTTGTACTTGTCAGCCTGGCGCCACACGGTCTCGGACTGCGGCTCCACGCCTTCCTTGCCATCGAAGACAGCAACGGCACCGTCGAGGACGCGCAGGGAGCGCTCAACCTCAACGGTGAAGTCGACGTGGCCGGGGGTGTCGATGATGTTGATCTGGTTCTTGTTCCAGAAACAGGTCACGGCGGCAGACGTGATGGTGATGCCGCGTTCCTTTTCCTGTTCCATCCAGTCGGTCGTCGAAGCGCCGTCGTGCGTTTCGCCGATCTTGTGGTTCACACCCGTGTAGAACAGGATGCGCTCGGTAGTGGTGGTTTTACCGGCATCGATGTGCGCCATGATGCCGATGTTGCGGACCTTGTTAAGGTCGGTAAGCACGTCCTGTGCCACGGGGTCTCCCTTTCGGATGAACTACGCGTGCGCCGCCGGCTCAGTGAGCCGGCGGCGAACGGAAGTATTACCAGCGGTAGTGGGCGAAGGCCTTGTTGGACTCGGCCATCTTGTGGGTGTCTTCGCGACGCTTCACAGCGGCACCGAGACCGTTGGAGGCATCCAGAATTTCGTTCTGGAGGCGCTCAGTCATGGTCTTCTCGCGGCGGGCCTTGGAGTAGCCCACGAGCCAACGCAGAGCCAGGGCGGTGGAGCGACCCGGCTTGACCTCAACGGGAACCTGGTAGGTGGCGCCACCGACACGGCGGGAGCGGACCTCGAGGGAAGGCTTGACGTTGTCCATGGCCTTCTTCAGAGCGGCAACGGGGTCGCCGCCGGTCTTGGCGCGGGCGCCCTCAAGAGCACCGTAGACAATGCGCTCGGCAGTGGACTTCTTGCCGTCGATCAGGACCTTGTTGATCAGCTGGGTGACCAACGGGGAGCCGTAGACGGGATCGGAAACGAGCGGCCGCTTGGGGGCCGGACCCTTGCGAGGCATATTACTTCTTCTCCATCTTTGCGCCGTAGCGGCTGCGGGCCTGCTTGCGGTTCTTCACGCCCTGGGTGTCGAGTGCACCACGGACGATCTTGTAGCGGACACCCGGGAGGTCCTTAACACGACCACCGCGGACGAGCACGATGGAGTGCTCCTGCAGGTTGTGGCCAACACCGGGGATGTAGGCGGTAACTTCAACGCCACCGTTCAGGCGCACACGTGCGACCTTACGAAGGGCCGAGTTCGGCTTCTTCGGGGTGGTGGTGTAGACGCGGGTGCAAACACCGCGGCGCATCGGGCTGCCCTTCAGCGCGGGAGCCTTGGTCTTGGAGACCTTCGGCGTGCGGCCCTTGCGGACCAGCTGGTTAATCGTAGGCACTTTCGTGTTCTCCGTTGTTTTGATTTCTGCCGCCACACCAGGCGCCAGCCTGGGATGTGGAAGCTTTGGCGTTGCTCATGCAGCTTCCGGTCCCCAAAGGTCCGGTGGGCGTGCAAAAGTGCGGCATTCGTTGCGCAAGTTGCCCGCAACCCGGAAACAGACTCCACCCGGACATCATGAGAACAAAACCAAAATGATGCCGCGGCGGTCTTCATCCACTGCCACACAGAACAATTACGAAAAGTCTAGCATGGCTTGCCGTACCGCCTTAAAACGGTGTACGGCGAAAGCAGGGAAGCCCCCGTGTCCGGTGGACACGGGGGCTTCCTGTTGCCTGACGGCTTGGTTCAGGCTTCCGCTCAGCGGAAGTCGTTGCCCAGGTCGTAGTCATCCAGCGGGATGGCGTGGAACTCGGGAGCTCCGTCGCCACCCAGGGCGTCGTACGAGAAGTCGGTGAAGGCGCTGGGGCCCGTGAACAGGCTTGCCTTTGCTTCTTCAGTCGGCTCCACGGTGACCTCGGTGTAACGGGGCAGGCCCGTACCGGCCGGGATGAGCTTACCGATGATGACGTTCTCCTTGAGGCCAAGCAGCGGGTCGCTCTTGCCTTCCATGGCCGCCTGCGTCAGGACGCGGGTGGTCTCCTGGAAGGAAGCGGCCGACAGCCAGGACTCGGTTGCCAGGGACGCCTTGGTGATACCCATGAGTTCCGGACGACCGGAAGCCGGGGTAAGACCCTCGGACACCACGCGGCGGTTCTCGTCTTCGAAACGCGAACGCTCGGCGAGCTCGCCCGGGAGCAGCTCGGAGTCGCCGGATTCGATGACGGTCACGCGGCGCAGCATCTGGCGGACGATGACTTCCACGTGCTTGTCGTGGATGCCAATGCCCTGGCTGCGGTAAACGCCCTGGACCTCGTCCACCAGGAACTTCTGGGCGGCACGCGGACCCATGATGCGCAGAACCTGCTTCGGGTCCACCGGACCGTTGATCAGCTTCTGGCCGACGCTGACGTGCTCGCCGTCCTCGATGAGGAGGCGGGAACGGCGCAGCACCGGGTAGGCGATCTCCTCGGAACCGTCGTCCGGGGTGATGATCAGGCGCATCTGGCGCTCGGACTCTTCGATGGTGATGCGGCCGGCCGCTTCGGCGATCGGCGCAACACCCTTCGGAGTACGGGCTTCGAAGAGCTCCTGGATACGGGGCAGACCCTGGGTGATGTCGTCGCCGCCGCTGGCGGAGACGGCACCACCGGTGTGGAAGGTACGCATGGTCAGCTGAGTACCCGGTTCACCGATGGACTGTGCGGCGATGATGCCGACGGCCTCGCCGATGTCCACGGTCTTGCCGGTGGCCAGCGAACGGCCGTAGCAAAGCGCACAGGTACCGACCTTGGACTCACAGGTGAGCACGGAGCGGACCTTGACCTGGGTGATGCCGGCAGCCAGCAGTTCGCCGATGACGACGTCGCCGCAGTCGGTGCCGGCCGGGGCCAGCACGGTGCCGTTGGAGTCGACGACGTCGACAGCCAGGGTGCGTGCGTACGCGCTGTTCTCGACGTTCTCGTCCAGGATCAGCTCACCGTTGGAGTCCGGCACGGCGATCCCGGTCATCAGGCCACGCTCGGTACCACAGTCCTCTTCGCGGACGATGACGTCCTGCGAAACGTCCACCAGACGACGGGTCAGGTAACCCGAGTTGGCGGTACGCAGGGCGGTATCGGCAAGGCCCTTACGGGCACCGTGCGTGGCGATGAAGTATTCCAGCACCGACAGGCCCTCGCGGTAGGAGGACTTGATCGGACGCGGGATGATTTCACCCTTCGGGTTGGCCACAAGACCACGGATACCCGCGATCTGGCGGACCTGCATCCAGTTACCACGTGCACCGGAGGACACCATGCGGTTGATGGTGTTCATCGGGGACAGGCTGTCGCGCATGACCTGGGCGATCTCGTTGGTTGCCTTGTTCCAGATCTCGATCAGTTCCTGGCGACGCTCGTCGTCGTCGATCAGGCCCTTGTCGTACTGGCCCTGGATCTTGGCAGCCATGGTCTCGTAACCGGCGAGGATCTCCGGCTTGGCCGTCGGAACCTCGATGTCGGAGATGGCCACGGTGACACCCGAACGGGTTGCCCAGTAGAAACCGGCATCCTTCAGGTTGTCCAGGGTGGCAGCCGTAACAACCTTCGGGTAACGCTCGGCAAGGTCGTTGACGATGCGCGAGAGTTCGCCCTTGTCCGCAACAGCCTCGACCCAGGGGTAATCCTCGGGCAGGGTCTGGTTGAAGATGACCTGGCCCAGCGAGGTCTGCACGAGTGCCGGCTGACCGGCTTCCCAGCCCTCAGGAGCTTCCCAGCCGGCGTACGGCACGAAGTTGTCCAGGCGGATCTTGACCTGCGAGTTCAGGTGCAGCTCACGGGCGTCGTAAGCCATGATGGCTTCCGCAACCGAGGAGAACACGCGGCCCTCGCCGGCCGAACCGACCCGCTTGGTGGTCAGGTGGTACAGGCCGATGATCATATCCTGCGAAGGCAGGGTGACCGGGCGGCCGTCGGACGGCTTCAGGATGTTGTTCGAGGACAGCATCAGGATGCGGGCCTCAGCCTGGGCTTCGGGGCTCAGCGGCAGGTGCACTGCCATTTGGTCGCCGTCGAAGTCGGCGTTGAAGGCGCCACAGACCAGCGGGTGCAGCTGGATTGCCTTGCCTTCAACAAGCTGGGGTTCGAATGCCTGGATACCGAGGCGGTGCAGGGTAGGTGCACGGTTGAGCAGCACCGGGTGTTCGGTGATGATCTCTTCCAGCACGTCCCAGACCTGCGGACGGTAGCGCTCGACCATGCGCTTGGCCGACTTGATGTTCTGGGCGTGGTTGAGGTCAACCAGGCGCTTCATCACGAACGGCTTGAAGAGCTCCAGGGCCATCTGCTTGGGCAGACCACACTGGTGCAGCTTCAGCTGCGGGCCGACGACGATGACCGAACGGCCGGAGTAGTCGACGCGCTTGCCGAGCAGGTTCTGGCGGAAACGTCCCTGCTTGCCCTTGAGCATGTCGCTCAGGGACTTCAGCGGACGGTTGCCCGGACCCGTCACCGGACGGCCGCGACGGCCGTTGTCGAAGAGGCTGTCAACAGCTTCCTGAAGCATGCGCTTCTCGTTGTTGACGATGATCTCCGGCGCACCGAGGTCAAGCAGTCGCTTGAGTCGGTTGTTGCGGTTGATCACGCGGCGGTAGAGGTCGTTGAGGTCGGAGGTCGCGAAGCGGCCACCGTCCAGCTGGACCATCGGGCGCAGTTCCGGCGGGATCACCGGGACGGCGTCCAGCACCATGCCGAGCGGGCTGTTGTTGGTAGTCAGGAAGGCGTTGACGACCTTCAGACGCTTCAGGGCGCGGGTCTTGCGCTGGCCCTTGCCGTTCTGGATGGTGTCGCGCAGGGACTCGGCCTCTGCCTGCATATCGAAGTTCTCAAGGCGCTTCTTGATCGCTTCGGCACCCATGGAGCCTTCGAAGTACATGCCGTAGCGGTCACGCAGTTCGCGGTACAGGGCCTCGTCACCTTCGAGGTCGGCGACCTTCAGGTTCTTGAAGCGGTCCCAGACCTGCTCGAGGCGCTCGATCTCGGCGTCGGCACGCTTGCGCACGTTTGCCATCTGGCGGTCGGCGGAGTCGCGGGCCTTCTTCTTGTCGGCAGCCTTGGCGCCTTCACCCTCGAGGCGGGCAAGCTCGTCCTCAAGGTCGCGGGCGATGGTGGCGATGTCGCTGTCGCGGTTGTCGACAAGCTGCTTCTTCTCGAGGTCGTGCTCGACCTGGAGGTTCGGCAGTTCCGCGTGGCGGCTCTCGGTGTCGACGCTGGTGATCATGTACGCCGCGAAGTAGATGACCTTTTCGAGGTCCTTCGGCGCAAGGTCAAGGAGGTAGCCCAGGCGGGACGGAACACCCTTGAAGTACCAGATGTGGGTTACGGGCGCGGCCAGCTCGATGTGGCCCATGCGCTCACGGCGCACCTTGGCGCGGGTGACTTCAACGCCACAGCGCTCACAGATGATGCCCTTGAAGCGCACGCGCTTGTACTTGCCGCAGTAGCATTCCCAGTCGCGGGACGGGCCGAAGATCTTCTCGCAGAAGAGGCCGTCCTTCTCGGGCTTGAGCGTGCGGTAGTTGATGGTTTCCGGCTTCTTGACCTCACCGTAAGACCAGCCGCGGATGTCTTCCGCGGTGGCGAGGCCGATCTGCATGAGGCCGAAGGAGGATTCGCTGGACATGTGGTCCCTGTTCTCTCTTGTTCTCTAAGTTCTGAAGTCTTGGTTACGGAAAGAGGAGGAGCGCGACGGCGGCGGGAGGCCGCCGTCGCCGGCTCACTAGACCTCTTCTACGGAGCTGGGCTCTGCACGAGACAGATCGATGCCCAGTTCTTCCGCAGCCGTAAAGACTGCGTCATCAGAGTCACGCATTTCGATCGTCGTGCCGTCGGTGGAAAGGACTTCCACGTTCAGGCACAGCGACTGCATTTCCTTGATCAAGACCTTGAAGGATTCCGGAACGCCAGGCTCGGGGATGTTCTCGCCCTTGACGATGGCTTCGTAGACCTTCACGCGGCCGTGGATGTCATCCGACTTGATCGTGAGCAGTTCCTGGAGCGTGTAGGCAGCGCCGTAGGCCTCAAGAGCCCACACTTCCATTTCACCGAAGCGCTGGCCACCGAACTGTGCCTTACCACCCAGCGGCTGCTGGGTGATCATGGAGTACGGGCCGGTGGAGCGGGCGTGGATCTTGTCGTCCACCAGGTGGTGGAGCTTCAGGATGTACATGTAGCCGACGGAGATCGGGTCCGGGAACGGCTCGCCGGAGCGGCCGTCGAACAGACGAGTCTTGCCGGAGGAGTCGATCAGGCGGTCGCCGTCGCGGGTGACGTTGGTCGAATCCAGCAGGCCGGTGATTTCCTCTTCGCGGGCACCATCGAACACCGGGGTGGCGAGGGTCTGGTTGGCAGAGGTCTCGCGCGGCAGGTTCGGCAGGTTCTTGACCCACTCCGGCTCGCCTTCGATCTTCCAACCGGTCTTCGCAACCCAGCCGAGGTGGGTTTCCAGGACCTGACCGACGTTCATGCGGCCCGGAACACCCAGCGGGTTCAGGACGATGTCCACCGGGGTGCCGTCGGCAAGGAACGGCATGTCCTCGACCGGCAGGATCTTGGAGATGACACCCTTGTTGCCGTGGCGGCCGGCGAGCTTGTCACCGTCGGTGATCTTGCGCTTGGCGGCGACGTAGACGCGGACCAGCTGGTTCACGCCCGGGGGCAGCTCGTCGTCCTGGTCGCGGTCGAAGACGCGGACGCCGATGACAGTACCGGACTCTCCGTGCGGCACCTTCAGGGAGGTGTCGCGGACTTCGCGGGACTTCTCGCCGAAGATGGCGCGCAGCAGGCGCTCTTCCGGGGTCAGTTCGGTTTCACCCTTCGGGGTCACCTTGCCGACCAGGATGTCGCCGGCCTCGACCTCGGCACCGATGTGGATGATGCCGCGTTCGTCCAGGCCCGCCAGGACTTCCTCGGACACGTTGGGGATGTCACGGGTGATTTCCTCGGCACCAAGCTTGGTGTCGCGGGCATCGATCTCGTGCTCCTCGATGTGGATGGAGGAAAGGACGTCCTCGGCGACGATGCGCTGGGACAGGATGATGGCGTCCTCGAAGTTGTGGCCTTCCCAGGACATGAATGCCACGAGGAGGTTCTTGCCGAGGGCGAGTTCACCCTGGTCCGTTGCCGGGCCGTCGGCGATGATGCCGCCGACTTCCAGGCGCTGGCCTTCGCTCACCAGGACACGGTGGTTGTAGCAGTTGCCCTGGTTGGAGCGGGCGAACTTGCTGATCCGGTAGCTGGACTCGGTGCCGTCGTCGTTGAGCATGGTGACGAGGTCTGCCGAAACTTCGCCGACCACACCTGCCTTCTTGGCGATGACGACGTCGCCGGCGTCAACGGCTGCGGCGCGCTCCATGCCGGTGCCCACGAACGGGGCCTCGGAACGGACCAGCGGCACGGCCTGGCGCTGCATGTTCGCACCCATGAGGGCGCGGTTGGCGTCGTCGTGCTCGAGGAACGGAATCAGGGCCGTAGCCACGGACACCATCTGGCGCGGGGAAACGTCCATGAACTGAACGTCGTCGGCGGGAACGAGCACGGGCTCTCCCCCACCACCACGTGCACGGACAAGCACGGTCTCTTCCGAGAACTTGTTGTTCGCGTCCAGGGGTGCGTTTGCCTGGGCAATCAGCACCTCGGCTTCGTCGTCGGCGGTGAGGTACTGGACCTCGTCGGAGACAACACCGTTGGAAACCAGACGGTACGGGGTCTCGATGAAGCCGAACGGGTTGATGCGGCCGTAGGACGCCAGCGAACCGATCAGACCGATGTTCGGGCCTTCAGGGGTTTCGATGGGGCACATACGTCCGTAGTGCGACGGGTGGACGTCACGGACTTCCATGCCGGCGCGGTCACGGGACAGACCACCCGGGCCAAGGGCCGAGAGGCGGCGCTTGTGGGTCAGGCCCGACAGCGGGTTGTTCTGGTCCATGAACTGGGACAGCTGGGAGGTTCCGAAGAACTCCTTGATCGCTGCCACAACCGGGCGGATGTTGATCAGGGTCTGCGGCGTGATGGCCTCGACGTCCTGCGTGGTCATGCGTTCGCGGACGACGCGCTCCATGCGGGACAGGCCGGTGCGGACCTGGTTCTCGATCAGTTCGCCGACGGCGCGGATGCGACGGTTGCCGAAGTGGTCGATGTCGTCGATCTCGACGCGGATCTCGTGGTCTTCGCCATCGCGCTTGCCCGTGATGGTCTTCTCGCCGGCGTGCAGCGCGACGAGGAACTTGATCATGGCGACGATGTCTTCGACATGCAGGACCGAAGCTTCCTTGTCGCCAAGGGAGCGGTCGATGCCAAGCTTGCGGTTGATCTTGTACCGGCCGACCTTGGCCAGGTCGTAGCGCTTGGGCTCGAAGTAGAGGTTGCGCAGCAGGGCCTCGGCAGCTTCGACGGTGGGCGGCTCGCCCGGGCGCAGCTTGCGGTAGATGTCCAGGAGCGCGTCTTCGCGGGTTTCGGTGGTGTCCTTCTCCAGCGTGGCGCGCATGGAGTCGTACTGGCCGAACTCTTCGAGGATCTGGCCGTCGGTCCAGCCGAGGGCCTTCAGCAGCACGGTGACGGACTGCTTGCGCTTGCGGTCGAGGCGGACGCCGACCTGGTCGCGCTTGTCGATTTCGAGCTCGAACCATGCACCGCGGGACGGGATGATGCGCGCGGTGAAGATGTCCTTGTCGCTGGTCTTGTCCGCGGCCCGCTCGAAGTAGGCGCCCGGGGAACGGACCAGCTGGGAGACGACGACACGCTCGGTGCCGTTGACGACGAAGGTGCCCTTCTCCGTCATGAGGGGGAAGTCGCCCATGAACACGGTCTGCTGCTTGATTTCGCCCGTGTTGTTGTTCATGAACTCGGCCTTGACGTACAGCGGCGCCGAGTAGGTGGCGTCGCGGTCCTTGCACTCGGCCATGGTGTACTTGGGGTCAGCGAACTCCGGCTCGGAGAAGCTCAGGGACATGGTGCCCTGGAAATCTTCGATCGGGGAGATCTCTTCGAAGATGTCGGCAAGTCCGGACGTAGTGGCGACGCTCAGGTCGCCTTCCTCGACGGCCTTCGCAACCCGCGCCTGCCAGCGTTCGTTTCCGACGAGCCAGTCAAAGCTGTCCGTCTGCAGGGCGAGGAGATTCGGAACATCAAGCGGTTCGTGAATCTTTGCGAATGAGAGCCGGCGGGTAGCACCGTCGGTGCTGTCGGCATTGATAGCGGTTCCTGCGTTATTTACATTAGAGGTGCTCGAGGCGACCAAGAGGGATCCTTCCACAGACCTTCAGGCGTTTTCAGATCTCCCCCGTTTGTATCCCGCGGGCACAATGTCCGCAGGGCACCAATCCGGTTCCGCTATATGACCCGGGCTCCCGCCGGCCGTGATTTGCCTGGTCAAAGGCACGTCAATGGCGCAGCTGAGAGGTAAAGCCCACCGCTATATGAAGGCTGAAGGTTAACAGGGAAGACGCAAATATCCACAATACGGCAAATCGCCCTACGTGTCTACCCCACTTCCCCGCCGATTGCAAGCAAGGTTGCCGCAGGCACCTACCACTGCCCCCGCGGAATGCCCCGCCTCCTCCCGGCGTTGACATTGTGAGGCACACCATGCGTTGTAGCCTTGGCTCACTGGTTTCCTGAACGGAAGAGAGAAAATGAGCAACGCAACGGACAACAATGACGTTGTCATCCTGGCCGCGGCACGCACCCCACAGGGGCGGCTGAACGGCCAGCTGGCAGGATTCACCGCCGTCGAGCTCGGCGCCCACGCGATTTCGGCGGCCATCGCGGCCAGCGGGGTTGCGGCGGGCCAGGTCGACGCCGTCATCATGGGGCAGGTCCTGCAGGCAGGCGCCGGCCAGAACCCCGCCCGGCAAAGCGCCATCGCGGCCGGAGTCGGCTGGAACATCCCCGCCGTCACGATCAACAAGGTCTGCCTCTCGGGACTCACGGCAGTGATCGACGCGGCCCGCCTGATCCGCAGCGGCGACGCCACCGTCGTCGTCGCCGGCGGCCAGGAATCCATGAGCCGGGCCCCGCACCTGCTGCCCGGCTCCCGCCAGGGCTGGACCTACGGGGCCATCCAGGCTCTGGACGTCGCCGCCCATGACGGCCTCACCGACGCCTTCGACGGCCAGTCGATGGGCCTGTCCACCGAGACCCGGAACGTCACCCTCGGCATCGACCGCAAGTCCCAGGACGAAGTGGCGGCCGCCTCGCACCGGCGCGCCGCCGTCGCGGTCAAGGAAGGCGTATTCGACGGCGAGATCGCCCCCATCAGCGTGAAGCAGCGCAAGGGCGAGCCGGTGGTGGTGACCGAGGATGAGGGCATCCGCCCGGACACGACGCTGGACACCCTGGCACCGCTCCGGCCTGCGTTTGCCAGCGACGGCACCATCACGGCGGGCAATTCCTCTCCCCTGTCCGACGGCGCCTCCGCACTCGTGCTTTGCAGCCGCGCCTTCGCGGAGGAGAAGGGGCTGGAGTACCTCGCGGTGGTCGGCAAGCCCGGCCAGGTGGCCGGTCCGGACAACTCGCTGCACTCCCAGCCGTCAAACGCCATCAAGCGGGCCCTGGCGAATGCAGGCTGGAAGGCTGAAGACCTGGACTTCATCGAGATCAACGAAGCGTTCGGCTCGGTTGCTGTCCAGTCCCTCAAGGAACTGTCCTACCCGCTGGAAAAGTGCAACATCCATGGCGGAGCGATCGCGCTGGGCCACCCGATCGGGGCCTCCGGCGCCCGGCTCGCCCTGCACGCGGCCCACGAGCTCAAGCGGCGCGGATCGGGCAAGGCGGCGGTATCGCTCTGCGGCGGCGGCGGGCAGGGCGAAGCGCTCCTGCTCTACCGCGACTGAAGCTGCCGGAATCCGTGCGGGCCAGGAGGGCCCGCGGAAGGAAGGAAACGTGAACGGTACGGAACGGTTCCTCGCCGATGCCCAGGCCCGCGGCTTGGATGTCCAGCTTGTGGAGCGCAAAGCCGCCCGCAGCCTGGAAGAGGCGGCCGGGATCCTGGGGATCACCCCGGCGGACATCGTGAAGTCCTTGGTGGTCAAACACCGGAACGGCAGCTTCCTGTTCGCCCTCATTCCCGGGGACCGGCAGATTTCCTGGCCGAAGCTGCGGGCCTTGTTGGGAGTCAACAAGCTCTCCCTGCCGCAAGCCGACGTCGCCCTGGAAGCCACCGGTTACGAGCGCGGGACCATCACGCCCTTGGGCAGCACCACAGCGTGGCCCGTCTACGCGGACGCCAGCATTGCCGGCCGGCGGATCTCGATGGGCGCCGGGGCCCACGGCTACAGCGCCTTCGTGGATGCCGATGCGCTGACGGCGGCCTTGGATGCGGTGGTGGCGGACATCAGCGACCCCGCCTGACCCCGCGTTGGCTTTAAGAGCAGGAAGCCCCGCCCGGCGAACCGGACGGGGCTTCCCAGAGCAAGACGAGTTACTTGAGGGTAACGGTTGCGCCTGCTTCTTCGAGCTGAGCCTTGGCCTTCTCGGCAGCTTCCTTGTTGGCGCCTTCGAGAACTGCCTTCGGAGCACCGTCGACCAGGTCCTTGGCTTCCTTGAGGCCGAGGGAGGTGATGGCGCGAACTTCCTTGATCACTGCGATCTTCTTGTCGCCAGCGGATTCGAGGATGACGTCGAATTCGGTCTTCTCTTCGGCCTCTTCAGCAGCAGCGCCACCGGCGGGGCCGGCGACTGCAACAGCAGCAGCGGTAACTTCGAAGGTCTCTTCGAAGAGCTTGACGAACTCGGAGAGCTCGATGATGGTCAGTTCCTTGAAAGCTTCAATGAGCTCTTCGTTGCTGAGCTTCGCCATGGTTGGCGTCCTTCCTTTAGGTGGTGCCTGTGCGGGCCGTGCCCGCTACCGCACCGGAGTTTGATTGGGGGGAGAACTTAGTTCTCTTCGCTTGCAGCTTCGGCTTCGGCCGGAGCGGCAGCTTCTTCTGCAGCCGGTGCTTCGTCAGCGGCCGGAGCTTCTTCAGCGGCCGGTGCCGGAGCGCCGCCCTCTTCTTCAAGCTTGATACGCAGGGCGTCGATGATGCGTGCAGCAGCGGCAGCAGGAGCCTTGAGGACACCGGCAACCTTGGCGAGCTGCAGCTCACGGGACTCGAGAGCTGCCAGGGCGGCAACTTCGCTTGCGTTCAGGGCCTTGCCCTCGAAGTAGCCGGTCTTGATGACCAGCTGCTTGTTGGCCTTGGCAAAGTCCGTCAGGCTCTTGGCGGCGGCAACCGCGTCACCCTTGATGAACGCAATTGCGGTGGGGCCGGCAAGCTGGCCGTCGAATGCTTCGACACCGGCTTCCTTGGCTGCAATGGCGGTCAGGGTGTTCTTGACGACCGAGAACTTGGTGTCCTGGCCGAGAGAAACACGCAGCTGCTTGAGCTGTGCAACAGAGAGCCCGCGGTATTCGGTCAGGACAGCGGCGGTCGATTCCTTGAAATCGTTCGTGATCTCAGCTACTGCGGAGATCTTGTTGGGCGTTGCCATAACCCTCCTTCCGGGGAATAGTGCCGGTCTTCCGGGTCCCCGCTCAAGAAGAGCTGCAACGAAAAACGCCCCGCGCAGATGCACGGGGCTTGGCTCGACGCGGTCCATGACCACGGAGACTTGCTTCGTTCACCTGCGCCGGCCGCCCTTTGTCAGGGTCCTTCGTCCGGGAATCCGCGGATCCTTCCGGGCGCAGCTGCATTGTTGAGCTTTGCCTTGGAAAGTGGATTCCCATCAACCGACGGTCTTTGGTAGTTCAAGGTTACGGGACGGAACAGCGCAACTCCAAATCGGGGCAATCGCGCACCGAAACCTGCTCACTCCGAGGACGTGGTACCGGCCCGGGCGGGAAGTTCCTTCTGCCAGAGGCCGGTGACGCCCGCCGTCGTGAATCCGAGCTGCTTGTTGACGGTCAGCAGGTAGCGGTTCTCCGGAGCGTTCCATGTGTAGATCACGCGGGCGTCGGGGAATTGTTCGCTGAGTCGCTGCATGTTGGCCACCTTGATGAGCAGGCCGAGCTTGTTCCCCCGGTGTTCCTGCAGCACGGTGGTGTCGTCCTGGAACACAACGTCCTGGCGCTGGGCGAGCACCCCGATGGTGGTCAGCCCGACGATGCGGCCGCTGGCGACGTGCTCGACGGCGGTGACAACAGTCCGGCGGCCCTGGGCGATGGCGGCGTCTTCCGCCTCGCGCAACATACCGCCGTCGAACACGAGCTGCTCTTCCGCTGCTCCTGCCGCGTCGTCGTCGACCGTTTCACCCGCGGCGTTTTCCAGGGCGGCGACGGCGTCCAGCCACTCGTCGGGGCAACGGTCCGTCCAGTGGTGGATGCGGTAGCGGCCGCCGTTGGCGGCGTCCGCCTCCGCCTCGAGTTCGGACACGAGCTTCGAATCAAGCGGAAGCGCGCAGGAGCTGAACTGCTCGATGTGCTGGAGGGTGTAGCCGGCCCGCTGGGCAAAGTCCACCTCCCGGCTGGCCAGGGGGACGGAGCCCAGGCCGCTGCCTGGAACCAGCTGCCCTCCCGCATCGCCTTGCAGGGACGCCGCCGGATGGTTGGTATCCACCATGGCCATGGTGCGGCCTTCGGCCCGGGCAAGCTGCTCGGCTGCTTCGAGGAGCCGGCGGCCTGCCCCGCGCCGCTGGAATTCGGGGAGAATGTCGAGGGTGAATTCGGCAAGGTCGAGGTTGTCGGCGAGGGGCAGCGCGATGTCCACGGTGCCGATGATGCGCCCGTCGATCCGAGCAACCAGGATGACCTGGCGCTCATAGGGGTCCCCCAGTTCGAGGAGCTTTTCCAGCGGGGTGTAGGCGAGGTCGTCGCTGCCCCACAGCTGCATGCGGACCTTCCTGCTCACTTCAACGGCTTCGAGGAAGTCCTTGGCATCGGCCGCTTCCAGCGAATCGGGAATCCACAGCTGTCCGATCTCCACGTTGTCCGTCATCCAGTCCTCTTCTGCCATTCGCCGTATGCACCCGAGGGTGCGAAGCCAAGTGCCACGTTGATTGCCAACATGTAGCGGTTTTCTTCCGCGTTCATGGTGGTCACCCGTTCAACGCGGGGATATTCCCGTTTCAAGCGTCGCAGATTGGCGATCTTCAACCTCATGCCGAGCCGGTGGCCACGGTGCCCTGCTGCCACAAGCGTATCGTCCTGCTCACCCAGCCACGGCTTAAGCGGGTCCACATAAAGTGCCGTGTAACCACCGAGCACCCCGCTGGCCCGGTGGCGGGCGGCGACAACCAGGCAGTCCTGGCCTTCCTCCGCGGTCTCCTTCTCCAAGGTGCGCACCCGCGTCCGGTCCCAGGCCTCGGCTTCATAATCCAGGCCGCCCACGGGGGCGTCGGTGCTCATCCGGCCCATGAGGATTGCGAACTCGTCCACCAGTTCCTCGGGACAGCTGTTCGTCCAGCTGAGTAGCTCGTAGTCAGAGGATGCTGTTTCCGCCGCCGCCATCAGTCCTGACCAGTCGGGGGCGCCGTCCAGCTGCAAGGTGCTGTAACGGGTGGCCTGGGCGAGCGAGTACCCATGCCGGAGCGCGAATGCGGTACCGGGGGCGTTCCTGGGTACCGTTCCCGTGCCCACCGGGGACAGCAGGACGTCGGCGCCGTATTCCGGGCGTTCGGGGTCGCCGGAGCTCGCCATCAGGGTGCTCCTGCCTTCGTCCCGGGCCACGGCCTCGAGGTGCCGGAGGAGCATGCTGCCAAAGCCCCTGCGGCGGTATGGGCCTGCGATGTCAACGCGCAGCCAGGCGCTGCCGAGGTTGTCCTTCAGCGAGAGTTCCACGAATCCCCTGCCAACGATCTTCCCGTCGGCGCGGAGGTAGAAATTGCGGAGCTTGCGGTAGTCGTTGTCAGCCCAGCCGGCGAGCCGCGCGGGCAACGATGCCGCCAGATCCAGGTTGCCCCAGTGTTCCATCAGGATCCCGTCCAGGGCCTCGCAGTATTCGCGGAACTCCGTGGCCTCCGCAGAGTCCAGGCTCGGCGGCAGGTGGAGTTCGTGGATGGCGGCTTCCGCGGCTTCGACCATGGTTCCAAGCGTAGCCCGCGAGGGGTCCCAGGCCGAGCTTGCGAGGGCGGGGAGCGGGTTAGGCGCTAGCCCTCCGGAAGTCCCTGGCCGAGGCTACGAAAAAGCCGCCCGGCAAATGCCGGGCGGCTTTTTGAAGCGGAACTGGTGAAGCTTAGGCTTCGGTCAGGACCTTGGTGACGTTCGGGTCGACGGAGATGCCCGGGCCGAACGTGGTGGTGACGGTGGCCTTCTGGATGTAGCGGCCCTTGGAAGCGGACGGCTTCAGGCGGAGGACCTCTTCGAGGGCTGCGGCGTAGTTCTCGGCCAGCTTGATGGCGTCGAAGGATGCCTTGCCGATGATGAAGTGCAGGTTCGAGTGCTTGTCGACGCGGAAGTCGATCTTGCCGCCCTTGATGTCGTTGACAGCCTTGGCGACGTCCGGGGTAACCGTGCCGGTCTTCGGGTTCGGCATGAGGTTACGCGGGCCGAGGACCTTACCGAGGCGGCCAACCTTGCCCATGAGGTCAGGGGTGGCAACGGCTGCGTCGAAGTCGGTCCAGCCGCCTGCGATCTTTTCGATCAGGTCGTCGGAACCCACGAAGTCGGCGCCGGCAGCGATTGCTGCTTCAGCCTTGTCGCCGGTCGCGAAAACCAGGACACGGGCGGTCTTGCCGGTGCCGTGGGGAAGGTTGACCGTGCCGCGAACCATCTGGTCGGCCTTGCGGGGGTCAACGCCGAGGCGGAAAGCGACCTCAACCGTTGCGTCGAACTTGGACGGGTTGATTTCCTTTGCCAGGCTGATTGCCTCGAACGGGGCGTAGACCTTGCCAGCCTCGATCTTGGCTACGGCTGCCTCATATGCTTTGCTGCGCTTTGCCATGCTGCTTGTTTCTCCTTGTGCAGTTGTGGTCTGCGGACCGCGCGGGGCCCTGCCACGGTTGGGAGTCCGGCGTGGACTACCAACATTTCAATGATTTCAAGTGCCGGTTTCCCGGCGGTTGAAGGCTTTGCTTAGCCTTCGACGGTGATGCCCATGGAGCGGGCGGTGCCGGCGATGATCTTGGCAGCGGCCGCGATGTCGTTGGCGTTGAGGTCTTCCATCTTGGTGGAAGCGATTTCCTCGACCTGTGCCTGGGTAAGCTTGGCGACCTTCACGGTGTGCGGGGTCGACGAGCCCTTGGCAACGCCTGCAGCCTTCTTGATGAGTTCTGCAGCCGGCGGGGTCTTGGTGACGAAGGTGAAGGAGCGGTCTTCGTAGACCGTGATTTCAACCGGGATGACGTTTCCGCGCTGGGCTTCCGTTGCGGCGTTGTACGCCTTGCAGAATTCCATGATGTTGACACCGTGCTGGCCAAGCGCAGGACCGATCGGCGGGGCCGGGTTGGCGGCACCTGCCTGGATCTGCAGCTTGATGAGGCCGGTGACCTTCTTCTTGGGAGCCAATGTAGGGTCCTTCTCTAAATAGCGTCCTGGGACACAGGAGCGTGCCTCAGGTTGTTGGCCGCCATGGCGAGGCGGCCGGCCGCCCCGCAACCGCTAAGCAGGCGGAAGCAGGGCGAAATCTTTGGGTCTGTCAGATCTTGGTGACCTGGTTGAACGCGAGGGTCACGGGGGTTTCACGCTCGAAGATGGAAACCAGCACCACAAGGGTCTGGGATTCCGGCTTGATCTCGGAAATCGTGGCCGGGAGGGTCTCGAACGGACCTTCCTTGACGATGACCGATTCGCCGACCTCGAAGTCCACGGCAACCGGAGCAGCGCTCTGCTTGACCGGCTTGCCCTTTTCGGCCTGCTCTTCTTCGAAGACCGGGGCGAGCATCGAGAAGACCTCGTCGAGGCGCAGCGGCACGGGGTTGTGGGCGTTGCCCACGAATCCGGTGACACCCGGGGTGTGGCGGACGGCGCCCCAGGAAGCATCCGTCAGGTCCATGCGGACCAGGACGTAACCGGGAATGCGGACGCGGTTGATGACCTTGCGCTGGGCGTTCTTGATCTCAACGACTTCTTCCATGGGGACCTGGATTTCGAAGATGTAATCTTCCATGTCCAGGGTCTGGATGCGGGTCTCAAGGTTCGCTTTCACGCGGTTTTCGTAACCGGCGTAGGAGTGGATGACATACCAGTCACCCTCCTGGCGGCGCAGCTTGGCCTTGAATTCCTCGGCCGGATCGGCCGGTGCGGCTGCAGCCGCGGTGGCGAGGGCGTCGTCGCCGGCTTCTTCTCCGGCGGTTTCAGGCGCAGCAGACTCAGCCTCGGACGTATCCACGGCCTCCGCCGCGGCGTCCGTGCTTCCATCCAGCTCAGTCTCGTTTACCTCGAGCTCCTGCTCAGACACTTGGTCTCCTGCTTCCTCATTGCCTAACATGCCTATTTAAATGGCTCAATTCCACAAACCCTGCAAAATCCCTTGAATTTCCGGGGATTTCCGCACGGCTTGCGGAGTGATCCGTTTAGCGGTCCGTGGCGCCTGACCCGCCGAACACCCAGCTGACTCCGGTACCGAAGGCCAGGTCCAGCAGGGTGACGATGAGCATCATGACGGCCACGAAAACCAGCACCACAAGGGTGTAGTTGATCAGTTCCTTGCGGGTCGGAGCGACCACCTTCTTGAGTTCGCCGATTACCTGGCGGACGAAGAGGGTGATTCGAGCGAAGAAGCCGGCCTCGGCCTTCCTGGCAGGTCGGCCCTTCGAGCTGCTTGCAGCTGTTTCGGTCACCCGGTCCTCACTCATCCATGCAAAGTTGTTGACCCGGTTCTGATCAGAACCGTTGCCGCGTCTGCCCCGGACTGAAACCGGAACAGCCTGCGCAGGGCAGACAGGACTCGAACCTGCAACCTGCGGTTTTGGAGACCGCTGCGCTACCAATTGCGCCACTACCCTATGGAACGAATCCATGTTTTGGCCCCTCGCCAGAGGCGCGGACCATTGTGATGTTTTTCAACACCGGTGAACCAGTCTACGCAAGAACTTCGCGATAGTCGAACCGGGACAGTTCCGGTGTGTCCGGGCATCCTGGCTCCCCCGCCGCTGCCGTCACTTTCGCAAACAGGCCCGCAGGGCGTCCGCAGAACAGCATAGAGTAGAACTCGTCGTTTCCCATCATCCAGCTCACGCTGCCAGCGAAGAACGGTCCCACATGCCTGCCGGAACAGCTCCCGCCCGCGTTTCACAGAGAATTTCCGCCATTGCCGAATCCGCCACCCTTGCCGTTGATGCCAAGGCGAAGGCGCTCAAGGCCGCCGGCCGTCCCGTTATCGGTTTCGGCGCCGGGGAACCGGATTTCCCCACCCCGGACTACATCGTCAAGGCCGCCATCGAAGCCGCCGGTGATCCCAAGAACCACCGGTACTCCCCCGCGGCCGGGCTCCCGGAACTCAAGAAGGCCGTTGCGGAGAAGACCCTCCGCGATTCGGGCTACAAGGTCGATCCGTCCCAGGTCCTGGTGACCAACGGCGGCAAGCAGGCCGTCTACAACGCCTTCGCCACCCTGCTCGACCCGGGCGACGAGGTCATCATCCCGACCCCCTTCTGGACCACCTACCCGGAGGCCATCCGTCTTGCCGGCGGTGTGCCGGTGGAGGTCTTCGCCGGCCCCGAGCAGGGCTACCTGGTGACCGTGGACCAGCTCGAAGCCGCCCTCACGGAGCGGACGAAGATCCTCCTGTTCGTCTCCCCGTCCAACCCCACCGGCGCCGTCTACAGCCCGGAGCAGGTCGCCGAAATCGGCAAATGGGCCGCTGCCAAGGGCCTGTGGGTGGTCACGGATGAGATCTACGAACACCTGACCTACGACGGTGTGCCCTTCACGTCGATCGCTACCGCCGCCCCGGAACTCGGCGACAAGGTCGTCATCCTCAACGGCGTCGCCAAGACCTACGCCATGACCGGATGGCGTGTCGGCTGGATGATCGGCCCGGCCGACGTCATCAAGGCCGCCACCAACCTGCAGTCGCACGCGACCTCCAACGTTTCGAACATCATGCAGATCGCGGCCCTTGCCGCGGTCTCCGGCCCGCTGACCGCCGTCGACGAAATGAAGATCGCCTTCGACCGCCGCCGCAAGGCAATCGTGGCGGGACTGAATGCCATTGAGGGCGTTGACTGCCCGACGCCGGCCGGTGCGTTCTACGTCTACGCCGACGTCCGCGCCCTGCTCGGCAAGGAATTCCCGACGGCGAACGGTCCGGTCCGCCCGTCGACTTCCGCCGAGCTGGCCTCGCTGATCCTGGACGAGGTTGAGGTCGCGATCGTTCCGGGCGAGGCCTTCGGCCCCTCCGGATACGTACGCCTGTCCTACGCGTTGGGCGACGAGGACCTCGCCGAAGGCGTGCGCCGCCTGCAGGATTTCCTCGGCAAAGCCAAGTAAGAGCACATGAAGAACGCCCCCTCCGCTGAGGGGGCGTTCTTCATGTCTGGGTGCCATCCCGCACGGCGCCCGGGCAGGATCGGCTCAGAGCAAGCGGCGTTCGGCCGCCCATTTGGTCAGTTCGTGCCGGCTGGAAAGCTGGAGCTTGCGCAGTACCGCCGAGACGTGGGTTTCCACCGTCTTGATGGAAATGAACAGTTCCTTGGCGACTTCCTTGTAGCTGTAGCCGCGGGCGATGAGCCGCATGACCTCGAGTTCGCGGGCGGACAGGCGGTCCAGTTCGTCGTCGGCGATCTCCGCCGGTGAGGTACCGAAGGCGTCCAGCACGAAACCGGCCAGCCGCGGCGAAAACACGGCGTCCCCGTCGGCAACCCGGATGACGGCGTCGGAAATCTCGGCCCCGGAAATGGTCTTGGTGACGTATCCGCGGGCGCCCGCACGGATCACGGCCACCACGTCCTCCGCGGCATCAGAGACGCTAAGGGCCAGGAAGCTGGTGCTGCCGAGCAGTTGCACCGACTTGCTGATCACTTCCCGCCCGCCACCGCCCAGGCCGCCCGGCAGGTGGACATCCAACAGGACGACTTCGGGGCGTTGTTCGGCGATGACCCGGATGGCGTCGTCGACGGAGCCGGCCTCGCCGACGACGTCGATCCGGGAATCCAGGTCCGCCTTCAGTCCCGAACGGAAAATGGCGTGATCATCGACCACCACCACGCGGACGCTGCGCCGGGTTCCTGCATCACGCGCGGTTCCTGCATCATTCATGGTCTTCCCTCTCCGTTGCGTTCGTCCTGGCCGGCCGCCGCCGCCGGAAGGCTGAGGCGCACCTCGGTCCCGGAGGGTCCGCTGCTGATGACCGCCGTGCCGCCGTGCCTTTTCATGCGCCCCACGATCGATTCACGAACGCCCAGGCGGTCCTTCGGCACGGCCTCCGGGTCGAATCCGGGACCGCGGTCCTTAACGAAGATTTCGCTTCCCGTGTCCGAACTCTCCAAATAAACGGATACCGCTCCGCCACCGTGCCGGGCCGCGTTGAGCATCGCCTCGCGGGCTGCCTGGACCAGTGCCTCGTGCCGTTCACTCATGGCGGTGTCCCCTACGCTGACGACGTCGACCACTTGCCCGTGGGTGTCTTCCACCTCAGCGGCAACAGCCTTGATCCGGTCGGCGAGGTGCCCGGAGTCGGCGGCCTGGTCCCGGTACAGCCAGCCGCGCAGTTCACGCTCCTGGGCGCGGGCCAGCCGGACGACGTCCTGTTCCGAGCCGGCCCGGCGTTGGATCAGGGCCAGGGTCTGCAGCACGGAGTCGTGCAGGTGGGCAGCGATTTCCGCCCGTTCGGTTTCCCTGACCCTGCCCGCCCGTTCGGTTTCCAGGTCCTTCCAGAACTTCAGGCCCCAGGGCAGCAACACAAGGGCCACGCCGCCGAGCACGGCCACCGAAGCCAGCAAGGCCAGCCAAGTCTGTTCCCATGAGCCCGACCCGGACACCATGACCAGCACGCCGGCCACCACCAAGGCCAGTCCCGCGCCGAGGCGGACCCAGCCGCCGGCCTGGTCCGCCTTGGTCTTGTCGACCAACCCTGCCCGGCGGGTCTCGTCCAGTTGCATCCAGGCGATGGCGGCACCGCCAAGGATGGCGGCTGCCGGAATCAACGTGCCCAGGGGCAGGTCCACCCCCAGTTGCCGTGCGACAAGGATCCCGGCCACGAAAAGCAGCCCCGCACCGAGCAACAGTTCCTTGCCGTACTGGAATCGCCCGCCGGTGAACCAAGGGGCCGGGCGCCGGGCCGACGGCGGCCCTCCAGCGCGAGCGAACCCGTTCGCCGCAGGAGACGGCGAGCTCACCGCCGGCGCAATGGGTGACGCCGGCGGTCGGGCGGCGCGACGGGCTCCTTCGTCCGCGGTGGGCACCAGGACCCAGAGCCAGGCGTAGAACACGAACCCGGCGCCGCCGGCGAGTGTTGCCAAAGCCATGCCGATCCGCAGGTACTTCACCGGCCAACCCAGGTGTGCGGCGAGGCCACTGCAGACGCCGGCAATCATGCGGTCGCCGCTGCGGAACAGAGGCGGGCGTTGGGCAGGGCTTGTCATGCCTCCATCCAAACACGGATCAGGGGGCCGGGAGCCCCGGAACCGGGGTATCCCAGGGGTCCCTCAGGGACGGTTCAGGGTATCCCCCAGTAGAGGCCACCCCCGGCCGGACGGCAGGATCGAGGTATGAACCAGAACAGCACACCCGGGACCCCCGGGCAGGGTGACGGGACCGGCCACAGCGGCGAACCCGGTGCCCGGCCCACACAGAACTTCTTCGACTGGATCCGCAGCCAGGGCATATCCCGCGGGCGGGACCGGTGGATCGGCGGCGTTGCCAGCGGCGTCGCCCACCGCTTCGGCATCGACCCGCTGATTGTCCGCGGCATCTTCGTCGTGCTCGCGATCTTCGCCGGCGTCGGCGTCCTGCTCTACGGCGTGGCCTGGGCCCTGCTGCCGGAGCCGGACGGGCGCATCCACGCACAGGAGGCCGGTGCCGGCCGCTGGACCGCGGGCATGACAGGGGCCGTGATCACCACGGTCATCGGCCTTCCCGGCCTCGGCCGGGGCGTCTGGGGCTGGGGCTGGAACGGCTTGCCCGGCCTCTTCTGGACCCTCTTCTGGGTGGGCGCGATTGCCTGCCTGGTCTACTTCCTGGTCCAACGGAACCGAAACCGGAACGGAGGAAACACCGTGGGCAATCAGTACTACGCGGGTGCTGCACCGGCGGCACCGACCGGCGGAACCTTCGCAGGGACGCCGGACATGCACGACGGCGGGCAGGACTTCGGCGACCGGCAGGCCTTCGCCGCCCCGGCAAGCGGAGGCCCCGCCCCCGCGACCGGGAGCCTTCCGCTCCCGGGCGAGGCACCGCCGTCGGGCATTCCGGCGTCGGGCATTCCGGCGTCGGGCATTCCGGCGTCGGGCATTCCGGGTTCGGGCATTCCCGCAGGGCCCGGTTTCCCCGGTGCCCCGACCGCGCCGCATTGGCAGGGCGGGCCGCCGCGCGGACCGCGCCGGCAGGGACCCGGAGCAGCGATTGTCGCGGTTTCCGCGGGTGCGGCGCTCCTGGTGGGAGGCACCATCAAACTGCTCGACGCCGGCGGCACCATCCAGCTGGGCGACGCCGCCAACGCGGTGGTCTGGGCGAGCGGCGCGGCCGTGCTCGGGCTGGGCATCCTGGTCGCCGGGCTCCGGGGCCGGACCTCCGGGTTCCTCGGTTTCCTTGCAGTGGTGGCGCTGGTGATCGGCGGGATCTTCAACCTGATCCCGCGCGGTGACCACTTCGCACTGCAGAACACCGAATGGACGCCGCTCACCATCGCGGACGCCCACAAGGGCTACGACATCACCGGCGCCAACGGGACGGTAGACCTCACGAAACTGGAACTGGACGAGCCCCTGGAATCCGGGCTGACAGTGCCGCTCAATATCACCGCGAGCAACATCAGGGTACTCATTCCCGAAACCGTGCCCGTGGAGATCAAAGCGGACATGACCTTCGGAAACCTCAAGGGAGCCGGCAGCATCAGCGGGGACGGCCAGTCTGACGGGCATCAGGTGTTCAACACCGGCAAACCCGGGGCCACCCTGGTCATCGAGGTGGACGGCACGTTCAGCAACGTCACCATCCAGGAAGGGAACTGACATGAGCACGCAGGAACAGGGACCGCTCTACGGAGCCAACGGGGACGGCACCGGACAGGCACAAGGGCCACGGGTCGGCACGGTGGTGTGGGGCCTGGTCATCGTGGCCCTCGCGGCGCTGATGATCATCTCAAAGCTGGGCCTGGTGGCCCTCAACGGGAACTACGTCCTGATCGGGCTCATGATCGGAGCCGGTGCGGCGCTGATCATTGGCGGCCTCCTCTCGGCACGTTCGCGCAGCTCCAGGGCGAAGGAAGCGGAAGGAAACGCCGGGAACGGAACCATCCACGGGTGACCACCACCTGAAAAAGGACCCAACCGCCCCAGCGGGCGCCGGCTCCGGCGTCCGCTGGGGCGTGACAAAACATCTCCGACAAGGGAGGCTCGAACCATGACCAAATTCTTCAGCATCATCCGAAGCATCGGCCTGAAGCGCGGTCCGCAGCGCTGGCTCGGCGGCGTCTGTGGCGGCATCGCCGCGAAACTGAACGTCGATGTCGCGTACGTCCGGGTGGCGTTCCTGCTTTTCTGCCTGCTGCCCGGTCCCGCAATTGTTGTCTACATCCTCGCCTGGCTGCTGCTCCCCGCGCAGGACGGAAGCATTGCACTGGAATCCTTCCTCGAACAACGCGGCCGCAACCGCTCCTGATCCGGCGAATATTGCGGGATTGTTTCCGGGTGCTCATCCCGGCCTGCGGGCCCGGTTTGTGTCCTGCCCCACATTGCCGCCTACAATCTAGGGGAGCTCAGCGTGGCGCTCTGCACGTGTACCTCCTAGCCAGGATTTGAGCGCTCATGAAAATTGGAATCCTCACCAGCGGCGGCGACTGCCCCGGACTCAATGCAGTCATCCGCGGTGCAGTCCTGAAGGGCATCGCCATCCACGGCCAAGAGTTCGTCGGTTTCCGCGACGGCTGGCGTGGCGTGGTCGAGGGCGACATCATCGATATCCCCCGCACCATGGTCCGCGGTATCGCCAAGCAGGGCGGCACCATCCTGGGCACCTCCCGCACCAACCCCTTCGAGAACGGCGGCGGGCCCGAGGTCATCAAGGGCCACATGGACCGGCTCGGCATCGACGCGATGATCGCGATCGGCGGCGAAGGAACCCTGGCCGCGGCCAAGCGGCTCACCGACGCCGGGCTGAAGATCGTGGGCGTGCCCAAGACGGTGGACAACGACCTCGACGCCACCGACTACACCTTCGGCTTCGACACCGCCGTGCAGATCGCCACCGAGGCGATCGACCGGCTGCGGACCACTGGCGAATCCCACCACCGCTGCATGATCGCCGAAGTCATGGGCCGGCACGTCGGCTGGATTGCCCTGCACGCCGGCATGGCCTCCGGTGCCCACGCCATCCTGATCCCCGAGCAGAAGATCTCGATCGACCAGATCACCGAATGGGTCAAGGAAGCCCACGACCGTGGCCGCGCCCCGCTCGTGGTGGTCGCCGAAGGCTTCGTGCCCGACCACATGGAAGCCCCGCACTCCGAGCGCGGCCTGGACACCTTCGGCCGCCCGCGCCTTGGCGGCATCGCGGACCAGCTCGCCCCGGAGATCGAGGCCCGCACCGGCATCGAGACCCGCGCCACGATCCTGGGCCACATCCAGCGCGGCGGCGTCCCGTCCGCCTTCGACCGGGTACTCGCCACCCGCCTGGGCATGGCCGCCATCGATTCCGTGGTGGAAGGCCGCTGGGGCACCATGGTCTCCCTCAACGGCACCGACATCGTGCACGTCGGCTTCGAAGCGGCCCTCGGCAGGCTCAAGACCGTCCCGCAGCACCGCTACGACGAAGCCGCCGTGCTGTTCGGCTAAAGTCCGTGCCGTTCGGCTACGAGGCGAACACCAGAGCGGGGCCCGTGTCTTCCGGCACGGGCCCGCTCTGCGTCTCCGGAGCTGTTCCCTCTCTGCCTACACTCGATGCATGGGATTTGCTGAGGGATCTGCCGATATCGTCCTGCTGGCCTGGGCACGTCATCTTGGATTCGACGACGCCGCGTTCGCCCACGTGCGCTTCTCCCCGGCGGCCACTGCCAGTGAACGGCTGGTCCGGGAGGAGGACGGCTCGGATTCCATCACCTTCGTCCGGCTTTTCGGGCACTCGGCCCTCGTGGGTCCCCCCTGGGCTGCCGCGGCGGCCGGCGAATACAGCGACGAAGAACTCAGCGAGCACGCCACGCTGCTGCGCATGAGCCGCGAACACGGCGGCCACGGCCTGGGCACCTCGGCCCTGCTGTTCGCCGATGACCTGCCCCTCGCCCAACCCCGCGGCGAACTGACCGTCTCCCACGGGCACCCGGAGGCCATCGAGCTGGAAGGCATGTGCCCGCCCGATGACGTCAACGAAGCCCGCCTGGGCTCCATGAGCCATTGCTACACCGTGATGGACGGCCCCGGAAATGACGGCAGCCCCGTGGCCTGCGGTGCCTACGCCGAGTGGAAGGGCATCCTGGCAGACATGGGCGTCCTGGTCCGGCCGGACCTCCGCCGCCAGGGCCTGGGCACGCTGGCCGCCTCGATCGCATCACACGAAGCACTCGCCTCCGGCCTGACCCTGCAGTGCCGCGCCGCGCTGGACAACCGCGGCGCACTTGCCCTGGCCAGGAGCCTGGGATTCGCCGACGGCGGTACGGTCACTTCCGTGCTGCTGCGTTGACCCCCTCGTCCGACGGCGCCTTGGCTCCCCAGCCCTGGACAGCTTTCGGTTTGCCGAATAGCAAAGCCGCCATGGCGCCCACCAGGATCGCAAAGGCGGGCAACAGCACCGACTGGGACATCGCCGTCGAGAATCCCGCGTGCAGGAACTCCGGCAGCTGCCCGCCAACCGGCCCCTCCCCGCCCGGGGCGCCGCCGGGAGCGGCCGGCAGCTCGGCGGCGAGCCGGGCCTGGATCAGCGAGGCGATCGCGGCCGAGCCGAGCACCGCCCCGATCTGCCGGGTGGTGTTGAAGACGCCGGATCCGGCACCGGCCTGGCGCGGCGGAAGGTTGCGGGTTGTCGCGTTGGAAACGGGGCCCCAGATGAAGCCGTTGGCCACACCCTGCAGAGCACTGGGAAGCAAGAACATCCAGATGGGGGTGTCGGGCTTGAGCAGGGCGCCGGTCCAGAAAAGCGCCGTGGACAGGCATATGAGGCCGAACGCGGCGAACCAGCGGGGGTTGAACCGGTCGATCAGCTTGCCCACGAAGGGTGCCAAAGCACCGGAGAGCACCGCCATGGGGATCATCAGCAGCGCCGACTGGGTGGGAGTCAGGCCACGGACCACCTGATAGTAGAAGATGGTAGGCAGCGGAAACGCAGTGATGGTGAAGCCCACGGCCATGATGGTCGTATTGCCCACGGAGAAGTTGCGCTCCTTGAACAGCCCCAGCGGCAGCAACGGCTCCCCGCCGCGGCGCTCCAGGATCCACTGCCACACCACGAAGAGCGCCAGGACCACGATGCCGGCGATGATCAGTCCCCAGACCGTGACGGGCCCGACGACGGTTCCCCAGTGGTAGCTCTGGCCCTCCTGGATGCCGAACACCAGCAGGAACATCCCGACGGCAGAAAGCAGCACGCCCGGGATGTCGAACCGGTGGCTGTGGGTGCCCAGCGCGGGCACGAAGCGGGTGACCGCCAGGAAACCGATCAGCCCGATGGGCACGTTGACGAAGAAGATCCATTCCCAGCCCAGGCCGTCCACCAGCACGCCGCCCAGGATCGGTCCGACCAGGATCGCCATGCCTGCGGTGGCTCCCCAGAGGCCCATGGCCGCGCCGCGGCGGTCCGGCGGGAAGATCCGGGTGATGACGGCCATGGTCTGCGGGGTCATCATGGCCGCGCCGAAGCCTTGGACGGCGCGCGCGGCGATCAGCGTGCCGACGTCGCCCGAAAGCCCGCACCAGAGGGAGGCGAGCGTGAAGACCACCAGCCCCGAAAGGTAGAGGTTCTTGGGACCAAAACGGTCCCCGAGCCGCCCGGTGATGAGCAGCGGCACGGCGTAGGCCAGGAGGTAGGCGCTCGTCACCCAGATGACGGCGTTGATGTCAGCGTTGAGTCCTTCCATGATCCGCGGGTTCGCCACGGAAACGATGGTTGAGTCGATCAGGATCATGAAGAAACCGATGACGAGGGACCACAGGGCGGGCCAGGGTTTGGCTACTTGTTCCACGGGTTTCCTTAGTCTTTTGTGGTTGCGGGGGTTTGCCAAGGCAGTCCGCCGCTGCGGAGCTCCGCCTGGAAGCTGCGGATCCAGTCAATCTCGCACCGCAGCATGGCTTGCTGGTATTCGACGTCCACCCAGTACCTGCGCTCGACCCCTTTGGCGATAGCCGCTTCGCGGCCTTCCGCCAGGAACGCGAGTTGTTCGTCGAGGGCGGCGAGCCGGATATCCAGGAGTTCGAGGACGACGTCGGAAGGCAGGTTGTGTGCCTCCGCGATCGCATGCGGGAAGACCGGGTACTCGTTGACGGCCTCGGAGAGCATTCCCGCCAGCCGCTGCGAGAGGGCGGCCCTTCCGTCATCGGTGATCCGGTAGGTGGTGCGTTCGGGGCGGCGGCCGTCACGGTCCGTTCCCGTGGCCTCAAGCAGGCCGTCCGACTCCAAGCGGGCCACCGCGTGGTAGAGAGTGCCTGGCCGGACCTTCACCAAGCGGTCCTCATGGCGAGCCATCAGGAGCTGGTACATCTCATAGGGGTGCATGGGTGCTTCCGCCAGGAGCGCCAGGGCGGCGACCCCCAGCGGGGACAGCTGAGAGCGTGCCATTCGTGCTCCTCACTGAAGTTGCTTATTCCACAACGACTATTCCACGTGGAATATTTGGGCGCAACTATCCGCAACTGTGCGTCCTGACACACCGGCCCTGGTGGGAAGCGTCAGCCGAGGAGCTGCAGGATCTCCGCGCGCGCGAACATCCGGGCTGCTTCCCGCGCAGTCGGGCTGCCGGCGTCGGGATCCGCCCCGGCGTCGATCAGCACCCGGGCGACATCCGTGTATCCCTTGAACACCGCGCCGGCGAGCGGCGTCTGGCCGCGGCTGTTGGGGGCGGAGGCATCCGCCCCGTGGTGCAGCAGGAGCTGGACGGTCTCCGGATGGCCGTGGTACGCGGCAAGCATCAGCAGCGAATCCCCGGCGGAATTGCAGAGACCGGCCGGGGCTCCGGCGTCGAGGTAGCTGCGGAGCACGGGGTCGTCGCCCTCGCGGACGGCGTCGAACATGGCCTCTGCCAGGGCGGCGTCTTCGTCCTCGATGCCTTGGGTTTCGGGAGTTTCGCTCATCGGTGTGGTCCCTTCAGGAATCCGCTCTGGCGCCCCACTACCTGGCCGGCATCGGGCGCGACAATCACTTCCTGGGCGGCGGCGTAACTTTCGTCGCCGTCCTGAACGGCAAGCACCTCGGCCGGATCCACGGACCGCTTGATGAGGGCCAGCCCCACGGCGCCCATCTCATAATGCTGGGCCACAGACGTCAGGGTACCCACTTTCCGGCCCGCTGCAAGCACGTCGCTTCCGGCCACCGGCAGGGTGTGCAGGGAACCGTCGAGTTGCAGGAAGACGAGCCGCCGCGGCGGGTGGCCCAGGTTGTGCACCCGGGCGATGGTTTCCTGCCCCTTGTAGCAGCCCTTGGACAGATGCACCGAGGTCCGCAGCAGGTCCAGTTCGTGCGGAATGACCCGTTCGTCGGTCTCTGCGCCAAGCCGGGGCCGCCAGGCCGCGATCCGCAAGGCCTCCGAGGCCAGGGTGCCCGCCAAGGCCAGGCCCTCCACCGCGTCTTCGAGCTCGGCGGCCGGGATCAGGTATTCGAACCAAGGACGTTCCAGCCCCGGATGCAAGTCCTCGGCAACCACGCTGTAGGAGTATCCGCCCGCACCCACCTGCGGCCAGGGATCCTCCCAGATGATCCGGTCCGCCCAGGCCTCCACCCGTTTGGTGGAACCCACCGTGGCCCACTCCCCTGAAACGTCCGCGACCTCGACGCGCAGCATGAACTTCATCCTGGTCAGCCACTCCGCCAACGGGGCGGCCTCTGCGGCTTCGACCAGCAGCCAGGCGGTTTCGCCGTCGTCCACGATCCTGGCATCGAACTCGATCCGGCCCTGCACCGTCAGCAGCAGCAGTTCGCTTGAAACACGCGGCGGCAGGTTGGTCACCTGCTGGGAGGACAGCGTGTTCAGCCAACTGAGCCGGTCCGGTCCGGTAACGGTGACGACGCCGCGGTGCGAAAGGTCGACGACGGCGGTTCCGGCGGCCAGGGCGCGCTGCTCGCGCAGTGGCTCGCCATAGTGGGCGGCGACGCCGGCATCGGCGCCCCCGCCTTCGACGGCGCCAGGGCGCGACAACAGGGGGCTTTTATAAGTCATATCCAGTAGAAGTCCTTTGGGCCTAGCGGTATTCCGGGTTTTCGAAGTCGAAGCGGGTTCCGGCCTTCCATTCGGCCGGGAGGTTGCCGTAGGCGGGAATGCCGCCGGCGTCCTTGAGCAGGCGCGCCAGGTGGAGGAGGTTCCAGGTCATGAACGTGGTGTTCCGGTTGGTGAAGTCGCTTTCCGGGCCGCCGGAACCTTCGTCCAGGTAACTCGGGCCGGGACCCACCGCGCCGATCCAGCCGGCATCGGCCTGCGGCGGAATGGTGAATCCGACGTGCTGGAGGCTGTACAGCACGTTCATGGCACAGTGCTTGATGCCGTCCTCGTTGCCAGTGATCAGGCAGCCGCCGACCTTGGGATAGTACGCCCATTGGCCCTTGCTGTTGAGCTGCCCGGAATGCGCGTAAAGGCGTTCAATGATCTTCTTGGTCTGGGAGGAGTTGTCCCCCAGCCAGATGGGCCCCGCGAGCACCACGATGTCCGCTTCCTGGACGGCAGGGTAGAGCTCCGGCCATTCATCGCCGGCCCAGCCGTGTTCGCGCATGTCCGGATAGACCCCGGGGGCGATGTTGTGGTCGACCGTGCGTATAACGCGGGTGCTGACGCCTTGCTTTTCCATGATGCGGCGGCTGACCTCGATCAGGCCTCCGGTATGGCTGAGCTGCGGCGACGGCTTCAGCGTCCCGTTGAAGAAGACGGCCTTGAGGCCGGCGTAGCCGCCCGGTTTCACCTGTTCTTCCATCGGATCACTCCCTTGGCCGCGTGAGCTGGACCTGAGCCAGCTTGCACATGGAACCATGGTGCCCGGGGACGGCAGATCAGGGAACGCTGTTCAGGAGACCTTCCCCAGGAAACCCTTATTCAGGAAACCTTGTTCAGGAACGCCGAAGCGTGGGCTTCGAGGGACTTGCCGGCAGCGGCGACGTCCCAACGCCAGAGCAAGTTGCCGTCCACCAGGCCGAAGATCCGGGTGGCCGCCGTGTATTCCTTCGAATGGCTGCCGCGCATCACCATGTCGGTGCTGAGCTGGATCTGGGGCCCCTTGATCTGGCCGTAGTAGAGCTCGGAAATGCCACCCGGATGTGTGATGGTCACCGTCAGGTCGAAGCCGCCGTCGGCATTGCGGCGGGCTTCGACGTCGTCGGCGTTCTTCAGCACGGGAACCATGTCCGCGGGAATCAGCCCGGGCCCGCCGTCGGCCTCGACCAGTTCGCGCTCAAGCGCCCAGAACCCGGTTTCCACGGTCAACGGCCGCAGCTTGGTGCCTTGCTCGTCGCTGAGCCAGCTTTCGGCGCGGTACTGCAGGTATGGCAGGCCGTTGTGCGTAAAGGAGACGTGCTGGATGAAATGTTCGGAATCCTCTTCACCGCTTCCCAGGCGTCCGCGGCCTTCCCACTCACCGATGAGCCAGGACAGGGGGACGAGTTCGGGTGTCAGATCCGTGGGAATTTCAATGGGCACAGCAGTTCTACCTCAGCGCGACAGGGAAACGACTATTACTTCTGGCCCTTGAAAAGGCGGTAAACGACGAAGCTGGCGAACCAGGCCATGGAGATGCTGGCCAGGCCGAGCAGGACAAGGAAGAAGATTTCAAAGGCAAGAACAGACATGATGCCATCCTAACTGTTAGTAGATGAGTAGTTTGTCGATGAAGTAGCAAAGCGAACCCACGGCCCACACCGGTGCCACCCCCATGCCCAGGACGGCGGCCAAGTTGAGCCGGCCCGGCCGCAGGGTGACCATGCGCCGGAAGCTCAGGAGCACCGAACCCATCACCACGCCCACCACTGCCGCAGCCGCGACGGAAATGTTGGAGAACACCAGCCCGGCAAGCGGGGCAACCAGCCCGGCGGCGGCGATGCCCAGCGGGGCCACGATCCGGTCCGGCCAGCGCAGCAGCCCGGTCAGCAGCGCCACGGCCGCGCTGAGGCCGGCCACCAGCACCATCTCCTGTACGCCGTTGAAGCGCACGCTGGCGATCCAGCCGGCCCCGAGGCAGCTGAGCAGGACACCGGCGCAACTGCCCAGGGTCGATTCAAGGCGCTGGGCCTGGCCGGTGCCGCGGACCAGCTGGACGATGAAGACAGCGATGACGCCGGTGGCGATGAACGCGGGGACGTAGTCGAGGAAGCCGGGCGCCGGCGCGTACGCGGCGGCGAGGGCGGAGCCCATCCCGCTGAGGGCGATGACAGCGGCGAGGGTCTTCTTCGCAGGAACGGCCAGGAAGTGCGGCCAGCCGATGCCGACGACGGCCGCTGCCACGATCCCGACGCCCACCATCACCCCGGCGGGGGCATACGATCCGGCGACGATGACCGCGAGTGTGACGAGGCCGACCACCCCGATGTTCCAAGACTTCACTGCGTTCCTGACTTCATTGCGGCCTGCGTTCAGCGGCGGACCCGGCGTTGAACATCCTTCGCCCATCCTGCCCTATGCGGCCGAAATATGTCGCCGAAGTTGCTGCAGACTGCCCTAATCCATGTCCTCGATTCGCCCGGCGGGTATACTCAAATGTCAAACAGCGATCGCATTGCCGGGTCCTTACCCGAGGTCCCTTTCGGGGGTAGCCGGCTTCACGACGCAGTCAGACGCCGGTGGAAGCCCGGTCCAGACGCCCGATGATGCGCGGCCCGCCCCTTGGAGGAACTATGTCGCACATCCTGCTCCTGACGAACAGCCCCGGCTCGTCCGTGGACATCCTGCCGGCCCTGGAGCTGCTGAACCACCGCGTGCACATCCTGCCGGCAGAACCCACTGCGCTGCTCGACACCGACCCCACCGACGTCGTCTTCCTCGACGCCCGCAAGGACCTCGTGGGCGCCCGCTCGCTGACCCAGCTCCTGAAAGCCACGGGACTCAGCGCACCACTGATGCTCATCCTCACCGAGGGCGGCATGGCCGCCGTGTCCTCGGCCTGGTCCGTGGACGACATCGTGCTCGACTCCGCCGGTCCCGCGGAAGTCGAGGCCCGCATCCGCCTGGCCATGGCCCGCGCTGTGCCCGAAGAAGAGGAAACGCAGAGCGAGATCCGCGCCGCCGGCGTCGTCATCGACGAGGCCAGCTACACCGCACGGGTCAGCGGACAGCCGCTGAACCTGACCTTCAAGGAATTCGAACTCCTCAAATACCTGGCACAGCACCCGGGCCGGGTCTTCACCCGGCAGCAGCTGCTGACCGAAGTCTGGGGCTATGACTACTACGGCGGCACCCGCACCGTGGACGTCCACATCCGCCGGCTGCGGGCCAAGCTGGGTGCCGACCATGAAAACCTCATCAGCACGGTGCGCAACGTCGGCTACCGCCTGACGCTCGTCAGGCTGCCGGACGACGAGCTTTCGGACGCCTGAGAGCTTTCGGACGCCTGAGCCCGACCACTGGGGCACATTGCAAAACAGGGAAGGCCCGGACTGAGTCCGGGCCTTCCCTGTTTTTCGTGGTGGAGGACATACGGGTCGAACGTATCGAGGCCGCCCCACTGGCGGATCCCCCTCGCAGTCCGCTCCGAAGAGCCGGACGAAACATAGACCTTACAGGGCCGCGGCAGTTCCGGCAAAACGGATACCGCGGGTGCAATCCGCCGCAGGGCGTATAGCCTTGCTGCATGAGTCTTGCGCATCCGGAAAAATGGCCGGTCCTCGCCGTCGATGGCGCCGCGGACCCGGAACTGCTCAGGGACATCAAATCCCTGGCTGCAGCCGCGGAAGAGGCGGACGGCAACCCGCCGTTGTCCGAACAAACACTGGTGCTGCTGCGTGGCGCAGGCTCCTCGGAGCATCCGCTCAGCACCTTGGCTCTTTACGCCCCGGACGAGGACAGCGACCCGTCCAGCGGCGAGGATCTGGCGGGGGTCGCCGTCGTCGTCGGGGAAAAGGACGGCACCGGGGTCCTCGAAATGGCAGTGCACCCCAGCTACCGCAGCCAGGGCGTCGCCGGACGGCTGCTCGGCTACCTGCAGGACACCCGCGGCCTGAACGGGCTGAACGCGTGGTCCCACGGTGACCACGCCGCCGCTGCGCGGCTGGCCGCCCGCTTTTCGTATGGTCCCGTCCGGGAACTGTGGCGGATGCGCCTCATGGCCTCGACCTCTGAAATGCCCGACGCCGGCCTCCCGGACGGCGTAACACTGCGCGCCTTCGTGCCGGGCCAGGATGAGCCGGCGTGGCTTGCGGCTAACAAAGCGGCGTTCGCACACCACCCGGAGCAGGGGTCCATGACGCTGGCCGACCTTGAGGCGCGCATGGCCGAGGACTGGTTCGATCCGGCAGGCTTCCTGCTTGCAGAAAACAGCGCAGGCGAACTGCTCGGCTTCCACTGGACCAAGGTGCACCCGGGGCACGGCGGGCACCCGCCCATCGGCGAGGTGTACGTGGTTGGCGTGACTCCCGCGGCGCAGGGCATGGGACTCGGCAAATCGCTGACGGTGGCCGGGATCCGGCACCTGGAACAGCACGAGCTGCATGCGGTGATGCTCTACGTGGATGCAGACAACACGGCCGCCGTCACGCTATACCAGAAACTGGGATTCGTCCGCTGGGATGCGGACGTCATGTACGGGCCGTTAACAGAGAATTAACGTGCCGCCGGGTGGCGGCTTCATGCACCGGTCACGCGGAATTCCGCATCGCGGCGATACTTGTAGGGTTGAAGGAAACCCGCTGAAGAATGAAGGAGAATCCGATGAACCCGGAACCGGCAGGAACGGCCAAGACCGAGGTCAAAGGTTCCACTTTGCCTTCCCGCTTCGGCTCCTCCGAGGTACCCGCGTCCAGGGCCACCCAGGACCGCATCGACATCCCCGAATTCGCCCCGTCGCTGGAACCGGAAGGCGATATCTCCCCGGACCGCTTCCTGGACCGGGAACTGAGCTGGCTTGCCTTCAACGCCCGTGTCCTGGAACTGGCCGAAGACCCTGACCTCTTCCTTCTGGAGCGTGTCAGCTTCCTTTCGATCTTCGCCTCCAACCTGGATGAGTTCTTCATGGTCCGGGTGGCCGGCCTCAAGCGCCGCATCGCCACCGGACTTGCCGTGCCCTCCCCCGCCGGGCTGAGCCCCATCGAGGTCCTGGAGCAGATCGGCGAGGCCGCACACAAGCTGCAGGAACGCCATGCACGGGTCTTCGCCGAGCAGATCCGCCCGGCCCTGGCCTACGAGCACATCCACCTAATGCACTGGAACGAGCTCGACGACGAGGCCCAGCACCGGCTGAGCACCATGTTCAGCGAGAAGGTCTTCCCGATCCTCACCCCGCTTGCCGTGGACCCGGCCCATCCCTTCCCCTACATTTCCGGCCTGTCCTTGAATCTCGCGGTGATCGTCCGCAACCCCGTGAGCGACAAGGAACTGTTCGCCCGCGTCAAAGTGCCGGACCAGCTCCCCCGGCTCGTTTCGATCGACGGCCCGCGCGCCGGCGCCGTCCCGGGCCGTGTGGCCCGTTTCATCGCCCTCGAAGAAGTCATCGCTGTCCATCTGGACAAGCTCTTCCCGGGCATGGAAGTCATGGAGCACCACAGCTTCCGCGTCACCCGCAACGAGGACGTCGAGGTCGAAGAGGACGACGCCGAGAACCTCCTGCAGGCCCTCGAGAAGGAACTGCTGCGCCGGCGCTTTGGTCCGCCCGTGCGCTTGGAAGTCACCACGGACATCAACCCGAACATCCGGGCCCTGCTGATCCGCGAACTCGGCATCGAAGAGTCCGAGGTGTACTCGGTTCCGGCCCCGCTGGACCTGCGCGGCCTGTCCGTGATCGCAGGAATCGACCGCGCGGACCTGCACTACCCTAAGCACGTGCCGCATACCTCCCGGTACCTGAACGAATCGGAAACGTCCAAGGCCGCCAACGTCTTCGCGGCCATGCGCCGCAGGGACATCCTGCTGCACCACCCTTACGACTCCTTCTCGACTTCGGTCCAGGCGTTCCTGGAGCAGGCCGCCGCGGACCCCAAGGTCCAGGCCATCAAGCAGACCCTGTACCGGACCTCGGGCGACTCCCCGATCGTGGACGCGCTCATCGACGCCGCCGAAGCCGGCAAGCAAGTCCTCGCGCTCGTGGAAATCAAGGCTCGCTTCGATGAGCAGGCCAACATCTCCTGGGCCCGCAAGCTCGAACAGGCCGGTGTGCACGTGGTGTACGGGATCGTGGGCCTCAAGACGCACTGCAAGCTCTCCCTGGTGGTCCGCCAGGAAGTGGACGGGCTGCGCCGCTACTGCCACATCGGCACCGGCAACTACCACCCGCGCACGGCCCGCTACTACGAGGACCTTGGCCTGCTCACCTCCAACGAGCAGGTGGGCGAGGACTTGTCCAAGCTCTTCAACCAACTCTCCGGCTACGCACCGAAATCCACCTTCAAGCGGCTCCTGGTCGCTCCGCGGTCCGTCCGTTCCGGGCTGATCGACCGGATCGAAGCCGAGATCAGCAACGCCCGTGCCGGCTTGCCTGCCCGGGTCCAGATCAAGGTCAACTCCATGGTGGACGAGGCCATCATCGATTCCCTGTACCGGGCGTCGCAGGCTGGTGTGAAGGTGGACGTGCTGGTGCGCGGCATCTGTTCCCTCCGCCCGGGTGTCCCGGGCCTGAGCGAGAACATCACGGTCCGCTCCGTGCTCGGCCGCTTCCTGGAGCACTCGCGGGTCTTCGCCTTTGCCAACGGAAACGATCCTGTGGTTTACATCGGCTCGGCAGACATGATGCACCGCAACCTGGACCGCCGCGTCGAGGCCCTGGTCCAGCTGTCCAGCCGGGAAGACACCGCGGAGGTCATGGACCTGCTGCGGCGCTACCTCGACCCCGGAACGGCGAGCTGGCACCTGGACAATGAGGGCCACTGGACCCGTCACCACCTGGCCGAGGACGGAACGCCGCTACTGGACATCCAGTCCTGGCTCCTGGCCTCGCGGTCCCGCCAGCGGGCAGTAGCCCGGCGGTAGGCAGCAGCGGTGAAGAGCGATACACCGATCGCGGACCAGACCGACCATCCCGGCGAGGAAGTCGCGGTTACCGCGGCAGGGGCCATCCCGTGGCGCCTTAATAAGGGTGCCCTGGAAGTACTGCTGATCCATCGGCCCAAGTACGACGATTGGTCATGGCCCAAAGGCAAGATCGATCCCGGGGAAACCATCCCCGAATGCGCTGTCCGCGAGGTCTTCGAGGAGATCGGCGTCCGGGCAACCCTCGGGATCCCGCTGCCGCCGATCCATTACCACGTCACCGCCGGCCTGAAGGTGGTCCACTATTGGGCCGTGCACCTGAACTCCGCCCTGCTCAACGGGAACGGCATCAAGCCCGACGGCAAGGAAGTGGACGCGGTCATGTGGGCGGGTCCCGAGCGGGCAGCCCAGTACCTGAGCAATCCCAGCGACGTCGCACCGCTCAAGGAACTTGCGAAGGCCCATGCCAACGGCGAGCTGGAAACCTGGCCACTGATCCTGGTCCGGCATGCCAAGGCCAAGCCGCGGTCTTCGTGGACGAAGGCCGAAGGCAGCCGGCCGCTTGCGGCCACTGGCCAGCGGCAGGCCCTCGCTGTGCAGCGGCTGCTGGAGGCGTGGAAGCCGCTGCGGATCGTCAGCAGTCCGTGGACCCGGTGCATTGCCACCATCGCCCCTTATGCCAAGGCCGCCGGCGCCAAGGTGAAACTGGTGGATGCCCTGACCGAGCACGCCCATGAGCGCAAGCCGAAGAAGACCGCTGACATTGTCTCCGCGTTGTTTGACAAGCAGCAGGCGGTTGCCGTCTGCACGCACAGGCCGGCGCTGCCGACCATCCTCAAGACGCTGGCCCGGCACATGGGCCCGGAACTCGGCGAACTCCTTCCAAAGGAAGATCCGTACCTGACACCGGGTGAAATGATCGTCTGCCAGGTGTCCCGGGCCAACGGCGGGCGGATCGTCGCCGTCGAACAGGTCAAGCCCTTCGACGACTGAATAGCTGCCCTGGCCCGTTGACGAAGCCACTCTTTGTATCAAACACTTAGTACATTGATACAAAGTTTGGGGGTTGTCATCATGGAGTTCTATCTGCCGCCGGCGGTGTTCCTGGGTCCTGCCGCCGGAGCGGCCGTCGTCTACCTGTTCCTGCGCTTCGTGGTGTGGGCGCCACAGACGGGCAGCAGCGCGGCCACGGTGTCCAAGCACGCATTCTGGGTGGGGATCATCGGCTGGATGGCAAGTTCCCTCCAGGGCGCCATGAATGCCGGGATCATCAAGGCCAACAGCGCCCCGGGCAACTATCCGTCCCGTCCCGAGGATCTTGTGACGGCGTTGGGCTGGCCGGTGGCTGCCACCCTCGCCGTACATGCCATCGGCCAGTTGAGCTACCCTGCACCGAAGCAGTCACGCAGGCATGCGGAGCTGTCGATCCGGAGGATCCGCGACTTCCTGCCCCGCGGATTGGCATGGACAACGGCCGCCATCTTCGCCGGTGCCGCCGCGGCGATCATCTGGATCTCCGCACTCCCGGGCTTCGACCCGGTGCAGCCGGTCACCGCGTCGGACGGAAGCTACAGCCGCTCGGGCCAGGACGGCAGGATTCCGGGGGCGGAACTGGCAGCCTGGCTCGGCGGCGGGCTGATCCTGCTGGCGGCCGGCACGTTGCTGGTCCTGTGGCTGATCGCCCGGCGGCGCCGGCTTGAAACGCTCGACGCCGGAGACAACCGGGCGCTGCGCACGCTCGCCATGAACCGGCTGCTTCGGACGGTGGCAACCATCGCCTCCGGACTGGCGGCCATCGCGGGAAACTTTGCCGCGCGTCCTGCTCCCGGCGAACAATACAATTCCTGGTTCAACGCCTTGGGACTGTTCAACCTCATCGTTCTGCTCGCGATGTGGTGGTGGCGTCCCGGGGAGCTGCCGTCCGTCGCCGCAATCGATAAACAGCGTGAAGCCCCGCTCAGCCGGGATACCCACGCACATCCCGCGGCGAGGTTGTCGGCTTCGATCGGTGCATGGCTCGGCGTTGTAGCGGCGCTCCCCCTGTTTGGCGGCCTGTTCCTCATCCCGGCCATGGCGGCGGCGGGCAGCTGGGGCTTTGCCGTATGGGCGGCGGTGATCGCTGCCTTGCTGCTGCTTGCCATCGCGGCCGGGGAACTACTCACCGGCGCGAACTACGGCAGCCGCGACGCCTCCGTCGACTGGCCCCAACAGCCGGTCTCCCGCGGCCTGCTGGGCACGGCCATCATCGGGGCCTTGCTGCTCTGCGTGGTCCTGGTCCTCACAGCCGTGGGCCAGGGCATGCTGTACGAGGTTCCCGCCTGGCCAGCCGTCGTCGGGCTCACCGCTGGAGTCTTTTCGGCCGGGGCCCTCGCGTGGTGGGCGGTCCGCCGCCGGCCGGCCATCCCGGCGCCCGGGAAGACCGCCGGCTTGGATGGTGCATTGCGGACCATCACCGCCTACCGGATCGTGCGCACGCTGGCCGCCTACTGCTTCGTGCAGACGGGGCTGCTGCTGATGACCTTGAGCCACGCACTGCTGCCGCTGTTCGAGGAACCCAGGAGTTTCGTGCCCCAGGACTCGCCGTTCTCAATTGCGGCGGGAGCCGTCGTCGCCACCCTGGGACTCGCCATCGCCGTGACCCCGGTCCGGTCCCTGTTGCGCGCACTGCCCCGGGCGGCGGGCCAGCACCTTGAAGGTGCTGCGCCGTGACCGGAATCTCACTTGAACTTCGTTCGGCGGTGCCGCCCTACGAACAGATCCGCTCGCAGATCAGCTCACTGATCGCCGTCGGCTCCCTGGCCCCGGGCAGCAAGCTGCCTACCGTCCGCAGCCTCGCCGCTGATCTCGGCATCGCTGCCGGCACCGTGGCGCGCGCCTACAAGGAACTCGAGGCTGCCGGACTGATTGAGTCCAGACGGCGGAACGGCACCGTCGTGCTCGGCCCAGCCCCTGCGGCGGGAGGCTTCGGTTCCCGCGGTCCGGGCGACACGCCGACGGCGGAGGTGCTGGCCGCCGTCGACCGCCTGGCCGCAGCGACACGCAAGGCAGGACTGGACGCAGAGGCCGTGATCGGGCTCCTGCGCGGGCGGCTAAAGTAAGCTGGATCCGTGAGCATCCCCACCCCTTATGAAGACCTTCTTCGCGATGTCCTGGCCAACGGAACCCACAAGTCGGACCGCACGGGAACCGGCACGCGGAGTGTTTTCGGACGCCAGCTCCGCTTCGACCTGAGCCAGGGGTTCCCGCTGATCACCACCAAGCGGGTGCACTTCAAGTCCCTTGCCCTCGAGCTGCTGTGGTTCCTCCGTGGGGATTCAAACGTGAAATGGCTCCAGGAACAGGGCGTCAGCATCTGGGATGAATGGGCGGACGCCGAGGGCGAGCTCGGACCTGTCTATGGTGTGCAGTGGCGCAGCTGGCCCACTCCCGACGGCGGGCACGTGGACCAGATCGCCGAACTCATGAAGGGCCTGGCGGAGAACCCGGATTCCCGCCGGCACCTCGTCTCGGCTTGGAACGTCGCCGAAATCAAGCACATGGCCCTGCCGCCGTGCCACGCCTTCTTCCAGTTCTACGTGGCGGACGGGAAGCTGTCCTGCCAGCTCTACCAGCGATCGGCCGACATGTTCCTGGGCGTGCCGTTCAACATCGCTTCCTACGCCCTGCTCACGATGATGGTGGCGCAGCAGCTCGGCCTGGAACCCGGCGACTTCGTCTGGACCGGCGGCGACGTGCACATCTACGACAACCACCTGGCGCAGGTCACGGAGCAGCTAAGCCGCGAACCCTACGAGTACCCGCAGCTGCGCTTCACCCACAAACCGGACACCATCTTCGACTACAGCTTCGAGGACTTCGAGGTGGTCGGCTACCAGCACCACCCCACCATCAAGGCACCGGTGGCAGTATGAGCAGCGCAGGATCCCAGGACAGCCGGGAGCTGGCATCGCAGATCGGCCTGATTTGGGCGCAGACCACCAAGGGCGTCATCGGCCGGGACGGCACCATGCCCTGGCACATCCCGGAGGACCTGAAGCATTTCAGCGCGCTGACCACGGGGCATCCCGTCATCATGGGCCGCAAGACCTGGGAGTCGTTCCCCGAAAAGTACCGGCCGCTGCCCGGCCGGACGAACATCGTGGTGACCCGGCAGGAAGGCTGGGCCGGCACGCCCGAGGCGGCGGGCGCCGTCGTCGTGTCCTCGCTCGATGAGGCGCTGCTTGAGTCGCAGTTCGCGCCCGGCAACGCACAGGTCTGGATCGTGGGCGGCGGCGAAATCTACCGCCAGTCCATGGCCCTGGCCGACCACGCCGTGATCACCATCATCGACTCCGAAACCGGCGGCGACACCTATGCACCCGATCTCGGCGAGCACTGGGCAGTTGAATCCACGGATCCCGCAGAGGGCTGGCTGGAGTCGAAGAACGGCACCAAATACCGGATCACCACGTGGCGCCGGACGGAAGACTGAGGAATGCTGAAGAAACCTGAAACCCTGTTCGTGCTCGGCTACATGCTGCTGCCGTTGCTCGCGCTCGTGTCCGCGATCGTCGGACTCACCATGATCCTGGGCGGCAACAAGATCGTAGGCATCATCGTGCTGGTGGTGGTCACCCAGGTGTTCACCTTCGGCGCCTTCTTTGCGCTGAGGGCACGCAAGGCGTCATTGCTGCAGGAGCCCGACGCCGAACGGTAATCCATCGATGCCGATGAAAAAGCGTCAGCGACCGTACTACTACAGCATGGGTCCGGACTACAACGTCTACGCATACTCTCCCGCCGAATGGGGTGTCCGCCGCGGGTTTCTGCAGGGCCTGTGGCCCGGAACGATTCCCGGCCTGGCGATCCAGATATCGTTTCTCGCAGTGCCCTTGTTGTTCTCCGCCATTTTGGTGCTTCAGGGCGTCTGGTCCGCCCTGAAGCCGCACCAATTCAACGCCGGAATTGCGGGCTTGTGCATCTACGGCACCACCATCGCGATCAGCGTCTTCCATATCGCCCAGATCAGAGAAGCCCGGAAACTCCGCCGGGACCGTGGGCTGCCGGAACCCGGCCTGGAACTGCCGGACACCGTGGCACGCCGGTGGTTCCTGAGATGGCCCGGGATCATTGCGGATTCGCGCTCGAATTTCCCCGGGAGTGCCGATCCGTACCCGGGCGAGACTGTCGATCTCCCGGCGGGGCTCTCTCACAGGGCGGAACGCAGCCTCTTCTTCGCCACCGGACGCGACCGTTCGGTTATCCATGCCTACACTCCCGGCGAATGGGGAGCCGTCGGAGGAATGCCCAGGGACTGGCGAGCGGCCACGACGGCGGCGGCGATCCTTTTGCTGGCACCAGGCCTCCTGTCACCGGCACTCATTGCCATAGGCATCGGCATGCTGAACACATCCGTGATCGTGTTTGGCGCCGTGCTCACAGCCGTGTTCAGCCCGGCGCTGGCGGGAGTTTACAACGCAGCGGTCCGGGCCCATGGAGCTGCAGCGTTGCGGCGACGCAAAGGACTGCCCACGCCGAAATTCCTGGTGAGTGACGCCGACGCCCGACAGTGGTTCCAGTACTACCCGGGGCGCGTTCCACTCACACGCGCCAACTTTCCCGGAAGCAACGCTCCCTTTCCTGGCGAGTCAGCTGCCGATATGCCCCCGTTCGACATCGAAAGGCCACCCGACGTTGATGCACTCTTCCCTGCCGATGGCGGATCCGGCGGGCAGCAACTGCGGCAGAAGCGCAACATGGCCATGAAGGCCTGGCACGATGCGGCAGTTGCGGCCGGCCGCGAGCGGCGGCTCGTCCGGACTGAGACGGGCCAGCTCCACAGTTATGCACTGGATGAGCTGGGCCTGAAACCCGCTACCACCGGCAACCAGCTGACATCGTGGTGGGGCATGGCGATTCTGGGCACCTTCAGTGCGTCGTTTGCCGGAGTGCTTGCTTACTTGGGGCTCAGCGGATCGGCTCCCGAAGCGGGGAGTTGGGTTGCGGCGGCACTGTCAGTACTTTTCTTCGGCCTCTCCTGGTTGTGCTTCCACTATGCGGCCGCCGACTACCGGGCGCGGCAGCGCCGCCGCGAACGCGGCGTCCCGGAGCCAGCAAGCCGCACGTGACCCCCTCCCCGTGGAATGACCAAATGGATCCTTCATGGTCCCCGCTCATCGTCGGGCTTTTCATAGCCGTGTTGGTTCTCGCGGTCATCGTCAGCAGCCGCCGGGCTGCCAAGCGGGCCAAGCTGCGCCCGCCCCGGCACCGCGGCAAGCTTCAATCCCAAAAGGGCCGCGTGTACAGCAACGCGCCCAGCCACAACGCGAACCCCAGCGACGGGACCTGACCGCAGGACGCATCATGCCGCCGTCGGGCTTACATACCCGTGACGTAACCGACAGCACCGCATGGGCGCGAAAGTCTAGACTGGTCCAATGACTACAGCAGCTAATCCGTCCGTTGGACTGGTCGGTTGGCGTGGCATGGTCGGTTCCGTCCTGATGCAGCGCATGCAGGAAGAGAACGACTTCGCCAACATCAACCCGGTGTTCTTCTCCACCTCGAACGCGGGAGGTGCCGCGCCTTCCTTCGCTGAAGGCGCCGGCAAGCTCGAGAACGCGTTCGACGTCGACACGCTGGCGAAGCTGCCCATTATCGTCACCGCCCAGGGCGGGGACTACACAAAGCAGGTCCACGGCGAACTGCGCAGCCGCGGCTGGGACGGCCTCTGGATCGACGCCGCCTCCACCCTGCGCATGAACGACGACTCGATCATCGTGCTCGACCCCATCAACCGCGACGTCATCGACAAGGGCCTTGCCAACGGCACCAAGGACTTCATCGGCGGCAACTGCACCGTGTCCTGCATGCTGATGGGCCTGGGCGGGCTTTTCAAGAACGGCCTCGTCGAGTGGGGCACCTCCATGACCTACCAGGCGGCTTCCGGTGGCGGCGCCCGCCACATGCGCGAACTCCTGAGCCAGTTCGGCACGCTCAACGCCGAAGTGAGCACCGAACTGGACGACCCGGCGTCGGCCATCCTGGACATCGACCGCAAGGTCCTGGCCCACCAGCGCACCGACATCGACGCCACCCAGTTCGGCGTCCCGCTGGCCGGGTCCCTGATCCCCTGGATCGATGCGGACCTCGGCAACGGCCAGTCCAAGGAAGAGTGGAAGGCCGGGGTTGAGACCAACAAGATCCTGGGCACCTCGGACGAGAACCACATCATCATGGACGGCCTGTGCGTCCGCATCGGTGCCATGCGCTCGCACTCCCAGGCGCTGACCCTCAAGCTGCGCGAGGACCTGTCCGTCGCGGAGATCGAGAAGCTCCTGGCCGAGGACAACGAGTGGGCCAAGGTGGTTCCGAACTCCAAGGAAGCCTCCATGGCCGACCTCACGCCCGTGGCAGCCTCCGGCACCTTGGACATTCCGGTGGGCCGTATCCGCAAGCTCGAAATGGGCCCGGACTACATCAGCGCCTTCACCGTCGGCGATCAGCTCCTCTGGGGCGCTGCCGAACCGCTGCGCCGCATGCTGAACATCGCTACCGGCACGCTCTAAGCAACACCTTTCAAGCAAGGTCCCCGGCGGATTTATCCGTCGGGGACCTTGCTTTTCGCGGAATAGCGCCTCAGCCGGCCATGAACTTCAGGTACTTCGCTGCCTGCACCTCGAAGGAGCGCGCCGCCGGCGGCGGCAAGCCCTCCGGGTCGAAGGGTTCAGGCACGACGCCGGCATTTCGGCCGGTGCCGCTCCGCGCCCAAGTGCCTACCACCGTACCGCCGGAGACGATCACCCGTTTGAAGACCCCGTTGCCGCCTGGCACAACTTTCTGGGCGTGTTGCGGCGCGAGGACAAGGCTGCGGTCCTTGTAGCCGAGCAGGAATTCGTCGAAGCCGGGCAAGGCGAGGAGCGTGCGGGCGCCGGGTACGCCGTCGTCGAGCAGGGAAGCCGTTTCCGGCGGAATCCAGTAGCTCGCGCCCTCGAACTCCAGTTCCACCAGCTGGTCCTTGATCCGGCCGAGAGCGGCCTTCGCGTCCGTCTTGGGGATCTGCGTCCACCAGCAGAAGTCGTCCAGCGTGGCCGGGCCGTGGCTGCGGAAATACCGGTGCAGGAGTTCGCTGATGCCTTCATCGCGGCCCAGCTTTCGCGATTCCGGAATCCATTCCTCGAACGGCATCAAGAGCTGTTGGCTTGCTGCTTTGCCGTTGCTGCCCGCTAATGGGCCCTGCACTAGCCAGGCGTGCAGGCACAGGGTCCCCAGCAGGTGGACCCCGCGCTGGGCCTTGGTGATCTGGCCGCTTTCCTCAAAGGCTTCGAAGAGCTGCTCGCGGGTGACCCCCTTCCCTGCGGCCAGCAGTTCCCCGGCGATGTCCCGGCAGTGCGCAACGTCGTCGGCTGTGATTCCGAGTTCGCGGTGCCGGCCCGCCACGGCCCGGACCATGCGCCCCCGCGTGATCTCCAGCATCCAACGCAAGTCCTGTGCCGGGACCAGGTGCAGGGTGCCGCGGAAAGGCCACGAACGGACCACTGTGCCGGAGTCGAGGGCGCCCCGTACATCCGACGCCGTGCTGCCCGGAACCCGCTGCCCCACCGCCCACAGGGCCGAGGCCAGGTCCTGCGCCTGCATGGCCGTCATGTGGCGGACGCATTCCTCCGCCGAGGCGAAGCCTGCAGGCTCCCCGGGAGCGCTGCCCAGGAGGCCCTGGGCAGCGAGCCTGAGGCGGCCCATCGTTTTGGCGTTGAGACGGCTTTTCACGGAGACCATGACCTCATCCTAGGGGCTGTTACCCACCGGGCTTCCAGCCTCCGCACAGCAGCATTTCCTAGGCTGGAGGCATGCTTTTCGGTGAGAGCGGCACGCTCCTGCGGCCCCTGAGCCGGCGCCTGGCAGCCTTTGCCTGGGGCCTGGCCGGCGTCGGGCTTGTCTGCGGGCTGGCCGTCGCGGTCGGCTCGGGCGTGCGGCTCAGCCCTGCCATGCAGGCCGTGCAGGCCACGGGACTTGCCGGAACCGTGGCGTCCGCTGTATTCCTGGTCCTGGCCATCTTCACCCAGCCCGGGAACGGACAGCAGACGGGGCCGGGGCGAAGGGGAACAGACGAGCAGGCGCGCAGCTTCCTGCTGGCCGCCGTCGTCATGCTGGTGGCAGTGGCAGGCTTCGCGGCCGCCGGCTGGGTCTCCCCCACAGGCCCGTCACCGCAGAGCACCGCGTTCAGCCAGCTCTTCCTGCTGGGAGCCGTGGATTGCGGCCTGACTTTCCTGCTGTTGAACAAGGTCCGGGTGCCGGAGGAAAGGGACTAGAGTTCAGGTCTTCTAGAGTTCCAGGCCGATCAGCAGCGGCTCGGGGTGCAGTTCGATCCCGAAGCGTTCGACGACGCCGCGGCGCACCTCGCGCGCGACGGCTGCCATGTCTTCGGCGCTGGCGTTGCCCCGGTTGGTGATCGCGAGGGTGTGCTTGGTTGAAAGCGAGGCCCGGCCGCCGGAGACGCTGGCGGCGTCGAGCCCGTAGCCCTTGGCGAAGCCGGCCTGCTCGATGAGCCAGGCCGCGGAAAGCTTCACCAGGCCGGTCGCACCAGCCGGATACTGTGGAGCACCTTCCGGAAGGACCGTGGCGTCCGCAGCGGACACCACGGGGTTCGTGAAGAAGGAGCCTGTGGAGTAGGTGTCGCGGTCCGCGGGGTCGAAGACCATCCCCTTGGAGGCGCGCAGGCGCAGGACCTCGCGCCGGACATCGTTGGCGTAGGCACGGTTGCCGGGTTCGACGCCGAGGGAACGGGCGAGCTCGGCGTAACGGATGGGGGCGCTCATCCGGCTCAGCGGCAGCTGGAATTCGACAGTGAGCACGACGTACCGCGGAGAGCCCTCGACCGTGGTCTGCTTGAGGATCGAGTCCCGGTAGCCGAACTTCAGCTCCGAGTTGCTGAAGGTCTTCACCGCATTGTTTTCACGGTCCCAGGTGCGCACCGAGGCGATGGTCTGCGAGACATCGGAGCCGTAGGCACCCACGTTCTGCACCGGCGTCGCACCCGTTGCCCCGGGGATGCCGGAGAGTGCCTCAATGCCGGACCAGGCGTGCAGCACGGCGTGCTCGACGAACGCGTCCCAGTTGTGCCCGGCCTGGACCACCACCGACACCCCGCCGCACGTGTCTTCGGAGCTGACGGTAAAGCCTTCGGAGGCGATCTTCAGGACGGTGCCCGGGTACCCGGCGTCGGCGACCAACAGGTTGGAACCGCCGCCGACAATGAGCAGCTTCTCCCCCGCGGCATCGGTGGAACGGACGGCGTCGATGATTTCCGCTTCGCTGCGCGCCTCGAGATAGCGGGCGGCGGGTCCGCCCACGGCGGCGGTGGTCAGTTCGGAAAGCAGCGTCTGGGTCACCAATCGAGTCTAGCCTGCGGCCGGCGCCGGCCGTTTGCGCAGGACCGGGGCGAGGAAGAAGCTCAGGGCCTGGAACAGCAGCACGGTCAGCAGGGCGTGCAGGATGCCGAAGTGCTCGGCGAGGAAGCCCAGCACGGGCGGACCGCAGAGGAAGGCGCCGTAGGCGATGGTCGAGGCCACCGAGACCCGGGCCGCTGCGTGGACGGGGTCGTCTGCAGCGGCGGACATGCCGACAGGGAAGCCCAGGGAGGTGCCGAGGCCCCAAAGACCAAGGCCCGCGAAGGCGATCCACGGCACGGGCGCGAACACGAACGTTGCCACCCCGAGGAAGGCCGTGGCCGCACAGACCCGCATGACCGCGACCCGGCCGAAACGGTCCAGCAGGAAGGTCCCAGCGAAGCGGCCCACGGTCATGAAGGTCACGAACACGCCGTAGCCCGCCGCGCCCGCCGCCTCGCTCTGGCCGTGGCCGTCCGCCAGCGCCAGTGCCGCCCAGTCACCTGCCGCGCCCTCCGACAGCGCCAGCCCGAGTACCATCAGTCCGAGCAGGACGGTGCGCCGTTCCCGCCAGGCCATGGCCACCAGCCGCTTGCCGTGCAGCGAAGCGGCTTCCGAGGCCAGGGCCGGGTTGATGATCGGCAGCGGACCCGTGGTGGGATCTTCGAAGGTGTCCGTTTTCCGCGGGCGCACGGGTTTGCGTTGCAGGGCGGTGCCGGTGCGTCCGGCGCTTTCGCGGTCCGCCCGGAAGGACAGGCTGGCGATCAGCACCGCGGCGATCGCGACGGCGCCCACCAGGCCCAGGTGCCACGCCACGGACAGCTTCGCGGCAGCGGCCCAGGCTCCTGCCGCGGCGCCGGCCACCGTGCCCAGGCTGAAGGAACCATGCAGCCAGGGCATCACGTACTTGCCGAGTGCACGCTCAACGGCGGCGCCCTCGACGTTCAGGGCGGTGTTGTAGCAGCCGTTTGCAAGGCCCAGCAGCGCGAGGCCGCACGCTGCCACCACCAGGCTGGAGAGGACCGAGGTGCCCAGGCCGAGCAGGAACAGTCCGCTGCCGCTCAGCACGCAGGCGATCCGTGCCGCGCGGGCCGAACCGAGCCGCAGCACCACCAGCCCGGAGACGGACACCGACGTGAAGGAGGCCGCCGTCAGGCAGAGCAGGATGAGCCCGACGGCGGCCGGAGTGAGTTCCAGCCCGTTCCGCACCGCCGGGAGCCGGGAGACCCAGGACGCCGCGGCGATGCCGCTGGCCCCGTACGCGGCCATGACAGCAAAGCGCCACCGCGCAATATCTGCTGCGGTGGCGCCTTCGCCCCGTTCAAGGATGGTGTTCAAGCGAGTTTCACAACTGCTTGGGACTTCATCAGGACCTTCTGCCCTTCGAACGTAACGGTGAGGTCGATGCGCGCGGTTCCGGCGTCGGCGTCGAGGGCTCCCACGACGCCGGCCACCTCGATCACCGCGCCGGGCGCGTCAGTGCCCGTGGTGTCGGTGACCAGGACGGGTTTGGTGAACCGCGTCTGGTAGTCGACGACGGCGGCGGGGTCGCCGGCCCAGTCGCTCACCAACTGCACGGCCGACCCCATGGTGAACATGCCGTGGGCGATCACCCCAGGCAGGTCCACGCCCGTAGCGAAGGCTTCGTTCCAATGGATCGGGTTGAAGTCGCCGGACGCGCCGGCGTACTTCACCAGGTCCTGGCGGGTGACGTCGATGCTGCGCTTGCCGATTTCCTGTCCGACAGCGAGGTCTTCGATTTTCAGGCTCATGCTTACTGTCCCTCTCCGCGGACCAGGATGGACGAGGTGGTGGTGGCGACCGGGTCGCGCTGCAGGTCCTCGCCGAGCGTGAAGATTTCGGCGCGGGTGGTGATCATGGCACCGCCGCCCATGGCGCGGACGCCGTCCACGTGCAGTTCGGCGCGCAGCTGGTCGCCGGCCACGATGGCGCGGTGGTGGGTAAAGCGCTGGTCGGCGTGGACCACGCGGCTGAAGTCGATTCCGGCTTCCGGATCCTCGATCAGCTGGGCATCGGCACGCTGCGCCACGATGATTGCGAAGGTGGGCGGTGCCACGAGGTCGCTGTGGCCGAGCGCCCTGGCGGCGTCGACGTCGAAGTGGGCGGGGTGGGTGGCCTTGACCGCCCGGGCGAACTCCCGGATCTTCTCGCGGCCGACGTCGTACACCTCAGCGGCAGGGTAACTGCGGCCCTGCAGGTCGGGATTGATTGTCATGGCTCCAACCCTATCGGGCGGGCGGACCTTAGCAGCAGTTGTGACTATTTCCTGAGCGTCCTGCGGATCTGCTGCCCGCGCACCACCAAGCCCACCACGTGCAGCACCAGGCCGAGGCCGATCACGCCCAGGGAGGCCAGGGCCAGGGCCTTGTTCTGGCTGGAGTTCCCGACGATGGTGAGGATGATCCCGACGGCGATCAGTCCCATCGCGCTGAAGACCAGCGTCTTGTAGGCGGTGGAGGCGGTGGCCCAGAATTCGTTCAGCACCAGCCAAGTCTACCGATGCGTTGCGGGGCCCGCTCTGCGTGCTTTGGCGAAGCCATTGGACGTAAAGCTGGCCCAGCAACGCTAGAAGAGGGAGTCCTGGAGCGCGGGAACGTCCGTGTGGTAGTCCCCGAACTCGATCCGGCGGCCTTTGAGCGCCCCAAGGCCCGCGATGAAACCGGATTCCTCGCCCGGCAGGGACACCAGGGCAGTAGCGCCGGTCAGGGAACGGACCGTGAAACCGTGGGCGCCGCCGTCGAACGCCCGCGGGTAAGGGTGCCGCGTCCGGTCATCGACAAGACTGCAGGCTTCCTCCGCGAAGGCAGGCCGCTGCCATTCCTCCTCCACGGTGGAAAAGCCGCCCAAGGCAAGCCTGTCCAGGAACTCGCGCGTGCGGGCGGCGGCCCGCTTGTTGATCGCGGAAAGCTCGACGTCGGCCAGCGGCTCAAGCAGGGAGGCCGCCTTTGCGGCCGACCTGACTAGCTGGACCGTCCCGAGTTCCTGGGTGACGAGGTCTTCGAGGATGCGCACAACGCGGCCGTCCTCGGCATGTGCCACGTAGCTGGCCCGCACGGCGCCCTGTTCCGCGAGCCGCTGCCACTTGCGCACTGCAGAGGCCGTGCCAACCTTCGTGGCGCCGCCGGCGAAAGTGGCCAGGTAGAGCCAGTGCGGCTGCATCAGGTAGGAGCGCAGTCCTGCCGGAACGGAGCCGCCCCGGTGGAAATCATGCATCAAGCGGAAATCGTCGCGGGCAAAGCACGGCCCGCATTGCTTGCCCCGTTCGGCCGGCGCGGCGTCGGGGCAGGGCATGTGAAGGCGTTCCTGTGGTCCGTGGACCTTGCTGCGGCCGAGGCACCACAGCCCCTCGAGCACGCGGAAACCAAGGCTGGCACCGGGGGCAAGCGAAACACGGCCGGGTTCCCCGGAAGGTGCCCGGAAGCGCAGGGCCGGGGACCCGCCGTCGGGCATTCCTCCCAACGGCGGCGGACCGTCCTGTGTCCAAGGACCATCCCAGGCGACGCCGTGAACGAGCATGGCTACAGGGAGGGCTGGACCCCGAAAGCCACGGCGAGCTTCATGATCTTTTCGGCCCGGCCGAGGCGCGGCAGGTCTGAGCCGTCACGGATGACGCGGCCGTTGGCTTCGAAATCGCTCATGAAGTCGGTGGCCCAGGCGACGTCCGAGGGAGTGGGGCTGATGACTTCGTTGATGACGGTGGTCTGGTCGATGGCGAGGCAGAGCTTGCCGGTCATGCCCATGGTCACCGTGATGCCCGTCTGCTCGCGCAGGATGGGGTGGTTGGTGCCGACCGTGGGGCCGTCGATGGGGCCGGGCAGGTTGCCGACGCGGCTGGCGACGACGAGCTTGGCGCGCGGGTACGCCATGGCTTCGGGGGTGGCGGCCATGCCGGTGTCGCGGCGGAAGTCGCCGGAACCGAAGGCGAGGCGGAAGCAGCCCTGGCCCTTGGCGATGTGGTTCGCTTCCTCGATGCCGACGGCGGACTCCACCAGGGCGATCACAGGGGTCTTGCCGTCCATGCGGTGGTAGGACTCGGTGACCTGGTCCGCAGACTCGGTCTTGGCGAGCATCACGCCGAGCAGGCCCGGGGTGCCACGCAGGCCCGCGAGGTCGTCTGCCCAGAAGGGGCTGGTGGCATCGTTGATGCGGACCCATGCCTGGCCGCCGCCGGACAGCCAGTTCACCACGTTTTCGCGGGCGTGGTCCTTCTGGGACGGGTCAACGGCGTCTTCGATGTCCAGGATGATGGCGTCTGCGCGTGAACTGGCCGACTGGTCGAAAAGCTCCGTCTTCATGGCGTTTACGAGAAGCCATGAGCGGGCAATGTCGGCGGGGATGCTGCGGGTGGGGCGCACGGATTCGGTGGTGATGCTGGACGTCATGCATCTACCGTATCCGCCCGGTGGGGGCAATGGCGAAGAAAGCGCCTTCTATGTGATCTTCACTATGAACAAAAAGAATATGACTCCCGACGGCGGCGGGCGCCTCACTTGGGTGCCTCACCTTGCGCCAGGGACAGTACGGCGAGCAGCTTTCCGAGGCCGGGTCCGTTGCCGGACGTGCCCCCTGTCCGGGCCAGGTCATCTGCGAGGGCCTTATCCAGGAGGTTTTGCGAAAGCATCGAAAGGGTCCAGCCCAGCGGCGGATCGACCGCCGGACGGCTCCTCGGCGCAACCACCACTGTGTGGCCGCTGTCCAGGGTATCCAGGACTGCCTTGCTCGCCGTATCGCACTCTGGGTCCAGGCAGACGTCGGCCGACTGACCGAGGCGCTGCAGCCAGGCCCCGGCTTCGACCTGGTTGGCCTTGGCCTTGAGCCCGGCCAGGGGAACGGCAAGCTCCGCGACGGGCGCCGGCACCTTGGCCGCAAGGTCCACGCCCGGCGAATTGCGGATGTAGACGAACACCGGAACCACGTAGGGCTGCCCTGCCGTGCCGGCCTCGGGCCCGCTGTTGTGTTCCTGGACCACCTCGCGCAGGGCGCCCCAGACATCGGAGACAGTGCCGAGCCCGGAGCCTTCGGCATAACCGCCGTCGATGGCCTGGAAGGAACCCGCAGGCGTGCAGCCGTCCTTCCCATCCGCGCCATATCGGACCCTGCCTGCCGGGGAGATGATGGGGAACCTGGCCGAGATCATCGCCGCAGTGGACCAGCGGAGCGCCGTGTCGCAGAAGCGGTTCGCCGGGTCGAAGAAGTCAATGGACACCGGCGGCCCGTCCTCGGAAAGGCACTCCGGGGCCGGAGCCGGCGTCGCTTGGGCTCCCCCTGCCGCACTGAGCTTCAGCTGGCTGAGGACCAGCCGGCAGCCCGAACCGGTGACCGTGGAGTTGAGCATGACGGCGCCGGCGGCACCGCGGGCCGCAGGGTCAAAGGCCGCGTTCAGGAGCGGCGCCTGGCGTTCCCATTCGCGTTCCATCAAGGCCGCGCGATCGTGCCAGCCGAAGTCGCCACGGCTCCGGTTGGGGATCAGCAGGCCGGTGCCTCCTGCAACGAGGTCGGAGACAAGGGCCCCGCCGACGCTGGCGGAGAGCGCCTCGGGAGCCGCAACCGCGTCCGCCGCGGCGGCCAGGTCCGTGCCTTCGCCGCCGTCGCGGGGCGCATATTTGGTGACCAACGCGAGCCCGAGCGAACCCCCGCTGACGCCGCTGGACAGCAGGGTGGCGGTCTTGCCGCACGCCGTTCCGGCAAGCGCGCCGAAGACCCTGGTGGTCCAGCTTGCGGCGCGGATGCCACCTCCTTCGGCGGCGACCAGAAGCATTGGGCGGACAGTCTTTCCGTTTCCTGCCGTCGTGTTGCAGGCCGCGGATATCGCCAGCCAGTCCTTGAACTCGACGTCGGCAGTCCTCCGCTCCGCGGTGGTCGGCTGCCCGCCTGTCCGCGGCAGGTGCATGGCGTCGCCGCCGCCGTTCAGCTGTCCCAGGGCCAGCGCCGCGGCCATCAGGGACAGGATCGGGTTCGCCCGGAAACCCATCCGGTGGAAGACCTCCAGGGGCTGGCGCTGCTGCGCCCAGACGACCACCGCCCCGAAAAGCAGGGCCCAACAGCCGATCCCAAGCACCGCCGTCGCCGACACCCCCAGGAACGCGGTGAAGAAGGACGGCAACAGCAGCAACAGCAGCAGCGGCATGGATCCCAGGGCGAGCACGACATGCTTCAGGTACGGCCATTGGTCAAAGCCCCGGCGGGGGTCCGGCCCGAACAGCCGCGGAATCCTGCGGAGCAGGAGGCTTCGGAGGTAGAAGGCACCCCCGGCCAGGACCACGCCGAACAGCAGCAGTCCGCCCACCCACAGCGGCCAACCCGGAGGCATGGACTCCGCCAAGACCCGGTCAACGAGCATCATGGCGGCCGGCCCGACGAAGCTGCGCACCAGGGACATGCCTGCCACTGCTATCAGCAGGACGGCCAGGTTGTCGCCGCCGCACCAGGCGTCGATGGCCCGGCGGCGGTCCCGCGGGTGCGCACGCATGTCCCACTTGGCGCGGAAGCCGAAGGGCGAGCCCAACACCGAGAAGAACTTCAAGACGATGGACACGAGCAGCAGAAGCAGCGGAACGCCGAGGAAGATGCCGTACTGGAGCCAGTTGCTTCGCTCCACCGGGAACCCGGCCAAGGCCATGACGGCGAGCGCGGCAAGCAGGATCGCGGGTCCCGTCAGCCAAAGGCGCCAGCTTGGCGGCAATTCCTGCGTATAGGACTCCGCCCACAGCTTCCAGGCAAGGACGGAACGCAGGCGCCCGATGTATTGCAGGCCCGCCGCAATGAGGGGCACCACCAGCGAGCTGGCGATGAAGGGTCCGGGATTCCCTTCGGCCCACAGCCGCTGGGAATCCGGCATCTGGTCGTTGACGCCCGGGACCGGCAGCAGGGCCAGGACGGCAACCAGCGCGACGGCGGTGACCGTCAGCCGGTGGAACTGCATTGTCCTGGCCAAGCGGAGCAGGCGGCCCCATATCCGCTTCCGCAGCAGCGGCGTGGCCAGGACGCTGATGATGAACAGCGCCAGGAACAACCACTTCACATTGGAGGCGAAGCCCAGCACGCCCGCGGCCGGGGGCGTGGGGCCGGGTTCCCGGATGGCGAAAAGCAGGAGGACACCTTCGGCAACATCCAGGGCAGCCGCCGTGACCGCAATGGTTTTTGGCAGGATCCTGCCCCTAGCCAGCCGGAAAAGCAGGGTGCCGTAGAGCAATGCGAAGCCAAAGTCGAGGGACACGTGCAGGGTGACCAGGGCCGCCAGTTGCCCGTGGGCCGTGTCCTCCAGCCGGGCCCAGACAGACCATGTCTCCCGGACGCCGAACGCCCCGAAGCCGCTGAGGATGGTTACGCTGCTGTTCCCGCCGTCGGGGGTGACGATCCCTGCAACGAGCCGGTCGATCTCGGCCATCGCGATCCACAGGGTGACCGCACAGACCGTCAGCGTTGCCGTCAGCCAGCGCGTCAAGCGCCGGGGTAAGGGTAGAGCCGTTGCCATGACAACCCCCAGCCGGGTGCCTCGTCAGGCGCCCCAGGGGAGACCGCGGGCGCGTGACTGAATAATGCGCCCGGCCCTGTCCCATGTCAATCGACTGTACGAATCCGCTTTTCCCGCACGCCAGGCCAGGCGGTCCGGACGCATGGCGTCACGGGACTTAATCCTGCGACGCACGCGGAAATGCGTCGCAGGGTTGCCTGTGATTTCCCGCCGTTGCGCCGGATTTCCCCCGGTTTCCCGGGGTTTCCGAGCGTTACCCGCAGGCTTTCCACCCCGGTGGCGGATGCGCTTACATCGTTTCCACCGGTCCTTCGAACACGGGCCGGATCCCCAAAACCCCCTACCCGGAAAGTAGCACCCATGAAACTGCACCAGCCCCTGTTGAGCGTCGCGGCCGCCGTCGTACTTGCGCTGACGGTGAGCGGCTGCGGCGGCAACGCGGAGGCAGGTCCCGGCGGATCGGCACAGGCCGGCGGCGGCGAGGTGAAGGAACTGCGCTACCAGGGCTCGGCCAACTCGGTCACGCTGCCCGAACTCGCACAGGACCTCGGCTACCTGGGCGACGTGAAGCTCAAGTGGGTCGGCAACACCACCAGTGGCCCGCAGGACATCCAGTCCGCGGCCACCGGACAGACCGACTTCGGCGGCGCCTTCGCCGGTGCCGTGGTGAAGCTCATCGAGGCGGGCGCGCCCGTCAAGGCCGTGGTCAACTACTACGGCGAAGACGAGAAGACCTTCAACGGCTTCTACGTCAAGGAAGACAGCCCCATTCGCTCCGCCAGGGACTTCATCGGCAAGAAGATCGCCGTGAACACCCTGGGCGCCCATGCCGACGCCGTGATCAACACCTACCTGCGCAAGAGCGGCCTGAGCGCCGAGGAGGCCAAGCAGGTCCAGCTGGTCCCGCTGCCGCCGAACGACACCGAAGAAGCGATCCGGCGGGGCCAGGTCGATGCCGGCGCCCTGGGCGGGGTCCTGCAGAGCAAGGCCATCGCGGCGGGCGGCCTCCGCTCGGTCTTCAGCGACGTCCAGTTCTTCGGCAGCTTCGCCGGCGGACCCTACGTGCTGCGCAACGACTTCATCGCCAAGAACCCGGACACCACCAGGACCTTCGTCACCGGCGTTGCCAAGGCCATCGAGTGGGAACGCACCACTCCCCGCAAGGACGTCATTGCCCGCTTCACCAAGATCATCAAGGAACGCGGACGCAACGAAAGCACCGACGCTCTTCAGTACTGGAAGAGTGTCGGCGTCCCGGACGCCGGAAAGATCAAGGATGAGGACTTCACCCGCTGGGCCGAATGGCTGAAGAGCTCAGGCATCGTCACCAAGGACCTCAGCCCCGCCAACTACTACACGAACGAGTTCAACGAACTCGCAAAGGGGAAGTGATGACAGCCAAGATCAGCCTCAGAAATGTCACCAAGCAGTTCACGGTGCGGCCCGGCAGGAAGTCGGGCGGCACAGCCACCACCCTGACGGCCGTCGACTCCCTGAGCCTGGACGTGCGCGACGGCGAGTTCCTCACCCTGGTGGGGCCCAGCGGCTCCGGCAAGACCACCTTGCTGGACCTCCTGGCTGGCCTGTCCACGCCCACCTCCGGCGAGGTATTGGTGGACGGCCAGCCGGTGACGGGCCCGGGCAAGGACCGGGCCGTGGTCTTCCAGCAGTACGCACTCTTCCCCTGGCGCACCGCTTCGGCCAATGTGTCGATCGGGCTGGAAGGCAAGGGACCGGACGGCCGTAAACTCAGCCGCCGCGAACGCGCCGCCAAGGCCAGCGAGTACCTCAAGCTGGTGGGCCTGGCCGGTTTCGAGGACCGTTTCCCGCATGAGCTGTCCGGCGGCATGAAGCAGCGCGTCGCGATTGCCCGGAGCCTGGCCTACGAGCCGGACGTGCTGCTCATGGACGAACCCTTCGCTGCCCTGGACGCCCAGACCCGCGAACAGCTGCAGGAAGAGCTCCTGCGGATCTGGCGGGCCACCGGCAAGACGATCGTGTTCATCACCCACGGCATCGACGAGGCCGTGTACCTGGGCCAGCGGGTTGCCGTGCTCAGTGCCCGGCCGGGCCGGCTGAAGGCGATCGTGGACGTGGACATCCCGGACCGCGACGGCGACGAAGACATCCGTTCCGCGCCCGCCTTCGTGGAGCAGCGGCACAAGGTATGGACCCTGCTCCACGACGAGGTGCGCCTCGCCCAGGGCGCCGGCCACCGCAAGATCCTGCCGGACGGCACTGCCCCCGACGAGCCCGCCACCCACGAAAGGAGCGCCGCCTGATGAGCGCAACACTGACCAAGACGGCCCGCCCCGCAGGCGGTCCGGACGCTGCCCCGGGTTCCGCCGTCGGGCAGGCCGCTCCCCCGGAAAAGCCGGCGACGGCGGCCTTCACCGCGGCGGCCGTCGTCGCCAGGGATGCCGCCTCCCGCGCCGGATCCGGACTCTGGAAAGCCACGGGCATCCTGGCGTTCCTGGCGCTGTGGGAATTCGCTCCTGCCTACCTCGTGGCGCCGTCCACCCGCGTCTTCCTGCCGCCCCTGCACGAGGTGCTGCTGGCTTGGGGGAAGCTCTTCGAAAGCGGCTCCATCCAGGGCCATCTCGCGGCGAGCCTGAGCCGCTCCGTGGCCGGTTTCGGCATCGCCGTGGTGGCCGGCGTGTCCCTTGGGCTGCTGATTGCCTGGTACGGCCGGCTCAATTCGGTGCTCAACCCGCTGCTGGAGCTGTTCCGCAACACGGCTGCCTTGGCGCTGCTTCCGGTGTTCACGCTGCTGCTGGGCATCGGCGAGGAATCCAAGGTGACGATCGTGGCCTACGCGGCGTTCTTCCCGGTGCTGCTGAACACGATCGCCGGAGTGAAGACCGTGGACCCGCTGCTCATCCGGGCGGCGAAATCGCTGGGCCTGAACAGCTTCCGGCTCTTCCAGAAGGTGATCCTGCCTTCCGCAGTACCGACGATCTTCACCGGCATCCGGATGGCCGGCACGGCCTCGATCCTGGTGCTGATCGCCGCGGAAATGGTGGGCGCCAAGGCCGGCCTGGGCTACCTGATCGTCAATGCCCAGAGCAGCTTCCTCATCCCGGACATGTACGCCGGCATCCTCACCGTCTCCTTGCTGGGCCTGGGCGTGAACTTCCTGCTCGTGGCCCTGGAGCGGCATTTCTCCCGCTGGCGCACCGCCGTCGGGGCCTGATTGCTTCCCTTCCACCGCAAACAAAACAGATAGGAAAGAAGAAATGACCGTCATTACCGAAACCAAGCTCGAGTTCACCAAGCTGGGCTCCCGTATCGGCGCCGAAATCCGGGGCCTGGACATCAGCGGGGACCTCAGCGACGGCACCGTGGCACAGATCCGCGCGGCCCTCAACGAGCACAAGGCACTGGTGTTCCGCGAAGCCAACATCCTCAACGACGAAGCCCAGGTGAAGTTCGCCAGCCACTTCGGCCCGCTCACCACGGCCCACCCCACGGTGGCCTCCGTGGAAGGCGAAGCCAACGTGCTGCCCGTTGACAGCGAGAACGGCTCGGCCAACAACTGGCACACCGACGTGACCTTCGTGGTGAACCCGCCGCAGGCCTCCACCCTGCGCAGCATCGACCTGCCCGCCTACGGCGGCGAGACGCTGATCGCGTCCTCAGCCGGCGCCTATGCCGACCTGCCGGAGGAGCTGCGGAACTTCGCGGACACCCTGTGGGCCATCCACACCAACGACTACGACTACTCGGTGCCCAAGAACCTGGAGCATGAAAACGCCGAGGAACGCCGCAAGGAGTTCACCCGGATCAAGTTCGAGACGGCACACCCGGTGGTGCGGGTGCACCCGCTCACCGGCGAGCGCGGCCTGTTCATCGGCGGCTTCGCCCAGCGGCTGCGGATCGTGGGCCTGTCCAACACCGAGTCCCGGGACATCCTGCGCCTGCTGCAGGCCTACGTGACCCGTCCGGAAAACATTGTGCGCGTGAACTGGGAGCCGAACCAGCTGGTGCTCTTCGACAACCGCATCACCCAGCACTACGCCCCGGACAACTACGACGGCCAGCAGCGCAAGCTCAACCGCGTGACCATTGCCGGTGAGATCCCCGTGGGCGTCGACGGCAAGGCGAGCCAGTCCATCCAGGGCGACTCGTCGACGTATTCCGTCGTGGCGCCGCTCTAAGTAGCACACATGTGTTGTTGTAGCTGTACCGGCCCCGCAAGCCAACTAGCTCGCAGTTAACGTCGTTTTGAGCGCTCAGAACGACAACAACTGCGAGCTAGTTGGGTTAACGGGCGTGCTCAGCCCCTGACGGGTTCCAGCACATTCAGCACGATGCCGTTCGCGTAAGCCCTGGTGTCGGTCAGAATCAGCTTCCGTTTGGCCCTGGCATCGTCCGGGAACAGCCGTTTCCCGGAGCCGAGGATCACCGGGAACACCATGAGCCTGTATTCGTCCACGAGGTCCGCGTCGTACAAGGCCTTGAGCAGGGTGGGACTGCCGTTGACCAACAACGGCCCGCCGTCTTGCTCCTTCAGCGCGGCCACTGCTTCGGCCACTTCGCCCTGGAGCACGTGGCTGTTGTTCCAGAGCGGATCTTTCAAAGTGGTGGAGGCGACGTACTTGGGCATGCTGTTGAACTTCTTCGCGAAGCCGGCTTCGTCGTCCCGTTCGGGCCAGGCCGCCGCGAAACCCTCGTAGGTCACCCGGCCGAGCAGCAGCGCGCCGGATTCCATGAGCTCCTCCAGCTTGTATTCGTACATTGCGGGGTCCGGGTCAATGTCGAAGGTCCAGCCCTCGTGCTTGTATTCGGGTTCCCCTCCACCCGGCCCTTCGACCACGCCGTCAAGCGAAACGAATTCGGAAACAATCACCTTGCGCATGGCGTGCGCCTCCCGTTGCTGGATTGCCGCTCTGCTTAAGCCTTCCAGCAATGAGGGTGGCACAGCCGGGCGGTTTGCAACAGGGCCTACGGCATCGCGGCACCCCGCGCCGTGGACCAGAGCGTGTACCACTCGATCCGGGTCATCGAGGCCGCCACGTCCGCGGCACCGGCGCAGGCTGCGATGCGCTCCGGCCGGGAGCTGCCCACTACCGGCGAGATCCGTGCCGGATGCTTCATGAGCCAGCCCAGGAGCACGGCTTCCGGGGTGGTGTTCTTCTCTTCCGCCAGTTTGGCGAGCAGCTCCGCCGTCGCGCGTTCCGCCGGGGCGGCTGCCGGGGACGGCGCGCCCGTGTACCGGCCCTTGGCGAGGGAACCGTAGGCTTGCAGCTCGATGCCCTTGCGGATGCAGTACTCGATGGTGCCGTGCGGGAAGCCGGCGTCGAAGCCTTCCTGCCGGTTGACCAGCACGGCGCTTTCCACCCAGGCGGCCTTGTGCAGGCTCATTTCCAGCTGGTTGGCCACAATCGGGGTCTCCAGCGCGTCCTGCAGATAGTCGATCTGGGCCGCGGACATGTTGGACACGCCCAGTGCCCGTACCTTGCCTTCCGCCATGAGCTGCCCGACGGCGGCCGCCACCTCGGACGGTTCCAGCAGCGGGTCGGGGCGGTGCAGGAGCAGGATGTCCAGGTAGTCGGTGCGAAGCCGCCGCAGGCTGGCGCTGACCCGTACAAGGATGGCTTCGCGGCTGAGGTCGTAGTGCCCGGGCACCCCGCCCTCGGCCAGGCTGATGCCGCATTTGCCCTGCAGCTGGATCTGTTCCCGCAACCCGGGGTTCGCCGCGAGCACCTCGCCGAAGACGGCTTCGGCCTTCCCGCGGGTGTAGATATCGGCATGGTCGAACAAGGTGATGCCGATGCCGCGGGCGGCCTCGATCGCCGCGGCGGCCTTGTCCACGTCCGCGGGGCCGTAGTCCGGGCGGTCCCAGTCGCCGCCCAGGCCCATGCAGCCGTAGATGAGGCGTCCGCCGTTGTCGTTCTGTGCAGTCATGTTCCAACTCTTCCATCGGCCGCGGGCGGCGGCGTTGTATGACGGGCGGCCGCGTGACGGCGGAGGGCCCGGCACGCGGCAACGGCGCCCCGCACGCGGAGGGTGCGGGGCGCCGTCGTGATCAAAGCGGGGAGGCTAGCCGAAAAGCCACGCGGTGGTGGCGCCCGGAAGCTTGCCGCCGTCCAGCGCCGAGCTGCTGACGACGACGGTCCCTTCCGGGAGCTCCGCGGCTTCGGTGCCGAAGTTGGTCACCGACTGCCAGCCGTTGGGACGGCGGAAGTGCAGCACCTCAGGGTTGTCGTTCGGGACCCATTCGAGGCTTTCGCCGGACTGCAGTTCGGTGCGCAGGGCGAGGGCCTTGCGGTACAGCTCCAGGGTGGAACCCTCCACGCCGTCCTGGACGTCCGCGGCGTAGGCGGCGAACCACTCCGGCTGGGGCAGGTGGGATCCGTTGGCGCCGAAGCCGAAGGAGGAACCTTCCGCGGTCCAGGGCAGCGGCACACGGCAGCCGTCGCGGCCGACCTCCACGCCCTTGTTACGGAAGAAGGAAGGGTCCTGGCGCTCGGAATCGGGGATTTCGCCGCCGACTTCCTGCAGGCCGAGCTCCTCGCCCTGGTACAGGTACGCCGAACCGGGCAGGGCGAACATCAGCAGCGAAGCGGCGCGGGCACGGCGCAGGCCGAGCTCCACATCCACGTCTTCCTGCCTGCCGCCCTCGAGCAGCCATTTCTTGCCGGCCTGGCCAGCCATGATTTCGCCTTCGTCAGCCGGCTCGGTGGCGGGGAGGCCGTAGCGGGTAGCGTGGCGGACGACGTCGTGGTTGGAGAAGACCCAGGTGGAGGACGCGCCGGACGCGGCCGCCTCGGCAAGGTTCTTGGTGACGATCTTCCGGAACTGGGCGGCGTCAAAATCGGCCTGCAGGAGGTCGAAGTTGAAGGCCTGGCCCAGTCCTTCCGGGCTGGCGTAGCGGGCGCGGCGGTCCGCGTGTACCCAGGCTTCGGCAACGGCGGTGCGCGGCGGGTTGTACTCGTTGAAGACCCGGCGCCACTCGGCGTAGATCTCGTGGACCTCGTCGCGGTCCCAGTACGGGTGGGAACCGTCGACGAAACCGTCGCTGCCATGGGCTTTGGCTTTGAGGTCGGCCTTGGTGGGCAGGGTTCCCTCAAGGTTCTTGGTCAGGGCGTGGGCCACGTCGATGCGGAAGCCGTCCACGCCGCGGTCGGACCAGAAGCGCAGCGTCTTCAGGAAGTCCTCGTGGACCTCCGGGTTGTCCCAGTTAAAGTCCGGCTGCTCCTTGGCGAAGATGTGCATGTACCACTGGCCGGGGGTGCCATCCGGTTCGGTGATGCGCTCCCAAGCCGGTCCGCCGAACACGGAATCCCAGTCCGACGGCGGCAGCTCGCCGTTTTCGCCGAGGCCGTCGCGGAAGATATAGCGGTCGCGGGCGGGAGAGCCCTTCGGAGAGGCGAGGGCCTCCTTGAACCATTCGTGGCGGTCCGAGGAGTGGTTGGGGACGATGTCCACGATCACCTTGATGCCGGCTTCGTGCAGCGCCGCGGCCATTTCGTCAAAGTCCTCAAGGGAGCCGATCTTCGGGTCGACGTTGCGGTAATCATCAACGTCGTAACCGCCGTCGGCCAGGGCCGAGGGGTAGAAGGGGCTGAGCCACACGGCGTCGATGCCCAGGGCCTTCAGGTACGGCACCTTGGCGGTGACGCCCTTGAGGTTGCCGATCCCGTCGGCGTTGGAATCGGCGAAGCTGCGCGGGTAGATCTGGTAGACCGAAGCCTGACGCCACCAGTTGGGGTCGGCCATTCGCTCGGCGTCGGTACGGTTTGCCTTGGCGGCGGTGGTGCTCACAATACTCCTTTTATTTAGTATCTAAATTTATCTCCCGAACCAGTATGGGATGCCGGGCGTGGAAGGTCAACAGGAGAGTGCGGCAGTGCTCAGCCCTGTTTCCGTTTCGACCCCGCGTAGGGAATGGCGTAGCTCCTTGAGGTGCCGTCAGGGGCAGTCGCGATGACCTTCACGGACATCGCAGGCAACTGCGGGCTGTGCGTATCGATCAAATACACCCGGGACCCGCCTGCCGGCAGCACACCGAGTTCCGTGGTGCCGGAGACCGTCTCAACAGTCAGGTCGAGGGAGCTTTCGCCATGGTTTTCCGCTGCGATCGTCAGCGCCTGGGACCCCTTTACCTTCTTGCTGCCAACGCTGAATTCCGCATCAATGACGGTCGGTGCGGTATCCAAGCGAACATAGGGCGCCACTACCGGGCCGCGGGTCCAATCCATCACGTCGGCCTGCGATGCACCACCGGTGATGATGTCGAGCGCGTTGGAATCGCTTGTGTCAGTGTCATGCGACTCGTTCGCATCCGTCCAGGAACCGGCTCCCCCGCCGACTCTGTACGGGCCGACGAATGAGGGGCAAGCAATGCCGCGGGCGCACTCGGCGCTGTAAACGGGCCGCACATTGCCAATGCCTTCGCCTTCTTCGGCGTCGCTGAACATGGACACCTGATAGCCGGTGTTCCGCAGGTCAACGCCCTCCAGCACAGCGGCGGGAACTGAGGCGATGATCATGCCGGAAGGATCAACATCGAGCCTCACGTCCCCCACTCGCTGCAGCCCCGCATCGTAGATACCTCCGCCGAAGCGGGATGCCGCATACCGGCCGTCAGCAACGATCGCAAACTTCCAGGCACCAGCGGCCGAGGTGTTGGTACCTGGCAACAAGGCGGTGGTTTGCGTCGAGCTGCCATCCCGCAGGTAGATGTTCAGCCGTTGTGTACTCATTCCGGCACCGCCCCACGGATTGTTGATGGGGCCGGCCGTGGACGCCAGGAACCGGACCGCATCACCGTCTTCGTATACATCCATCCCGGTCAGATCGAAGCTTCCGGGATTGAAAGCCGAATCCGTGGGGTAGGTGTAACTGCCCGGGCCCTTGTCGTCTCCGGCGGGTTCGGAGAGCGACCCGATCCTGCTGCCGAGTGCGGTCACGGCGCGCCGGTCAACGGCCATGACCCCATTTTCGCCGGTGGCTGTGACCACAACCCGGTTGGTGATGTCAGGCAGGGTGACTTCCAAGGCGAACCTGCCATCCGTTACCGGCGCGTCCTGCCGTTCCCCGTTCACGGCTACGGCCACGCGGGGCGCGTTCGTGGTTCCGGACACCGTCAACTGCCGGGCATCCACAACTGAACCGTCCGCAGGGCCGTCCACGGCGAGTTCCGGTGCCGGCCCGATTGCCTGGCCTTCGGCGGTGGCGTTCCAACCGTCCCAGGTTTCGGCGTCGAAGTTCAACCGGCCCGGCTCAGTGTCCCACCAGTTATCGCCCGCCTTGATGATGGCGGCCCCGCCCACGGTGTAGTTGTGCAGCAGGATCCCGTTGCCTTGCGACATCTCGTTGCCGATTGCCACCTTCTGGCCGGCACGGTCCTGGTACCGCTTCAGCAGGCTGAGCTGCGACGTGTAGTCAAGGCCGTTCCAGGCATCAACGGAGAATCCATCGATCTCGATGTTCTCGGTATTCGACAGGGCGAATACCCGGACGCCGCAGTTGACCATGCCTTCCACCCGGGTGTCGCTGAACCGCATGTTCTTGACCGTGGTGGCGACATCCGCACGGTCGGTGGCGCCCATGTCCTCCCAGTGGCTGGAGGAATTGAACACACAGGTGTTGTATTTGGTGTCTTTCCAGTACATGCGGTTGTGGATGACGTCCGTGTTGGCCACGGAAACGGCATCAATTTGTCGGGGAACCCACCCCCATTGCATGACCGGGCCGTTCTCGTTCTTCCAAATCACCGTGTTCTTGATGTCTACGTTGCTGTGGTAGAGCTTCAAGACGTCGTCGTTGGAGTGGAAGAAGGTGTTGTTCATCCGGCTTCCTTCGTACAGCTCGATACCGTCCGTCTGCCAGTACCAGCCTCCCACTTGCTTGTAGTTCTGCACGTCCATGCGGAAGTTCTCGACGCCGACCTCGACTTCGTCCGCCCCCTCGCCTTCATGGGCGTAGACAACAAAGGAGTGGTACGGCGGATCGGCGACCGTGACGCCCTGAAGATCCAGCGTCTGGCCCGTGTTCGACGATTCGAACTGAAGCATCTTCACGCAGCTCGAATGGCAGTTGTCGGCCACGCTGTGGGCGTAACCGTTCCTGGTGTCCGGTTCGTACACGTACTGTTCCCCGGAGAGGACCCCGAGCCCCGTCACTTTGAAGTGGCTTTGGGTCTTGTGGAGGAAGCGGAATGCGCCTTTGACGTAGGCGCCCGGGGCCAGGTAGACCCACTTCACGTTTCCGGGCAGCACCGCATGGTGGTCGGAACCCATGTAGTAGGTACCAGGACGGAAATAGACAATGTCCTCGCTGATCTCCCCCAGGTTGTCCACAAGGCCCGGCTGCGGGTAATGAATGGATCCGTCGTCCACGCCCGGAACGTACCGCTTGGCATCCGCTGCGGAAAGGATCGGATTTGCAAAGACCAGCATTGAGTTCCGCGGTTCGGTGTGGACCGCTTTGTTGCCTTCGGCCGCACTCGTAGTGAGGACGCCGGAGGTGCCTGACATATCGTTGTAGGCCGTGACCAGCTGCGGATCGAACTCCACCGAAAAGCGGAGTCCGTCCGGGCTGAAGGGCACCTTCACACGTATGGTTGACCCGTCCACCAACTGCTTCTCCAGGCCGAGATCGCTCGGCCTGATCGTGACCTGGCTGGCCGAGGTGATTTCCTGCCCGGTCTTCAGCCGCACGTTGACCCAAACGTCCTCGCCGTATTCGAAGCTCGACCAGCTCATGGTCATTCCCGCTTCGGACGAAAACTCCGCACCGTCCTCTTCGGTGTAGCCGATCTTGCCGTTGCCGCTGCGGGGCACGCTGGCGTAGACGAAGGAACCGTAGGCCATATCCGGGCGGGCGGCCGTCGCAACGGATGCCTCATAGAACTCTGACATGCGGACCTTGTCCGCCGGCACGGGCCCGGTTGTGGCAACGGCGTTGTCATGACCCCATGTGGTCAGCGTCGGAGTCGATGCGGACGGGGCGGCAGATCCCGGAGCCACCGGCACAGCGACATTGACAGGTTCCATTGCGGCGGCAGGAGCGATTGGCGCAAGCAACGCCCCAATTAGTACGCCCGCGCCCACAATGCTTCTCGAACTCCAACGGTTTTTCATCAACCATCAACCTCTCTGTTGATCTTTCGGAATCGGGGGTTCAAGCACGCAGCCAGGCGCTTGCCTCGCCCGGAAGCTTGCCGTCTTCAATCCGGGCGCTGGCCAGCAGGAGCTCACCTTCGGGCAGTTCGACGGCGGCGGTACCGAAGTTCGCCACGACGTGCCAGCCGCCCGGGCGGACGAAGTGCAGTACGTCCGCGTTGCCCGTGTCGATCCATTCCAGGCTCTCGCCGGTCTGGAGGCGGCGCCGCAGCGCGAGCGCAGTGCGGTAGAACGTGAGGGTGGATCCCTCCCGCTCCTGGGCGCTGGCCGCATACCCGGCGAACCAAGCCGGCTGGGGCAGGTGCGCCCCGTTGGCACCGAAGCCAAACGAGGTGCCGTCCGGTTCCCACGGAAGCGGAACGCGGCAGCCGTCCCGGCCCAGCCCGTCCCACTCGGCCCCGCGGAAGAAGGACGGGTCCTGACGGCGGTCCGCGGGGATATCCGCGACTTCGTGCAGGCCGAGTTCCTCACCCTGGTACAGGTACGCCGATCCCGGCAGCGCCAGCATGAGCTGGGTGGCCGCTTTGGCCCGGCGGATGCCACCGGCAATATCAAGAGCCTCCTTCGGCCCGCCTTCCTTGACCCACTCCACCCCGCCTTTGACCGCGCGCCCGTTCAGCGGGGGCAGCCCGTAACGGGTGGCATGGCGGGTAACGTCGTGATTGGAGAACACCCAGGTGGAGGTCGAACCGCTCAGCCGGCTCTGTTCCAGGTTGTCCCCAATAACAGTCCGGAACTGTTCCGCATCAAAGTCCGCCATCAGCAAGTCGAAGCTGAACGCCTGGCCCAGGCCTTCGGGCGACGCGTACTTCGCCCGCCGCTCCGGAGTCTCCACCCACGCCTCGGCCACGGCGAAGCGTGGCGGATTGTATTCGTTGAAGACCTTGCGCCATTCGGCGTAGATCTCGTGGACTTCGTCGCGGTCCATCAGTGGGTGGGTTCCGGAATTCCGATCCATCGCGGACAGTTCGGCTTTGCTGGGCAGCGTGGCCGGCAGGTCCTTGACCAGAAGGTTTGCAACATCAACCCGGAAGCCATCCACTCCACGGTCGGACCAAAAACGCAGGGTTTCAAGGAAGTCCTCCCGGACTTCAGGGTTGTCCCAGTTGAAGTCCGGCTGCTCGGGCGTGAAGGTGTTGAGATACCACTGCCCGTCTTCAACGCGGGTCCACCGTGGACCGCCGAATGAGGCGGTCCAGTCTGAGGGCGGCAGTTCCCCGTGCTCACCCAATCCATCGCGGAAGTGGTACCGCTCCCGGGCCAGGGAACCCTTCGGGGCGGCCAATGCCTCCTGGAACCAGGCATGCCGATTGGATGAGTGGTTCGGAACGATGTCCACGATCGCCTTGATGCCCGCGGCATGGAGGGCGGCAACCATTTCGTCGAAGTCCGCCAGCGTACCGATCTTCGGATCGACATCGCGGTAGTCATCCACGTCATAGCCGCCGTCCGCCAAAGCCGAGGGGTAGAAGGGACTCAGCCAGACGGCGTCGACCCCCAGTTCCTTCAGGTACGGCACCTTGGCGGTGACGCCCTTCAGGTCGCCGATGCCGTCACCGTTCGAATCGGCAAAGCTACGCGGATAGATCTGGTAGACGGCAGCCTGACGCCACCAGTCAGGGTCGGCCGCTGCGAGCTCGGAAGCGGACGGCGTGGCAAAGGGGGGCGTAGACAAACGGGGATCCTTCCCAGGTAATAACAAGCGGTGGGAGGAACGACGACGGCGGGTTCCCGCCGTCGTCGTTCCTGCTTTTGAGTAGGGTCTCTCAGGACTTGGAGCCGGAGAGCGCGATGCCATCCACGATCTGCCGCTGGGCGACGGCGAAGATGATCAGCAGCGGGGCCGCCACGAGCGTCGTAGCTGACATCAAAGAGGTCCAGTCGGCGCCATACTGGCCCTTGAACTGGTTCACCAGCAACGGAAGGGTGAAATTGGCGTCGCTGTTGAGGAAGATCAGCGGGCCGAAGAAGTTGTTCCACTGCCCCAGGAAGGTGAAGATGCCCAGTGCTGTAAGCGGGGTGCGCAGCAGGGGCAGGATCATGGTGGTGAAGACCCGGGATCGGCTTGCGCCGTCCAGTTCCGCGGCTTCTTCAAGTTCCCGTGGAATGCCCTTGATGTACTGGCGCATGAGGAAGACCCCGAAAGCGCTGAACAGGGAGGCGGGCATGATCAGGGAAAGCGGAGTATCGATCCAGCCTAGCCATCCCATGATGATGTACAGCGGGATGATGGTCAGCTGCGCCGGAACCATCATCGTGGCCAGGAACACCATGAAGAGGTGCTTGCTTCCGCGGAAGTCGATCCTGGCGAATGCGTAGGCGGCCATGGTGCTGGTCAGCAGCGAGATCACGGTGACTGTCACGGCAATATACGTGCTGTTCCAGAAACCGCGGACGAAATCGGCACCGGCAAAAGCCGTCTCATAACCTCCGGTGGTCCACACTTCCGGCAGGAAGGTGGGAGGCTGGCGGAAAATCTCATCCAGCGGTTTGAACGAGGAAAGCATCATCCATAGAAACGGCAGCGCCATCAGGGCGGCGCAGACTGCCAGTGCAAGGTGAAGGATGATTCTCCCCGGACGGACAGGCCGGCGGCGCGTCCGTGCCTCCTGGGAGCGGGCAATGTTTCGGGTCAGGGTGCTCATTCTGCGTAGTGAACCCATCTCTTCTGGGCGGCCATCTGGAGCCCGGTGACACCGAGCAGGACCAGGAACAGCAGGAACGCCAGGGCTGAAGCGGCTCCGAAGTTGAACTCACGGAAGGCCATTTGGACAATCTCGTAGACGATGGTGCGGGCTTCGTCCGGCGCGCTTGAGTCCATGAAGACGTAGATGTAATCGAAGACCTGGAAGGAGCCGATGATTGAGGTGATCGAGAGGAACAGGATGGTGGGCGAGATCAGCGGTACGGTGACGTGCCACAGCTTCTGCCACGCCGAACAACCGTCCAGTTCGGCGGCTTCAAGGTAGGAGGCGCCAATGCTCTGCAGGCCGGCCATGAACATCACCAATTGATAGCCCAGGCCCTGCCAGATCGCCACGACAGCGAAGGACGGAATGATGAACGACGGATCCTGCAGCCAGTTGGGAGCCGGGATACCGATCGAACGCAAGGCGCTGTTGATGGGGCTGATCTCAGGGTTGAACAGGTAGAGCCAAATGGTGGCGACCGCCACGGAGGATGTGACCACCGGGGCAACGAAGCCAAGGCGGTAAACGTTGGTCATCCTTCCTGCCTTCTGCATGAACAGCGCGAAGAGGAAGGCGGTGATCATCACACCAGGGACCTGCAATACGGTGAACCACAAGGTATTGATCGCCGAACGCTGGATGCGGGGATTCTCGAAGAGTTCGGTGAAGTTGGACAGCCCCGCGAAGGTAGCGGCGCCGAACCCGTCCCAATGGCTGAAAGCCAGATACAAGGCAAAACCCAGGGGTCCGATCATGAAGACAATCAGGCCCAAGAGTTGGGGCGAAAGAAAGACGAGGGCCGCGATGGTGTCCTTGCGGCGCCGTCGGGACACCTTGCGGCGCGGCTGGGCCGGCACGGCATCTACGCTGGCCCGGATCTGCGTGTCCAGTGACATCCTTGTTAGCCGTTCACCAGCTTGCTGACTGCCTCGGAGAAGGAGGCAGCAGTCGTCGACGGGTTCTTGAAAAGCTTGTCGACAAGCGTCGGCAGTTCAGTCGCAGTCTTGGCCTTGGACACGAACGCGTTCGGCATCGCATACCCCTTGGCAACAACCTCATTGAACAATTTGCCGTGGGCAGGCACTCCACCTTCGGTGGCAAGCCCGTCCAGGCCCTTCACCGATGCCACAGCGTTGCCCCCGCCGGAAAGTCGGAACTGCTGCCCCTCCTTGGACACATAGTTGCCGATCAGTTCGAGTGCCTTTTCCCGGTTTTTCGCTTTCGCATTCAGGGCGATTGCTGCAGTGGCAACGGGGGCCGGCATGATGTCCTTGCCGGTGGGCGAAGGCAGCGGAGCAATGTCATATCCAAACTTGACGGACTTCAGGGTAGGCAACGCCCAACGGCCCACGTTGTTGAAGGCAAGCTGGCCGGCCAGGAAGAGGGCGTCGCCGCTCTGGCCCTTCGGCAGCGAACCCGCGTAGGTGATGTTGCCTGACTTGAACTGCTCCAACAGCCAGCCGAGCCCTTCCTGCGCCTTGGGGTCGTCGGCGAAGACGATCTTGCCGGACTCATCCTGGAGCGTGCCGCCGAAGGCAGTCACCGCCCAGGCCCAGTTAAACCACCAGTTGGACAGGATCAACCCTTTCTTGCCGGAGCCCCGGACCTTGTCCAAGGCATCGGTGAAGGCGTCAAAGTTCCAGGTGCCCCCATCGAAGAGCTGGGCGGGATCCGAGCTGACGCCCGCAGCGGAGAGGACGTCTTTGTTGAACCACAAAACCGAGGGGTTGCAGTCCACCGGAAGTCCGTAGAGGCCGGTGCCGTCGGCACCCTTGCACCATTGGTAGAGACCTTCCGGGAACTCTTCCAGCTTCACCGGGGATTTTCCGCCTGAAAGATAATCACTCAGGTCCGAGACCTGCTTCGCACCAATGAACTTGGCCATCTGCCCATCGCCGACGTAGAACGCGTCCGGCGCCGCCCCGCCAGCCAGCTGGGAGAGAAGCTTTGCCTCATAGTCACCCACAACGGCCTGGAAGCTGACCTTGGCGTTGATCTTCTTGGACAGTTCTTCGGCGAACTTCTTGTAACGCTCTCCTTCGCCGGGGTTTGCCCATGCCGCCCAGGAGACGCTGCCGGAGCCGGAGCTGCCACCGGGAGCCGAGCCGCCGCCGCAGGCGGCCAGGGCCGGCGCTGCAGCGAGGCCAAGAGCGCCCAGCATGCCCGTGCGCAGCAGCGCGCGGCGGTCAACAGGGCGTGAGAGGAGGGAGTCAGACATCTGCGTCGGTCCTTTCATCAGAGCGGCTGGCCAACGTCGGCCCATCGCTCAATTTAAATTAGGAGGTAAATTTACTACCTATCGCAAGTATGGAGTGAGGTTCGCCACAGAGTCAAGGAGGTTGGAAGATGGAACGAAAGATAAATTTATGAACTAAATTTAGAGAGAGTTAGCTGCCGCTTAGCGGAGAGCAAAGGATGGGGAGGTTTGAAGATGGTCGAAACAGCGCCGTCAACGCAGCTGGTACGCAGGGTCAATGCGAGCGCCATGCTCAAGGCGATGCGCGGTGCAGGCGTCCTGACTGGAACCGATCTCATGGCCGCCACCGGGCTCTCCCGCGCCACCGTTATCTCGATTTGCGATGAACTCGTCCGACTCGGGTGGCTCCAGGAACTGGAAAACCAGCGGGGAGCCGGGGATTACGTCAAGGGCAGGCCGGCCCGCCGCTTTGTCTTTGACGACCGCGCGGCCAGCGTGCTGGGCATCGACATCGGCGCCAACAAGATCACTGCCATCGTGGCGGACATGGCCGGCACTCCCCTGTCCCAGGTCACCATGCCATTCCGCCACGCATACAGTGTGGCAGCGGACGAACGCGCCGACGTCCTGGACAGGATCGCGGCAGAGGCCTTGGACGAAGCGGGCGCATCGGCGGATTCCGTGCTTGCCGTCTCCGTTGGCGTCGCCGCCCCGGTCAGCCGGGACGGCGAGGTCCTCACGGCCCAGGAATTCTGGAAATCCTTCGATGTCCGCGGGATCGTCGCAGAGCGGCATGGCTGGCACGTGCTCCTCGAAAACGATGCCAACCTGGCGGCGCTTGCGGAACGCTGGCGTGGCACCGCCCAGGGAGTCGACAACCTGGTGGTCATGCTTGCCAGCGACCGGCTCGGTTCCGGAGTCCTCGAATCCGGCCGGCTGCTCCACGGGCAGCTCGGCGGCTTCGGCGAACTGGGATACTTGGACAATCTCGACGGGGTCGGCGACACGAGCGGCATTGCGCACTACGCCGTGCTGTGGGCGCGGGAGGCGCTCGACAAAGGCGCCAAGAGTTCCATGCGCGAGCGCTGCGGAGGGGATCCCGGAACCCTGACCGCCGAGATGGTCTTTTCCGCGGCTGCGGCCGGTGACGCGGCCGCAGCCGCGGTCCTGGACCGGGTGGCGCACCGCATGGCGCGGATCATCGGCTCCCTGAGCACGCTGGTCAACCCCGAACTCGTGGTCATTGCGGGCGCCGTCGCGGAATCGGCCCGTGCCCTCATCCCGGCCATCAGCAAGGAGCTTCCGGACTACACCCATACGCCGCCGCGGCTGGAGGCCTCCACCCTGGGCGACGGCATCGTGTCAATCGGCGCCATCCGGCACGCTTTGGACTACGTCGAGGAGCATGCGCTGGACCTTGGGCCGTATTCCTTGCCCCGGCATTCAAGCACTTCCTGAGCTGGCGGCAACGACAGAGCCGCCCCGCAAGGACCGGGTCCTCAACGGCGCGGTATCTGCTACTCGGGCATCGCCATGGTGCGCAGGTCCAGCTGCCGCAGCACCCGGTCGGCCACCTCGGGGTCCGTGCCGGGCTCGCTCCGCGCAGCAACCACTTCCTGGCGGGCGGCGTCGAGGGCGATCGTCTGGACGGTGATGGCCAGCTCCCGTCCCCGTCGGCGTTTCTCCTCGAGGCTTTCGTTCTTGAGAGTGCCATCCAGCAGCTCGGCATGCAGCCGGGCCATCTTCTGCTTCACGAGCGCCACCTTGTCCGCCGGAAGCTCCTTCATCAGCTCATGATCCTTGAGCGCGGCGATGGCGGCCTTCTGGGCGCGCCTGGCCAGCAGCTTGGCAGCGTGCTCTTCGTGCGAACCGTCCTCGGCCGCCTTCAGCACGCGCATGAGCCACGGCAGGGTCAGGCCGGGGAACACCAGGGTGGCCAGCAGCACCGCGCAGGCAATCACGAGGATTTCATGCCGGGCCGGGAAGTCACCGCCGTCTGAGACAGTTAGCGGAAGCGCCAGGGCGAGGGCCAGTGTGGCCAGGCCCCGCATGCCGCACCAGGTGAGGATCAGCACCTCCTTGAAGGAGGTGGGCTGGAGGGCGCCCTTGCGGCGGGCAGACAGCGCAAGCAGGCCGAGCCAGCCGAAACGCACCGCGAACACCAGAATGCAGACCACCGCGGCCATGCCGACCATGCCGAGCACGGCGGCGCCTTCTTCCCGGATCACGTGCCGGACCTCCAGGCCCACCAGGCCGAAGGCGAGGCCGGTGGCCAGCAGTTCCACGACATCCCAGAAGGCCGTACGCGTGACGCGTTCGGCGGCGTCCTGCGGTCGTGCGTGGCGCTGGGTTTCCAATGCGGTCACGACGACGGCGATCACCCCGGAGGCGTGCACCTCCTCGGCCAGGATGTAGGCGGCGAAGGGAATCACCAGGGTGACGGCGCTGCGGGCCACCATCGAGGTGACGAGCTTGTTGATGATCCTGCCGAACCAGCCCATTGCGATTCCCACCAGCACGGCGAGGGCCGCGCCGACGATGAACTCGAACGCAATGTTGGGGCCCAGATGCGTTCCGGCGACGGTTGCGGCCACCGCAGCCTGGAAGATGACAATGGCAGCAGCGTCGTTGAAGAGGCCTTCGCTCTGCAGCACCGTGATAAGCCGGCGGGGCATGCGCACACGGCCTGCTACGGACTCCACCGCCACAGGGTCCGGCGGCGCCACCATTGCACCCAAGGCGATCGCGGCCGGGATGCCGATGCCCGGGATCATGAGCCAGGCCGCCCCGGCGACGACCGCCGTCGAGACCACCACCAGGGCCACCGCCATCAGGAGCAGCGTGCGCCAGCGGACTTTGAAGACGGCCCAGGAGCTTTTCTGGGCCGTCGCGAACAGCAAGGGCGGCAGGAAGATCGGCAGGATCAATTCGGGATCGATCTCAAGCTCGGGAAAGCCCGGAATGAAGGTCAAGGCCACCGCGATGAGCAGCATCAGGACCGGGTATGGCAGGCGCAGCCTGTCCCCCAGGCCCACCGCCGCCACCGTTGCGAGCAGCAGCCCGATGATGAGTGCCAACTGGTCCATGCGTCAGGAGTCCGCCGTCAGGGCCATCACGACGTCGCTGGTGCCGTCCCGGAACTCGATGGTCCGTCCGATTGTCCCGGGCAGTTCCAGCACGGCGGCCGCCACCAGTGCCACATTGGCCCGGGACGTTCCGGTGCCCGTGGCGGGATCTGCGGGGTTGACGTCGATCAGCCCGGTGGCGGGATCGTTGTTCAGGGTACCGGGGCCGAGGACCGTCCAGTCCAGCTTGCTGCCGCGCAGGTACTCGTCTGCCGCCGCTTTAGCCTCGGCGTAAGGGAAGAAGCTGTGGTTCTCCGGAACCCCGTGACCGGGCCCGGCACCGAAGTAGGACACCATCACGTAGCGTTTCACGCCGGCCTGCGCCGCGGCGTCCATGGAGCGGATGGCGGCATCGCGGTCCACCGCGTAGGTGCGGGCCGGATTGCCGCCTCCGGCGCCGGCGGACCAGACCACGGCGTCGCTGCCGCCCAGCGCGGCGGCGATCTCCGCCGTCGTGGAATGCTCGACGTCGAGAATCACCGGGGAGGCGCCGCTTGCCGTCACGTCGGCGGCGTGGTCGGGGTTGCGGATGATGGACGTGACCGTATGGCCTTCGTCACTGAGGATTCGGGCAAGCTGCAGCGCCACTTTGCCGTGGCCGCCGATGATCGTGATCCGTGGCATGAACCCATTCAAGCAGCAATGGGAAAACAAAAAGACCCCGCGTATGTTGAATCCGCGGGGTCTTTCCTTGGTAGCGGTGGGGAGGCTCGATCTCCCGACCTCACGATTATGAGTCGTGCGCTCTAACCAACTGAGCTACACCGCCACGAATGAGAAAACCTGTGCCAAGCCGGTCAAAACCGCCTTGACACAGGCTCTCATTCAGAGCCCCCTGCCGGAATCGATCCGGCGACCTCGTTCTTACCAAGAACGCGCTCTACCACTGAGCTAAGGGGGCAACGAGTAAGTACTCTACCGGAGGTTCGCCCCTGACACCAAATCGGGGCTGAAGGGGGCAAATGCCGGACCTGACACAATTTGCGAAGCACCCAAACCGGTGTTCAACGGGCCTCGGAAAAGGGGCGGAAGCACCGCCGTCGGGACCCTCTTTGGACGTAGAAGCGGCGCCGACATCACAACTTGCCGCGAGTCCTGGGTCGTCGGGCTCCAAAGAGGGTCAGGAAGGCCGGCTGCCCTGCGGAGCAGGCAAACGATCGGCCCACTAAACGCCCGAAGAGCTGGCGGAATGTGAATTGCACCTCGAAAGTTTGACTCGAAAAACAGTCCTAGGTTTCGGAGGTGCGGTCGCGCGGCACCCTGAAACTGATCATTAGTCCCTGCGCCACTAGTTCACTGCTGATCCACGCTTACGCTACCGCTTCCCGTCCCCTTCCAAGTCGGGCGCACGTTCTATAACCTCAACGCCATGAACTCGGTCCCGGAGGCTCGCGAACCCGTGGAGCCGTTCCGCGTCGTCATCGGCTTCAACAATCAAGGATTCTCGGCTACCTGGCCTTTGATCGAGCTCGTGGCAACATCAGAACGGCTGGAGTTCCGTGCGCGTTTGGGGCTCGGCCGGTTCATAGGACCATGGTGTGTCGAGCGTTCCATGGTGACCAAGATCTTCAGGGCTCCCGGTTTGATGGGCGATTGCATTGCCGTCCGAGGCAAGCATTACCTCGACTGGACGATTTACGCGTTCAGCCTGGAGCCGATACTCCTCACACTCGAGGAACTCGGCTATCCCGTGGATTGGATCCACCGCGCCCCGTGAACATGGGATCTTCCAAAGTCGCCTCCTCAGCCGTCGCCGGCCGGACGGGCAAAGCAGACTCCAAACGGAGAAGGCTCCGTCCCAGATGGGACGGAGCCTTCAGAAGCAGTAGTTTTTTACCACTTGCCCTTGCGGTTGAAATCACGGTGTCCGCTGTCGCCGCCGTGGCGGGGCTTGCGGGAACCGTTGCCGTGGCCGCCAAAGCGGGAGTCACCGGCCTGGCCGCGGTCCCGGTCGCCGAAGCTGCGCTCGGAACGTTCGCTGTAGGAACGGCCGCCACGATCAGCGGAGGAACGCTCGCCTTCGTTGCGGCGGAAGTCCTTCTTGAAGCCGCCATTGCCCTTGAAGTTGCCGCCGCCCCGGTTCTCGCGGTCGCCGTAGCCGCCGCGTTCACGGTTCGGCTTGCGGCCGTTGTCCAGCTCGAGGTGGATCAGCTCGCCGCCGATCCGGGTGCGAGACAGGGCACGCAGCTGCTCGGGGCTCAGGTCCGCGGGGAGCTCCACGAGGGAGTGGTCCGAGCGGATGTCGATGCCGCCGATCTGCGAGGAGGAGATGCCCCCTTCGTTGGCAATAGCGCCCACGATGGAGCCCGGCATGACGCGGTGGCGGCGTCCGACGGCGATCCGGTAGGTGGCGTTGCCTTCGGTCAGCGGGCGGGTCGGGCCACGGGAGCCGAAGCCGTCCTTGGTACGCTCGCGCTTCTGGAATTCCGGTGCGGCCGGCAGTTCCTTGACCAGCAGCGGCTGGCCGCCCTGGGCCATGACGGCCAGTGCTGCGGCGATCTCCGCGGCCGGAACGTTGTGCTCTTCCTCGTAGGAGGCGATCAGGTCGCGGAACAGCGCCACATCCTCGGATTCGAGGGTTTCGGTGATGCGTTCGGCGAACTTGCCCAGGCGCAGCGAGTTGACGGTTTCCGCGGTGGGCAGGTGCATCTGCTCCACGCTCTGGCGGGTGGCCTTCTCGATGGCGCGCAGCAGGTACTTCTCGCGCGGGGTCATGAAGAGGATCGCGTCGCCGGTGCGGCCTGCGCGGCCGGTGCGGCCGATGCGGTGCACGTAGGACTCGGTGTCGTGCGGGATGTCGTAGTTGACCACGTGGCTGATGCGCTCCACGTCGAGGCCGCGGGCCGCGACGTCGGTGGCGACGAGGATGTCGATGCGGCCTTCCTTCAGGGCGTCCACGGTGCGCTCGCGCTGCTGCTGCGGGATGTCGCCGTTGATGGCGGCAGCCTGGAAGCCGCGGGCCTTCAGCTTGTCGGCGAGGTCCTCGGTGGCCATCTTGGTGCGCACGAAGGCGATGACGCCGTCGAACTCTTCGACCTCGAGGATGCGGGTCATGGCATCCAGCTTGTGCGGGCCCATGACCTGCACGTAGCGCTGGCGGATGTTGGTGCCCGTGGAAGTCTTGGACTTCACGGAAATCTCGGCCGGGTTGTTCAGGTACTGCTTGGACATGCGGCGGATCTGGCCCGGCATGGTGGCCGAGAACAGGGCCACCTGGCGGGTCTCCGGGGTCTCCTGGAAGATCTGCTCGACGTCGTCCGCGAAGCCCATGCGCAGCATCTCGTCGGCTTCGTCCAGCACCAGGTACTGGAGTTCGGAGAGGTCCAGGGAGCCCTTGGCGATGTGGTCGATCACGCGGCCGGGGGTACCGACAACCACCTGGGCGCCGCGGCGCAGGCCGGCCAGCTGCGGGCCGTAGGCAGAACCGCCGTAGACGGGGAGGACAGTGAAGTCTTCCATGTGCTTGGCGTAGGAGGTGAAGGCCTCGGCAACCTGGAGGGCAAGCTCACGGGTCGGAGCCAGGACCAGTGCCTGGGTTTTGCGGGAGGGGCCGTTGAGGTCGTGCAGTTCAGCCAGGCGGGACAGCGCCGGGACGGCGAACGCGGCGGTCTTGCCGGTACCGGTCTGGGCGAGGCCGACGACGTCGCGGCCTTCGAGCAGCAGCGGAATGGTGGCCGCCTGGATGGGGGACGGCTTCTCGTAGCCGACGTCCTGCAGGGCAGCGAGGACACGGCCGTCGAGGCCGAGGTCGGTGAAGCGGACGCCTTCTTCTTCTTCCGCGGGGGCGGAGGCGGGAGCGGCGGCTTCGGCAGGGGCCTCGGCAGCTTCGGCGGCGGGCGCCTCAGGCGCGGTTTCGACGGTCTCGGTGATGTCGGCGTCGAGCGTTTCGTTCGGGTTTTCAGGCATAGGGGAAGATTTCCTCATCCATAGGTGGCCAGTCGGCGCGGCCCGGTTGGGCTTGGCCGCAGTACTCGTCGCACACGGCTGAACCTATGGGGCCCGGCCGCACGCAAAGAAGTCCGGCGCTGTCGCAACCCCATGGCAGGACTTCGCGCTGTATCTCTTGGCTGCTATCCCAGCAGTCTGTACAGCGTTTTCTTCGCCCGGCTCTCCCTATGAAAATGCCCGCATCAAAACCGCGGGCCCCAACACTGACCAGTCCTGCCTCAAAAATTGGGCAGGAAAAAGGGATTTCCGGAGTGGGGGATATATCCATTGTAGGGCACTCCACGGAACGTCCATGACACATGCGCCCGCGAAGGCGGTGAGCTTGCGCACAAAGCCCCGGTCAAACCCCGGTCGGGGGGCGCTGTGTCAGTTTCCGACGCCGGCCCGGCGCATGATCTTTTCGAACTCGTCATGGTACTCCGGCTGCAGCCGGATCTCGCCGTCCGCTTCGGCGTCGAGCAGGGTCTGGATGTCCTCCATCGTGGGATCGCTGAACCATTTCCCCACGGTGATGCCGTGCTTCGGAACGAAGAGCCGGTGGATGTGGTCCCCCGCGGAGATGCTGCCGGTCTTCACCACCCGCAGGTAGCAGCCGACGCGCCCGGCATCGGTGAACCGCTTGACCCACTGAGGTTCGTCCATCACACGCTGGAACGTGGCGCAGGGCGTGCGCGGCGAGGTCACTTCGACCTCCACGTCCAGACCGATCTTCCAGCGTTCGCCGATCACGGCGCCGGTGGTGTCGATGCCGCGCACGCGCAGGTTCTCGCCGAAGATGCCCGGCGGCAGCTCCCGCTGGAGTTCGCCGGTCCAAAAGTCGGCGTCGTCCTGCGAATACGCGTAGAGGGCCTGGTCCTCGCCGCCGTGGTGAAGGCGGTTGGCCTGGACGTCGCCGTGCAGGCCGAGCTTGTGGACCTTGACGGGTCCATCCACGGCGCGTTTGTCGATGGCGGTGACGCCAACGCTGCCTTCGGGATCGGCCAAGAGCTCGTGTACCCGGCAGACTGCGATCAACGATGCGGTGTCCATGGCACCAAGCCTAGCCTGCGAGGGGTCCCCGGCCGAGCTTGCGAGGTTGGGGAGCAGGCTAGGCGCCAGTCCCCACCGCTTCCCTAATCCCGCTTCTTCCCTAATCTCGCTTCGCTCGCTCAGGGAACCCTAGCGGCGTGGGCCCATGCGAGGGGTTCTCGCTACGGATCAAAGCGGTAGCCCATGCCCGCCTCGGTGTGCAGGTGCCGGGGCGCGGAGGGGTCGCGCTCGAGCTTGCGGCGAAGCTGGGCGATGTACACGCGCAGGTACTGGGTTTCCTTGGCGTAGGCCTGGCCCCACACCTGGGTGAGGATCTGCTGCTGGCTGACCAGTTTGCCGGCGTTGCGGACCAGCAGCTCGAGGATGTTCCACTCCGTGGGGGTCAGCCGTACCTCCCCGCCGTCCTTGACGATCTTCTTGCCGGCCAGGTCCACCACGAAGTCGGCGGTTTCCAGGGTGGGTGCCTCGTCCCGTGTCCCGGCCCGGCGGGACGCGGCCCGCAGCCTCGCGAGCAGTTCGTCCAGGCCGAACGGTTTGGTCACGTAGTCATCCGCGCCGGCGTCGAGCGCTTCGACCTTGTCTTCGGAACCGTGCCGGGCGGACAGCACGATGATGGGCATGTTGCTCCAGCCCCGGATTCCGCGGATCACCGCCACACCGTCCATGTCCGGCAGGCCAAGGTCCAGCACCACGATGTCCACCGGCTGGCGGGCGGCGGCCTTGAGGGCGTCAGCCCCGTTGCCGACGGTCAGGGCCTGGTAGCCGTGGGCGTGCAGGTTGATCTGCATGGCCCGCGCGATCTGCGCCTCATCCTCGACGATCAGCACCAGGCTCACGGCTGCTCCCCTTCCCACAGCGGCAGGGTAACCACCATGGTCAGCCCGCCGCCCGGCGTCGGCTCCGCGGTCAGGGTGCCGCCCATCGCCTCGGTGAAGCCCTTCGCGACGGCGAGTCCCAGCCCGATTCCGCTGCGTCCGTCCTTTGCGGAGCCGGCGTCGTCCAGTCGCTGGAACGGCAGGAACAGCGCCAGGATGTCCGACGGCGGCACTCCCCCGCCGTGGTCGGCCACCCGCAGTTCGCTGCCCGGCCGCCCGCCGACGGCGACACCCGCGGTGCGCGCCCGCAGCACGACGTCGGACCCGGGCGCGTATTTCACCGCGTTCTCCACCAGGTTGGCCACCACGCGTTCCAGCATTCCGGCGTCGGCCTCGACGGCAGGCAGGTTGGGGGCGATTTCGTTGCGGATCCGCTCCCCGGGCACCCCGCGCAGCGCATCCGGCAGGACCTGCTCCCAGGCCAGCCCGCGCAGGTGCGGAGTCACGGCGTCTGCGGTGATGCGCGACATGTCCAGCAGGTTGTCCACGAGGTGGCCCAGGCGGTCCGTGTAGTCCTCGATGGTGGCCAGCAGTTCGCGTTCGTCCTCGGGGCTGAAGCTGACCTCCTCCTGGCGGAGGCTGCTGACAGCCAGCTTGATCCCGGCCAGCGGTGTGCGGAGGTCGTGGGACACCGCGCGCAGGATGGAGGTGCGCATGGTGTTGCCCTCGGTGAGGCGCAGGTTGTCCTGCCGGCTCTGCACCAACTGCTGCCGCTCGCGCACCGCCACGACGTAGGCGCCGAAGGCGGCCAGCATGCGCTTGTGCTGGCCGGTCAGCGGTCCGCCGCGCAGCAGGAGGGTGTAATTGGCATCGACGACGGCGGCATGGTCGGCCGCGGCATGGCCCAGCGGGGGCTGGGGCCCTGACGTTGCCAGTACGTGCCAGCGCGGGTCCGCCCGCCGCGCGGTGGCCGGAATGCGGTCCGGGCCCTCGGGCGGGGCGGCCTCCAGGAGCGTGACGGCGTCCATCCCGAGCTTGGCGCGGATCTTGTCCAGGAATGACTCCAGGCTGCCGTCGGAGCGGAGGATCCTCAGGGCAAGTTCGTTCAGGGCCCGCGCCTCGGCCCCGGCGTGCGCGGCTTCCTGGGCCCGCCGGGTGGCCAGGCCCACCGCCAGCCCGACCCCGCAGGCTACCGCGAGGAAGACCACCAGGGTGAACAGGGTGGAGGGATCGGCGATCGAGAACGAACCGACGGGTTCCGCGGAGAAGTAGTTGAGCAGCGAACTGCCGAGGACAGCCGCCACGACGGCCGGCCACAGCCCGCCGACGGCGGCCACCGCAACGGCCACGGCAAGGTGCAGGAGCATGATCATGGCGAAGTTCCGGTAGCCCACCGCGGTGACCAGGAGCTCGACGGCGGGCGGCAACAGGACCGCGAGGGCGAGGCCCGCCAGGATGCGGCCGCGCCCGATGCCGGGGACGCCCGGCTGGCCAGGGAGGGTGGCGGCCTTCCCCGTGCCGGTTCCATTCATTGCATCAGCTGCGGCCATGCCCCAATTCTGGCACTCCCCCACCCCATGCCGCGGCGCGGGCGCAGGGGTAGGCTTTCCTCAGCAATCAGACACCGGGGGGATAAAGAAAGCATGGACCCGAACAGCAACCCGGCGGACGCCGGCGGCCCGGACGAAGGTCCCGGCAAGGGCCCCGAGAAGGGTCCGGAAGGCAGCCGCGACGGCGGCCGGCCCAAGCCGCCGCCCTGGCAGGTTCCGCAGCCGGAGCTGCGGCCGGAGCTCCAGCAGCCCGACGCCGGGCAGGACGGATCCCTGCGGGAGCCGCCCGCCGTCGTCGACCCCTTCGCCCGCGAACAAGCGAAGCGGGTCGCGGAGGCCGCTCACCGGAAGAAGCGCTCCCAGCGCCGCACCGTGGTGGTCGGACTGGGAGTCACGGCACTGCTCGCCGGGACCATCACGGCGATCGTGGCCAGCCAGGAGAACGACGCCGACTACGCGCAGGTGTGCTTCAACGACGAGACCGGCGAGCGCGTGGAAGATGCCAACTGCGGAAGCTCCGAGGGGAGAAGCTCCGGGATTTACGCCTGGTACTTCTACTCGCGCGGTGCCAACGTGCCGGCCGTCGGCCAGAACCGCAGCGCCTATCCGAACTTCACCCGGACGGTGCCCAGCGGTGCGAAGACCTCCGCCGGGTACAGCACCAAGGGCGGAACGGTGAGCCGCGGCGGCTTCGGCGGAAGCTCCAAGGGCGGCGGAAGCACGGGCGGCTGACGATGAAGAGACTGACCGTTGCCCCGCGCCCGGACTGGAAGCAGAAGATCGAGGAACAGGGCCTGGTGTTTTCCACCACCACCATGCCCGACGGCCGGAAGATCGAGTACTGGAACGAATCGGCGTACTACGAATTCACCATGGACGAGGTGGAAACGCTCGAAAAGACCGCCGAGGACATGCACCTCATGTGCCTGGAGGCGGCAAAGTTCCTGGCCACCGGGGCGATGGGCGGGATCGGCATCGGCCAGCAGGCCCTGGAACTCGCGGCGGAATCGCTGCAGGCCGGGGACATGGACATCTACGGCCGCTTCGATTTCATCTACGACGGCGCCGGCGGGCCCGCCAAGATGCTCGAGTACAACGCCGACACCCCCACCGGGCTGATCGAGGCATCCGTGGCGCAATGGTTCTGGCTGCAGGACGTCTTCCCGGAAAAGGACCAGTGGAACGGCATCCACGAGGCCCTCATCCGGCAATGGAAGAAGCTGCAGTACCGCACCGGCATGAGCACCCTGCACGTGGCGCATTCGGAGGCCGAGGAGTCCGGCGAGGACTGGATGACGGCGGCCTATATGCGCGACGTCGCCAGCCAGGGCGGCTGGACGACGATCGGCATCAACATGTCGGACATCGGCTGGGACCCGAACCTGAACCGCTTCGTGGACCTGGACAACTTCATGATCAGCACCATGTTCAAGCTGTACCCGTGGGAGCTGATGATGAAGGAGCCGTTCGGCCACCGCCTGCTGCAACGGGCCCACAACCCGCGCTGGGTGGAACCGGCGTGGAAGATGCTGCTCTCCAACAAGGCGCTGCTCGCGGCCCTGTGGCACCTCTATCCCGGCCACGAAAACCTCCTCCCGGCCTACCTCGGTGACCCGGGACCGCTGACGGAATGGGTGGCGAAACCCCTGCACGGGCGCGAAGGCGACAACATCCGGATCCATGCGCCCGGCGTCGAGGTCGACCAGCCCGGCAAGTACGGCCGCGAAGGCTGGTGCTTCCAGCAGTACCAGCAGCTGCCGGACTTCGACGGCAACCACCCCGTCCTTGGCCTGTGGGTGGTGGACGGGGAATCGGTGGGCTGCGGCATCCGCGAATCGGACGGGCCCGTCACCGACTACTTCTGCCGCTTCGTGCCCAACACCATCGACGCACCGGCGCCGACCATCGCGTCCGCCACCTCAGCGAACGGAGCCGCCCTGTGAGCATGGAAACCTCGACGTCGTCCGGCCAGCCGCAGCCCGGCGGCACCGTCCCGGGCAAAGGGCTGCGGGCAGGGATCCTTGACCTCGGCGATTCGGTGATGCTCGGCCTGGCTTCGACGGCGCCGGTCTACTCGCTCGCGGCAACGCTGGGGCTGATTGTCGCCGTCAACGGGGACTACACTCCCCTGATCCTCGTGCTTGGCTTCATCCCGGTGTTGTTCATCGCCTACGCCTTCCGGGAACTCAATAGCGCCATGCCGGACTGCGGCACCACCTTCGTGTGGGCCCGGAAGACCTTCGGCCCCTGGGCCGGCTGGCTGGGCGGCTGGGGCGTGGCCCTGGCCGGCACGGTGGTCCTGGCGAACCTCGCCCAGGTGGCCGGGCAATATCTGTGGCTCCTGGTGGGCGACGGGTCCCTGGCCGGCAACACCTGGCTGGTGACCGGCACGGGCGTGGCGTTCATCGCCCTGATGACCTTCGTGAACCACCGCGGCATCCGGCTGGGGGAACATGTCCAGCGCACCCTGACCTACGTGCAGTACATCTCGCTGGGCATCTTCGCCCTGGCGCTCATGATCGGCATCGCCAACGGCGGGGCCGGCAACGGCACGCCCTTCACCGTCGAATGGTTCAACCCCGCGGGGGCCTTCGCGGATCCCGGTGCCGTGGTGCACGGCGCCTTGCTGGCGCTCTTCATCTACTGGGGCTGGGACACCTGCCTGGCCCTGAACGAGGAGACGGAGAACCCTGCGAAGACTCCCGGCCGGGGTGCCGTGATTTCGGCCTTCGTCCTGGTGGCGATCTACGTGTCCGTGGCCCTGCTGGTGATGATGTACGCCGGTTCCGGCGCCGAAGGGATCGGGCTGGGGAACAGCGCGAACGAATCCGATGTGTTCCTGGCCATGAAAGACGTGGTGCTGGGGCCCTGGGGCTGGCTGATCGTCGTCGCTGTCCTGGCCTCGGTGTTGTCCTCCACCCAGACCACCATCCTGCCCACGGCGCGCGGCACCCTGTCCATGGGCGTCCACGGTGCCCTGCCGCCGCGCTTCGGGAAGGTCCACCCGCGCTACCGGACCCCCGGCTTCTCCACCCAACTCATGGGTGGCGCCGCCGTCGTGTACTACGTCGCCATGACCTTCCTCAGCGAGAACCTGCTGGCCGATTCAATCAGTTCGATCAGCCTGTTCATCGCCTTCTACTACGCCCTCAGCGGCTTCGCTTGCGTCTGGTACTTCCGCGGCACCCTGCGCGACTCCGTCCGGAACCTGTGGTTCCGCGGGATCCTGCCGCTGCTGGGCGCCGTGATGCTGGGCGCGGCGTTCTTCATCTCGGCGGTGCAGATGTGGGACCCGGATTACGGGGACACCAGGATCTTCGGGGTGGGCGGCGCCTTCGTGAGCGGCGTGGTGCTGCTGCTCACGGGCGTGGTCCTCGCCGTCGTGTGCCGCTTCCTGCCGTCCACCAGGGCGTACTTCGCGGCGAAAACAGTTCCGGCGAAATAGTCAGGCCGTTACCGGCACGGCTTCCTTGTGTGCGGCGTCCTTGCGGATCGTGGCGCTGATGACCGCGGCCACGGTGCACATCGCGGCGGCCCCGATCCACGCGTAGGTATAGTGCCCGGTGGCGTCCCGGACGAATCCGGCTGCCACGGCCGCGGCTGCCGCACCCAGCTGGTGGGCGGCGAAAACCCAGCCGAACACCACCGAGCCGTCTGCCCCGAACACCCGGCGGCAGATCGCGGCGGTGGGCGGCACCGTGGCCACCCAGTCCAGCCCGTAGACCACCACGAACACGATCATGCTCGGTTCCACCGTGGAGCCCAGCAGCAGCGGCAGAACCAGCAGGCCGATCCCGCGGAACTGGTAGTACACGGCCAGCAGGACCTTCGGGTTTGAAGCGGTCCGTCAGCCAGCCCGAGGCGATGGTGCCCACGATGTCGAAGATCCCGACGACGGCGAGCAGCCCGGCCGCGGTCGTCTCCGGCATGCCGTGGTCGTGGGCCGAGGGGATGAAGTGGGTGCCGATCAGGCCGTTCGTCGTCGCCCCGCAGATCGCGAAGCCGGCGGCAAGGCCCCAGAACGTGCGCACCTTGCTGGCGCGCTTCAGGACCTGCAGCGCCCGGACGGCGGCGTTCGGGGAATCGCCGGCGGCCGCCGTCGTCGCCGGTTCGGCCGCCTCGGTTTCCTCGGCACCGTAGGGGCGGGCGCCGACGTCGGCAGGCGAGTTCCGCAACCAGCGCAGCACCAGCGGGACGACGGCGAGCGCGCCGGCAGCGATCAGCAGCGAAGCCCCGCGCCAGCCGGGGCTCTGGGCAAGGGCGGCGATGAACGGAAGGAACACCAGCTGCCCGGCGGCGCTGCCGGCCGTGAGGATGCCGATCACGAGGCCGCGGCGCTTGGCGAACCAGGTGTTGGCGATGGTCGCGGCGAAGACGAGTGCCATGGACCCGGTGCCCAGGCCGATTAGCAGCCCCCAGGTGAGCAGGATCTGCCAGGACTGGTTCACGAAGACAGTCAGGGCCGAGCCGAGGCCGATCAGGCACAGGGCTATCGAGGTCACGGCGCGGATGCCGAAGCGTTCCATGAGGGCGGCGGCGAAGGGCGCGGTGAGCCCGAACAGCACCAGGTTGAGGCTGACAGCAAGGGACAGGACCGTGGTGGACCAACCGAATTCGGCCTGCAGCGGGACCATGAGCACGCCGGGTGCGGCCCGGAAGCCGGCGGCGCCCACCAGGGCGAGGAACGCGACGGCGGCCACGAACCATGCAGGGTGCAGGCGGCTGCGCCGGGACTTGCCGCTGCGTACCTTGGTGACGTCGGGAGCGGTCATGCGGGGATCTCCGTTTCGGGGGACGCGGATTCTGCGGGGAAGGTTCCCGCGGGGAAGGTTTCTGCGGGCGCTGTGGCGAGTGGCATCGGATGGTCGCTGCGCTTGAAGCTGTGCCAGCTCGTGTTTGCGGCGGTCAGCGGCACGCCGCAGTGACTGCAGGTATCGGCGGAGGAGGTTGGCCGCCCGCAGTCGGTGTGGATGACCCGCATGTGGGAGACCTCGTTGGGCGCATCCAGGTGTTTTTCGGCCCAGATGATGATCGCGTTGAGCACGGGCAGGGAGTCCTCGCCCTTGGGTGTGAGGACGTACTCCTGCCGGGTGCGGCTCCCGTCCTGATAGGGGCGCTGCGCCAGCAGTCCGGCGTCCGTCAGCCAGCCGAGGCGCTTGCTCAGGACGGTGTCCGCTATTTCGAGGCGCTGCTTGATGGCATCGAAGCGGCCGTTGCCGAAGAAGACCTCCCGCAGGACCAGGCTCCCCCACGGATCGCCAAGCACGTCCAAGCCCCGGGCGAGGCTGCATGTGCGCGCGGACCAGTCGGATCGAAGAGGCATGGCTCGATCGTAGCTGGCTTTCTTCAAGCAAGCCAGCTTTGGGCGGAACACACAACCCTCCAGCGTCCGGGCGGTTGCCGGCCAATGCACCCGAAATACACCAAGGATTCACCCGGAGCGTCTACTTTGGTGGGGCTGGACCTTATCTACGAAAGGCAATCCGATTATGGCAACGCATGACCCCGAGATGATGAAACGTTCAACCTCAGACACAGGCGAACAGCTCCCGGGCTTCTCCCGCCGCGGCTTCCTGGGCGCCACGGCAGCAGCAACGGCGCTAGCAGCCGCCGGCTCCCTGCTGCCGCCCTCCGTGCAGGCCGCCATGGCCAAGCCTGTGGCGCCGGGAAGCCTGCAGTCCATCAAGCACGTCATCATCCTGATGCAGGAGAACCGTTCCTTCGACCACTACTTCGGCTCCCTGCGCGGTGTCCGCGGTTACGGCGACAAGTCGCTGACCCGGCTGCCCAACGGCAAGTCGATGTTCGAACAGCCGCGCGCCACCGGCGAAACCGTGCTGCCGTTCTCGCTCCGCAAGGCCGCGGAGCTGGCCGGCCGCCCGGATTCGGACATCCAGTACCTGGGCGACCTGGACCACTCCTTCAACGGCACTACCACCGCCTGGAACAACGGCTGGTGCGACAAGTGGATCCCTGCCAAGAGCGCCTCCACCATGACCTTCTACGAACGCTCCGACATCCCGCTGCAGTACGAGCTCGCGGACACCTTCACCATCTGCGACGCCTACCACTGCTCGGTCAACGGCTCCACCAACCCCAACCGCAACTACCTCTGGAGCGGCACCACCGGCACCGAAAAGGCCACCGGCAAGCGCGCCGTCACCAATGCCGCCTACAGCTACGACCACGCCGGCTACGACTGGACCACTTACCCGGAACGGCTGGAGCAGGCCGGTGTGTCCTGGCAGATCTACCAGGACTGGGACAACTTCACCGACAACGCGGTCGAATACTTCGACACCTTCAAGGAGATCGGCCACAAGATGCTGGCCGCCGTCGACGGGGACCTGCGCACCACGGAGCAGTTCTACGACTCGCTCCACGGCAAGACCCCGGCTGAACAGGACCGGCTCCTCGCCCAGCTTGAAGCCGGCCGCGCACTGCTCAGCGATTCCGAGAAGCTCCTCTTCGACAAGGCCATGCGCCGCGGCCGGCCGGATACCCTCCTGGAACGCCTGGCCGCGGACATCGACGGCGGCACCCTGCCGAAGGTCAGCTGGCTGGTCCCCTCGGCGGCCGACTCCGAGCACCCCGGCGCCTCCACCCCGGTGGGCAGCGCCAACTTCGTCTACCGCCTCCTGGACATCGTGGCCAGCAGGCAGGAAACCTGGGACAGCACCGCGATCTTCCTCAACTTCGACGAGAACGACGGCTACTTCGACCACGTCCCGCCGCCCGTGCAGCCCCGCCCGGCCTCCGGCGAATCCACCGACTGGACCACGGCCCGGCCCATCGGCCTCGGCCCGCGCGTGCCCATGACCGTCGTCTCGCCGTGGACGATCGGCGGCTATGTCAGCTCCGAGGTCTTCGACCACACCTCCGTGATCCGCTTCCTGGAGGCTTGGACCGGCGTGCAGGAGCCGAACATCTCCGCCTGGCGCCGCGAAGTCTGCGGCGACCTCACCGGTGTCTTCAACTTCGCCGCCGCAGGCACGCCGCCGGTGCTGGACCACCCGGGCCCGGTTCCCGCGAAGATCAGCCGCTGGCGCCCGGTTCCGCCGGCCGTGCAAGTGGCGCCGATCCAGGAGGACGGTACCCGCCCGGCCCGCCCCCTGCCGTACCGGCCCGCGGCCTCCGCTGCCGTGGGCGCCGACGGCGTCGCCCTATCCCTGCGCAACGGGGGCACCCGCTCCGCGCACTTTGCCGTGTACGGCTACGCGGGCGAGCTCGCTGAACCGCTGCACGCGGACGTGAAAGGCGCCCGGCTCGTCACGCTCCCGGCGCCGTCCGGCAGTTTCGACCTGATCGTCACCGGACCCAACCGCTACCAGTACGAACTGAAGGGCTCGACGGCGGGCGCCGCGGCCGGCGTCGACGTCTCCGTCGTCGCGCGCGAGGGCAGTGATGTGGTGCTGGATCTGCGCAACACCGGCTCCAAGACCGTAACGCTGCGGCTCGCCTCCCTGCAGTACAGGGAGTTCAGTGCCCAGGTGAAACTCAAGCCCGGCGGTTCAAAGATCCTGGCCTGGGAGACCCTGAAGGGTTGGTACGACATCGAGGTCACCGCGATCGAGGACGCCAGCTTCCGGCGCCGGCTCACCGGCTGCGAGGAAAACGGCAAGCCGGGCATCTCCGGCTAAGCCTTCCTGGCCCGTTCCCGAGCTGTTGAAAACAGCACGGCCGCGGCACACCGTGGTTCCGGGTGCCGCGGCCGTTCTGCTCTATGGGATCGCGTCAGCCTTCAATCGCGGCGAACGCCTGCTCGAGGTCCGCGATCAGGTCCTCCACGTCCTCGATGCCGCAGGAAAGGCGCAGCAGGTTGACCGGTACGGCCAGTTCGGTGCCCTTCACGGAGGCGTGAGTCATCTCGGAGGGGTAGTTCATCAGGGACTCGATGCCGCCCAGGGACTCGGCGAGGGTGAACACGCGCGTGGCTTCGGCCACCTTGCGCGCCGCGGCCTCGCCGCCCTTGAACTGCACCGAGACCATGCCGCCGAACTTCTTCATCTGCTTCTTGGCGAGCTCGTGGCCGGGGTGGTCCGGCAGGCCCGGGTACAGCACGGCCTCCACTTCGGGGCGCTGCAGCAACCATTCGGCCACGGCCTGCGCATTCTCGCTGTGCCGGTCCATGCGCACGCCGAGGGTCTTCAGGCCGCGGGTGGTCAGGAAAGCGTCCATCGGGCCGGACACCGCGCCGACGGCGAACTGCACGAAGCCGATCTTCTCCGCCAGCTCCGCGTCGTTGACGACGACGGCGCCGCCCACCACGTCGGAGTGCCCGCCGATGTACTTCGTGGTGGAGTGGACCACGACGTCGGCACCCAGGGCGAGCGGGTTCTGCAGGTACGGGGACGCGAAGGTGTTGTCGACCACCAGTAGGGCTCCGGCGTCGTGCGCGACGGCGGCGAGCGCCTCGATGTCGGTGATCCGCATCATCGGGTTGGACGGGGTCTCCACCCACACGATCCGGGTGTTGTTCGCAGCCACCGCGGCGGCCACGGCCTCGAGATCGGACATGTCCACCGGAGTGTTGCCGATGCCCCACTCACCCAGCACGCGGTTGATGAGCCGGTAGCTTCCGCCGTAGGCGTCGTTGCCGAGCACGATGTGGTCCCCGGGCCGTGCGACGGCTCGGATCAGGGAGTCCTCGGCGGCCAGGCCGGAGCCGAAGCTGAAGGCATGGCTGCCGCCTTCCAGCGCGGCGAGCTGTTCCTGCAGGGAGTCGCGGGTAGGGTTGCCGCCGCGGCCGTATTCGTAGCCGTCGCGCAGCCCGCCGATGCCGTCCTGGGCATAGGTGGAGCTGAAGTGCAGCGGCGGCACCACGGCACCGGTGCGGGGCTCGAAGTCCTGGCCGGCGTGGACGGCGCGGGTGTTGAAACCTGCTTCATGGGCAGACATGGGTACTCCTCGTGTGGGAAATCAGTGGCTCAGGTAGGCGAGCAGGTCGTGGCGGGTCAGGATGCCCACAGGGGCGCCGACGAAGGTCACCATCACGGTGTCCACGTCGGAGAGCAGTTCGCGTGCGGCGGAAATGGTCTCGAGCGAGCCGATCACCGGCAGGGGCTCCCCCATGTGTTCGGAGATCTTGTCCGTCAGTTTCGCCTCGCCGCGGAACAGCTTGGTGGTCAGCGAGCGCTCGTCCACCGCGCCCAGCACTTCGCCCATCACCACGGGCGGTTCCGCCGACAGGACGGGGATGTGGGAGACGCCGAACTCGTTCATGATGTTGATGACGTCGCGCACGGTTTCGTTGGGGTGGATGTGGACCAGGTTCGGCATCTCGCCCGTCTTGGACTTGAGGACCTCGCCCACGGAGGCCTCCTCGCCGCCCGAGAGGAAGCCGTAGGAGCGCATCCACTGGTCGTTGAAGATCTTGGCCAGGTAGCCGCGGCCGGAGTCCGGCAGGATCACGACGACGACGGCGTCCTCGGGAAGGTCCTTGGCCACCTTGAGCGCAGCTACCACGGCCATGCCCGAGGAGCCGCCGACCAGCAGGCCTTCCTCACGGGCCAGGCGGCGGGTCATGGCGAAGGAATCGCCGTCGCTGACCGCGATGACGTCGTCGGGGACGGTCTTGTCGTAGTTGTCCGGCCACATGTCCTCGCCGACGCCTTCAACGAAGTACGGCCGGCCGGTTCCGCCCGAGTAGACCGAACCTTCGGGGTCCGCGCCGATCACCTTGACCCGGCCGCCGTCGGACTCCGGGCGGTCCGCGGAGATTTCCTTGAGGTAGCGGCCGGTGCCGGTGATGGTGCCGCCGGTGCCGGCGCCGATCACCACGTGGGTGACCAAGCCGTCGGTGTCGCGCCAGATTTCCGGGCCGGTGGATTCATAGTGGCTGCCCGGTGCGGCGGGGTTGGAGAACTGGTCCGGCTTGTAGGCGCCGGGGATTTCGGTGACCAGCCGGTCCGAGACCCCGTAGTAGCTTTGCGGGCTGTCCGGGGCCACGGAGGTGGGGGTCACCACCACTTCGGCCCCGTAGGCCTGCAGCACGGCGCGCTTGTCCTCGCCCACCTTGTCCGGAACCACGAAGATGCACTTGTAGCCCTTCTGCTGCGCCACCAGCGCCAGGCCCACACCGGTGTTGCCGGAGGTGGGCTCCACGATGGTGCCGCCCGGCTTGAGCTTGCCGGTGCGCTCGGCTTCCTCGATCATCTTCACGGCGATCCGGTCCTTGATGGATCCCCCGGGGTTGATGTACTCGAGTTTCACCAGGACGGTGGCCTTGATGCCCTCGGTGACGTGGTTGAGCTTGATGAGCGGCGTATTGCCAATGAGGTCCAGAACGGACTCGGCGTACTTCATGGGTACAAAGTTACCGCGTCGGCAAGGAAGCCCGGGCTTGGACCTGCCCGGGCTTCCTGCGGCTACTTGCTCGAGGGGTCACTTCCCCGCGGAGTCGTCCGTCTGCCAGAGGCCCAGGATGTTTCCCTCGGTGTCCTTGAAGTAGGCGTACCAGCCCATTCCCGGCACCGCGTCCTTGCCCTTGTGGACCGTCCCGCCCGCGGACTCGACCTGCGCCAGGGCGGCGTCGATGTCCTCTACGTCGACGGTGAGGACGGGGGTCTGCAGCTCCTCCGAGCGCGTGAACAGGGCTCCGTTGATGACGCCCGGCGAGTTGGGCATTCCGGTTTGTTCATCAGAGGGCGTAGTGAGGGCGATGGTGTAATCCAACTCAGGCATGTAGTTGAGCGTCCAGCCGAACGCCCCTTGGTAGAAGTTGTTGGCCCGCTCGGAGTCTTCGGCGGGAATTTCGAAATGTACTACTCCACCCATTGCGTTCTCCTGGATACGTTTTCGGGATAGGCGCGGGCGCCCGCGCCCCACGGGGAGTCTAGCCGCGTGTTTTGCGCCGCGTAAGGGCCCGCGGAAACATACCGTCGGCGCCCCGTGGGACCATGGATCCATGACCATCGCCAGCGCCCCTGCCGCCGCGGCCGCGGCGGACGCCTCCTTGCGCTGGCATCCGGGCGGGCCGTTCAGCCTCCTGCAGAGCCTGGGAATCCTCATGCGCGGCAACGGCGATCCGTCCTTCGCCAATCGTCCGGACGGGCTCTGGATGGCGTTCACGACACCGGACGGCCCCGCCACCCTGCGGCTCACCGCCGTCTCCGGCCCGGACTGCTGGGTCGACGCCCAGGCGTGGGGCCCCGGCGCCGGATCCGCGATCGCCGGGGTGCCGCGGCTGCTGGGCCGGGACGACGACTGGTCCGGTTTCGACGAGCCGGAGTTCCAGGCGGGACTCCCCCGCCTGGTAGTTGGGGCCCGACGCCGGAACCCAGGCCTGCGCCTGCCTGCCACCGGGCGGGTGGTCGACTCCCTCGTGCCCACCATCCTGGAGCAGAAGGTCACCACCATCGAGGCCCGCCGCGGCTACCGCTACCTCATGTACCGCTACGGAAGCCCGGCTCCGGACGCAGGCCGCCACGCGCCGTCGGGCCTTCTTGTCGCCCCCACCGCGGCGCAGTGGCTGGGCATCCCGTCCTGGGAATGGCACAAAGCGGGCGTCGGTCCGCAACGTTCGGCCACGGTGATGCGGGCGCTGCGCTCGGCCGCCGGGCTGGAACGGCTGGCATCGTTGGACGCCGCGGAGGCCGGGGCGAAGCTGCAGACCATCCCGGGCATCGGCATCTGGACGGCGGCGGAGGTGCTGCAACGTACCCACGGCTGCCCGGACTCGATCGCGGTGGGCGACTACCATCTGGCGGCCTTTGTCGGCTACGCCCTCACCGGGAGGAAGACGGACGACGCCGGCATGCTCGCCCTGATGGAGCCGTGGCGCGGGCACCGGCAAAGGGTGGTCCGGATGCTGGGGCTGAGCGGTTTCCGGAAGCCCGCGTTCGGCCCGCGGATGACCATCCAGGACCACCGCGGCCACTGAATCCCGGTAAGGTGAAGGCCATGAGTGCACCCATTGACCTGCAGGCAACCTTCATTCCCAACGACGGCGAATTCTTCCGTGTGAAGCTCGCCCTGGACATCGCCATCGACGAGGTCGTGAACGAACCGGGCTGCATCCGCTATGAACTGACCGAAGCCACCGAGGAGAGGCTGGTCCTCACCGAACAGTGGGCTTCGGAAGAAGACCTGGAGAAGCATTCCAAGGGCATCGCCGTACAGGACCTCAACGAATCCCTCAGCGCGCTGCTGGCCGAGCCGGTCAAGGTCGAGCGCCTCTAGTCGTTAACCAAGAATGGCCGCCCCCTGTGCAAGGGGGCGGCCATTGGCGCTTAACTAGGAGTTTTCGGCGCGCATCTTCGCCACGTGCGCGTGGACCTCTTCCATGTCCAGGCCCTTGACGGCTTCGATGACCTGCTCCAGCTGCGGCCCGTTCAGGGCACCGGGCTGGGAGAACACCAGCACCTTTTCGCGGAAGGCCATGAGCGTGGGGATCGAGGAGATTCCGGCCTCGGCGGCAAGCTGCTGCTCGGCCTCGGTGTCCACCTTGGCGAAGAAAACGTCAGTGTGTTTCTCCGAGGCGGCCTTGAACGTTGGGGCGAACTGGCGGCAAGGTCCGCACCATTCGGCCCAGAAATCGACCAGGACAATATCGTTGCCCTCAATGGTTGCTGCGAACTGTTCACCGGTGATGTCAACTGTAGCCATGCTCCCACGGTACGCGAGACGGGCGCAGGCGTCGCCCCTGTTCGCTACCCGGCGAAGCGGGAATAAAAGCCCGACGGCGGCCCCTTGCCAGCCATTGAACAACTGTTTAGTGTATTAAACATGCGTTCAGCTGCTGAGGATCTCAGCACCCGCGCCCGCATCCGGGACGCGGCCATCGTCCTGTTCGGCAGGGACGGTTTCGCGCGCACCACCATCCGCGGGGTCGCCGCCGAATCGGGCGTGAGCCCGGGCCTGGTGATCCACCACTTCGGCAGCAAGGACGGCCTCCGCGAAGCCTGCGACCGGCATGTCATCGCCGAAACCGGGGAACAGGGGCTCCGCAAGGCCCACCCCGAATCCGCCGGCCGTCAGATCCAGGACTACCTGGCCGATCCCGGCCAGTACGCCACGGAAATCGCCTACATCCGGCAGTCCCTCGGCGACGACTCGGAGGCCGGCCATGCCTTCTTCGCCGCGATCGTCCAACAAACCAAGGCAATCATCGAGGCCGGGATTGCCGCCGGCACCATCCGTGCCTTCGAAGATGTCGACGCCACCGCCGTCGTGGTGGCCAGCAACAGCCTGGCCATGCTGGTACTCGGCAAGAACGCCGCCCGCGTCCTGGGCACCAGCGAACTCGGCGCGGACATGCTGCGTTCCCTCACCCTCCCGGCCTTGGACCTGTACACCCACGGCTTCTATACGGACACACGCTTCCTCGATGCTGCCCGCACGGCGCTGCAGGCGCCATCCGGCAGCACCGGAACCTCAGGCTGAAGGAAAGGGGAAACCATGGAATCGGCAATCACGGTCGAGGGCCTGCGGAAAAGCTTCGGGTCCCGCGAGGTCCTTCACGGGATCGACTTCCAGGTGCAGGCCGGGACGGTTTTCGGCGTCATCGGTCCGAACGGCGCAGGCAAGACCACCACCATGCGCTGCCTGCTGGATATCATCCGGCCCAGCGCGGGCACCCTGCGCGTACTCGGCCAGGACCCGCGCCACGGCGGCCCGGGCCTGCGCCGGCGCATCGGATACCTGCCCGGCGAACTCACCCTGGAGGCCAGGGTCACCGGCCGGCGGCTCCTTGACCACTACGAGGCGGTCAGCGGCCCCGTGCGCCCGGGCCGGATCGACGAACTCGCCGAACGCCTCAATCTTGACCTCGACCGGCACACACGCAAGCTGTCCAAGGGCAACAAGCAGAAACTCGGCCTCATCCAGGCCTTCATGCACGAACCCGAACTCCTGGTCCTGGACGAACCGACCAGCGGCCTCGATCCCCTGGTCCAGCAGGAATTCCTGGCCATGGTCCAGGAAGCCCGCGACCGTGGACAGACGGTGTTCCTCAGCTCCCACGTGCTGAGCGAAGTGCAGCAGGCCGCGGACGAAGTGGCCATACTGCGGGACGGCCGGATCGTCACTGTCGCCACCGTCGACGCCCTGCGCGAAAGCGCGGTGCGGCACCTGCGGTTCACGGCGAGCGGAATAACAGCCAACGACGCCGGCGCGCTGCTGGGCCGGGTGCCCGGCGTCGGCGGCGTCGAGGTACTCACGGCGGGAGACGGCGTCGAACTGACGGCGGTGCTGGAAGGCAGCATCGGGCCGCTCGTGCAGGCGCTCGCCGGACTGCAGCTGACCGACCTCGTCCTCGAGGAACCTGACCTGGAGGAATCTGTGCTCAGGCTATACGGCAACAACGGCAACGGCCGCCGCGGCAATGGGTCGCGCCGGCGCGAACCGCAGGAGGAAGGAAGCAGCCATGCGTAGTCCCATGCCGCTTTTCAGGCGGGCCTTCGTGGATTCCTGGCGCTCCACCCTGGGCTGGGCGGCAGGACTCGGCGCGGCAATCGCGCTCTACCTGCCCATCTACCCGTCCATCGGCGGTAGCGCGCAGATGCAGGAGATGATCAACGCCCTGCCGCCGGAGATGACCAAGGCCCTGAACTACGACCAGATCGCCTCCGGCCCCGGATACACCCAGGCCACGGTGTTCGGACTCATCGGCTTCCTGCTCATGACCATCGCCACAGTGTCCTGGGGCGCGTCCGCGGTGGGCGGCGACGAGGAATCGGGCCAGCTCGAGCTCACCCTCGCCCACGGCGTCACCCGCGTTCAGCTGGTGCTGGAGCGCGCCCTCGCCATGGCGTTGCGGGTGGTGCTGCTGGCGGTCCTCGTCTTCGTGCTGATCCTGGCTCTGAACGATTCGGCGCAGCTGTCGATCGACTCCATGCACCTGTTTGGCGCCGCCGTCGAGTTTGCCGGCCTGGCCTTGCTGAGCGGCACGGCTGCCCTGTTTGTCGGCGCCCTGAGCGGACGGAAAGCCTACGCCCTGGCGGCCGGCGCCGCCGTCGGGGTGCTGGGCTATGTGTTCAATGCGGTCGGGCGGCAGAGCCCGGACCTGGACTGGCTCCTCGATTTCTCGCCCTACCACTGGGCCTACGGCAACTCCCCGGTGGCGAACGGGGCCGACTGGGCCTCGGCCGGCTGGCTGTGGGGCATCTCCGCGGGGTTGGTGCTGTTGAGCGCCGTGGCGCTGCAGCGGCGGGACGTCGGCAACTGAAGTCATCCCGACGTCGGGAGTTCCGTTGGGAGCCTAGCTCCAGAAGTGCGGGGCGGGCTTGCGGGCGCCGGGAAGGGCGTTGTTCTCCCGCCATTCGTGGATCCACTCCGGCAGGTCCAGCGACGCCGGCGGGGCGCCGAATTCGGCGAGGATGTCTTCCTGGCTCACGGGCCGGCCTTTGTCCACCAGCCGGGTGGCGATGTGGGCGCGGGCGTAGATCTCGCCGCCGGCGACCATGCGCTGTTCGAAGTAGATCGCTTTGGAATCGAGGCCGATGATCCGGGACTCGATGGTGTAGCTCTGCCATAGCTGGAGGGACTTACGGAAGGCGATGGTCTCGCCGGAAACGACGGGCGTCCAGCCGCGGCGACGCATCCTGTCCCAGATGCCGGCCCGCACCATGAGGTCGAAACGCCCCAGGTCCATCAGCGAGAAATACATGCCGTTGTTGACGTGCATCGCAATGTCGATGTCAGTGGGCAGGACCCGCAGGGGAAGGGAGGATTCGTCCCACACGCTCAGGCGGCTCCGCCGGGAAGACGTGAAAAGCAACAGGAGGGTTCGTAGAAGCAGATGCATGCCACAATGCTACTCGCCAGTAACATTGTGGGGCCAAGGCCCTCCGCCAGCGCCCGTGGAACCGGAAAGGAACCAGGCAAGCCTAGGCGCAGCCGCAGCTGCCGCGGACGATCATCCTGACCGGAAGGACCACAGACTCGTTTTCCGTTGTCTCGCCTGAGCTTCGGGCAATGAGCATGTCCGCAGCCAGCTGGCCCATGTCCCCCATCGGCTGCCGGATTGTGGTGATGCCCGGGGTGGACACCGCACCCGCAACTACTCCATCGAACCCCGTCACCGCGACATCCTCCGGTACGGACACCCCCAGGGCGGTCAGGGCGTCGATCACTTCGAGGGCCACGAGGTCCGAAGCGCAGACAAACGCCTGGGGAAACAATCCGGCGTCGCGCAGTTCAGCCAGATCGCGGGCGATCGTTGCAGGCGCGTGGTCCAGGTCATCCCTCAGCGGCAACCCGCTGCCCTCCAGGACCTTGTTGAAAGCGGTCCGGCGTTCCTCGCTGTCCGCATTGGACGCCGACGAGACGAAAACGAAGTCGCCCATGCCATGCTCGGTCATCAGGTGCCCGGCGATCATGCCCATCCCTGAGGCGACGTTGTCGGCAGTGATGTGGCAGTAGGCCCCGCCATCGCCCCCGGGGGCGAATTCGACCACCGGGATCCGACGCGAAACGTGTGCCAGGGTGTCGGCGGAGAGCCGGCGCGGAAAAACAGCCACGCCGTCGACGCGTCCGGCGATCTCGTTGATGATGTTCTCACCGAATTCGTCCTTCCGCCCGCCAAGAATGAGTTCAAAGCCTCGGCGCCAGCACTGCATTTCGAATCCACGCTGGACTTCGTCCAGGTAGACCGGGAACAAACGGAAGTCGTCGTATGGCTCGCCTTGGAGCAGGTGGCTTGCGGGGAGTGGCTGGCCTGCCGGTGCCCGCCGGTCGGTAGCGTTCCACATGAAGTCGTAGGCGAACAGGCCAAGGGACCCGGTACGACCGCGGGCCAGGCTCCTGGCGCTGGCGTTGGGAACGTAGCCAAGCAGTTTTGCGGCGGCCAGGACAGCCTCGCGGGTGGATTCCTTGACACGGCCCGGGTTCCGGAAGGTGAAGGAAACCGTCGCGGTGGATACGCCCGCGGCAGCTGCGACGTCGTAAACCGTCGGGCTCTTGGTCATCGTGTTACTGGCTCCGTTGTCTTGACAGTCTGAAATGCATATTACCGGGCACCGGCGAAGCACGGCTCCCCCGGCTACAAGCGCGCAAGGCCTGCCGCCACGCCGTCGTCGTGGATCGAGGGAAGCACGGCAGACGCAGCGGCACGAACGTCGCCGGGCGCCTGGCCCAGGGCGAAACCGTGACCGCTGGCGCCCGCCCAGCGCAGCATCTCGATGTCGTTGCGGCCGTCGCCGAAGACGACGACGCCGGAGGGCTCGACGCCGAGGCGGTGCCTGACGTGTTCCAGTGCGGTGGCCTTGTTCACGCCTTGGGGAGCGAGGTCCAGATAGGACGTCCGCCCGATCGAGTAGGCCGCGTGGTCCAGGCCGAGGCCGGCCATGATGGCGAAGAATTCTTCCGTTCCGGTTTCGGGTGCAGCCACTACAACGCGCGTCGCCTGCCCGCCCAGGAGTTCCTCAAAACGGACTCTGCGCGCATTGGGGTCCGCGCCGGTTTCGCCCGCCAGCCCCGGCAGCGCCTCCGTATAAAGGAAAGTCCCGTGCTCGTCCTCCACCGCATACAGTGCATCCGGCAGGCAAGCCCGCAAGGTGTGGAGTGCATCGGTGGGGTCGTACGTCGCCACGGAGTCCTTGCGGTAGTTCCCGTCTGCGGAGGCGTCACGGCGGATGGTGATGGCTCCGTTGCAGCACACGGCATATTCCGGAGTGATGCCGAGCCGGTCCAGGATCCCGACCACGCTCGCGACGGGGCGTCCCGTCGCGAGCGTGATCTCATCGCCACCTGCGGCGATCCTTCGGATCTGTTCGACCACCGCCGCACTGATCCGGCCGTCGTCGTGCATGATCGTTCCGTCGACGTCGAGCGCGACGAGGCGCCGGCGGGAGGGCGCAGGTGCGATGGCCATTAGAGGGTGGTCTTGCCGTCAAAGGCCTTGGCCAGGTAGGACAGGTCCACGATTCCCTTCACGCTGGCCGGGACGGGGGCCTGGCCGGATGCCTTCATGGCGGGGAGCATCTTGGACTCCAGCAGGGCCGTGTCCATGTTGAGCACGCCCTTCGACTTGGTGAGGGCGCTCTGGATCAGCGGGGCTTGGAGCTCGTTCTGGCGGATCTGCTGCTTAAGGTCCAGGCCGAGGTCCGCGCCGTACTTCTCGACGCACAGCTTGGCTGCGATGGACGGGTCGGCGATGTTGTCCTGCCAGCCCCGGATGCTGGCGCGCAGGAACTTGACGATCGCTTCCTCGTTGGCGCTTGCGAACTTGCCGGTGGTGACAATGACGTCCGCGTAGGAGGGAAGGCCCAGTTCGCTGTAGGTGACGGTTACGTAGTCCTTGTCCTTGACGAGACCGAACTGGGTCTCGAGGGTGGTGGGCTGGTTTGTCACATAACAGGTGTAGGCATCGCCTTGTCCGTCAACGAGCGGCGAGGGGTCGAAGCCGGCGGGGACCAGCTTGTAGCCGGCCTTGGGCAGGCCGGCGAGTTCCATGATGGCGTCAAGGTAGGGCTGGGTTCCGCCCTGGCCGAGCACCTTGGCGCCCACCAGGTCCTTGGGAGTCCTGACAGGCTTCTTGCTCAGGCTAACGATGCCGCCCGGGCTGTCTTGGAAGACCGCGCCCAGGATCTTGAGATCGTTGCCCTTCGCCGCCGCGACGATCGTGTCGCCCATGGACGGCGCAAGACCGATTTCCGCGTTGCCGGCAGCGAGGCTTTGGGCGACCGACGGTGCGTTGGCGCCGCCGGGGAGGAACTCGATCTCAAGGCCCTCCTCTTTGTAGTAGCCGCGGTCGTCGGCGATGAAGTAGCCGCCGAACTCAACGTTGGATACCCAGCCAAGGGTGATCCGGAGCTTGGTGGCCGACGCCGGGGATGACGCCGCGGGACTGCAGGATGTCAGGGCGCCGGCCGTGGCGAGCGCGCCGAAACCGAGGCCGGCGCCGAGGAGGCTGCGGCGTGAAAACGTGGGGCTGTTCATGGTGGAGCTCCTGTTCGAACGGGTGTGGAGTGATTTCGGAGGGAATTACTTGAAGTGCACGGCGACGCGGTCTTCGAGCCGTTTGGTGAGGGCGAAGACGATGATCGACACGATGGATGTGATGCAGGCGATCGCCCACACGGTCACGGTGTCGCTGCGGACGATCGAATCGGTGATGAGTTGTCCGAGGCCGCCGATGGAAAGCAGGTATTGCGCGAGGATCACTGCCCCGATTGAGAAGGGCGCAGTCATCCGGACGGCGGCAAGCAGGCCCGGAACGGCCTGTGGAATGAGCAACCGGAGCAGGGTGTTCCAGCGGCCGGCACCGAGGGCCCGGAACACATCCTCGGAAGAGCCGTTCACTTGCCTTAACCGGCCAAGGACCAGGACAAAAGTGGGAAAGAAGGACAGCAGCATGACGATCACGATGACCGTGATTTCGTTGTAGCCGACCAACCTGCCGATCACGGGAAGCATGGCCACCACCGGCACGGCCTGCAGGACGCTCGTGGTGGGGGTGATGAGCCCGTCAAGGATGGACGAATACCAGACCAGGATCGCCAGGATGCAACCGACGGTGAGCCCAAGCAACGTGCCGGGAACGGCGAGCGCTACCGTGACGAGGGTGGGTTCGGCGAACTTGGCAAGGTTGTTGAACACATAGGACGCAACACCGAACGGCCTGGGCAGCAGCAGGTCCGTGTAACCGTTGAGGTCGGCGACGAGTTCCCAGATCACAAGCAGCGCCAGGATGGGCCAGCCCAGTGTGAGGATGCGCGCCGGGAGGGACGTTTCCTTGGTCATGAGAACCTCCGTCCGACCATCTTCTGGATGGCCGCCATGGCGTAAAAGGCGAGCAGCGAAACCAGCGCCGCCGTCAGCGCGACGACGAACAGCAGTTTCACTTGGAAGTTCTGCATCGAGCTGATCATCAGGACGCCGAGTCCCATCGGGGCCCCGAACCATTCACCCAGCACCGCGCCGAGGACGGCGCCGGAACCGGCGAGGGTCAGGCCGCCAAGCAAGCTGGGCACGGCACTGGGGAGGCTGAGCCGGATGACCTGTTGCAGCCTCGAGGACCCGGAGACCTTGAAGAAGTCCGCGTGCGCCGGGGAGACGGCCAGCAGTCCGGACGCGGTCGCCACGAACATCGCGAACCCCGAGCCGAGGGCTGCGGTAAGCACCGACATCCCCTGCGGTCCGACCAGCGCGATCAGCAGCGGCGCGAGCGCCACGAGCGGGATGGTGTTGAGGATCGACGCCGTCTGGTCCAATCCGGCCCGGAGCACCGGAAGGAGGAAACCAAGGAAGCCGACGGCCATGCCGACGACGGAACCGATGACCAGTCCCGTTCCTGCCGACGCCAGCGTGGCGCCGAGGGAACGGAACAGCAGCGCCCTGCTCAGCTTGTTGCCCAGGACCGAGGAAATAGCGTCAGTGGGGGCGGGCCAGGCCTTTCCGGCGAGCCCCAGCCTGCCGATGATCTCCGCCGCAAGGATCAAGATCAGGGCGCCAAGTATTCCAAGAACGATCTTCTTCTTGCCGGGGCTCATGAGGCGTCCAGCATCCGGGTCAGGCGGTCCACCACGTGGTGGAATTCATCGGTGCGTTCCAGTCCTTCCGTGCGGGCGGTATCAAAGGACAGCACCTCCTCGTGGCGTATCCGACCGGGATTGGCGGCAAGAACGACCACGCGCTGGGCGAGGAAGACGGCTTCTTCGACATCATGGGTAACGAGAACCGTAGTGGTGCGCTCCTCGGCCCAGATCCGGGCAAGTTCCAGGTTCATCTTGCGCCGCGTCACGGCGTCGAGGGCGCCGAACGGTTCATCAAGCAGAAGCACTTCCGGCTTCAGGACCAGGGAACGGGCAATCGAGGCGCGTTGCCTCATGCCGCCCGAAAGCTGCCGGGGAAAAGCATCGCGAAACCGTGCCAGTCCGACCAGTTCCAGGAGTTCCCCGATGCGTGTTTCGTCCACCGGGCGCTTGGCCAACTGGTAGGGAAGAGCGACGTTCTGAAAAACGGTGAGCCAGGGAAGCAGCGCATGGTCCTGGAACGCGACACCCAGCCTGTGCCCGTTGACGAGTTCCTGGGGTTCTAGCCCGTTGACGGCGAGTTCGCCTGCCGTGGGCTGTTCCAGGCCGGCGACCATCCGGAGAATGGTCGACTTCCCGCACCCGGACGGGCCCAGCAAGGCAAGGAATTCGCCTTGCGCGACGTTGAGCGTGACGTCTTTGAGGGCGGTGAATGTGTTGTTCTTCTCCAAGGAGAAAGTCTTTTCAACGCGGTCGAGCGATATGCCTGATGCACTCATGACCGGTCCCTTTCGATTGCACCGCAATTGCTGCGGTTCGGGCGGATTGTTCTTGGTTGGCGCGGCCGGCAGCCCGATGGGCCTTCGGCAACTCATTTGTTACGCGCTTAGATTTACTTCCAAAAAATATGGCCACAGGGCCAACTGGTTTAAGCCTAGGTGGCGGTTGTTTCGATCAAATAAAGCCTGGGTTACTCCTTCCGACCGGCTGGCAAGCGATTGTCCGGAGTGCGTCCGGCGATGACAGAGGAATAGACCAAAGCGGAGTCCTTCACCGTGCGGACGTGGGTTTCGTAGTCAACGTGGACCATGCCAAAACGCTTTCCGTAGCCCCAGGCCCACTCATAGTTGTCCAGCAAGGACCACAGGAAATAGCCGCGCACATCCGCCCCTTCGTCGATTGCCTCGGCAATGCTCTCCAGGTGGTCAAGCACGAACTGGGTCCGCTCGACGTCGTGGACCCGGCCGCCGTCGGTGATGTCGTCGTCGAACGCTGCGCCGTTCTCCGTCACGAACATCGGCGGGAGGTTGGGGTACTCGCGCCCCAGGCGCGTCAGCAGGTGGCGGAGCCCTTGCGGGTTGATCTCCCAGTCCATGCCGGTACGCGGCAGCCCGCGCGAAGGGAACGTAATGTGTTCGGATCCGACATACGGCGAGGCAATCTTCCGGTCCGTGGCAGCCGCGAAACCCGCGTCACCGTCGGGCAGCGGATGCCCGGAAACGTTGTCATCGTGGTAGTAGTTCACGCCCAGGAAATCGATGGGTGCGGCAATGGTTTCGAGGTCGCCCTCATGGACCAGTTCATCAAAGCCGAGACCCTCGACGTCGTCCCGGAAGTCTTCCGGGTACCGTCCAAGGAGGAGCGGTTCCAGGTAAATGCGGTTCTGCAGCGCATCGAAGCGGCGGGCTGCGTCGAGATCCACGGAATCGGCGGGGTCCGCGGGGATCGAGTTGGACAGGTTGAGGGTGATGCCGATGTTCTCCGCACCCAGGACGCGAAGGGCGCGGGTCGCCAATCCGTGGGCCAGGTTCTGGTGGTGCACCGAAGCCAGACCCGCCTCGCGGGAGGTCCGGCCTGGGGCGTGCAGCCCGGCGGCGTAGGACAACAGCGAGGAGCAGAACGGTTCATTGAAGGTGGTCCAGTGCTGCACCCGGTCACCGAGCGCCCCGTAAACCGTCTCGGCATAGTCCTGGAAACGGAAGGCAGTGTCCCGGCCGGCCCAACCGCCCTTTTCCTCGACCGCCTGCGGCATGTCCCAGTGGTACAGGGTCAACCACGGCAGGATGCCGGCCTCGAGGAGTTCGTCCACGAGCCGGGAGTAGAAGTCCAGCCCGGCCTGGTTGACGGAGCGGTCTCCCGGCTTGATCCGCGCCCAGCTCGTGGAGAATCGGTAGGAGCCAAGTCCCAGCCGCTTCATGAGGGCAACGTCTTCGGGCATGCGGTGGTAGTGGTCGACGGCGACTTCCGGAGTGTCGCCATTCGCGACGGCGCCGGGCACGCGGGAGAAGACGTCCCAGATGCTGTCTTCCTTGCCGTCTTGGTGGGCGGCCCCTTCAATCTGCGCGGCCGCCGTCGCAGACCCCCAGAGGAAGCCTTCAGGCCATGCGCGGGCACCCAGCGCCGCGGCTTGTTCCAGCTGCGACCGCCGGGAGATTTGAGACAGTCACGAAGGGTCCTCCTTTGATGCATCTAAATGTTATGCGCTTAGATTACGGGGCCGACGTTTCCGGCAAGTAAAAAGCGCCAGGGGCGCGGACAAGCCTGTGGAAGACGGCGCCAGCACACACCCCGGTTCCGGGCAAAGAAAAAATCCCCGGAACCTATGGTTCCGGGGATTTCATTGGGTGGCAGATGAGGGATTCGAACCCCCGTAGGCAGTGCCAGCTGATTTACAGTCAGCCCCCTTTGGCCGCTCGGGTAATCTGCCGAACTTCAAAAGAAGATCACTCACAGCAACAGTTCCGTTTCCGTCCCCGTAACCGCGAGCAAGACAACCTTACAGAACTTCTGCCGAAGAATCGAATCGGGGCCGCGAAGCCCGGAAATCCCCGGAATTCAGCCCGTCACAGCGTGCCGAAAGTCCGGCCAGGCGGTCAGGCCTCCCCCAAGATCCGGCCGGCCAGCTTCTCCTCGAAGCGCAACGCCTGCTCGGCAGTGAGCTGCCGCAGCTCCACCGCCCGCTGCAGATCCGCATGGACGCCCTCCATGCGGGTGGCGGCGTCGGGCACCGGGCTCAGCACCACGGAGGCTGCCACGGCAGCGGCTGCCACGGCCGTGCCCGCGGCCGCCGCGGCGACGCCGATCGTTGCCGCCGCGGCTGTCGCGGAGCGGGTGACGTAACGTACGGGGTTCTTGCTCATGGGGGTTTCCTCCAGGGATTGTTTTCCTCCAACGGGTACAACTCTCTTCCCGGGCCCTCAGTTCCGGCAGTGCGTGTGCTGTGAGCGAACTGTGAAACGCGGCTCCTCCGAACGAGCGGTTACAGACTGCACGTTCCACACCGCAGGTACTAGGCTGGTTGGCAGACAAGAGCGCCCGCGGGGCACCGCGGAGACGCAATCCACCACCCATTCCCAAGGAGAGTCATGGCAGGCGAATCCACATTCGACGTCGTCAGCAAGGTAGACAAGCAGGAAGTCGCCAACGCGCTCAACCAGTCCCAGAAGGAAATCGCCCAGCGGTACGACTTCAAGGGCGTCGGCGCCGAGATCGACTTCAGCGGCGAGAAGATCCTCATGAAGGCCAACTCCGAGGAACGCGTCAAGGCCGTCCTCGATGTCTTCCAGTCCAAGCTGATCAAGCGCGGCATCTCCCTGAAGTCCCTGGACGAAGGCGAGCCCTACGCCTCCGGCAAGGAGTTCCGCCTGGAGTGTTCCATCAAGGAAGGCATCGCGCAGGACATCGCCAAGAAGATCAACAAGATCATCCGCGACGAAGCCCCCAAGTCCGTCAAGTCCCAGATCCAGGGCGACGAACTCCGCGTCACCTCCAAGTCCCGCGATGACCTGCAGGCAACCATGGCCATCCTGAAGAACTTCGAGGAAGCCGACCTGCAGTTCGTGAACTTCCGCAGCTAGACAGGGCAGGCCAAGGCCGGGGCGCAGCGTCGATCACCGACGCCGCACCCCGGCCTTTTCCGTACCCGATGCGTTTCCGGGATGGGTTCCGGGGAGGTTCCACGGCAACCCCGTGCAATCTTTTGCAATTACCTCACGAAATCTTTGCGTATTCCGCGGCGGCTTGTAAGGTACTCACTTAGGCGAGCCTAATGATGGCTACCCTAAGAGAAAGCACTGTTATGACAGCCAACTTCCTGATCGGCCTGCGCGAAGGCCTGGAGGCAACCCTCGTGGTGGTCCTGCTGATGGCCTACCTCGTCAAGACCGGCCGCCGTTCCCTGATGCACCGCCTGTGGGCGGGCGTGGGGATCGCCGTCGCCGTGTCGGTTGCCTTTGGCGCCCTGTTGACGTTCGGGCCGCGCGGCCTCAGTTTCGAGGCGCAGGAAGCGATCGGCGGCGGACTCTCGATTGTCGCCGTCGCGCTGGTCACCTGGATGGTGTTCTGGATGGCACGGACGGCCCGCTCCCTCGGCGGCGAACTGAAGTCCCGCGTGGACAAAGTCGCCGACGGCGCCGCATGGGGCCTGGTGCTCGTGGCCACCCTCGCGGTGGGCCGCGAAGGCCTCGAAACGGCGCTCTTCCTCTGGGCGGCGGCGCAAGCCAGCGGAGAATCCTCGACGCCGTTGCTCGGCGCGCTGCTCGGCCTCGCCGTGGCCGCGGGGCTGGGTTACCTGCTCCACCGCGGCGTGCTGAAGGTCAACCTCTCCCGCTTCTTCAGCTGGACCGGGATCGGCCTGATCATCATCGCCGCCGGGGTGCTGGCCTACGGAGTCCACGATCTCCAGGAGGCGGGCATCCTGCCCGGGCTGCACAGCCTCGCCTTCGACGTCTCGGCCACCGTCCCGCCGTCGTCCTGGTACGGCACCCTCCTGAAGGGGACCCTCAATTTCTCCCCGGCCACCACCTGGCTGGAAGCCGCGGCCTGGATGCTTTACACCGTTCCCGTCCTGTACTTCTACCTGCGCAGTACTGTGGCGGCCCCGCCCGCCACGCCCCGCAACGGCGTCGAGCACCCTGTCCGTGCCGAAGCCGCAGCAGCCTGATCTTTCCCCGCAACACCCCCAACGATTCGCACCTCCCAACAAAAGGAACACCCCATGCCTGGCTCCCGCCTGCCCGAAAAGGCCCCGACCATGTCCTCCGGCCGGAAGCATCTTGCCCTGATCGCCGCGGCGGCAGTGCTCCCGCTGGCACTGTCCGCCTGCACCGACAACGGCAAAGGCGCCGAGGCCGGCAGCGGCGACGGCTCCATCCTGGTCAGCAGCACTGACACGGAATGCAAGGTCTCGGCCTCCTCTGCCCCGGGCGGCAACCTGAGCTTCTCGGTGAAGAACGACGGCAAGCAGGTCACCGAGTTCTACCTGCTGGCTGAGGACGGCCTGCGGATCATCGGCGAAGTCGAAAACATCGGACCCGGCCTGACCCGCAAGCTGGTAGTCTCCGCCGGCCCGGGCAAGTACACCACCGCGTGCAAGCCCGGCATGCAGGGCGACGGCATCCGTGCCGCCTTCGAAGTCACCGACTCCGGCAACAACACCGTCGTCGACGCCGACCTGAAGAAGCTCCTCGACACCGGAGTCCAGCAGTACGCGTCCTACGTCAAGGACCAGACCGAGCAGCTGGTTGCCGGCACGAAGGACTTCGCCGCGGCCTACGCGGCCGGCGACGCCGCCAAGGCGCGCGAACTCTATGCCGCCACGCGCATGCACTGGGAGCGCATCGAACCCGTGGCGGAATCCTTCGGCGACCTCGATCCCAAGCTGGACGCCCGCGAAGCGGACCTGGAACCGGGACAGAAGTGGACCGGCTGGCACCGGGCGGAGAAGGACCTCTTCCCGCCGGCAGGGTTCAAGCTGCTGACCGCCGCCGAACGCGGCGCACTGGCCAAGCAGCTTGTTGCCGACACCGAAGAACTGGGCAAGCGCACCCGCACGGTGGAGCTGACCGCACACTCGCTGGGCAACGGCGCCAAGGAACTCCTGGACGAGGTGGCCACGGGCAAGGTCACCGGCGAAGAGGAGATTTGGTCGCACACCGACCTCTGGGACTTCCAGGCCAACGTGGACGGCGCCCGGATCGCCTACGAGAGCCTCAAGCCCGCGCTGCTGCGCAAGGATGCGGCACTGGCGAAGACGCTCGATGAGAAGTTTGCGGCGCTGCAGGCCGAGCTCAAGAAGCACGCCAAGGGCGAGGGCTTCACGTATTACGACGAGCTTAGCCCGGCACAGGTCAAGCAGCTTGCGTCGCTTGTCGATTCCTTGGGCGAACCGCTGTCCAAGCTCACCGCGGCCGTGGTCCTGTGAGCGGCTGCCCCTTCTCCCGCCGCGGCCTGCTTTCCCTTGCCGGCGTCGGCGGTGCGGGAGCCGCGGCAGGAATTGCCGCCGGCCTGCTCGGCCATGACACCCTGGCCGCGGCTGCCGCACCCGCCGAGCACCATGACGACGTCATTCCGTTCCACGGTGAACGGCAGGCCGGAATCACGACCCCGGCCCAGGACCGGCTCCACATGGCCGCCTTCGACGTCACCACCGAGGACCGCGCCGTCCTTGTCCAGCTCCTCAAGGACTGGACTGCAGCGGCAGAGGCCTTGACGGCGGGGCGCACCACGGGTGCCACCGGCGCCGTCGACGGCCCCTACGATGCCCCGCCCGAGGACACGGGCGAGGCGTTGGAGCTGACGGCGGGCAAGCTGACCCTGACGTTCGGCTTCGGCGCCTCCCTGTTCGAAAAGGACGGTAGGACCCGCTTCGGCCTGGCCGGCAAGCGGCCGGATGCCCTGATTGACCTGCCGCATTTCCCCGGGGACGACCTCGAACCCGGCCGCAGCGGCGGTGACATCGTGGTGCAGGCCTGCGCCGACGACCCCCAAGTGGCAGTGCACGCAATCCGCAACCTGGCCCGGATCGGCTTCGGCAAGGCCCGGGTCCGCTGGTCGCAGCTGGGCTTCGGCAGGACATCCTCAACGTCCCGCGCACAGCAGACTCCGCGCAACCTCTTCGGCTTCAAGGACGGCACGGCCAACCCCAAGGCGGAGGACACGGAACTGCTTAAGGAACACGTCTGGGCCACCGCCGGCAACCGCGCCGGTGAGGCGTGGATGGCCGGCGGAAGCTACCTCGTGGCCCGCCGGATCCGCATGCACATCGAGATCTGGGACCGGACCTCGCTGGGAGAGCAGGAAGGCCTGATCGGCCGTACCAAGGGCACAGGCGCGCCGCTGTCCGGCGGAGAAGAGTTCACCGCCCCCGACTTCGACATCAAGGGCAAGGACGGCGAGCCGCTCATGCCCATGGATTCCCACGTCAGGCTGGCGCATGCGAGCCAGAACAACGGGGTCAAGATGCTGCGCCGGGGCTACAACTACACGGACGGCTCGGACGGCCTGGGCCACTTGGACGCCGGACTGTTCTTCATCGCCTTCGTCAAGGATCCGCGCACCCACTACGTGCCCATGCAGATGGCCATGGCCAAGGGCGACACCCTGGCACTGGAATACCTCAAGCACACCGGATCGGGATTGTTCGCCGTCCCACCGGGGACCAAGCCCGGAGGCTTCATCGGAGAGGGACTCTTCGCGTGAAAACAGCCGTCGTTGAACCCAGCGGCGGCACGGACACCCCCGGAAAAGAAACACCGGCACCCGCCCCGGCGGGCAAACCGGTCATAAACACCGCACTGCTGGCGCTCCTGTGTGCCGGCAGCTGGCTGGCGTCTGTCCTGGCCGGCGGCTGGGCCGAGTGCGGCCCGGTGGTCCATCGTTTCGCCCTCGCCGGGCACATCCTGGCCCTGGTGTTGTCCTTCGGCGCCATCATCGTGGTGGACTGGGTCGGATTGCTGTGGCTCCTTGGCCGCCGCGACATCCACGACACCAGGCGCGTGGAGTCGGCGGCGCAGCCATTGATCTGGTGCGGCTTGGCCGCCCTCCTGGTCACTGGTTCACTGATCGATCCGGACCTTGGCAACCCGCTGACCCAGGTCAAACTGGCCTGTGTGCTGCTGCTCATGCTCAACGGAATCCTGCTGGCGCCCACCATGCGGAAGCTGCATGCCTTGCCCCCGGGAACCCTCTTCTCGGCCATGGCAGCGCCCCTCCGCAAGCACCTGATGATCGCCCTGTGCGTTTCGCAGGGCTGCTGGTGGACCTGCGTCCTGGTGGGCCTGCTCAACAGCACCTTGCGGCGCTGGACCGGCAGCTGACGGGTGAGCGGCTAGGGGACGGGCAGCTGACGGGCGGGCGGCTAAGGCTTTACGGCCGCCCGGCCATCCGCTCCAGCCGCTGGATGCGTTCGCGCATCGGCGGGTGGGTGGCGAACAGCTTGGTCATCGCGCCGCCGCGGAACGGGTTGGCGATCATCAGGTGCGAGGCGTTCACGAGGCGCTGGTCCTGCGGCAACGGCACCTGCGCAACCCCCGATTCGATCTTGCGCAGGGCCGAGGCGAGCGCCAGCGGATCGCCGGTGAGCGCGGCGCCGTCCTCGTCGGCGTCGTACTCCCGGGTGCGGGAAATCGCCAGCTGGATCATGGAGGCAGCCAACGGCGCCAGGAGCGCGAGGGCGATCATCGCGATCGGGTTCGCGTTCCGGCGGTCGCCGCCGCCGAAGAACAGCAACATCTGCCCCACCGAGGTGATGACGCCGGCGACGGCGGCGGCCACCGAGGAGGTCAGGATGTCACGGTTGTAGACGTGCATGAGCTCGTGGCCGAGAACGCCGCGGAGTTCGCGCGCGTCGAGCATGTGCAGGATTCCTTCGGTGCAGCAGACCGCGGCGTTCTTCGGGTTGCGGCCGGTAGCGAAGGCGTTCGGCGTCATGGTGGGAGAAAGGTAGATCCGCGGCATCGGCTGCTTGGCCCGCACGGACAGCTCCCGGACGATCTGGTAGAGCCCGGGCGCCTGTGCTTCCGTCACCGGATACGCCTGCATGGAGCGGAGCGCGATCTTGTCGCTGTTCCAATAGCCGTACGCGGTGGTCCCAACGCCGATCAGCGCCATGATCCAGATGGGCGCCGAACTGCGGGTCCCGACGCCCGATCAGCGCGCCAAGGCCCAGCAGCACCGCCCAGAGGACGCCGAAAAGGGCTGCGGTCTTCAGTCCGTTGTGGTGATTGTGCACGTCACTGCTTTCTTGCGGTGAAGGATTGGTCTTCTTTTTTCGTATAACGCCGATGGCGGCGCGGACGTTCCGCTGTTGTGTTCAGGGCAGGGGGTGGTGGGCGTCGTACTGCAGGAATCCCTTCTGCCGCCGGGCGACAAGCGTGGACACCGCGATGCAGAGCGCCCCGCCAAGGAGCAGCACCCAGCCTTCGCTGAGCACCTTGGTGACGCCGCCGGCCAGCATGTCGCCGATCCTCGGCCCGCCGGCCACCACCACGATGAAGACGCCCTGCAGCCTGCCCCGCAGGTGGTCCGGCGTGGCCGACTGCAGGATGGTGGTCCTGAAGACGGCGCTGACCGAGTCGGAGACGCCGGCAAGCACGCAGCACAGCGCGGCCGGGACCAGCCACCAGGTGGCACCCCCGCGGCCTGAACTGCCGGCGAGCACCACCACCAGGCCGAAGGCTCCGATCGAAAAGCCCCAACCGGCCACGGACCAGACAACAGCGCTGCCCTGCCGGCGGACCCGTCCAAGCGGCCCGGAGAAGAGCCCGGCGAAGAAGGCGCCCACCGCCGTCGACGCCAGCAACACACCCACGGTGGTTTCCCCGCCGCCGAGCATCGTGGCCGCGATGGCCGGCATGAGGGCGCGCGGCTGGGCGCAGATCATGGCGATCAGGTCGATCACGAAGGTCATGCGGACGTTGGGCCGGGTGCCGAGGAAGCGGAAGCCTTCCACCACCGAACGCAGGCCGGGCCTGCCCGCGCCCTTGGACGGCGGCAGCGCCGGCAGCTTGAACAGGCCCCACAGCGCGAAGGTGAAGCTCAGGACGTCGATGGTGTACGTCCAGCCGAAGCCGATGGTGGCCACCAGCACGCCCGCGAGCAGCGGTCCCGCCGTCATGGACAGGCCCATAGTGAGCATGCTGAGGGCGTTGGCCGCAGGCAGGAGTTCCTTGCGGACCAGCAGCGGGATGATGGCGCTGCGGGCCGGGGCGTTAATGCCCTGCGCGCCGCTTTGAACGGCCACCAGGAAATAGAGGATCCACACGTTGCCCAGCCCCAGCCAGGCCTGCAGGGCAAGCCCGGCGGTGCTTGCCCAGAGGACCAGGGACGCGGCAATGGCCACTTTCCTGCGGTCGAAGGCGTCCGCCACGGAGCCGCCGAAGAGCCCTGCCACCACCAGCGGCACGAGCGCGAAAATGCTCAACAGACCGACGTAAAGGCTCTGCTGGGTCAGCCGATACACCTCAAGGCTGACTGCGACAAGGGTCAGCTGGGAGCCGACGGCGGCAACGGAGGATCCCAGCCAGAGGCGCCGGAACGCCGGACTTTCGCGGAGCGGGGTGATGTCTGCCAGAAGTTTTGCCACTGCCCTACCCTACCCAGAATGGCGTAGCGGACTCCCGGATAGCGCCGTCACTTGCTAGGCTCCGGAGTCGGGGGAAAGGAGACGGCATGCCCATGGCACGGCGCCTGCTCTTCCGTTCGAGCATGTGGGAAGTCGCGCGCCCGCGGACTCCGCTCACGGAAGGCCATTTCATGGTGCGCCTAAGCGACCCCGCAACCCCGTTCACCGAAGACTCGGCCGCCGACTGGCTGCTCTGTTATTCGGCCGCCCGCGCTGCCCTGCACGAAGTGCTCCACAGCAGCCTCTGCACGGTCATGTTCCCGTTCCGCTGGCACCCGCTCGGCTCCGCCATCGGCGAACCCGCCGCAGAATCCTCCACGCCGGGCTTCCATCTCTTCGCCCGCTGGGCCGGTGAAAGCACGACGCCGGGCGGCCAGCTCGCGCTGCCGGCCCACCGCCGTCGGGCAGCGGGTCCGTTCGACGACCTTGATGCGTCGCTGCGGGCCGTGCTGCAGCGTACTGCAGCAGCACGCCTGGCGGCCGCCCGGCGCCCGGAATCCCGGCAGGATGTCAGCTGGGTTTCCGGACGGGGCGACGCCGCCCACCACCGCGTCCTGGTCCCGGAGCCTGGCGTGGGCACCGTCTCCCAGCTGACGCCGTCGTCGCTCCTTTCCCTGGCCGCTGCCCTGGAGGAGCTGCCCACCGGGGACCGGGTCACCGGGTACAGCTGCGTCATGACCGAAGCGGCCGGCTCGGAGCGGCGCCTGGAGCTGCACGCTCTGGGCCGCTCCGCGGGCGAGGAACGCAATCCCTTGGAGTCCCTGGAAAATTTGCCGGAAGTTAGCCGCGCCTTATTGTGATCTTCTCAAAATAAATGTTTCAATAAATGCATGATGGATCACACGGCCGAACAGCAGGCATGGGCGGCGGCCCTGCATGCCCACGGCCGCCGTGTCACCAAGCAACGGCTCGCCGTCCTGGCCGCCGTCGAACGCAACCCCCATTCGCCGGCGGAGGGAATCCTCGCCGCCGCGCGCAAGGAACTCCCGGAACTGACAGCGCAGTCGGTCTACGTGGTGCTGAGCGACCTCACCGAACTGGAAATGGTGCGCCGCTTCGAACCCCCGCACTCCCCCGCGTTGTACGAGACCCGGGTGGGGGACAACCACCACCATGCCGTTTGCACCATATGCGGCCGGGTGGAGGACGTGGATTGCGCCGTGGGCCACGCGCCTTGCCTGACGCCGCATTGGGATGAGCACTCAAAGCCGATGACCATCCAGATCGCGGACGTCCTGTACCAGGGAATCTGCCAGGACTGTCAGGCCAAAGAACTTCAGGCGACGCCTTAGCCCCCGGTCGCACCGCGACCGGACGGCTTCGGCCCGACTGGACTACCTCTGTAAACCAACCCCGGAAGGAAAACTGTGTCTGAGAGCACCATTGCCAAGTGCCCCGTAGCGCATGGCGGCCGTGTACACCCGACCAAGGGCGCCCCGAACAACGAGTGGTGGCCCAACAAGCTCAATCTGAAGATCCTGGCGAAGAACCCGGTGGTGTCGAACCCGCTCGACCCCGGCTTCGACTACACCGAGGCCTTCAACAAGCTTGACCTGGACGCCGTGAAGGCGGACCTGGCCGAGGTCATGACCGACTCCAAGGAATGGTGGCCTGCCGACTTCGGGCACTACGGCCCGTTCATGATTCGCATGGCCTGGCACTCTGCCGGCACGTACCGCTCGCACGACGGTCGCGGTGGCGGCGGCGCAGGCCAGCAGCGCTTCGCCCCCCTGAACTCCTGGCCTGACAACGTCAGCCTGGACAAGGCCCGCCGCCTGCTGTGGCCGGTCAAGAAGAAGTACGGCCAGTCCATCTCCTGGGCCGACCTGATGATCCTCGCCGGCAACGTGGCGCTGGAGACCATGGGCTTCAAGACCTTCGGTTTCGCCGGTGGCCGCCCGGACGTCTGGGAAGCGGACGACGACGTGTACTGGGGCCCGGAAAAGGTCTGGCTCGACGACGAGCGCTACACCGGCGACCGTGACCTCCAGGCGCCGCTGGCCGCAGTCCAGATGGGCCTCATCTACGTCAACCCGGAAGGCCCCAACGGCAACCCGGACCCGCTGGCCTCGGCCCGCGACATCCGCGAAACCTTCCGCCGCATGGGCATGGACGACGAGGAAACCGTCGCCCTGATCGTCGGTGGCCACACCTTCGGCAAGACCCACGGCGCCCACAAGGACGACAGGATCGGCGCCGACCCGGAAGCCGCTCCCCTGGAGGCACAGGGCTTCGGTTGGAAGAACGGCCACGGCACCGGCCACGGCGCTGACACCGTCAGCTCCGGCCTTGAAGTGACCTGGACCTACCACCCGACCCGCTGGGACAACGAGTTCCTGCACATCCTCTTCGCGTACGAGTGGGAACTCATGGAGTCCCCGGCCGGCGCCAAGCAGTGGCGTCCGGTGGCCAACGGCGGCGCCGACCTGGTTCCGGAAGCACACGCCGGCTCCGGTACCCGCGAACCGCGCATGCTCACCAGCGACCTCGCCCTGCGCACCGACCCGGCATACGAGGCGATCTCCCGCCGCTTCAAGGACGACCTTGGCGCCCTGGAAGACGCCTTCGGCCGCGCCTGGTTCAAGCTGACCCACCGTGACATGGGCCCGAAGGCCCGTTACCTGGGCAAGGAAGTTCCGGCCGAGGACCTGATCTGGCAGGACCCGCTGCCCGCAGCCCCGGCCCAGACCATCGGTGAAGCCGAGATCGCCGTCCTCAAGGAAAAGATCGCCGCTTCCGGCCTGTCCGTCGAGGAACTGGTTTCCACCGCGTGGAAGGCAGCGGCTTCCTTCCGCGGTTCCGACAAGCGCGGCGGCGCCAACGGCGGCCGCATCCGTCTCGAACCGCAGGTCAGCTGGTCCGTGAACCAGCCGGAGAAGCTGAAGCCGGTCATCGCCAAGCTCGAGGAAGTCGTTGCCGACTTCAACGCGTCCTCCGAGATCAAGGTCTCCTTCGCCGACGTCGTCGTCCTCGCCGGTGGCGTGGGCGTCGAGCAGGCTGCACTGGCCGCCGGCCACGACATCACCGTCCCGTTCACCCCGGGCCGCGTCGATGCCACCCAGGAGCAGACCAGCACCGAGCAGTTCGCCTGGCTCGAGCCGGTTGCCGACGGTTTCCGCAACTACGACAGCGGCTTCCTGAACCTGCCCAGCGAGTACCTGCTGATCGACCGCGCGAACCTGCTGAACGTGTCCGCCCCGGAACTGACCGTCCTGGTGGGCGGCCTCCGCGTCCTGGGCAACAACTGGGACGGCTCCCAGCACGGCGTCTTCACCGACCGCCCGGGCACCCTGAGCAATGACTTCTTCGTCAACCTGCTCGAACTCGGCCTCGAGTGGACCCCGGACGCCGAAGAGAAGACCTACACCACCACCGACGGCCGCTGGACCGGCAGCCGCGTGGACCTGGTCTTCGGCTCCAACTCCGAACTGCGCGCCCTCGCCGAGGTCTACGCCTCCGACGACGCACAGGAGAAGTTCGTTGCCGACTTCGCCAAGGCCTGGGCCAAGGTCATGGACAACGACCGCTTCGAGCTCAAGAAGTAGTCGGGCGCCCGGGAAATCCCGGAGCCGAACGAAGCACCCCGTCACGGAAAATCCGTGACGGGGTGCTTGCTTTTCAGGGTTCTCCACATAGCTGGCCCGGGCCCTGTGCTGCCCGGCATGCGGTCCCTAGGATTCCTTGCATGAACACATTTCAGGGCATTCCGCCGGAGGCGTTCCGCTTCTATGCCGAACTTGAGCAGAACAACAACCGCGAGTGGTGGTTGGAACACAAGGACGTTTACGACGCCGCGGTGAAGGAGCCGCTCACCGCGCTCCTCGAGCAGTTGGAGCCGCAGTTCGGGCCGGCCAAGATCTTCCGCCCGTACCGGGACGTCCGCTTTTCGCAGGACAAGTCACCCTACAAGACGGCCCAGGGCGCCTTCGCGGCGGAACAGGAAGGCCTGGGCTTCTATCTCCACCTGGCCGCAGACGGCCTCCTGCTGGGTGGCGGCTGCCATTCGTACAGCCCCGCACAGCTTGGCCCGCTACCGCGAGTCCGTGGCCGCCCCGGCCAGCGGGGAGGAACTGGAGGGTATCGTCTCGCAGATCGCCGACGCCGGGTATTCCATCGGCGGCGAGAAGCTCAAGACAGTACCCCGCGGCTTCGACAAGGACCATCCGCGGGCCGAACTGCTGAAGCACAAGTCCTTGTCCGCCGGGCTTGAACTCGGTGAACCCGCTTGGCTTTCCACCCCTGCGGCGGCCGGGGAGATCGCACGCCGGTGGGAAGTGCTGCGGCCCCTGGTGGACTGGGTCTCTGAGCACGCCGCGCCCTGATCCGGAGCTACCCGGGGACGGCGATGGCCGCCCGGAACCGTGGTTCCAGGCGGCCATCGTATTGTTTGCGTTTCGCAGTTTGCGTTTCGTTGTTTGCGTTTCGCTGTCAGCGGGCGGCGCAGGCTCAGACCTTGCTGAGGTCGTCCTCTTCGTCGCCGGACACCGTGCTGTTGCCTGCCACGGAGCCTCCGGACACCGCGGCGCGGGCCTCGGCGAACTTCTCGTTGAGGCGCGAGTGGCGCTGGCCGTAGGCGAAGTAGATCGCGATGCCGATGACCAGCCAGATCGCGAAGAAGATCCAGGTCTCCACCGCGAGGTTGGTCATCAGGTACAGGCAGAGGACCGCCGAGACAACCGGGAGCACCTTGCCGAACGGCACGCGGAAGGCCGGCTTCAGGTCCGGACGCTTCTTGCGCAGCACCAGGATGCCCAGGCTCACCATGACGAACGCGGAGAGGGTTCCGATGTTGATCATTTCCTCCAGCAGGTCAACGTTGGTCAGGCCTGCCACGAGGGCGACGGCGCTACCGCAGATGATCTGGAGCCGTGCGGGGGTCGCGTGCTTGTCGCTGGTGCGGGACAGGGCGCGCGGGAGCAGGCCGTCGCGGCTCATTGCCAGGACCACGCGGGCCAGTCCCATGAGCAGCACCATGATCACCGTGGTGAGCCCGATGAGGGAGCCGAAGGCGATCACCTTGGCCGCGTCCGTGTTGCCGACGGCTTCGAACGCCGTGGTAAGAGTGGGGCTCTTGGCCTCGGCAAGCTGGGTGTAAGGCACCATGCCGGTCAGGGCCAGGGAAACGAGGATGTAGAGCAGGGTCACTAGGGCGAGGCCGCCGAAGATGCCGCGCGGGAGGGTCTTCTGCGGGTTCTTGACCTCTTCGGCAGAGGTTGCCACCACGTCGAAGCCGATGAAGGCGAAGAACACCAGTGCCGCACCGGCGAAGATTCCGAGGGTGCCGTACTGGGCGGGAACGGCCCCGGTGAGGAAGCCGAAGAAGGACTGCTTCAGCACGTCGGTGCCGCCGCTTCCCGCTGTCGGAACGGATTCGGGAATGAACGGCGTGTAGTTGGCGACCTTCACGTAGGTGAACCCGACGACAATGACGAAGAGCACCACACCGATCTTGATCAGGGTGAAGATGTTGCCCACGCGGGCGGACAACTTGGTTCCAAGGACCAGCAGCACCGTGAATACGGCCACGATGAGGAAGGCACCCCAGTACAGGTCCACCCCGCCGATGTTGAGCGCGGGCGGCATGTCCACGCCCATGAGGCCGAACACCTTGCTGAGGTAGATGCCCCAGTACTTGGCGATGACCGCTGCGGCCGTAAAGAGCTCGAGGATCAGGTTCCAGCCGATGATCCAGGCCAGGACCTCGCCCATGGTGGCGTAGGTGAAGACGTAGGCAGAACCCGCAACCGGGATGGCGGTGGCGAATTCCGCGTAGCACATGATGGCCAGCGCGCAGGTGACGGCGGCAACCGCGAAGGAGATGGTCACCGCGGGGCCAGCGAAGTTTGCCGCGGCCTTGGCACCTACCGAGAAGATGCCGGCGCCGACAGCAACGGCGACGCCCATGATCATCAGGTCCCAGGTGCTGAGGGAGCGCTTCAGTTTGCGTCCGGGTTCATCGGCGTCCGCAATGGACTGCTCGATCGACTTGGTCCGGAAGAGGTTCATAGGAAGTCCACAATCTTGACGGGTACGTGAAACAGACTCATCAAGAGTAGTGTCCATACAGTGGACCTCCACTTTTGTCCCGCATAGTGAGACAACTGCGGCGTGTCGCGCTTGCGGATCACCTGCCGAGCAGGCCGCCCCCAACGACCAGCACCTTCGTTCCCGTGCTCGCGCCGAGCACGGAAGAGATCAGGGAAGGCACGTCGGACGGCTCTGTTGCTGTGCTCGGCGCGGTAGCAGTGCTCGGCGCCGGGGCCGGCGCAGTCCCTGAATCTGCGGTTTCGGCCGCGCCCGCGTCCCCGGCTGACATTTCCTCCGGTTCGGTGCCGTCCGATGTGCTTCCCGCGGCATTCGAGCCATCTGCTGGTGCCGGGAGCTGCACGGGCTCCGGCGGCGCAGGCTGGACGGCTTCCTGACCTGCTCCTGCCGGCAGGTTTCCAGCCGTCACGGGCGATCCGTCCTGCGGAACGGCCCCGGCAGGTACCGGGGGCTCGCTTGCACGGGTCTTGCTGTCGGTTCCCGATCCGGGCTCCTTCGCTCCCGGCTTGCCGGCCGAAGTGTCCCCGGCCTTTCCGGAGCGGCTGGGTTCGGGAAGGGCGCGGCTGTGTTCCGCGTCCGCCGACTGCCCGGCGCCAGCGACGGCGGCCGGCCCGGTCTTCCCTATCCACCCCTCGAAAGCGCCGGCCTGTGCCGCGAGGGCGATTCCTGCTGCCGCCGTGACGGCCAGTACCGGCACTCCAACGGCAGCGTTGGCACGCACCGCAGCGCAGGCACGGAACCAGGCCGCGCCAGGGTTTGTCCCTCCTTCGGCCGCCCTGCGGCCGCGGCGCTTTGGGACGCCTCCCCCGGTGGCTGATTCAGGTGCTGGCGTTCCTGTCACGCCGACATTGGACATGATTCCCCTCAAATTCGCGGATTGGAACAGCCCAGTCTAGTCGCCGAGGGTGACGCCACCGTCTTCCGGCGTGTCATGCTACGGCCCGGGCACCGGCCAATCCATGAGTTTTGAGCGGATCAGGAACCGCTTCCCTTCAGGTGCCTCGACGGAGAATCCGCTGCCCCGGCCGTCCACCACATCCACCGTCAGGTGAGTATGCGACCAGTAGGAGAACTGCTCCCGGGACATCCAGAATTCCAGCGACCAGCCGCCGCCGGGCGCATCCCCGACGCCGCCGGATCCGCCGTCGGACAGGCCGCCCGCGCCGTCGCCGGACAGGCCGCTCGCGCCGCCGTCGATCTCGAAGACGCCCAGCAGCACATCGGAATCCCCGGTGTTGAATTCCCCGGCCGGGTAGCACATGGGCGAGGAACCGTCGCAGCAGCCTCCGGACTGGTGGAACATCAGGGGGCCGTGCCGACGCCGGAGTTCGCGCAGCAGGTCAAGGGCAGGCGCCGTGAGCGCCACCCGGGAGAAGTCCTCCCCAGGCAGCGTCACGGCGGCCTCAAGTGCCTGGGACATGACCTAGAAGAATCCCAGCTTGTTTTCGTCGTAGCTGACCAGCAGGTTCTTGGTCTGCTGGTAGTGCTCGAGCATCATCGCGTGGTTTTCGCGTCCGATGCCCGAGGACTTGTAGCCACCGAACGCGGCGCCTGCCGGGTAAGCGTGGTAGTTGTTCACCCAGACCCGGCCGGCCTGGATTTCCCGGCCCGCCCGGTACGCGACGTTGCCGTTGCGGGACCAGACGCCGGCGCCAAGGCCGTACAGGGTGTCGTTGGCGATACCGATGGCGTCGTTGTAGTCGCTGAAGCGGGTCACGGAAACCACCGGGCCGAAGATCTCTTCCTGGAAGATCCGCATCCTGTTGTGGCCTTCGAAAATGGTCGGCTGCACGTAGTAGCCGGCTGCCAGGTCCCCGGGAAGCTCGGCCCTGGCACCGCCCGTGAGCACCTTGGCGCCTTCCTGCTTGCCGATGTCGATGTAAGAGAGGATCTTCTCCAGCTGGTCGTTGGAGGCCTGGGCGCCGATCTGGGTGTCGGTGTCCAGCGGGTTGCCCTGGATGATCCTGTTGGTCCGGGCCACGGCATCGGCCATGAAGGAGTCGTAGATCCCCTCCTGCACCAGGGCGCGCGAGGGACAGGTGCAGACTTCGCCCTGATTGAAGGCGAACAGGGTGAAGCCTTCCTGGGCTTTGTCGTAGAAGGCGTCGTTCTGCGCCGCGACGTCCTCGAAGAAGATGTTGGGGCTCTTGCCGCCGAGCTCCAGGGTGACCGGGATCAGGTTGTTGGCGGCGTACTGGCTGATGAGCCGGCCCGTGGTGGTCTCGCCTGTGAAGGCGATCTTGCGGATCCGGGGGCTGGACGCGAGCGGCTTGCCGGCCTCCACGCCGAAGCCGTTGACGACGTTCACGACGCCGGCGGGAAGCAGGTCCGCGAGGAGTTCGATCAGGACCAGGATGGATGCCGGGGTCTGCTCGGCGGGCTTGAGGACAACAGTGTTGCCGGCGGCGAGCGCCGGGGCGAGCTTCCAGACGGCCATCAGGATCGGGAAGTTCCACGGGATGATCTGGCCCACCACGCCGAGCGGTTCGTGGAAGTGGTAGGCGGTGGTGTCGTCGTCGAGCTGGGAGAGGTGGCCTTCCTGCGCGCGGATGGCGGCAGCGAAGTAGCGGAAGTGGTCCGCGGCCAGCGGGATGTCCGCGTTCAGGGTTTCCCGGACAGCTTTGCCGTTGTCCCAGGTCTCGGCCACGGCCAGCAGTTCGACGTTGTCATCGATGCGGTCCGCGATCCTGTTCAGGACGGACGCTCGCTCCGTTGCGGAGGTCCTGCCCCAGGACGGTGCGGCCTTGTGCGCGGCATCCAATGCCAGTTCGATGTCCTCCGCGGTGCCCCTGGCCACCTCGCAGAACGCCTTGCCCGTCACCGGGGTGATGTTTTCGAAGTACTGCCCTTTGACCGGGGCCACCCACTCGCCGCCGATCCAGTTTTCGTAGCGGTCCTTGAACGTGACCTTCGATCCCTCGGTGCCGGGCTGTGCGTAGATTGCCATTGCTAGCTCCTTTGCTGCGCATGGTGGTTGACTGCGCCTTCAGCGTAGGAGCGGGGAGGTTGCAAGCAGGTTGCGGGGTCAGGCCGACAGTTCGCTGTCGATCCGTTCCAGTTCGGCGACGACGGCGGCCCGCCTGGGCGAGCGCGGCGGCAGCAGCTTGAGCGCGGCAAGCCGCACCCCGGCGTCGTCCGCTGCCTCGGGCAGGGCCGCGTACTTGAGGAGGGAATCCGCGCTGCCGTCCGTGAGCACCGCCTCCCGGAGGAGGGTGGAGACGCGCTGCCGGAGTTCGACGACGCCGGGCGCCTCCGAGCGCGGCAGCACGGCGCCGCGGTAGATCTCCAGGGCGATCCGGTGCGCCCCGCGCTGCAGGCAGCCCAGGACCTGGCCTGAGTCCGGGAACAGCTCGACCGGCAGGCGGTACGGGCGGGAACCCGGCACGGCATCGGGGCTCAGCTCCTGCAGGATCTTGCGAAGCCGCACCATCTCGGCCCTGAGCGTGACGGGCGAGCCGTCTCCGGGATAGAGCCGGGCGCAGAGTTCGTCCGCGCTGAGCCCCTCCGGGTGCAGGCTCAGCAGGGCAAGGATCTCGCTGTGCCGGCCGGAAAGCCGGACCGTGCGGCCCGCGATGCTGAGCAGGGCGTGCTCGCGGCCGAGGAGTTGGAGGCTGTTGCGATAAAGCGGGTCCGGGTCCTTCCGCACGGCCGCCTGCCGCGCGGCTGCCTGGTTTCCCTCAGGTGCCGGCGCCTTCTGGCGGACGCCGTCCCTCGCCCGCTGCAGCCGTTCGATCCGAAGGTGCGCCTGCGCGGCCGCGACGGTGGCCTCGACGAGGGACAGCGTGTGCGGGGCGACAGCGGTCTCCGAACCGGTGATGTCCACGACGCCCAGCAGCGCACCGGTGTCCGGGTCATGGAAGGGCACGGCCGTGCAGCTCCAAGGGTGGACCGCACGTTTGTAGTGTTCCGCGCCTGAGATCTGGATGCTGCGCCCCAGTGCCAGCGCCGTGCCGGGGGCGCTGGTTCCCACGGACGCCTCGGACCAGTCGGCGCCCGCGACGAACAACATGCTTTCGGCCCTGCGTTGGAGGGCCGGGTCTCCGTCCACCCACAGCAAGCGGCCGAGGCCGTCGCCCACGGCGACCACCAGTCCGCTGTCCTGGCCGGGCTGGACCAGCAGCTTGCGGATCACCGGCATGACGGCGGCCAGCGGGTGCCCGCGGCGGTAGTCCTCCAGCTGGTCAACGTCCATCGCCAGAGGCGCCGCGGCGGTATCCGGGTTGGCCTGCAGTGCGGCCGAACGTTGCCACGACTCCCGGACGAGCGGCCGCAGGCCCGGCAGCACCGCGTCGTCGGGAAGGGAAAAGCTGCCGGCTGCCAGGTGCTCGTGCCCCGTCCGGGCGTGCCGCTGCACCAGCCCACGCGGTTCGTTCCCGTGGGCTGCGGAGTGGACGGGGTTCTTCATCGATCTCCCACTGGCAGGCGCCGTTCCGGCTGGAAAGCCCGTCCGGAAAGCTTAGCCGGAAGGAGTCAGCCGCGCGAGATGCGGATCATGTCCTCGCGGGGGACGACCTTCACGCGTTCGCGTTCGATCCCGCGGTCCGGGTTGTCCGCGGTCCACTGGGTGCCGAGCGCGGCCTCGTGCGCGTCCAGCCGGTTCCAGCCTTCCCACGTGGTGTATTCGATGCCGCGTTCCTCCAGCAGGTCCACGATCGCCTGGGGATCCGGTGTCTCAGCCGGCGGCAGGGAAAGCCTGTCCTCAAGCAGGAAGCCGATGGTCTCCAGCGCATCGCCCTTGGTGTGGCCGATCAGGCCCACGGGGCCGCGCTTGATCCAGCCTGTGGTGTAGACGCCCGGCACCGGCTTGCCGTCGGCACCCAGGACACGTCCGCCGTCGTTCGGAATGACGCCGCGGCGGGCGTCGTACTCCAGCTCATCCAGCGCCGAGCCGTGGTAGCCGATGGCGCGGTACACGGCCTGCACGGGGTAGTCGACGAATTCGCCGGTGCCTTTGACGTTTCCGGTGCCGTCCAGCTGCATCCGTTCGAACTTGATCCTGGAAACCTTCCCGGAGCCGTTCTCCGAAACGATCTCCACCGGGCTGTGCAGGAAGTGCAGGTGCAGGCGGCGGGAGGAGGGCTGCTCGGACTCGGCGTGCTCTTCCACCAGCCAGTTGGTGAGCGTGTTCACCATGGTTTTGATCTGGTTGTTGCTGCGGATGGCCTCGTCCGAGGCTTCGTCGAACTCGAAGTCCTCCGGGTAGAGCACGATGTCGACGTCGTTGGCGTGGGACAGTTCGCGCAGCTCGAGCGGGGTGAACTTCACCTGGGCCGGGCCGCGGCGGCCGAAGACGTGCACGTCGGTGACAGGGGAGTTCTTCAGGCCCGCGTAGACATTGTCCGGGATTTCGGTGACCAGGAGGTCATCGGCGTGCTTGGACAGCATGCGGGCCACGTCCAGGGCCACGTTCCCGTTGCCGATGACCGCGATTTCCTTCGCGTCCAGAGGCCATTCCCGGGGCACGTCCGGGTGGCCGTCGTACCAGGAGACGAAGTCGGCGCCGCCGTAGGAGCCCTCCAGTTCGATGCCCGGGATGTCCAGGGCCGCGTCCTTGATGGCGCCGGTGGAGAAAATGACGGCGTCGTAGAAGGAGCGGAAGTCGTGCAGGGTGAGGTCCCGGCCGTAGGTGACGTTGCCGAAGAAGCGGATGTCGCCGCGGTCCAGCACTTTGTGCAGGGCGTTGACGATGCCCTTGATGCGGGGATGGTCCGGGGCCACGCCGTAGCGGATCAGCCCATACGGGGCGGGGTACGCCTCGAAGAGGTCGATGCTGACTTCGAGGTGTCCGTCCTTGACTTCGCTCGATTTGCTCAGGATGTCCGCGGCGTAGACGCCGGCCGGTCCCGCGCCGATGATGGCGACGCGCAATGGACGAGTGGAGCTGTTTTCCGAGTTGGACACCGTGGACCCTCCGTCAGACGAAACCCCTGCAACAATGGCGTGCAGGGCCCCAGTCTAATCCCCGCCACCCGCGCGAAAGCCCGTACGCGAAGCTCCGTGACACGAAGCGCCACGCACCCGGTCGGGGTTCCAGACAGCCTTCCGACCGGCCGTTCAGGAATAGCCCCCAAGGACGTGATGTTATTGGTTCTGTGCCTACGCCCGAACAAGCCCCAGCCGCCCTGCCCGCCAACGCCCTGTCGCCGGAGGCTCCCGCCACGGGCGTTCCTGCCGTGGAACCTGCCGGCGCGGCGAAGGCAGCGAGAAGCGAGACGACGACGGGCATCCTGTACGGCATCGGCGCCTACGGCTTGTGGGGGCTGCTGCCGCTCTACTTCATACTGCTGCAGCCTGCCGGCGCGGTGGAGATCGTGGCCAACCGCGTGGTCTGGTCACTGCTGTTCTGTGGCGCACTCATCGCCGTCACCCGGAACTGGGGCCAACTGGCCAAGGCGTTCAAGGACCGCACCATCTTCGTGCCCCTGGCAGTGGCGGCGCTGCTCATCGCCGTCAACTGGCTCACCTATACCTACGGGATCACCACCGGGCAGGCAGTCGAGGCATCGCTGGGCTACTTCATCAATCCCCTGGTCTCCGTGCTCCTGGGCGTCTTCGTCCTGAAGGAAACCCTCCGCCCGCTGCAGTGGGCCGCCGTCGGTACCGGCTTCGCCGCCGTCGCCGTCCTGACCGTCTCCTACGGCAAGCTGCCCTGGATCGCCCTGGTCCTGGCGTTCAGCTTCGGGCTGTACGGCTTCGTCAAGAAGCGGGTGGGGCCGCGCCTGAACGCCATCACCAGCCTCACGGTGGAAACCGTGGTGCTTGCCCCGTTTGCCGCGGCCACCATGCTGCTCCTGGGCCTGGGCGGAAGCGCCACCCTCGGCAGCCACGGGGCCGGACATTTCTGGCTGCTGCTCTCCTCCGGCGTGATAACCGCAGTGCCGCTGGTGTTCTTCGGCGCCTCGGCCAGCCGGCTGCCGCTGACGACCATCGGCATGCTGCAGTACTTCGCACCGCTGCTCCAGTTCATCGTTGCCCTGGCGGTGCTGCACGAAACCATGACCACGGAGCGTTGGATCGGCTTCGGCATCGTGTGGTTTGCGCTGGCCCTGCTCACGGCGGACATGTTCCGCAACGCACGCAAGAACGCCGCTTTCCGCAAGCAGGCCCGGAACGCCTAAATGGGCATCGAATCCACGCGCTCGTAATCGCGCGGAACCACCACCATGGGCACCGGCAGCGCGCGGAGGATCTTGTTCGCGGTGCTGCCGATAAACAGTTTGTTCTTCTCGCCCAGCCGTGACGAACCGATGATCAGCACTTCGCCTTCCAGCCATTCCAGGCTGTCGATGGCTTCTTCGATGTTGCGTCCGTGCGCGACGGCGACACTCACATCATGGCCTTCGGGCAGGCGGGCGGCGGCGTCGCTGAGGACGGTGTTGGCGTGGCGGTGGGCCGCGTTGGTGGCTTCGCCGCTCTCGTCGGGGCCGGCGTCGAGCGTCACGAGGGAAACCAGGCGCAGCGGCACGCCGCGCCGGTTGGCCGCACCGATGGCGGTGCCGATGGCGGCGTCCGCACCGGCCCGCTGCCCGGTCGCCAAAGTGAACCGGGTGACAGGCTCGGTGCGGTTATAGCCGCGCGGCGCGAGGGCCACGGGTACCGGCGAGGCGTGCAGGAGGGCGTTGGCCACGCTGCCCACGGTGAAACGCTTGAACAGTCCATTGCTGGCAGCACCCACCACGATCAGCCCGGCGTCGTCGCCGGCGGCTTCGATCAGGCCGGCGGCGAATGATTCGGCGGGGACGGGTCGGAAAGCGGCCCCGACGCCGTCGGGCACCAAGGCCAGGCTGTCCCGCTCCGCACTGAGGATGGCTTGTTCGGCCGGGGTCGCGGCGGCGCCTTCGGGATAGAGCCCCGCGTAGGGAGTGTGCGGATCCACCACGTGGACGATGTCCAGGGAAGCGTCCTGGGCCCGGGCCAGGGAGGCGGCAAGGGCAACGGCGTCCGCGCCGCGCTCCTTGGACGAATAACCAACGACGTATCGCATGTAATTACCCCTCTTTGGGTAGCTCAGCAACGGCAGTTCCGTAGTGTGAACTCTACGGTTTCCGCCGGCCGCTGCCCAGTATCGCCGCCTGCCCGGTGCCGCCCCCTAGGCCCGGCCCGGCACCCGAACAACGCTGAGCACTTTTGTTCATTTGCATTGAGAGCGCACAGATTCCGGACATAGCGTGACTCCGATCACCCTTCCCCACGACCTGGAGGCGCCGTTGTCCCCCTTCGACCTGTCCCCGTTTGAACTGAACCGCCGCACCCTTCTGACACTCATGGGAGCCGCGGCAGTGTTCGCCGGCACCGCACCGGCCGCCGCCGTAGCGAGCGAGGACCCGCTCGCGGATCTCATCGCCCGCCGTCGCCTCATGCTGGCCGGCGACGGTAGCGCCGCCGCCGTTCCGGAGCTCGCGGAGGCACTGAAGGCCATGAGCGGAAGCGCCGCGGCCACCTGGAAGTCCATGATCACGCCCAGCGGCACCTCGGGCCTCTGGGCCGACCTCCCGCTGGCCGGGATCGGAAGCGCCGCCGATGCCACGGGAAACATGGGTGTGAGCTTCAACCGGATCTACGAGCTCGCCCTGGCCTACAGCACGGCGGGCTCGGAGCAGCACGGCGACACCACCCTCGCTGAGGACCTGGTTTCAGCCCTGTCCTACCTGAGCACCACGGCCTACAAGGCCGGGATGCGCCCCGCCGGCAACTGGTGGTTCTGGGAGATCGGGGTGCCGCGCAGGGCCGCGGACATCCTGGTCCTTCTGCATGACCTGGTCCCCGGGGAGCTGCGGACCTCCCTGATGGCCGCCGCCCGCTACTTCACCACGGACCCCAACTGGCGCGGGCGCGGCACGGGTTTCGCCGAGACCGGGGCCAACCGGACCGACAAGGCCCTCTCCTGCGCCCTGCGCGGCATCCTGGACGGACGCCCCGACGAGATCGCCCTGGCCCGCGATGCCCTGAGCGACACGGTGGGCGGCGGTCGGAACAGCGTGTTCGGCTACGTCACCAGCGGCGACGGCTTCTACACGGACGGCTCCTTCGTCCAACACAGCTACCTTCCCTACGTGGGCACCTACGGCGTGGTGACCCTCGGCGGCATCGCCGAGATCCTGGGGCTGCTGGGCGGCAGCGGCTGGGACGTCACCGACCCGAAGAAGTCCGTGGTCCTTGACGCCGTGGAAGCCTCCTACGCCCCGTTCATCTGGAACGGCCGGATGATGGACGCCGTGCGGGGCAGGGCCGTGTCCCGGCAGAAAAACCCCGACTACGTGGACGGCGCTGCAGCCCTCACGGCCATCCTGCTGCTCGCCCCGGGCGCCGGCGAACCATACCGCGGCCGGTACCTTGCGCTCGTCAAAGGCTGGCTGCAGCGCGCCAGCCTCACCCTCTACGGGCTGCCGGGCCAGAGCATCGCCAAATCGCTCCTGGTGACGTCCGCGCTGGCAGATACCGCCGTCGCCGCCGCTCCAGCACCCCTCTACACCAAAGCCTTCGGAGACCAGGACCGGCTGGTGCACCATCGCCCCGCTTTCAGCTCGGTAGTGAACATCTCCTCGAAGCGGATCGGCCGCTACGAGTGGGGGAACTTCGAAAACAACCTCGGCTGGTACCAGGGCGACGGCATGACTTTCTACTACATCC